>JAPLAA010000009.1 GCA_026393475.1 Actinomycetota bacterium
GAGATGGTCATGCCTGGTGACAACGTGGCGATCACGGTCGAGTTGGGCAAGCCGATCGCGATGGATGAGGGCCTGCGCTTCGCGATCCGCGAGGGTGGCCGTACCGTGGGCGCCGGCCGCGTCACCAAGATCACGAAGTGATCTGACGGACGACGTAGGAGACACAGTCACATGGCCCAGTCCAGCATCCGCATCCGCCTCAAGGCGTTCGACCACGAGATCATCGATCAGTCGACCCGCAAGATCGTCGAGACGGTCACCCGTACCAACGCGACCATCCGCGGCCCGATCCCGCTGCCGACCGACAAGCACCGCTACACGGTCATCCGCGGCCCGCACATCGACAAGGACTCCCGCGAGCACTTCGAGATGCGCGTCCACAAGCGGCTGATCGACATCGTCGATCCGAACGCGAAGACCATCGACAGCCTGCAGCGCATCGAGCTGCCCGCCGGCGTCGACATCGAGATCAAGATCCAGTCGAGCTGACGCTCGCCTGATCGGCCCGATCGAGCACGATCAGGAACCACACTCCGGGAGGGGACGGCTTCGGCCGTCCCCTTCCGTCGTTTTCGGCACCCGGCTGGCACCGGGCAGGCACCGGCGTCGAGGCCCAGCACCGGGTCGTTCGGACCATCCGTGTCCCGCGGCTTGAACCCGCACGTGAACACCGATAGCAAGGGTGCATCGACACGACGGACCCCCTCGTCCCCGGCCCCGCCGGCGCGCCCGACGCGACCCCGCCGCGCCCGTCGACCTTCCCGCCGCCCGACCTGCACGCGACTGCTGCCCGGCCGACCGACGTCCGACCCGCCGACCTCAAGCCCGCCGACCTCAAGCCCGCCGCCGTCAAGCCCACGGCGATCGAGGGCACGATCCGGGTCACCGACCACCTCATGCCGGCGTCGATCGGGCTCGGCGCGCCGACTCCGAACCGTCGCCGCGACCGCCGTGACCGTCGCGACCGGCACCGCCGCGACCGGCCGACCCGGCGCGTGCTGTTCACCCTCGCCCTCGGGCTCACCGTCGCGGCATGGATCGCCGGGCTGCTCGGCGCGTTGATGGGCAGCGAGATCGCCGACCGACGCGCCGAACCTCCCCGTCGAGCCTCCACGCGCGGCATCGCCGTCGCCGCGCCCCGCACCGACGAACCGGGCCCGATCGACGTCGCCGCCGTCGCCGACGAGGTCGGCATCAGCGTGGTGGCCATCCAGCGGGTGATCGGCGTCGACGGCGAGCTCGGCGAGTCGGCCGGCACCGGCCTGATCGTCACCTCCGACGGCGAGATCGTCACCAACGCCCATGTGGTGGCCGACGCCGACACCGTCAACGTGCGGTTGCCCGGCGAGAGCGAACCGCGCGTCGGAGCAGTCGTCGCGGTCGACGCGTCGAACGACCTCGCGCTCGTCCGGATCGATGCCTCCGACCTCGCTGCCGCGACCTTCGCCGACCCCGGCGACGTCCGCGTGGGCGATGAGGTCGTCGCCATCGGCTACGCGCTCGACCTCGACGGCGACCCGAGCGTCACACGTGGCGTCGTGAGCGCCCTCGATCGCACGCTGTCCACCCGCGCCGGCGCGCTCAACGGCCTGATCCAGACCGATGCGGCGATCTCCTCGGGCAACTCCGGCGGGCCGCTCATCGACGCATTCGGACGCGTGGTCGGCATCAACACGGCGGTCGCCTACGGCGATGTCGACACCGCCGCCAACAGCGTGGGCTTCGCGATCGGCGTCGCCGAACTGCTCCCCGAACTCGACGCCCTGCGACGCGCCGCGGCCGGAGATGCTCTCGAGCAGGGCTACCTCGGCGTGGGCCTCGAGGGGCGCCACGACGGCGGGCGCGGCGCGGTGGTCACCCAGGTCGAGCTCGGCTCGGCGGCCGAGCAGGCCGGCCTCGTCGACGGCGACGTGGTCGTGACAGCGAACGGCGTCGACGTGCTCGGCGCCGACGACCTGATCGCGACCGTGCGCGACCTGGCGCCCGGCACCTCGGTCGTCCTCGGCGTCGTGCGCGCGGGCGAGACGATCGAGCTCACCGCCGTGCTCACCCGACGCCCCGACTGATCGAGGGCCGAGGGTCGAGGGTCGCGGGTCGGGTCAGAGCACCTGGAACAGCACGAGACGGATGCCGGTCGGATCGATCACCGCGAGGTTGCGGTGCCCCCACGGCTGCACGGCCGGCTCCTGCACGAGCGGCACCCCGCCGGCGCGCAGCCGGGCGATCATCGCCTCGAGGTCGTCGACCTCGGCCGAGAGGAACACTCCGGACACCGGGTCGGGCTCGCCGTCGGTCTCCATCAGCTCGATCCGAGCGCTCTCACCGTGACCGAAGATGCGGCCCCGGCCCCCGTCGGTCCATTCCTTGGTGACGGGCCACCCGAGCACCTCGCCGTAGAACCGGCAGGCCTCGTCGAAGCGATCGGTCGATCGCACCACACGGAGTTCCATGCGCCCTTCCCGGCCCGCCGGTTCGGGAACGGCGCAGCCGCCACCACAGTAGGACAGAGTGCGACAGGGGACGCCAGGGTCGACCCGGCCGCCGTGCCAAAAGTAGGGTGCCGCTCATGCAGGATCTCGATGTCCAGCTCGACCCGCACCTCGGCGGCAAGCGCCCGTTCGGCCTCAACTACTGGCCGCTGCCGCAGGACGATCCGGGGGTCGAGATCCAGCGCGAGAGCATCCGCCTGGTGAGCCCCGACGGTGCCCTGGTGCGCGGCATCCTCTGGACGCCGCCGCGCGGCACGCCGTGGAAGACGGCGGTGATCCTGAGCCACCCCCGCGGTGACTTCTCGGTGCACTACGCCTGCCCGTTGCTCGCGGCCGCCGGCTACGCGGTGCTCGGCTTCGGCACGCGCTACATGAACAACGACACCGACTGCCTCCACGAGAGCTGCATCGTCGACGTCAACACGGTGTACGAGGAGATGAAGCGGCGCGGCGCCGAGGCCGTGGTGCTGCTCGGCAACTCCGGCGGCGGCAGCCTGATGGCGCTCGCCAACGCAGAGCTCGGCATCGGCGACGGGTGGATCGGCATGGCCGCGCATCCAGGCGAGGGCGTGTTCATGAACCAGGTGATCGACCCGAGCGTCGCCGACGAGAACGACCCGTTCAGCACGGTGCCCGAGCTCGACATGTACCACCCCGACAACGGATGGCGTCCGTGGCCCGAGCCGTGCGAGTACGACCCGGCCTGGGTCGCTCGCTACCGCGAGGCGCAGATCGCCCGCGTGGCCCGCATCGATGCGATCGCGAAGGCGAGCATCGCCGAGGTGAACGAGGCAGGAGGTCGGCTCCGCGGCATCGACAAGGCCGCCGACCCGGCGGGCTGGCGCGAGCAGCGGCGGCGCGCCGTCTTCACGAAGTACCTCACCATCTACCGAACGCTCGCCGACCCGGCCTATCTCGACCTGTCGATCGACCCGGACGACCGTCCGATGGGGTCGCTGTTCGCGTTCCCCGATCCGTTCGACGCCAACTACGGCCGTGGCGGCCTCGCCCGCACGATGACCACACGCGGTTGGCTCAGCACATGGTCGGGCCTGTCGAGCCACGCCAAGCTCGCCGACACGATGCCCAGGGTGACCGTGCCGACGATCCTGCTGCACCCCACCGCCGACACCGAGATCAGGCTCTGGCAGGCCAAGGAGATCGTCGACAACAGCGGCGCGGCCGACCGCACCTACGTCGAACTGAAGGGTGCGCCGCACTACCTCGAGGGGCACCGCCCCGAGGCACTGCGGCTGGTGGCCGACTGGATGGCGACGCGCTTCCCGTGACCCTCGTCCGCCAACCGCGTCGCACTCGGGCGGGGCGCCGGGTGCGCGCCGTGCCGGTCGTCGCGGTGCTCCTCGTCGGTGGCACGTTGGCCGCGTGCGCGGGCACGTCGTCGGAGCCGTCCGCACCGATCGCGACCGCGGGTACCGCGGCCGACACCGCGGCCGACATCGCGGCGGAAGGGGACGCTGCCGGTGATGATCCGGCCGTCGTCGAGATCCGGCCGGTGCTCAGCACGACGGTCGGGTTCTGCGAGGACTTCGGCGTCGGCATGCGCCTCGACGGTCGGCGATGCCACCTGCTCGGCGCCCCGCTCGACCTGGGCGGTGATGCCGGGAGGAGCGACTGGGTCACCGAGGCCGTCGCGGAGCCGCGCGGCGATCTCGGGTGGGTGGTCAGGGTGCAGGTGACGCCCGATGCGTTCGCCACCGTCCGCGACGCGTTCGAAGCAGCGGCCGCCGATCGATACGTGCTCGTCGCCGACGGTCGGGGCATGCTCGAGTTCGGGTACGCGGCGCTCGCCCAGGAGGCCGCGCTCGGACCGCTGCTGTCCGAGCGGGAAGCGCTCACGGTGGCAGCGGTGCTGCGCGGCGAACCGCGCCCCGACCTCGACCGGCCGAGCGCCGACGTGGGTGATGTCTGGCTCGCGGCGCTGGGTGTGCACGTGTGCGGGGAGTGGCTCGCGAACGCGCCCGCCACCGCCCTCGAAGCCGGTGTGCACTCGCACGGCGACGGCCTCGTCCACGTCCACCCCGTGAACGCGGACGGGCCCGACCGGGACACCGGCGACGACGCGACACTCGGACGGTTCCTGGCCGAGGGCGGGTGGCGTGTCGACGAGGACGGGTTCGCGGTGTGGGACGGGGTCGACGTGCGCACTGGCGACACGTGTCCCGACGGCCGTGAGGGCGTGTTCCGCTGGACGGTCGACGGCGAGGACGGCTCGGGCGATCCGAGCGAGCACCGTGTCGGACACCGGCAGGTGATCGTGCTCTCGTTCGACCCGATCGGCACCGACCCCGGTGAGCCGCCGCAGCTCGCCTCGCTGCCGCTGCCCGTGCTCGGCCCCGACTTCGCCCCCGCCGGCGGCTGACCCGTCGCCTCGACCCGTCGCCCGCTGGTCCTGGTGCCACCCGACGCGACCTAACGTGTGGACGGCCCGGCGCATCGGGCCGGGAACCGATGGGGGTCGGATCGTGAAGTTCGGCGTGTTCTACGAGCTGCAGTTGCCCAAGCCATGGTCGCGAGACGACGAGTACACCCTGCTCAACCACGCGCTCGACCAGGTGGAGCTGGCCGACAAGCTCGGCTACGACTACGCGTGGGAGGTCGAGCACCACTTCCTCGAGGAGTACAGCCACTCGTCGGCGCCGGAGGTGTTCCTCGCCGCCGCCAGCCAGCGCACCACGAACATCCGGCTCGGCCACGGCATCGTCCAGCTACCCACCAACCACCCGGCCCGCGTCGCCGAACGGGTGAGCACCCTCGACCTGTTGAGCCACGGCCGGGTGGAGCTGGGCGTGGGCGAGGGCAGCAGCGTCACCGAACTGCACCCGTTCGACCGACGCTTCCGTGACAAGCGCGCCGTGTGGGAGGACGCGATGCGCTGTCTCATGCCGATGTTCTGGGAGGAGGGCTGGGAGTACCACGGCGAGTACTTCGACTTCCCGCTGCGCAACGTCATCCCCAAGCCGCGCCAGTACCCGCACCCGCCGCTGTGGGTGGCGTGCAGCCAGCTCGAGACCATCGAGATGGCCGGCCGCCGCGGCATCGGCGCGCTCGGGTTCCAGTTCGTCAGCGCCGAGGCGGCGCAGGCCTGGGTGCACGCCTACTACAACTCCTTCACCAAGCGGTTCGACCCGCTCGGCCCGTATGCCACCAACCCGAACATCGCGATCGTCAGCCAGTTCATGTGTGCCGAGACCGACGAGGAGGCGCAGGCCCGCGCCGACGGCTCCACCTTCTTCCAGTTCGCGCTGCGCTTCTACAACGACAAGGGCCCACTCGTGCCCGGCACGGTCAGCCTGTGGGACGAGTACCAGGCCTGGAAGGCCAGCCCGTCCGGGCAGAAGGCCCAGGGCGGCGGGCTGATCGGTTCGCCGGCCACGATCCGACAGAAGCTGCACCGCTTCGCCGAGTCCAACGTCGACCAGGTGATCCTGCTCAACCAGGCGGGGCGCAACCGCCACGAGCACATCTGCGAGGCGCTCGAGCTCTTCGCCACCGAGGTGATGCCCGAGTTCCACGCGATGGAGCCCGAGCACCAGGAGTGGAAGCGCCAGGTGCTGCACGGAGAACTCGAACTCGACGAGATCGACACCGATCCCTACAACGTCGTCAGCCTCCAGTCGACCACGTGGAAGCCGGGGATGGAGACCCCGGTCGCGGGCAGCTGACCGGCAGTCGCGCGAGGCGAGCGGGCCCCACCTCCTGCTCCCCCCGGATCGGGTGACCCCAACCTGGGCCGAATTGCCCATTCGTTCTCACTCCGCGTGGCGCGAGGTCGTCGCAGCGAGACCACCGCGTAGACTCCTCCGCCTACCAGCAGTGGCGGTCGTCCCCGGGCCGCTCACCTGTTGCGAAAGGGCGACGTGGAACTTTCCTTTGTGATCAGTGCGATCCGGCGGTACCTGTGGCTGCCGGTGCTCGGCGCGCTGCTCGGTTCGTTGGCCGGGTTCGCGGTCGAGAACCGGGGCGGCTCCAACTACGAGTCCGAGGCGATCATGCTGGTCACACCGCCGAGCGAGTCGCGCGTCAACGTCACCTTCACCTCCGACCCCGACCGGTACGTGGTCGGCGAGTTGAGCGTGTTGCGCTCGTCCGCGCTGGCCGAGCAGGTGGCGAGCGAGGTGGGCGGCGGCATCTCGACGGGGCAGGTGCAGTTCGCCACCGTGTTCACCCACGAGCCCCGAACCGACATCGTCCGCGTGGTCACGTCCACCGCCGACCCCGAGTTGTCGAAGCTGATCGCCGACGCCTACCTCAAGCTCTACTTCGAGCGGATCAACGCCGCCGTCGACGCCCAGCAGGGCCCCGAGATCGAGCGGCTCAACGCCCAACTCGCCGACCTCAACACCCAGATCAGCGCCGTCGACGCCGACATCGACGCCGTCATGGAGCCCTTCCTCGACCAGGCCGCCAACAACCCCGACGCCGGCTTCATCCCCACCCTCGATCAGATCGCTCCCGATCTCGTCTCCCGCAAGGCGAGCCTGCAGGCCGAGTACTCCCAGATCCTGAGCAGCAAGACCCAGCTCGAGGTCAGCCAGCGGCTCCGCGTCACGAGCCAGATCGTGCAGCAGGGCACGGTGCCCGCCGATCCCGAGCCGCCGGCCACGCTGCTGGTGTACGCCGGTGCCGTCGGCGGCTTCTTCGCCGGCCTCATCGGCGCCGTGCTCCTCGGTCGCCTGTCGCCCCGCGTGCTCGACCCGGCGCAGGCCAGCGAGGTGCTCGGCCGACCCGTGGTGGGCGAGTTCCCGCGAGCCCGTGCGCTCGCCAAGTCGCGCCGCGCCGCGCTCAGCAGCCTGCCGCCCAACGTCATCCCGTTCGTCGACAACCTCTGCGTGCGTGCCGAGGCGAGCGCACGTCCCGGTGCGTCGCTGGTGGTGGTCGTGGCCGGGTCCGAGCGTTCGGCCGGCACCACCACGCTCGCCGCGGCGATGGCCAACCGGTACGCCGCGCTCGGCTCGCAGGTGCTGCTCGTCGATGCCGACCTGCGCCACCCCGAGGTGACGGCTCTCTTCGCGCCGGGCCGTCCCGGTATCGCCGCCCTGCTCAACCACGCCGACGAGACCGACGCCTCCGGGTTGCGGCGCCGGCCGAGCCTCGGCGACCCGTTCACCCCGAGCGGCATCCCCGGTCTCAGTGTCATCGGTCTCGGCGACAAGTCGGCGAGTGCGCCGCTGCGCCGCCAGAACGTGCAGGACGTCGTGGAGGCCGCGTCGCGGCACGCCCACGTCGTCGTCTTCGACGGCGGTCCGCTGCTCGACTCGGCCACGACGGTGCAGCTCGCCCAGGTGGCCGACGCCGTCGTGCTGACCATGCCGATGAAGCGTCAGCGCATGGACGCCCTCGCCGGGGTGGTCCACCAGATCCGGGCCTCCCGGGCCGAGCTGCTGCCGGTCGGCACGCCCGCCGGCCGGGCACGGTCGTCGGCGACGCCGGCCGTCGCGCCCCCCGACGTGCAGATGACCCAGGAACCCCGCCGCCAGCCATGACCTCGCTGCAGCTGCCGCCGCTCACCGGGCCTGGTGCTGGCGCGCGGTCGCAGCAGCCGGGCATCGGGCTCGGCGACCCCCGGATCCCGTTCCTCGTCGGCCTGTCGATCTTCCTCAGCTCGATCGGTGCGCTGATCGAGTTCAACTACATGTGGTACGTGCAGATCGCGCTCGTCCCGATGACGATCTTCGGGTACGCACTGCTGGGCATCGGCACGAAGCCCATCCGCGACATCCGCATCGAGATCTGGCTGTTCCCGATCCTCGCGTGGATGATCATGTCGATCGGGTGGACCCAGGGCGATCCGCTCGAGGCCGCCCGCCAGGTGCTGCTCAACCTCGCGTTGATCGTCTCGGTGCACGTCGCGGCGAGCATCTTCGACGCCCGTGGCGTGCTGTCGTTCCTGGCCAAGGCGTCGGTCGTGATGGCCGTGCTCGTCCTCGCGGACGCGGTGTTCCGTCCGGCTGATGCCTTCTCGTTGGGCCGCAGCGACGTCGGCCTGTCCGACCTCGGCCTGCGCAGCTTCTTCTACCAGAAGAACTCCCTCGGAGCGGCGCTCGTGCTCGGCTTCGCCCTCCGTTCGGCGTTGAAGCCCGCATGGTTGCGCACCGGGTACACGGCGCTCGTCGTCGTGCTGCTGCTGCTCTGTCAGAGCTCGACATCGATCATCGCCGCGGCGGCGATCGCGGTCATGCAGTGGCTGAGCGGACAGATCATCGCCGAGCGCCGCCGTGGCGGCAGCGGCAGCACGTTCATGCTCACCGCGTTGGCCATCGGCCTGGGTGCCGTCGTGATCTCCGCCCGCGAGCAGATCTTCGGGCTGTTCGGCAAGGACGCCACCCTCACCGGCCGCACCGTCATCTGGCGCTACGCGTGGCGGGCGATCCAGGAGCACCCGTGGGCCGGCTACGGCCCCGGCGGGTTCTGGGAGACCACCAATCCCGGCCTGTCCGAGCTGCGGCACGCGTCCGGCTGGACCGTGATCGGCTCGCACCAGGGCCTGCTCGACCAGTGGCTCGAGTTCGGCATCATCGGTGTCGTGCTCGTGTTCGCCGCGTACGCCGCCTGCATCGTGCGGATCGTCGCCCGCATCCTCGCCGGCGACAGCTCGCCCGTCGTGCCGGCTGCGCTCGGTCTCTGGACCGCCACGATGACGGCGAGCCTTACCGAGGGCATCCTGATCCGGCCCGGCCTCGTCACGATCGGCCTGGTGAGCGCGCTGTTGCTCAACACCCCGATGTCGTTGCCGTCACGTGGCGTCGGCGGACCGTACTTCGCCCCCGAGCGCGTCGCCCTCCCGTGGGCATCGCCGCCCGACACCGGGCGGCGGCTCACGCATCCGCCGCATCCGTCCACCGGCACTGCTGGCACGTCCAGCCCGTTCGGTGCCCCGCCCGCGACCCCGCTCAGTCGGGGAGACCGCGGCGAAGCGACCGAAGACTGAGCTTCGACCGCCACCAGCGAACGGTGCCCAGCTGGGCGGCCACCTGGTCCTCGAACCGCTCGACGGCCTCCCACGCGACATCGGCGTCGATGTCGTCGGCGCCACGGGGATCGAACACCGCGGCCGTCGCCGCATCCGCTGCCGGGGTGAGCAGACCCGCGGCATCGCCCACGGTCCGGGCGCCGGCCCCGACGAGTTCGCGGTCGGTCGACGAGCGGCGTGTGCGCACCCCGGCGTCGATCAGGACGTCCACGCCCGAGCTGAACGCGCCTCGTGCCCGGCGGGCGGCGAGCTGCTGGGCGCGGCGGCGGTGCCGTCGGCGACGCTTGAGGCCGAGCACGACCACGACGTAGGCGATCAGCAGCACGACGAGGCCGATGCCACCAGCGATGGTGCGGACGACGACGGGTGAGAGCCCGTCGTCGATGGTGACGTCGAGTGTCGTCTCCGCCTCGTCCTCGGGCACGGTGGTCTCGGGTGCGCTGGGGACCGTGGTGGGCGGTGGTGGCGTGATCGCGTCGTCGACCGGTGCGACGGCTCCTTCACCGGCCGCGGGCGGGACGTCGGCCTCGGTCTCGGGCACCGGATCGAACCGCACCCACCCGAACCCCTCGAACTGCACCTCGGGCCAGGCGGTGGCGGCCGACGACACGGCCTGGGTGCCGCCGTCGGAGGTGGCCACCGTGTCGAACCCGACGGCGATCCGCACCGGGAGACCGGCAGCGGCCGCGAGGACGCCGTAGGCGGCGACGAACTGCTCGTCACGCCCACGGCGGGTGCGGTCGAGGAACAGTTCGAGGATCGCCATCGAGTGCCCCGACGGCGTATCGGGGTCGAGGGCGTACTGGTCGCGCAGATAGACGGCGATCGCCTGTGCGCGTTCGAAGTCGGTGCGGGTGCCCGCGGTGATGGTCGTGGCGAGCTCGAGCACCGAGGTGGGCAGTTCGTACCCCGGCGCGAGCACCGCGCCGGCACCCTCGCCCGCCGGTGCTGCGGTGAGCTGTGCCGGCAGCGCGCCGGTGGTCTCGAAGTCGAGGGAGTAGGCGGTGCCCGTGATGGGCTCGACGAGGGGGAGCAGGCCGCTGCGACGGCCGTCGATGCGGACGTCGGCGGACACCGTCAGCGTGTTGCCGACGGTCGGCAGCCACAACGAGTCGAGCGACCCGATGATGACGTCGGTGCGGCGCGGCGCCGTATCGGTGATCGGTTCACCCACGTCGTTGCCGGCGCGGCGGTAATCGTCGGCGGGCAACCAGGCCCGCCCGTCGTAGCGGGTGAGGCCGACGAGACGCCAGCGGTCGGGGGTCGGCAGGTCGGCGGTGAACATGACCTCCTGCGGCGTGCGGAGCCGCCACTCCTCGACGCGTGCGAGCGGGCTCAGCGCGTCCTGCGCCGCCGACGGCAGTTCGACCTCGTCGCGCGGGTCGTATCGATCGCCCGCGGCGATGCCGCCGAGCAGCAGCGGCAGCGCGGCCGACACGGCGACGATCGCCGCCGCCCAGGTGGCGCCGACACGTGATCTCCCGCCCACGTGTTGCCAGCGGAACACGAGCAGCGCGGCGACGGCGTACGCCGAGATCGACCACATCGGCGGTGGACCGGCAGGTGCCGACAGCAGCGCCACCAGGCCGATCAGTCCGAGCGACGGCAGCAGGGCCGCTGCAGCGGCACCGCGAACCGCCAATTCGACCGCGACCACCGAGGCGATCCCGACGGCGAGTGCGATGGCGCCGGTGGACGCCGGCAGGGTGGGCGACGGCCACACGGCGGCGACCACCTGGTTGACCCCGGAGGTGATCGCGTCGACGAGATCGTCGGGCAACGTGCCGTCGTGGGCGAGCACGCCGGCGACACCACAGCCGGCGACGCTCACGAGCGCGACGACGACACGGATCGGCCAGGCGGCGCGGGCGACGAGGGTCATCAGCGCGCCGGCACAGAGGCCGGCGAGGACGACCGCGAACGAGCGGTAGTCGTCGGCGAAGATGCGAGTGGTCTGCTGAGCGACGACGGCCACGGTGGCCGCGGCCGCGACGGCCACCATCCACCGCTGTCGGACCGGTTCCTGCCGGCGGGCATTCTGCTGCGGGGCGCCCATCAGAACGTCACCTGTCCGCCGTTCCAGCGGCGCGTGAACTGCTCGGCGCTGGTGGTGTCGGTGTGGCGCACGGTGAGCCGGGGGAGCGGCGCCGACCGGTCGTGCATCCGGATCACGTGCAGCCGTTGGGTGAACGCACCCGTGGCTGCCATCTGGCCGATCAACGGCGACGCCGCGCCAGCGACGAGGAAGATCTGGTCGCCTGGGTCGGTGGTGAGCTTCAGCTGGCCGACGGCGAGCGTGGCGTCGAGCGGCGTGCGCTGCACCCGGGTGAACAGCTCGAGCGCCTCCTGCCGGTCGCGCAGCGGCCGCGCTCGACCTGGCGCGTGCGGGTCACGGGTCTTCGCGACGACGGGGATGTTGCGCTCCAACGACTCGCACACGAGGCTCGCGGCGATCTCGACCGCATCCTCGAACAACAGGTCGGTGACCGAACGGTCGACGGTGTCGAGGATCACGCAACGAGTCGTGCGGCGAAGCTCGAAATGGTCGCGGACCATGAGGGTGCCGGTCTTGGCGGTGCTCGCCCAGTGCACGAGGCGTGAGTCGTCGCCCACCACGTACTCGCGCAGCGAGCGGAAGTCGGCGAGCGGATCCTCCGAGAAGCGCATCACGGTCGCCCGGGTCTGGCGCATCCGGTTGCCGCTCTCGGGCAGCCGGAGCGAGTGGATCGTCGGGTGGACGAGGATCTCGTCGGTCACGTCGTGCTCGACGGTGCGCACGGCGAGCCCGAACGGGTCGGTGCGTTCCTCGAGCAGCGGGCCCACCAGGTGGGCGCCGCGCCGCAGCGCCTGGAGCCGATAGGTGACGATGGTCGACAGCGTCGGGTCGATCTCGGGCAGGTCGATCGGCACGGCGTGGCCGGCGAGCTGGTCGATGACCCGGGTGGGTGGTGCGGGCCGGTCGGCGTTGGCCTCGAGGGTGATGCTCACCATCGCACCGCGGGGCACGAACTTCGGCGTGTCGACCCGGCGGAACTCGATCGGCGACGTGACGCGGGGGACCAGCACGCAACTGATCAGCACGAGCGCCGCGACGAGCGCCAGCACGAGGAACTCGCGGTAGCCGGTGACGAGTCCGAGTGCGGCGAGTGCGACCGCGCTGACCAGCACGGCCGTGCCGTTGCGGTTCAGCCGGGACGCCGACCGGCTCACGGGTCGGTCAGCGGTTGTGGCGCCCGCGGCACCGGCACCTGGTCGAGGATGCTCTGCAGCACCGCGGCCTCGGTGAGGCCGTCGATCTCGGCCTCGGCGGTGAGGGCGGTGCGGTGGGCGAGCACGGGCACGGCGAGCGTCTTGATGTCGTCGGCGGTGACGAAGTTGCGGCCGTTGGCCATCGCGAACGCCCGAGCGACGGCGAGCAGCACGAGGGTGCCGCGGGTGCTGACGCCGAGGCGCAGGTCGTGGTGTGAACGTGTCGCCTCGACGAGGTCGGCGACGTAGCCGCGCAGCGGTGCACCGACGGCGACCTCGCGGGCGCACTGGATGACGAGGCGGAACTGGTGCGGGTCGAACGCGGGCGGCATGTGTTCGATCATCTGCATGCCCGGCGGTCGACTCATCACCTCGATCTCGGAGTCGCGGTCGGCGTAGCCGAGTGAGATCTTCATCGCGAAGCGGTCGAGCTGCACCTCGGGCAGCGGGTAGGTGCCCTGGAAGTCGAGGGGGTTCTGGGTGGCGACCACCATGAACGGTGCCGGGACGGGACGCGACACGCCGTCGTAGGTGACCTGCCGCTCCTCCATGACCTCGAGCAGCGCGGCCTGCGTCTTCGGTGAGGCCCGGTTGATCTCGTCGGCGATGAGGATGTTGGTGAACGCCGGCCCTTCGCGGAAGAAGAACTCGCCGCGGGTGGGGTTGAACACCGACACGCCGGTGATGTCGGACGGGAGCAGGTCGGGGGTGAACTGCACACGGCGGACGGTGCCACCGATGGCGGCGGCCATCGCCTTGGCGAGCGAGGTCTTGCCGGTGCCGGGCTTGTCCTCGATGAGGAGGTGGCCCTCGGCGAGCAGGCAGGCGACCGCCAACCGCACCTGCGACGTCTTGCCGCGGATCACCGACGCGACCGAGGACTCGAGCAACTTGACGGCTGCGGTGCCCTGCTCTCGACTGAGGATGGGTGCGGAGGTGATCTGTTCGGTCATGGTCCTGCTGGGGGGAGCGTCGTGGGCGGCGGCGTGGTGTTGGTCACGGTGATGGTCAGGGTCCCGGTCGTGGTGCCGAGGTTCTGGTCACGGACCACGTAGGTGATGATGACTGGTCCGGCGGGAACCGTACTCGACCCGTGGGTGTACGTCACCAGGCCACCACTGACGGTGACCGTCCCCGCCCCCGACGGGGAGACCGTGACGGTGCCCAGGGTCAACCCGGGGGGTGTGGCTTCGGGGTCGTTGTCGTTGGCCAGCACGTCGATCGCGAAGGTCGAGCCGGTGAACAGGTCGATCGCGCCCGTCTCGTTCGCCACCAGCGGGTTGCGGTTGGTGATCGTGATCGTGATGGCGCCAGTGTCGGTGAGCGCTCCCGACGCGCCGTTGGAATCGGCCACCGTGTAGGTGATGGTGACCGCCCGACTGGCGCTGCCGGCTGGGATCGTGAACGTGGGCGCGGGCACGAAACTGACGCCGGTGGCCGTGCTCGTGACCGTGCCGGCGCCGGCGGACGCCGGCGCGAGCGTGGCGGACTGCACGACGAGCGTGTCGCCCGGGTCCGTGTCGTTCGTGAGCGGCGTGACGGCGATCGGGCTCGTGCCGGTGGGGACGCTGACGGTGTCGTCCACCGCCACCGGTGCGACGTTGGCGACGTTGACCCGGACGGTCGCCGCCGCGCTGACGAGCCCACCGGGATCGCGTACGCGATAGGTGAACGTCGCCGCCCCGACGAAGCCGGTGGCCGGGGTGAACGTCACGACGCCGGCCGAGAGCGCCACGGTGCCGCCGGTGCCGTTGCTGACGGAGTCGACGACGAGCGGCGTGTCGGTGTCGACGTCGCTGTCGTTCGCCAGCACGGGTACCACGACCGCCGTGTTGCGCGGGGTGTTGATCGTGTCGGCGACGGCGGTCGGTGCCCGGTTCACGGTGACCGTCACGGTGCCCGTCGACGTCTGGTTGCAGATGTTGCGGGCGGTGTAGGCGAACGTCGCCGTGCCGTTGAACGTGGCCGGCGGGGTGTACAGGGCCCCGGTGCCGCCACCCTGCAGGGCGACGGTGCCCTGGTTGACGCTGCCCACGCTGATCGTGTTGCCGGCGGGCACCGCGGCGAACAGCGTCACCAGCACGGGCGTGTTGAAGCGGGTGGTGCTCGTGATCGAGGGCGTCGAGCCCAGCGCCGGACACGCGGTGACGGTGACGGTGACGGTGGCCGTGTCGGTCAGACCGCCGCTGTCGCGCACGGTGTAGCCGAACGTCGCCACGCCGCTGAACGACGACGACGGGGTGTATACGACCTGGCCGCCGGACACGGTTGCCGACCCGGCGCCCGACGGCGTGACCGAGGTGACGCCGACGAGCGACAGGACGCCGCCGTCGGGATCGCTGTCGTTGCCCAGCACGTCGATGGTGAACGGGAGCGGCAGTGTCGTGCCGGTGTCGTTGTTGGCGTTCGGTGCGGTGTTCGGCACCGGCTGGACGACCACGCTGATCGTGCCGATCGCCGTGAGACCGTCGGCATCGGTGATCGTGTAGCGCACGGTGTAGCTGCCCACCTGGTTGCCGACGAGGCGGACGCCGCTGCCCTGTTGCACCGCCGTGAGGCCGGCGCCGGACGGCGCGCTGATGCTCGTGATCGAGAGCCCGGCGGCGCTGCCGTCGGGATCGATGTCGTTGGCGAGCGGGTTCACCGTCGTGGTGTTGCCGACGATCATCGAGGCCAGGTCGTCGACGGCCTGCGGGGCGATGCGCACGGGTTCGGCCACCGACACCGTGACGGTGCCCCGGGCGGTGCGGCCACTGTCGTCGGCGACCGTGTACGTGAACGTGACCACCCCGGTGGTGGTGCGGGCGGGCGTGTAGACGAGCCGGCTGCCCGACTGGGCGACCGTGCCCGAGGCGGGCTGGGTGAAGCTCTCGATCCGGATGCTGTCGCCGTCGGGGTCCTCGTCGTTGGCGAGCACGTCGATCGACACCGCCGTGCCCGCCTGCGTCTGTTGGACGTCGTTGACGGCGATCGGCGGGCGATCGGTGTCGGGCCGCGCCACCACGGTGACCGTGATCGTCGCGGTGGACCGACGCAGGTTGGCGTCCTGGATCGTGTAGGTGAGCCGGTAGGTGGCGAGCGACTGGTTGGGCGGGGTGAACGAGATGGTCCGGTCGGCGTTCACCACCGCTCGGCCGGCGCGGACGACGGGCGGGCCGGCGAAGTCGATCGGCAGGCCGTCGGGATGGCTGTCGTTGGCGAGCGGGGCGATCGTCGCCACCTCACCGGGGAAGACCTGCTTGCTGTCGTCGTTGGCGACGGGTCCCGACCCGGTGGGCGGGGTGACGGTGACGGTGACGGTCGCGTCGGCGGTGAGGTTCGCCGCGTTGCGCACCGTGTAGGTGAACTGCACCGTGCCCTGGATGCCTGGCGTGGGGGTGAACTGCAACGTGGTGGGGTTGAGACGGGCGACGCTGCCCTCGCCACCCGCCGGCTGCCCCCAGGCGTCGACGGTGAGCTGGCCCCCGTTGGGATCGACGTCGTTGGCCACGACGTCGATCGGCACGGCCACGCCGGCGGTGGTGATCACGTCGTCGACGGCGACCGGCGGCGCCGCTGCATCGACGGCCTCGACCCACAGGCTCACCCGAGCAGCGTCCTGGAGGCCGTCGTCGTCGGCGATGGTGTACGAGAACGTGAGCAGACCCGACATGGCGGTCGACGGCAGGACGTCGATCGCGCGTCCGTTGACGATGCTGATGTCGACACCGTTCAAGGGCTGGACGGAGACGATGGTGAGCGGATCGCCGTCGGGGTCGATGTCGTTGCCGAGCGCCTCGATGCGTACGCGCACCCCGGCCGACGTGGCGGCACGGTCGTCGCGTGCCACGGGCGGCCGGTCGGCGATGCTCGGCTCGACCATGGTGACGCGCACCGTGGCCTCGGCCTCCTCGCCGTATCCGTCGGCCACGCGGTAGGTGAACTCGTCGGCGCCGAGGTAGTCGGCGGCCGGTTCGTAGCGCAGGGAGCCGTCGCTGCCGATGGCAGCCGTGCCGTGCTCGGGCTCGCCGACCTTGATGACCGTGAGCGGGTCGCCCTCGGCGTCGGTGTCGTTGTCGAGCACCGGGATGTCGATCGACACGCCGACGTTGGTCTGGGCGCGGTCGTCGGCTACATCGGGGGCGGTGTTGCGGTCGGAGCCGATGACCTCGACACGGATCGTCGCCGACGACCCGAGCCCGCCGGCGTCGGCGACGGTGTACCCGAACGTGACGAACCGGTCGTCGGACGCGGCCGGCGGCGTGTACGCCACTCGGGCGCCGTTGAGCGTGGTGGCGGTACCGTCGGCCGGATCGAGCGGGTCGAGCTGCACGATCGAGAGCGGATCGTCCTCGGGGTCGACGTCGTTGGCCAGCGGGTCGAAGTTGATCGAACGGCCGACGCGGGTGACGACCTCGTCGTCGTTGGCGCGGGGCGGGTCGTTCACCCCGTTGTCGTCGAGCTGGGCGGTCTCGTCGGCCTCGTCGGTGAACACCCCGGCCACGTCGGCGTTCTCGTCGATCTGTCCGACACCCTGGGCGGAGGTGCCGTCCTCGCCGATGATGATCGTCCGCTTCGAGAACTTGTCGAGCACGACGTAGCTCCCGCGGTCGACGCTGAACGCGAACTGCGAACCGGGGTCGTCGACCACGATCGTGCCCGTGACCGTGGTGCCGACCGTGCGCCTCTGCGAGGGTGCCGCCCGTGTCTCGTCGCGAGCCGAGCCGTCGGCCCAGTCGACGATCGTGACCGAGGAGTCGCCGACACGGGTGATGGCGGCGTCGGTGCGGTTGCTGACCAGTTGCGCGCCGTCGAGGGATGTGGGCGCCGGATCGACGGTGACCTGTCGGACCGGACCGTCGGGGGTGACGCACGACAGGACGCCGGCCGCGAGGACGGCGGCGCACTCGGCCGCCGGGTCGGCGTCCTGCAGGAGGGCGTCCGCGGCGCCCAGGTCGAACGACGTGTTCTGTCGGATCCAGCGCAACCGTGAGGTGCTGGGGTCGACCACCACGGGTTCGACGCCGACCACGGTGAGGGTGAGATCGGTGCCGGGGTCGGCGAACGACGCCGTGCGGTTGAGCGCCTCGCCGTCGAAGTTGGCGTACGACCCGTCGGCGTCGTTGACGAGCCACAGCAGGCCGTCGGCCGCGCCCGCCCAGTCCGTGAACCCCTGCTCGACGACCGTCTGCTCGCCGAGGGTGCCGTCGGGATCGAGCCGCCAGATGGCCTTGGCCGTGGGGTCGACGAGGTATGCGGCGATGCCGGCGCCGACGATCTGGGCGCGAGCACCGGTGACGACCGGAGCGTCGACCGTCGCGACCTCGCTGCCGTCGCGCCCGTCGAGCACCTCGACCGAGCCGACGACGCGGTCGTGGACGAACACCGCGCCGCCACCCTCGGCGACGTCGTACTCGACCTCAGCGACCGACACGCCCTCGGAGGCGTCGGCTGCCGTCGGATCGTCGCCCAGCTGGACCGCGAGACTCGGGCGCTCGCTGCGCGCGCCGGCCAGGACGATGCGGCCGCGGGCCTCGCCCGACAGCCACACCGAGGCGGGGCGCACGTCGACGGCGGTGGTCGCCTCCGGTCGGGTGACGACCACGGCGGTGACGAGCGCAGCGAGACCGGTGAGGAGCGCGACCGCCTTCCACACGGTCGGGAGGCTGATGGGCGAGCCGACGACCGAGGGCACGGACCCGCCAGGGGGCCGAGCGTTGCGTCGGAGCACAGGATCGACGCGGGTCGTCGCCGTCACGAGACGGGCTCCCACGTTCGATCGCTCCACACTCGATGAGGGCGGTGCACCTCTCCCACCACCGCCTCCTTTCCGCCGCTCACGCCCCGCCGAGGTCGACAGGGCGCGGACAGACCCCTCGCCTGGCGGTCGCACGGTTGGCGACCGGTCGGCGACCGCGGGTTCCGCCCGTTCTCGGAAAGTCTAGAGCGTCGGTCGTCACCGGGGAACTCGCCCCGCCGGGCCCCCCGGGGCGCCCCGCCGTCAGGGGATCACCAGGGGATCACCGACAGGTCACCAGCAGATCACCGGGGATTGCCGGGGATCACCAGCAGATCACCGGGGATCACCGGGGCATCGTCGGAATGCGTGTCAGATCGTCGAAAAAGTCACTCATGGTGGCGCGCTCGCGGGCCGATGCTTCCCTGGGTCGACAACGGTCACCGACGATCCCGGGCGTCCCCGGGTGCGCGGGGTTCGGAGGTGACGATTCGGAATGGGTCGATCGGACCAGCCGACGTCGGCCGCGAGTTGCGATGGAAGGTGCTTCGGTAGTGTCGGAAACCATGGTTCGAGTCGGGATCGTCGGTGTAGGGAAGATGGGCCTGTCACATCTGGCTCTGTTCAACGCGCATTCGCAGGTCGATGTCACCGGGATCTGTGAGCCGCAGTCCTTCGTCGCGTCCGCGGTCGAGTCGCAGACGGGCATCGAGACGTACAAGACGCACGAGAAGCTGATCGACAACGCACCGCTCGACGCGGTCGTCATCGCGACGCCCAGCGCCACGCACTTCGAGGCTGCGATGTACGCGATCAAGAAGGGGCTGCACGTCTTCGTCGAGAAGCCGCTGTCACTGAGCGCCGCCCAGTCGTGGCAGATGTCGCAGGCCGCGCTGCAGGCCGGTGTGGCCAACCAGGTCGGCTACCACAACCGCTTCATCGCCACGTTCGGCGAGGTCCGCCGGCTCGTGCAGTCGGGCGCGATCGGCGAGGTGTACCACGTCGACGGCCGGGCGTTCGGCCAAGTGGTCACCAAGCCCAAGTCCGGGTTCACGTGGCGGGCGAAGAAGTCCGAGGGCGGCGGTTGCCTCCACGACTACGCCTCGCACGCGGTCGACCTCATGAACTGGATCGTCGGACCGCCCCAGAGCGTGGTCGGCGCCCGCCTCACGAGCGTCCACTCCAAGGACGTCGAGGACGCGGTCTACGCCCTGTTCGGCTACGCCGCGGGCTTCTCGGGTCAGCTCGAGACGAATTGGAGCGACGAGGCCCACCGCAAGATGAGCACCTCGATCACCGTCTACGGCACGAACGGCAAGATCCATGCCGACCGCCAGGAGTGCCAGGTGTTCCTGAAGCCCGGCCACTCGGTCGAGGGATATCCGTCCGGTTGGACGATCAAGTACATCACCGAGCTCCAGGGTCCGGTGTCGTTCTACCTGCGCGGCGAGGAGTACTCGGCCCAGGTCGACAGCTTCGTGGCCGCGTGCAGCGAGCGGAACACCGCGCCGCTCAACTCGTTCGCCAGCGCGTACGAGACCGACTGGACGATCGACCAGATCATGAAGGCGAGCGGGGAGTGACCGCCATGGACCGCATCCTTTTCGGCGACAACCAGTTCTTCGGTGTCAACCACATGTCGGAGGAGAAGGCGCGGGCGCAGGCCATGCGCTTCCGCACCGTCGACGACATCATCGAGGTGCTCGACATCGCGTACGACGCGGGCATCCGCACGTTCATGTGCACCACGCACGACGCGATCGGCGGGGTGGCCGACCACGTGCGCGCCAACCCCGAGCGTTACTCGGACTTCATCTTCTACCCGGGCATGCCGTACGCCCACAAGTACGCGAACGCGGTCAGCGAACTCGGCGTCATGGAGACGCTGAAGCAGTTCGCTCCCGGCGGTGTGGTCGAGACCCTCTGGAAGGGTGCTCGAGCCGGTCTGCGCAAGGACGCCGAGCAGTTGATGAACATGCTCGTCGACGCAGAGATGAAGCGGTTCGTCGGCACGAAGACCCCGGTCGTCTTCCTCCAGAACGTCGTCGTCGACCTGTTGCTCGGGCTGGGCATGGCGCCGATGTTCAAGTCGTTCAACGACTACGTCCGCGACAACTACGGCGCGGAGGCGGGCTTCTTCAGCATGAACATGCCGCGCCTGCTCGACACGCTCGAGTCGGTCGGCCTCGACAACCCGATCATCTGTTGCAACTACAACAAGATCGGGTTTCGCATGTCCGGCGGCGTCGACCTCTACGACCGCACGCTCGAGACCCGACGGGTCCGCTGCGTCGCCATGTCGGTCCTCGCCTCGGGTGCCATCCCGGCCGAGGAGGCGATCAAGTGGATCTGCGAGCGCCCGCAGATCGAGTCCATCGTGTTCGGCGCCTCGTCGCGCGGGAACATCCTCCAGACCAAGCAGCTCATCGAGAAGTACAGCGTGGGAGTCCAGGCATGACCGACATCGTCGCCAACCCTGCAGGGGACCAGGGCGCCACACCGCGGAGCACCCCGGTCGGCCTCGCCGTCACCCCGCGCCGCGTGCCGGTGCTCAACGTCTACGTCGACGACATCTCCATGGACGACCTGCTGGAGATGCGCGAAGGCGCGATGGCCACCCTGCACGTCGACATGATCGTGAAGCTCCAGCACGACCGCGAGTTCTACGACATCTGGAACACCTTCGACGTCGTCACCTGCGACAGCCAGTTCCTCTACTTCGCGCTGAAGCTGCTTCGCCGCGGCGTGTGCATGCGCGTGTCGGGTTCCGACTACTTCCCGAAGTTCTACACGCGGTACGCGAACGACCCGTCGGTGACCGTGTTCCTCGTCGGCGCTGCCCCCGGCATCGCCGAGAAGGCCCGCGCCGACATCAACGCGAAGGTCGGCCGCGAGATCATCGTCGGCACCAACGCACCGGCGTTCGACTTCCGTGACGGCACGCCCGCCAACGATGCGCTCATCGACGAGATCAACGCCTCGGGGGCCACCTCGCTGCTCGTCGCGCTCGGCGCCGGTCGCCAGGAGAAGTGGATCGCCAACAACCGGCACCGCATGCCGAACGTGAAGCTCTTCCTGCCCCTCGGCGGCACCATCGACTACGAGGCGGACGCCGTGAAGCGCCCGCCGGCGTTCATCACCAACATCGGTCTCGAGTGGTTCTGGCGTCTCGTGCGCGAACCGAAGCGGCGCTGGCGCCGGTACGTGATCGAAGAGCCGAAGGTGATCCCGTACCTCGTTCGCGACGCGTTCGGGAAGTACCGCAACCCCTTCTCCACGTGACGTCGGAACGCGAGATGAGCTCCGCACCGGCCATCTCCGTCGTGATCCCCACGGGGTCGGTCGACGGCGACCTGACCACCCAGTTGCGCGCCGTGCTCGCCCAGGAGGGGACGGCGCCGTTCGAGGTGATCGTGTCGCTCAACACCGCCGATCCCGCCGCACGTCGCGCCCTCGACGCCTGCCTCGCCGGGCTGGCCGACCCGCGGGTGCGTTCGATCGACTCGAGCCAGGTTCGTGGCGCCGCCCATGCGCGCAACGCCGGAGCGCGCGCCGCGCTCGGCGACCTGCTGGCGTTCTGCGACGCCGACGACATCGTCCGGGCGGGATGGCTGGCCAACATCACCGCGGCGCTCGACGGTCCGACCGCGAGGTTCGACGCGGTCAGCGGACTGTGCGTCGACTTCTCCGACGAGGGCGACGTGCCGAAGTGGCTGCCGCCGCCTCCGCGTGATGCGCTGCCGACCTTCCTCGGCGTGCCGTACCTGCTGTCGGGCAACCTCGCCGTCAAGCGGGCCGTGTTCGAGATGGTCGGCGGTTTCGACGAGACCCTCACCCGGTGCGAGGACATCGCACTGTCGTGGCAACTCCTCCGCAAGGATGTCCCGATCGGCTTCGAGCCCTCGGCGATCCTCGACTACCGCATCCGACCGTCGGTGTCGAAGATGTTGCGGCAGCACTACTACTACGGGATCGGCATGTCCGAAGTGCTGATCCGGCACGGTCGTCCGGGCGAGGACGGCTCGGCCGGCGCCGGGACGCTGCTGCGCCCCAACAACTCCAAGGGTGGTCTCCGGTCTCCGGTCGCCGTCCTCCGCAAGGTGGCCATCGCCGCCGGGCGACTCGTCGGCATGGTCCGCGAGCGCCGACGGAAGCATCGGTGAGTTCGATGGACACCGCGACCGACCGCGACGACGGCGGACGTCGCGACGACCCGGTCGACGGCACGCCCGTCGACCCGGTCGCCGACACCCCCGGCGACGGCGCGCCGGCTGGTCGCGTGAAGGGGCTCGTCGGCAGGGTCCGCACCAACAAGTTGGCGCGCGACTCGGTGTGGGGCATGTCGCTCGAGGGCGTCAGCCTGCTGTCGACGATCCTGGTGTTCTCGCTGCTCGGCCGATCGCTCGGCCCGACCGACTACGGCGCGTACGTCTCGGTGTTCGCGGTCGTCAACCCGATGGTCACCCTCACCGCGTCCGGGGTGTCGCTCGCGCTCATGGAGCACGCCGTGCGCCGCCAGGAGTCGTTGGAGGAGACCGCCCGGTCGTCCATCACGATGTCGTTGGTGCTCGGCAGCGTGCTCTCGGTGATCGGCGTGCTGCTCGCCCTCAACATCGTCGAGGAGATCTCCGCCATCGCGGCCATCACGATCGTCATCGGCGAGTTCCTCGTGTCGCCGCTGTCGATGATCGCCGCCTCCACGCTGCAGTCGGGATCGTCGTTCCGGGACGCCACCAAGGTGCGCCTCGCCACGACGATCGCACGCACGGTGGTGGTCGTCACCCTGTACGCCATCGGGCACCTGACGGTGATGGTCTACGTCATCGTGAACGTGTCGGTGCTGCTGTTGGTGTCGATCGCCGCGCTGCACCAGGTCGGCAAGAAGTTCGGCTTCCGATTCCTCCCCGGACGGTTCCAGATCCCGATGCTCAAGACCAACGGCACCTACTCGGTCGGCATCTCCGCGTACTCGTTCCAGAACGACGGCGAGAAGACCGTGATGACGGCGAACGGCCTCACCACCGACACCGGCCTCTATTCGGCGGCCTACCGGGTGGTGATGATGGGGCTCATCCCGATCGGCGCGTTCATGTCGGCGTCGCACACCAAGATCCTCGAGCAGGTCGAGAACGAGAAGGGGCACCACCTCCGACTCTCGGCCAGGTTCGCCGCGATCCTCGGCGTCTACGGCCTGATCTTCTCGATCGCCGCGTTCTTCGCTGCCCCGCTGCTGCCACTGCTCGTCGGCGACGCGTTCGAGGACTCGGTCGAGATGATGCGGTGGCTTGCGCCGATCGTGTTCCTCCGCGCGATCGGCGCCACCCCGGTGAACGGCCTGCTCGGCCTCGGCCGCATGGGTGTGCGCACCCTCGTGATCGTCGTCGTCGCCGCGATCAGCGTGGTCATGTACATCGTGATGATCCCCATCTGGGGCTGGAAGGGCGCCGTCATCGCCACGATGATCGGCGAGGTCCTCAACGTCGTCACCGCCTGGACAGCGCTCGTCATCCTCCAGCGTCGACACGACCGATCCATCGACGCCGAATCACTCACCCCCCCGACCCCCTTGGAGACCATGTCATGAGCGGCGTTTCCTCGTCGTCGCCGTCCTCGGCGGCACCCGTCGACTGGAAGGACCAGCGCGTCAAGATCGCGATCTGCACCTACCGTCGACCCGACCTGCTCGAGCGGCTGTTGCGCGCCGTCGTCGATCTCCACGACAAGGCGCAGGCCACCACGCTCGGTGTCGTCGTCGTCGACGACAGCCCCGATCGTGAGGGCGGCCCGGTGGTGCAGGCGGTGCAGGCCGACACGTCACTGCTGATCGAGTACATCGGACTCGGATCGCAGAACATCGCCCAGGCGCGCAACACCGCGCTCGAGGCAGCGCTGGCCGGTTCCGATTGGGTCGCCTTCCTCGACGACGACTGCGCGCCGCACCTCGACTGGCTCGACCGGCTCTTCGACGTCCAGCACGGTCACGACGCCGACATCGTCACGTCGGGCGTCCGCTACGTCGCGCCCCCGTCGGCGCCGTCGTGGTTGAAGGAGGACCACTTCATCGAGGACTTCAACCCCTACGTCGACGGCGACATCCCCGACCACGGGTGCATGGCCAACGTGCTGCTGCGGTCGTCGTGGTTCCTGGAGCACGCGGACGTGCGGTTCCAGCGTCACCTGGGCGAGACCGGTGGCGAGGACATGTTGTTCCTCGACAACGCGGCCGGTGCCGGCGCGGTGATGCGCTGGAGTTCGTCGGGCCTGGTCGACGAGCAACTGGCCGCCGAGCGGCTCAACCTGCGCTACATGCTGTACCGGGCCCTCTGGTACGGGAACAACAACGTCCTCGTCAACGTGCAAGCCGGGTGGAGCTCGCGCTCGCGTCTGCTGCTGCGCTGCGGCAAGCGGTTCCTGATGTTGATCGTCACCACCCTCGCGGCGATCGTCCGTCCGAAGCACTTCCGGTGGCGCAAGCGTCTCGCCGAGCTGCTGCACATCGTGGGCATGGCCACCGGCCTGATGGGTGTGAGGCTGAAGCACCGATGAGCCGCCGCCACCTCCGAGGGCCGCATCGCCGGCCCGATGTCGGGTGGTCGCCATGAGCGAGCTCGAGCTCACCGTGGTGATGGCCACCAAGAACCGACCCGACCTGGCGCTCCGGATGTGCCGGAGCCTGCTGCGCGCCCGTGGTGTCGACCTCGAGGTCGTCATCGTCGACGACGGTTCGTCGTCCGACGCCGCGTCGGTGCTCGCCGCCTTCGCGGCGTCGAGCGATCGCGTGCACCTGCACCGCATCGAGACCTCGGTCGGCCCGTCGTCGGCCCGCAACACCGGACTCGGGCTCGCGCGTGGACGGTGGACCTCCTTCGTCGACGACGACGACCTCGTGGGCCCCGACTTCTACCGCACGGTGATCGACCGCCTGCTCGCCGACGGTTCGTGCTGGGGTTTCGGGGCGGCGGTCTCGATCGACGACGACCTCGAGGTGATCGGCTGCCGTTCGGCACGCACGCCCGTGCCGATGCTGCGTGCGCTCCTGCAGGAGAACATCGTGCCCGCCAGCGGACTCGCGGTCACCGCCGACACACACCTGCTGCGTCGGATCGGCGGCTTCGATGGCGACTGCGTCGGCGTCGAGGACTGGGATCTCGTGATCCGGCTTGCCCGCGAGGGCGAGCCGGTGATGGTGAGCGAACCGATGCTCGCGTTCCGGAGTGTCAGCCAGGGGTCCGTCAGCGCCGACACCCAGCGGCTCCACGACGCGGCGAAGGTGCTGCGGCGCAAGTTCGCCGAGGACTACCGCCGGCTCGGCATCGACGTCGACTGGGCGGCCCTCGATCGATATCTCGTGATGGGCGACCTCGCCGCCAAGCGTCGACTGCCGGCGGCGAAGCGGTCGCTGCGTGCGGCCTGGAAGCGCCGTAGCCCGCGCCTGGTCGCGAAGGCGCTGCTGATCTTCGTCAGCCCCGATCTGGCCGCACGTCAGGCCCGCCGGCGGATGGTCACCCAGGTGCCGGTCGAGATCTCGTCGTACGCGCGTCGCTGGATCGACGAGTTCGCGTCCGACGCGCGAGCAGCCTGACCGTTCGCGGCAACGTCGGGTCGCTATGCCCCGGCGTGCGCTCGCCGCAGCGCGGCCTCGAGCCCGACCACGTTCCGACGGATGTCGTGGGCCGCGGCGACCGCCTCGCGCGCTTGGCGGACGATCAGGTCGCGGTCGGGTGAGCTGAGGGCGGACGCGAGCGCCGCCGCGAGCGCCTCGGCGTCGCCGGCCGGCACGACCCACCCGGTGTGATCGTTCACGACCAGTTCGGGGATGCCGCTGATGTAGGTGGTGACCACCGGGACGCCCACGGCCATCGCCTCCATGATCGACACGGGCAGGCCTTCGGCGAACGACGGCAGGCAGAACACGTCGGCGTCGCGGAGCGCCGCCGCCACCGCCGACGGTGCGAGCGCTCCGACGAACTCGATCAGGTCGGTCACGCCGGCGGCGGCGGCGGCTCCACGGAGATCGGCCTCGAACGGTCCCGAGCCGATGCAGCGGACGCGGACGTCGGTGCCGGCGGCCCGCAGCCGGCCGACGGCCTGGATGAGCACCAGGTGGCCCTTCTCGGGGGAGAGGCGAGCGGTGATGACCACCGTGGGCGCGGTGGCCGCAGGGCGTTCGCCGCGGAACGGGAAGTCGTCGAGGTCGAGGCCGCAGCGGACGATGTCGATCTTCGGCCATGCCGACACCGGCCCGATGCGCATCAGCTGCGAACGGGTGAACGAGCTGATGCACACCACCCCGTCGGCCGCGTCGAGCTTGTCGGCCAGCCGCGACGTGTCCTCGGTGACGAACTCGTGCCATCCGTGGATGGTGACGCTCCAGGTGAAGCGGCCCGACCGGCGGACGTCGTTGGCGAACGCGGCCGTGAACCAGGCGACGGTGGCGGGCACCTGCCCGAAGTGGGCGTGCAGCCCGTCGCAGCGCTCGGCTCGGCAGTGCCGCCAGACGAGGAGGGCTTCGAGGAACTGCAGGAACTGTTTGCGGATCCGGGTGAGGTCGCCGTGGGTGCCGCCGAACGCCCGCCGGATACCACGCAGCGTGGCCAGCGGATGGCGCAGCATGGTGGTGGCGAGGGCGGCGGCCACCCCGGCCGACGCCGACTTCACGACGAACGTGCGGGCGGCGTCGCTGCGGTCGAGATCGGTCAGCAACTGACCCTCGGGCGCTCGGTTGAGCGTGATCGGCACGACCTCGATCCCCCGGGCCTCCAACGCGTGGATCTCGCGCTGGATGAAGGTGTGCGACACCGCCGGGTAGTCGGTGGAGAGATAGGCGATCCTCATGCCCGGCCGAGGCTAGCGAGGGGCGCCCGCAGGGGGGTGCCAGTGGGCCGAGGTGGCATGCCGCGGACCTGGAATGGGGGCGAACGGCCCATCGCGGCCCGAGGCGCGGCCCGTGGCGCGGCCGGTGGCGCGAACTGTCGCGCGAACTGTGGGGACGCGGGTTGGCAGCGGGCGAGGCTGGCCGGTAGCGTTGCGAAGTCAATTTACGTCCGGGTGCGCCCCTCGATCTGCCTCGTGCAGGACGAGGGGGACCACACGGCAACAACTCAACTCGGTGCTCCGCCGGTCAGTCCGACCTGCGGAGCATTTGCGTGAACGGCGCCCGTTTCGTCAGGCGCCGTGCCACTCGTGCGAGGCAATCGGCTGTGAACCGCAGCTGCCCAGCTCGCGAAGTACCAGCTCAGACGGATTGAAGACACTGCCCGGCACCCGCCGGGTCCGAAGGAAAAGGCTGCCGACATGGCACTGAAAGCGATCGTTGGCGAGAAAGTCGCCATGAGCCAGGTGTGGGTGAACGACAAAGTCGTGCCCGTCACCGTGCTCCGCGTCGAGCCTGCACGCATCGTGCAGGTGAAGACCACCGAGCGCGACGGCTACACCGCCCTCCAGGTCACCTACGGCCAGAAGGACGCGAAGAAGCTCACCAAGCCCGAAGCAGGTCACTTCGCGAAGGCCGGCGTCCAGCCTGGTCGTCGTCTGGTGGAACTGCGTCTCGACTCGGTGGACGGTTTCGAGGTCGGCCAGGAGATCACCGTCGATCAACTCGCCCAGGGCGAAAAGGTCGACGTGACCGCAGTGAGCCGCGGCAAGGGCTTCGCCGGTGGCATGAAGCGTCACAACTTCAAGGGCCAGGGCGCCAGCCACGGTAACCACAAGCACCACCGTGCTCCTGGCTCGATCGGCCAGGCGAGCTTCGCCGGTCGCGTGTTCAAGGGTCTGCGCATGGCCGGTCACATGGGCCACGAGCAGGTCACCACGCTGAACCTCGAGGTGGTCGAAGCCGACACCGAGCGCAATCTGCTGCTGGTGAAGGGTTCCGTGCCGGGCCCCAACGGTGGTGTCGTCATCGTCCGAAACGCCGTCAAGGGCGCCAAGAAGGGAGCTCAGTGATGGCCTCCATCGCCGTGAAGACCGTCTCGGGCAAGAGCGCCGGTGACGTCCAGGTCGCCGACGACGTGTTCGGCATCCAGCCGAACGTGCCGGTGCTGCACCAGGTGGTCACCGCCCAGCTCGCCGCCCGCCGTGCGGGTACGCAGAGCACCAAGACCCGCGCCGAGGTGTCGGGTGGCGGCAAGAAGCCGTTCAAGCAGAAGGGCACGGGCAACGCCCGTCAGGGTTCGACCCGCGCACCGCACTTCAGCGGTGGTGGCGTCGCCCTCGGCCCGAAGCCGCGCAAGTACGACCAGCGCACCCCCAAGAAGATGATCAACCTCGCACTGCGCTCGGCCCTCAGCGACCGCGCCGCCGAGGGCAAGATCGTCATCGTCGACGAGTGGGGCTTCGACGCCCCGAAGACCAAGGCCGCCAAGGCGGCCCTGGCCTCGCTCGGCATCGAGGGCAAGGCGCTGGTGGTCGTGGACCGCGACGACATCAACACGATCAAGAGCTTCCTCAACCTGCGTGAGGTGCAACTGATCGAGCGTGCCGAACTGAACGCCTACGACATCCTCTGCAACGAGTACATCGTGTTCAGCAAGGCCACCCTCCCCGTGTCAAAGACCGAAAGCGCTGTGTCATGAAAGACCCCCGCGACATCATCATCGCCCCCATCGTCTCGGAGAAGAGCTACGGCCTCATCGAGCAGGGCGTCTACACCTTCAAGGTCCACACCGACGCCAGCAAGCCCGAGATCCACGACGCCGTCGAGGCGATCTGGGGCGTCAAGGTCGTCAAGGTGAACACCCTGAACCGCAAGGGCAAGAAGACCCGAGCACGCCGCGCGAACAAGCAGGGCTCCAAGCCCGACACCAAGCGCGCCATCGTCACCCTGGCAGCGGGCAACGAGATCCCGCTGTTCGAGAACTGAGCAACGAGTCATGGCCATTCGCACCCGCAAGCCCACGTCTCCCGGCCGTCGCTTCCAGACGACCTCCGACTTCTCGGAGATCACGAAGACGACCCCGGAGAAGTCCCTCCTCGCCCCCACCAAGAAGTCCGGTGGGCGCAACGTCTACGGCCGCAAGACGGCCCGTCACCGCGGTGGCGGCCACAAGCGCCAGTACCGCATCATCGACTTCAAGCGCGTCAAGGACGGCGTGACCGCCAAGGTCGCCGCCATCGAGTACGACCCGAACCGCACCTGTCGCATCGCCCTCCTGCACTACGCGGACGGCGAGAAGGCCTACATCCTGGCCCCCAAGGGCCTCGAGGTCGGCGCCCACGTGCGCAGCGGCCAGGGCTCGGACATCAAGCCCGGCAACGCGATGCCGCTCCGGTTCATCCCGGTCGGTACCACGGTGCACAACGTCGAGCTCCGTCCCGGTCAGGGCGGCAAGATCGCCCGGTCTGCCGGCATGGCCGTCCAGCTGGTCGCGAAGGAAGGCGAGTACGCCACCCTGCGCATGCCCAGCACCGAGATGCGTCGCGTCATGATCGACTGCCGCGCCACGATCGGTGAGGTCGGCAACAGCGAGCACGAGCTCATCACGATCGGCAAGGCCGGCCGCAACCGCTGGAAGGGCCGTCGCCCGCAGACCCGTGGTGTGGCCATGAACCCCGTCGACCACCCGCTGGGTGGTGGCGAGGGCCGTACGTCCGGTGGTCGTCCGCCGGTGTCGCCCTGGGGCAAGCCCGAGGGTCGTACCCGCAACAAGAAGAAGGCGTCGCAGCAGCTCATCGTCCGCCGCCGTCGTACGAGCAAGGGTCGGAGGTAATCACCCATGTCACGCAGTCTGAAGAAGGGCCCCTTCGTCGACGACCACCTGTTGAAGAAGGTGGACGCGCAGAACGCGGCCGGCGAGCGCAAGGTCATCAAGACCTGGAGCCGTCGCAGCACCATCATCCCCGACATGGTCGGGCACACCATCGCCGTCCACGACGGTCGCAAGCACGTGCCGGTGTACGTCACCGAGAGCATGGTCGGTCACAAGCTGGGTGAGTTCAGCCCCACTCGTACCTTCAAGTACCACGCCGGCCAGGAGAAGAACGCGAAGGGTCGCCGCTGATGACTGGTCCCAAGCTCAACGAGAAGTCCTTCGTCGCCGGCGAGCGTGCGGGCACGAAGGCCAGCGCCAAGTACGTCCGCATGTCGGCGTCGAAGGTGCGGGTCGTGCTCGACCTGGTTCGCGGGCTGCCCGTGAAGCAGGCCGACGAGGTGCTGCAGTTCACCGACCGTGAGGCCGCCGTCGTGGTGCGCAAGGTGCTGGCCTCGGCCGTCGCCAACGCCGTCCACAACGACGAGCAGGATGCCGACGAACTGTTCGTCCTCGCCTGCTACGCCGACGAGGGCCCGACGCTCAAGCGGTTCACCCCGCGTGCTCGCGGCCGCGCCGGTCGCATCAAGAAGCGCACCGCACACATCACCGTCGTGGTGGCCCGTCTCGACGACGACCGCCTCGAGGTCGTGCAGGCCCGCGACGCACGTCGCACTGCCGCCGGTCGCCGTCGTGCCGCCGCCGGTGGCACCGTGGCCAGCCGCCGCGATCGCGTCGAGCGCAGCCGTCAGCGCGCCGCCGGTCTCAAGTCGGGCGACGCCGCTCCTGCGGACGACACGACCGACGTGTCCGATGCATCCGACGCTGCCGACGCTGCCGACGAGGCCGCCGCACCGCAGTGGGCCGGCTCCGCCGCCCCGCTCGCCGACGGCGCCTCCCCCGAGGGCTTCGACATCAAGGGCAATGCCGACTCGATGCTGTACCACGTGCCCGGCGGCCGCTACTACAACCAGACCGTCGCCGAGGTGTACTTCGACAGTGTCGAGAGCGCCGAGGCCGCCGGCTTCAGCGCCCCTGGCAGCCAGAAGTCCGACGAGAACGACGAAACCGCCGACGCAAGCGCCGACGGCGAGGAGAGCTGACACATGGGACAGAAGATCAACCCCTACGGCTTCCGCCTGGGCGTGACCACGGAATGGAAGAGCCGCTGGTTCTCCGACCGTGACTACAAGGAATACCTGACCGAGGACTGGAAGATCCGTCGGGCGCTCATGAGCAAGCTCGAGTCCGCTGCGGTCAGCCGCATCGAGATCGAGCGCACTCGCGACAAGGTCCGCATCGACATCCACACGGCCCGTCCGGGCATCGTGATCGGTCGTCGCGGCGCCCAGGCCGACGAGCTCCGCGCCCTGCTCACCCAGATCACCGGCAACCCCAAGGTGCAGCTGAACATCGTCGAGATCAAGAGCCCCGAGCTCGACGCAGCACTCATCGCCCAGGGTGTTGCCGATCAGCTGGTCAACCGCATCGCCTTCCGTCGTGCCATGAAGCGTGCGGTGCAGAACGCACAGCGCGCCGGTGCCCTCGGCATCCGCGTGCAGTGCTCGGGTCGCCTCGGCGGCGCCGAGATGAGCCGCACCGAGTGGTACCGCGAAGGTCGGGTGCCGCTGCACACGCTGCGCGCCGACATCGACTACGGCATGCGCGAGGCCCGCACCTCGAGCGGACGCGTCGGCGTCAAGGTCTGGATCTACAAGGGCGACATCGTCCCGTACAAGGCCCAGACCGACGACAAGATCGCTCGCGAGGCGGCCATGGCCGTCGGCGAGACCTCCGGCACCGCGGCCCCGCGCCGCGTGGTCAGCTCGGCCGGCCCCCGCAAGCTCGACGAGATCGAGCCCGAGGCCACGCCGCTCATCAAGGAAGCCGATCCCGAGCTCGAGAAGCTGCTGGACGAAGAAGAAGACATCGCTCGGCGTACCCACGAAGGGCACGAAGCACCTCACTTCCGTGGGGAGGACTGACCATGTTGATGCCGCGCAAAGTCGCACACCGCAAGCACCACCGGGGCCGCACCACCGGTCTCACCAAGGGCGGGGCCAACCTCGCCTTCGGTGAGTACGGGATCCAGGCACTCGAGCCGGGCTGGCTGACCGCCCGCCAGATCGAAGCAGCACGTATCGCCATGACCCGCGCCATCAAGCGCGGTGGCAAGGTGTGGATCAACGTCTTCCCCGACAAGCCCGTCACGAAGAAGCCGGCCGAGACCCGCATGGGTTCCGGCAAGGGCAACCCGGAGTTCTGGGTGGCCGTCGTGAAGCCGGGTCGCGTCCTGTTCGAGCTCTCGTTCCCGAACGAGGAGACGGCCAAGGCCGCCATGAACAAGGCGATCCAGAAGCTCCCGATCAAGGCTCGCATCATCACCCGCGAGGAGATCTACTGATGGCCCGCTCGAACGCAGAGCTCTCCGAGCTCTCCCTGTCGGCACTGGTCGACGAGCTGCGCGCGACGAAGCAGGAGGCGCTGAACCTGCGCTTCCGCAACGCGACCGGTCAGCTCGACAACAACGCCGAGATCCGCACGGTGCGGCGCCAGATCGGCCGCATCAACACCTACATCCGTCAGCGCGAGATCGCTGCCGCCGAGAGCGGGAAGTGACCCATGGCCGAAGAAACCACCACCCCAGCCGCCGCAGCTACCGCAGCTGAGCAGGGCGAGGCCCGCCACGCTCGCAAGACCCGCGAGGGCGTGGTCGTCTCCAACAAGATGGAGAAGACCGCCGTCGTCGCCGTCGTCGAGCGCGTGCGCCACCCGAAGTACGGCAAGTTCATGCTCCGCACGAAGAAGCTGTACGCCCACGACGAGACCAACGACGTCAACATCGGCGACAAGGTCCGCGTGATGGAGACCCGTCCGCTCAGCAAGTCCAAGCGCTGGCGCGTCATCGAAGTCCTGGAGCGTGCCAAGTGATCCAGCAGGAATCCCGTCTCCGCGTCGCCGACAACAGCGGCGCCAAGGAAGTGCTCTGCATCAAGGTGCTGGGCGGCACCCGTCGTCGCTATGCGTCGATCGGTGACATCTTCGTCGCCGCCGTGAAGGATGCGATCCCCGGCGCCGCCGTGAAGAAGGGCGACGTCGTCAAGTGCGTCGTCGTCCGTGTGAAGAAGGAGAAGCGCCGTCCCGACGGCAGCTATATCCGTTTCGACGAGAACGCGGCCGTCATCATCAAGGACGACCTCACCCCGCGTGGCACGCGCATCTTCGGCCCCGTCGGTCGTGAGCTGCGTGACAAGAAGTTCATGCGCATCGTCTCCCTGGCTCCGGAGGTGCTCTGACAATGGCCGGCAACAAGATGAAGCTGAAGAAGGGTGACACCGTGGTGGTCATCGCCGGCAAGGACAAGGGCAAGGAGGGCGAAGTCGCCCAGGTCTTCCCCACCGACAACAAGGTGATCGTCACCGGCGTCAACACCGCCAAGAAGCACCAGAAGGCTCGCAGCGCCACCCAGCAGGGCGGCATCATCGACCGCGACATGCCGGTCGACGCGAGCAACGTGATGCTCGTCCACAAGGGCAAGCCGACCCGTGTCGGCTACCAGACCGGAGCGGACGGCAAGAAGGTTCGAGTCGCCAAGCGCACCGGAGAGGTGATCGGGTGAGCACTGAAACACAAACTGTGGGAACCGCACCGCGGCTGAAGCAGAAGTACAACGACGAGGTCAAGGGCGCGCTGCTCACGCAGCTCGGCCTGGCCAACGTGATGCAGGTGCCGAAGCTCGAGAAGATCGTGATCAACATGGGTGTCGGCAAGGCGACCCAGCAGCCCTCGCTGCTGGAGGGCGCCGTTCGTGACCTCACCCAGATCTCGGGTCAGAAGCCGATCGTCACCAAGGCCCGGACCTCCGTCGCCAGCTTCAAGCTGCGCGAGGGTCAGTCCATCGGCTGCAAGGTCACGCTCCGCGGCGACCGCATGTGGGAGTTCCTCGACCGCCTGATCGCCGTGGCCATCCCCCGTATCCGTGACTTCCGCGGCCTGCCGGCACACAGCTGGGACGGACGTGGCAACTACACCTTCGGTCTGAACGAGCAGACGGTGTTCCCCGAGATCGACTACGACAAGATCGACAGTCCTCGCGGCATGGACATCACCATCGTGACGACGGCGGCCACCAACGAGCAGGGCAAGGCCCTCCTCGATGCGTTCGGCTTCCCGTTCAAGCGCGGCACCGATGCGGATGCCGCTCCGAAGAAGATCAAGCGTCGTGGCCCGGTGCGTGGTGGCAAGGGTGCCGCCAAGCCCGCGAAGAAGAAGAAGTAAGGGAAGGGCATCGAGATGGCAAAGAAGTCCCAGATCAACAAGGCGAACGCCAAGCCCAAGTACAAGGTGCGCGGCTATACCCGTTGCCGCCGTTGTGGTCGCGCCCGTTCCGTCTACCGCCAGTTCGGCCTGTGCCGGATCTGCCTCCGTGAGATGGCTCACGCAGGCGAGATCCCGGGTCTGACCAAGGCCAGCTGGTGAGGAGGAATCATGCTCACTGATCCCATCGCCGACATGCTCACCCGTATCCGCAACGCCAACACGGCGATGCACGACGAGGTCCGCATGCCCTGCAGCAAGCAGAAGGTCGCACTCGCGAAGATCCTCGAGAAGGAGGGCTACATCGGCGGTTTCGCCGTGGCGCCGTCCACCTCGGGCCCTGGCGACGTGCTCACCATCCAGATGAAGTACTCGGCCGATCGTCACCGCACGATCTCGGGTCTCCGTCGCATCTCCACCCCGGGCCTGCGGGTCTACCGCAAGGGCAACGCGATCCCTCGCGTGCTCGGCGGTCTGGGTGTTGCCGTCCTGTCCACCAGCAACGGGCTCATGACCGACCGCGATGCGCGCAAGCGCAACGTGGGCGGCGAAGTCCTCTGCTACGTCTGGTGATCGAGGAGACCTCCTATGTCCCGCATCGGTAAGGCCCCCATCGCCGTTCCCGGCGGCGTCGACGTCAGCATCGCTGGCCCCGACGTCACCGTGAAGGGCCCGAAGGGCACCCTCAGCCGCACCGTTCCCGGCGCGATCACCGTCCGTCACGACGAGGGCCAGCTCATCGTGGAGCGTCCCGACGACGCCCGCGAGAATCGCTCGCTCCACGGCCTCACGCGCACCCTGGTGAGCAACATGGTCGTCGGTGTCACCGACGGCTTCACCAAGGAGCTCGAGATCATCGGCGTCGGCTACCGCGCCGAGGCCCAGGGCCCCACCACGTTGCGCCTCGCGCTCGGGTTCAGCCACCCGGTCGTCGTGAACGCCCCCGAGGGCATCACGTTCGAGACCCCGTCGCAGACCCGCATCATCGTGAAGGGCATCGACAAGGAAGTCGTCGGCCAGGTGGCCGCCAACATCCGTTCCATCCGCAAGCCCGAGCCCTACAAGGGCAAGGGCGTTCGCTACCTCGGCGAGAAGGTCTTGCGCAAGGCCGGCAAGACCGGAAAGAAGTGAGGACGCCATGACGAAGGTCGCTCAGAAGCGCCGCGAAGGCCGGCTCATCCGCCATCGCCGCGTGCGCAAGAAGATCCACGGCACCGCGCAGCGTCCCCGCCTCGCGGTCTACCGTTCCAACAAGCACCTGGTGTTGCAGGTCATCGACGACGATCTCGGCGTGACCATCGCATCGGCGTCGAGCAACGAGGCCACGCAGCGTGCGGCCGGTCGTGGCTCGAACGTCGAGGCCGCCACCCGCTTGGGTCAGCTGGTCGCCGAGCGGGCCAAGGCCGCCGGCGTCGACAAGGTCGTGTTCGACCGCGGTGGCTTCGCCTACCACGGTCGGATCGCTGCGGTCGCCACCGCAGCTCGTGAAGCAGGTTTGGAGTTCTGATGGCTGGTCCCAGCAACTACGGCAACCGCGACAACCGCGGTGGCAACGAGCCCACGCCGGACCCGAACGGTCTCCGCGAATCTCGCGTCATCACCATCAACCGCGTCGCCAAGGTCGTCAAGGGTGGCCGTCGCTTCAGCTTCACCGCGCTCGTCGTGGTGGGTGACGGCAACGGTCGCGTCGGCCTCGGGTACGGCAAGGCCAAGGAAGTGCCACTGGCGATCCAGAAGGGCACCGAAGAGGCCAAGCGCAACCTGTTCGACGTGCCGCTGGCCGGCAGCACCATCACCCACCCGATCATCGGCATCAACTCCGCCGGTCGCGTGCTGATGAAGCCCGCTGCCGCCGGTACCGGTGTGATCGCCGGTGGCGCCGCCCGCATCATCCTCGAAGAGGCCGGCGTCCACGACGTGCTGTGCAAGTCGCTCGGCTCGTCGAACGCCATCAACGTCGCCCGCGCCACGATCAACGGCCTCAAGTCGCTGCAGCGCCCCGACGTCGTCGCGGCCCGCCGTGGTCTTGCCGCCGAGGACTTCGTGCCCAAGGGCGTGCTCAACTCGTACAACGAGCGCCAGAAGGCGCGCGCCGCAGGGGAGACCCACTGATGCCCGGTCGCAAGCCCAACACCTACGAGGGTGAGAAGACCCTCACGGTCAAGCAGGTCCGTTCGGCGATCGCCAACAAGCCCAAGGCCGTCGGCACGCTCCGCGCGCTCGGTCTCGGCAGGATCGGCAACGTCAACACCCTGCCCGACCGCCCCGAGATCCGCGGCATGCTCGCTCGCGTGCCCCACCTGATCGAAGTTCAGGAGAACAACTGATGCGCGTCGACGAACTCTCACCCGCACCGGGGTCCAACAAGGCCAAGAAGCGCGTCGGTCGCGGCATCGGCGGCAAGGGCGGCAAGACCGCCGGCGCCGGTACCAAGGGTCAGCACTCTCGTGGTCGCGGCAAGGTCGCACGTGGCTTCGAAGGCGGCCAGATGCCGCTCAAGCAGCGTGTCCCCAAGCTGAAGGGCTTCAACAACCCCTTCCGCGTGGAGTACTCGCCGGTCAACCTCGACCAGGTCGCCGCCCTCGGCGAGTCGGCCGTCGGTCCCGAGGTGCTCGTGGCCAGCGGTCTCGTCCGCAAGGGCACCTTCGTGAAGGTGCTCGCCCGCGGCGAGATCACCGCAAAGGTCGACGTCACCGCCCATGGGGTGTCGAAGGCGGCCCAGGCTGCCATCGAGGCTGCCGGCGGTTCGGTCACCATCATCCCGCTGCCCTTCAAGTCCGGTCGCCCGCCGGTGCAGGGCAACCAGTTCACCAACCGCTAGAACCGCTAGAACCGCTAGAACCGCTAGAACCGCTAGAACCGCTAGAACCGGTGATCGTCGCTCGGTTCCGTTCGATGTAGACGGACCTGGCGCTCCTCGGGAGCGTCCAGGTCCTAACATCACCCCGTCGTTTCCGCCTCCGGCACCCTTCCGAACACCGCCGCCTCGACCGCCTCCCAAGGAGCCTTGTGTTCTCGAACATCAAGAACATCGTCAAGGTCCCCGATCTGCGCAACAAGATCCTGTTCACGTTCGGGATCGTCGCGATCTACCGACTGGGTGTGGCCATCCGCGTGCCCGGCATCGACGCCGATGCGGTGAAGCAGTTCGAGGAAGGTGTCCGCTCGCAGGGCGCCCTCGGGTTCTTGAACCTGTTCTCGGGCGGTGCCTTCGGCAGCTTCTCGATCTTCGCGCTCGGCATCATGCCGTACATCACCGCCAGCATCATCATGCAGGTGCTCGGCGTCGTGATCCCCAAGCTCGAGCAGCTGCAGCAGCAGGGCGCGGTCGGCCAGCGCAAGATCACGCAGTACACGCGGTATCTGGCCATCGCCATCGCGACGCTGCAGGCCACCGGCCTCACCTTCATCTTCGGCCAGGGCCGCGGCAGCGCATTCTTCGGCGCCGCCCAGTCGGTGCCCAACGTCCGGTTGCTGCCCGACGGCATGTGGCCCCGCGGATTCCTCGTCATCCTCACCCTCGTCGCCGGCACCGCGATGATCATGTGGTTGGGTGAACTGATCAGCCAGCGCGGCATCGGCAACGGGATGAGCATGATCATCATGGCCTCGGTCGTGAGCGATCTGCCCTACAGCTACTACTCGATCCTGCAGAGCAAGAAGTGGTTCGTGTTCGCGATCTTGTGCCTGCTCAGCGTGGGCATCGTGATCGCCGTCGTCCGGGTCGAACTCGCCCAGCGACGCATTCCGGTGCAGTTCGCCAAGCGAGTGGTGGGTCGGCGCATGTACGGCGGCCAGAACACCTACATCCCGCTGAAGGTGAACCAGAGCGGCATCGTGCCGATCATCTTCGCGAGCTCGGTGCTGCTGCTGCCGGTGTTGATGTCGAACATGCTCGGCAGCGGTGAGGGCTGGCGTGGCTCGATCGTCGACTTCGTCGACACCTACATCGTGAACAGCCAGAACATCGTGTACATCACGATCTTCTCGCTGCTGATCGTGGCCTTCGCCTACTTCTACAACTCCATTGCGTTCGACCCGATCCGCCAGGCCGACCAGCTGCGTCGTCAGGGTGGTTTCATCCCCGGTATCCGTCCCGGACCGCAGACCGAGCGGTACCTCGCCAAGGCCGTCAACCGGATCACGTTGCCCGGCGCGGTCTTCGTGGCGATCATCGCGATCCTGCCGTACCTGCTGTTGTGGGCCGGCGATGTCCAGAGCTTCCCCTTCGCCGGTACGACCGTGCTCATCGCCGTCGGCGTGGCACTCGAACTGATGCGCCAGATCGACGCCCAGCTCATGCTGCGCAACTATGAGGGATTCCTGAAGTGATGGCTGCCCTGCACCACGGTGGGGGCTGCTGAACCAATGATCCCGGGTGCACGACTCATCATCCTCGGTCGGCAGGGCGCCGGCAAAGGCACGCAATGCGTGCGCTTGTCGCGACATTTCGTGGTGCCCCACATCTCCACCGGCGACATGCTCCGATCCGCCGTGCGCGAAGGGACCGAGTTGGGCGTGATGGCCAAGCAGGTCATGGACGCCGGTGGCCTCGTGGGCGACGAGATCATGATCGGGATCGTGGCCGAGCGGCTGAGCCGTGACGACGCCCGGACCCGTGGATACATCCTCGACGGGTTCCCCCGCACCGTCGGCCAGGCCCTCGAGCTCGACCGGATCACCGCGGAGCGGCCGATCGACGTGGTCCTCGACCTCGACGTCCCGCGCGATCTGGTGCTCGAGCGCATCTCGTCCCGCCGGGTGTGCCGCGACTGCGGCACCAACTACATCGCGACCGGCCGTGAGCACGTGCCGTGGATCTGCGACGTGTGCGGTGGCGACGTGATGCAGCGCGACGACGACACCACGGACGCGATCAACCGGCGCCTCGACCTGTACGAGGAGCAGACGTCGCCGCTGATCGAGCACTACGAGAAGCTCGGCAGGCTGGTCGTCGTCGACGGTGTCGGCACGCCCGACGGGGTGTTCACCCTGCTCACCGCGGCCGTCGACGCGTCGCGGAAGGGCTGACCGGGTGCGGCAACTGCCGACCCGACGCGACCACGACCTCGCGGCCATGCGCAAGGCGGGCCGTGTCGTTGCCGAGATGCACCAGGCGATCCGCGAGGCGGTGCGACCGGGCGTCACCACGGGCGAACTCGACCGGGTGGCACGTGACGTGCTCGGCCGCCGTGGCGCGACCAGCAACTTCCTCGGCTACCACGGGTTCCCGGCGGTCATCTGTGCCTCGGTGAACGACGAGGTGATCCACGGGATCCCCGGCGACCGTGAACTGCTCGAGGGCGACCTCGTGTCGATCGACTGCGGCGCGATCGTCGACGGTTGGCACGGCGACGCCGCGTTCACGATGGGCGTCGGGACCACGAGCGACGAGGACAAGCGGCTCGTGCACGTCGCTGAACAAGCGCTCATGGCGGGCATGTCGGTGATGCATCCGGGCGCCCATGTCGGTGACATCGGGGCCGCGATCGCCGCCGTGGTCACAGCCGCAGGGTTCGGCTCGCCTCGTGACTACTGCGGACACGGGATCGGCCGGGCGATGCACGAGGAGCCCGACGTGCCCAACCGTGGCCGCCGCGGCAAGGGACCGAAGCTGGTGGCCGGCGGAGTGCTCGCACTCGAGCCGATGCTCATCGCCGGCGGACGCGACGACGTGACCGAGCTCGACGACGGTTGGACGGTGGTCACCGCCGACGGGTCGCGAGCGGCCCACGTCGAGCACACCGTGCTCGTGACGACCCGCGGGCCGGAGATCCTCACCAAGCTCTGATCCGCCGGCGAGTGTCCCGCTGATCAGGGCTGATCAGAGGGCTGATCAGCGCTGGGCGACGCTGTCGATCACGACGGGCACACCGCCGTAGATGGTGTGGCGCACCTTGCCGCGCAGCGTGCGTCCGGCGTACGGGGTGTTGCGACTCTTGCTGGCGAGCTTCGCCGGCACGACCGTCCACTCCGCCGCCGGGTCGAACACCGCGAGATTGGCCGGCTCGCCGACGGCGACGGGGCGGCCGTGACGGGCATCGAGATGGGCGATCCGGGCCGGCTTCCAGCTCAGCGCGGCCACGATGTCGGCCAGCGGCATGTCGAGTTCGGTGATCGACAATGCCAGCGCGGTCTCGAGGCCGAGCATGCCCGGCGGCGCCTGGTCGAGCGGTGCCTCCTTCGACTCCGGCGGGTGCGGCGCATGGTCGGTGGCGATCGCATCGATCGTGCCGTCGCGGAGACCGGCCTTGATCGCGGCGATGTCGGCGGGGGTGCGCAGCGGCGGGTTCACCTTGTAGACGGCGTCGAAGCCGACCAGCATCTCGTCGGTCAGCGTGAAGTGATGGGGTGCCGCCTCGGAGGTGACCGGGAGCCCCTCGGCCTTGGCGGCGCGGACGAGTTCGACGCTGCGTGCGGTCGACAGGTGCAGGAAGTGCACCGGTGCGCCGGTGAGGCGGGCCAACTCGATGTCGCGGTGCACCATCAGCTCCTCGGCGAGCGCCGGCCAGCCGGGCAGACCCAGGTGGCTGCAGCACGAGCCCTCGTGCATGACGGCGCCCTTGGTGAGGCTGGCGACCTCGCAGTGCTGGGCGAGCGTGATGCCGAGCGGGCGCGCGTACTCGAGGGCTCGTCGCATCAGCGCGGGATCCTGCACGCCGTTGCCGTCGTCGGTGAACAGGCGCACGCCGGCTGCGGCGAGCTCGCCGAGCGGCGCGAGCTGCTCGCCGGCGCGGGCGAGGGTGATGCAGCCGGCCGGGGCCACCTCGCACAGTCCGGCGCGGGCTGCCTGGGTGCGGACGAACTCGATCGTCGGCAGCGAGTCGTGGGCCGGGTCGGTGTTGGGCATCGCGACGACGGCGGTGAAGCCGCCGAGCGCGGCTGCTCGGCTGCCGGTCTCGATCGTCTCCGCCTCTTCGCGTCCGGGTTCGCGGAGGTGGACGTGGAGGTCGACGAACCCCGGCGACACGATGCAGCCGGTGGCATCGAGCACGATGGCGTCGTCGAGCGCCTGACGGGCGGCGAGCGCGTCGGACGCGTCGGTCGCGGTGCCGACCGCGACGATGACACCGTCGGCGACGGCGACGTCGGCGCGTCGCTCGCCCTGCTGGTCGAGCACGGTGCCGTTGGTGATCAGGAGGTTGGTCACGATCGAGGTCCTGCCTGGGAGGGGTCGGGGGAATCGGCGGCGGTGTCGGCGGTCATCTCGCCGCCGCTGCCGAGCAGTTCGAACAGCACCGCCATGCGCACCGCGACGCCGTTGGCGACCTGGTGTAGCACGGTGGAACCGGGGAGCTCGGCCGGATCGACGGCCATCTCCACGCCGCGGTTCATCGGGCCAGGGTGCATCACGAGGGCGTGTTCCTGCAGCCGCGCCGCCCGTGCCGGCGTGAGGCCGTAGAGCGTCGTGTACTCACGCAGCGACGGCACGAGGGCGTCGCGCATGCGCTCGCGTTGCATGCGGAGCAGGTACAGCACGTCGAGCGAACCGATGAGGCCATCGAGGTCGTGGCTCACCTCGACCGGCCAGGTCGAGATGTCGGGCGGCAGCAGTGTCGGTGGTGCGACGAGCGTGACGCGTGCGCCGAGTGCGTTGAACGCCTGCACGTCGCTGCGTGCCACGCGGCTGTGCTTGATGTCGCCGACGATCGCGATGTGGAGGCCGTCGAAACCCGTCGTGCGGTTGAGCCGGGTGCGGATCGTGTAGCAGTCGAGCAGCGCCTGTGTGGGGTGCTGGTGCCAGCCGTCGCCGGCGTTCACGATCGAGGCCGTCGTCCACTGGGTGATCTGGTGTGGGGCGCCGCTGGAGGCGTGGCGCACCACGAACGCATCGACGCCCATCGCGGTGATCGTCTCGATCGTGTCGCGCAGGCTCTCGCCCTTGTTGACGCTGCTCGACGAGACGGCGAAGTTCATCACGTCGGCGCTGAGTCGTCGTGCCGCCGTGTCGAAGCTGGTGCGGGTGCGCGTGGAGTCCTCGAAGAACAGATTGACCACGGTCTTGCCGCGCAGCGCCGGCACCTTCGGCATGGGGCGCTGGTTGATCTCGACCATGTGGTCGGTGAGGTCGAGCAGGTGGTGGATCTGCATGGCGTCGAGGTGGCCCATGTCGAGCAGGTGCTTCATGCGAGCTCGACCCCCGCGGCGGTGACGACGACGGTCTCGTGCCGTGATGTGGGCAGGTTCTTGCCCACGTAGTCGGGACGGATCGGCAGTTCGCGATGACCGCGATCGACGATGACCGCCAGTTGCACCGTGCGGGGGCGACCGTGATCGCCGAGTGCGTCGAGTGCTGCGCGGACGGTGCGCCCGGTGAAGAGGACGTCGTCGACGAGCACGACGTTCGCCCCGTCGAGGGTGCCGGGAAGGTCGGTGACGCTGCCGGGGACGATCGGGCGGATGCCGACGTCGTCGCGGTAGAAGCTCACGTCGAGGGCGCCGAGCGGGACCTCGCCGACGCCGTCGATGCGGGCGAGCGAGGCCTGCAACTGCTGGGCGATCCAGACACCGCCCCGCTGCAGCCCCACCAGCACGACCCCGTCGGTGCCGTGGTTGCGTTCGACGATCTCGTGACCGATGCGGGTGATCGCCCGCCGGACGTCGTCGGACGACATCACCTGTCGCGCGCCTTGAGCGGCCACGTCGTACTCCTCCGTGTACGAGCCTCACGGGACCCGTTTCACACGCCACCGAGGTTATCCGAGGTGAGTGGCCTGCATCGGGTGGTCCGCAACGGTCACCCGCGAACGGCCGACCCCGACTGTTCACCCTCGCGACGATGGGGTGACACACGTCGGCAAACCCGCTGACAGACCCCATCGGTACGGTCCGCCGCATGTTCGTCACGAGACGCGCGCTCGCCGGGAGCCGGAGTCCGCTCACCGCGAGTCTTCGCGCCCAGATGCGCTTCGACGTCGAGGTGCATCGACAGGATCTGACGACACTGCTCGACGATCGGCACGACCTGATCGTGTGCGCTGTGCCCGGTGTCCCCCTCGATCGGGACGGCCAGGTCGACCCGGAACAGGATCACCGGGAGCTCATCCAACTCGCCCGGGTGCTGTCGCACGTGCGAACCCGGCATCTGGTGGTGTTGTCGACGGTCGCGGTCTACGGCGAGCTCCCCGTCGCCGACGAGACGTCCGACGTCGATGCCGTGGGCGGCGAGTCGTGGGCCCGTCACCGGTACTGGTTCGAGCAGAAGCTCCGCGAGCATCACCCGAGCGTGGTGGTGCTGCGCGTGCCGCTGGTGTTCGGATCCTGGCTGCAGGGCCCCTCGGAACTCGTCGCGCTCGAACGGGGATCGATGCCGTCCGGACTGCCCCTCGATGCGGCGCTGCAGTGCTACGACGCGTCGCGACTCGCGAGCGATCTCGATCGAGCCGTGTCAGCGGGGCTTCCGCTCGTGAATCTGGTCGGCGAACCGGTGCCGGCGCCCGAGCTCGCCCGGGTCTGCTTCGGCACCGAGTTGGCCGTCCCGGCGCTCGACCAGACCTGGGATCGTTCAGACGGCGGCGTGTCGACACGTGTCCGACGTGGCACCGACGTCCGGACGGTGCACGCGGAGGTGTTCGGCGGGGCCGGTTCGTACGTGATGGACCGCGCCGACACGATCGACGCGGTCGCTCGCTGGGCGCGCCGTCGTTCGCCCGCGGCTGCCGTCGGTGGCGCATGATGACCAGCGCGCGCACGCCCCGGACGCCGACGGTGGGGGCATCCTCATGACGCGGATCCGCGTGGTCGTCTCGGTGGTCGTGTGCGGGCTGATGCTGCACATGTTCTCGGGTGTGCTCGGCCTCGCGAGCGACGCGCCCACCCGGACGGTCCGGAATGCGGATCCCGGTCCCGTGCCGGGCGGGTCGATCGACGACGCCGGCGTCGACGGTGGGCTCGTCGACACGTCGGGAGCCGACGCGGGTGTGCCGTCGATGGTCGATCTGTCGGACCCGGGTGCTGCGGCGCCGGGCTTCCAACCGGTACCGGGGACGCCGGTGGGCGGTGACGTCGCCGCCTCACCGCGGGCGGAGTCGGTGCCGGTGCCCGCCGGGGCGGTCGCCTCGAGTTCCCCCGTCGGATCCGGGACCGTCGCCCCGCCGGTCGTCCCGGCGGTCGTCCCGGCATCTGGCGTGAGCGAACCGACCCCCGCTGCACCGGTTGCACCCGCGGCACCGATCGTCACGGTGAGCGGTGCGGTTGTGTCGCTCCCGCCGTCGACCGTCACGCCGTCGACCGTCACGCCGTCGACCGCCCCACGATCGACCGCCCCACCGGCGTCGACGCCTGTCTCGACGCCCGTGTCGTCGAGCTCACCGACGATCTCACCGACGATCTCGACGACGACCTCACCGATGGTGTCGGCCGCGAGCGTCGGGGGCACGTCCAGGTCCACGTCGACCACCATGAATCCGACGTCTCCCGCGCCTCCCGCGTCTCCCGCGTCTCCCGCGTCGTCGGTGTCGACCACGACGACCGTGGCGGCGACGGGCCTGCCACCCGTTCCCTCGTCGTCGCCCGTGGCCACGGCCGCGCCGACGACCGCTCCGCCGAGCCTCACCGTCCCGGCACCCGCAACGACCGCGACCCCAGCGACCCCAGCGACCCCGCCGACGACCGCGACCCCGCCGACGACCGCCACCCGGCCGCCGGTCACCGTCCCGGCGTCGTCGCCGACGGGGACGAACGGTGGCCCGTTCATCGATGTCCGCTCGCTGCCGGCGGGCACGGCCGGCACCGGGGGCCCGACCATCGCCGCCTCGTCACGGACCCCCACCGTCACCGACGGTGTCGGTGCGTTCCGCACCTTCTGCGGCATGTCGCACATGGCCTTCGACGATCCGATCGTCGCGCCGGGGCGGCCGGGTGGATCCCATCTGCACACCTTCTTCGGTAACGCCGGTGTCGACGCGTTCTCCACGGCGGCGACGATCGCCGGGAGCGGGGGATCGACCTGTCGTGGCGGCACGGCCAACCGCAGCGCCTACTGGGTGCCGTCGATGATCGACACCTCGACGGGTGCCGCGATCGAACCGGCGTTCCTCATCAGCTACTACAAGTCCGGCTACCTCGGTGTGAGCCCGTCGGAGATCCAGGCGTTCCCGCCGGGTCTGCGGATGATCTCCGGCCGTTCGACCGCGACGTCACCCGATCCCGCCCCGAGCTGGCGTCGGCCGGTCAACTGGAACTGCGGCTTCGACTCGACCGGCAACGGCACCGAGTTCAGCCCGGGCATGCAGCAATGCGCACCGGGCCAGTTCGTCCGTCTGACGCTGGCCTTCCCGCAGTGCTGGAACGGTCGCGACCTCGATTCGGCGGACCACCAGAGCCACATGGCGTGGGCCGACGGCACCGGCTGTCCGGCCTCGCACCCGGTCGCCGTCCCCCAGGTGACGATGAACTTCTACTGGCCGGTTCCCGCCGGCGGCAACGGCGCATGGCGTCTCGCCAGCGACATGTACGACGGTGGCGTCGCCGGATGGTCGGGTCACGCCGATTGGTGGAACGGGTGGGACCCTGCCGTCGAGCAGGTCTGGATCGACCGCTGCGTCCGCGCCGGAGTCGACTGTTCGGTCGAGATGCTCGGTGACGGCCGGGAGCTCGTCGGCGGCTCGTTCTGACGACGGGTTCGAACCGCGGCGTTCGGGTCAGTCGCGAACGAGCACGGTGGAGCCCATGGGCATCGCGTTCGTGGCCCAGAGCATGTCCATCGCCTGGTTGGTGACGCGGACACAGCCGTGCGAGGCGGGGTAGTTCGGGACGCTGCTGTAGCCGTGGACCGCCACACCGCGGATGAAGAACCTCGGCCGGTACAGCACGCCGAGTGACCCCTCGTAGCGCGGGTCGTCGCTCACCCGGTACACCTTGTGAGTCCCGCTGGGCGTGATCGCCTGGTCGGGGATCAGGTTGCCGTTCTTGTCCCGCCAGGTGTACGGGTAGTCGCCGCCGGTCGAGACGTTGACGACCCATTCGGCCTTGCCGCCCCGCACGACCATGCCGAGCTGCTTGCCCTTGTCGATCAGCAGCAGGTCGCCCGTGACGCCCGTCGTCGGCCGGCACTGCACCGTGTTGAGCGCCGCGGCGGTCACCTCGTCGAGGTTGCCCGACGGGGACAGGCCCGACCACTTCTGGAACGCCATGACGGCCTGTCGGGTGGTGAGCCCGTACGACCCGTCGGCGGCGCTCAACCAGTAGCCGAGCTCGAGGAGCCGCTGCTGGCCTCGTGCGACGGTCGACGTGCTCGACCCGTTGACCACGGCGGCGACCGGCGACGTCGGTGGGGCCAGGCACCCGGCGGCCACCGTCGGCCTGGTGTTGCTCGGCGCCCCGAACGGTGCGGGCACCGGCGTGCCGAGGTAGTAGCCGGCGACGTCGGCCACGAGGTGGGCACCGGTCTGGGTGAAGACGTCGAACCCTCGGGCCGACACCGCGACCGTGGCGTGGTTCGGCAGCGTCTGCGCGGCACGCACCACGTTGAGGGTGCTCGTGCCACGGCTCTTGTTCGACGGGTCGTTGGATCCGGCGGGCGAGACCGACACGTAGCCGCCCGCCAGCGAATCGGTGGCGGTGATGTTGAGCGACAGTGCAGCGACGTCGGTGCGGCCGATCGCCGGGTTGGTGCTCACCGGCACCTCGACGTTCCAGACCGGCAGCGGCATCTGCGCGCCGCCGAGCGGGTTGAGCGCCTGAGCCCGTGTGTCGAGGAAGCGGGTCGGCGAGCTCAGCGGGACGAACAGCCCGTCGGTCGACACCGGTGCCGACGGCCCGGTGATCGTCCCGACGAGGTCGATGACGAGGTGGCCACCGCTCTGGCTGAACACCGCGAAGTCACCTTCGGCGTCGACGGGGACGATGACCTGGTTGGCCGAGACGTGGAACGTGTACAGCGAGTTGAGGTTCGCCGCGGTCGGCGGCGCGCTGTTCACCGGGTAGACCGTCCAGTAGCCGGGCGCCGACCCGATGGTCGTGACGTTGAGCACGACGGCGGCCGCACCGGCGGCTTCCGGGACACGGACCTCGGTGACCGACTGCGGCACGAGCGTGAGGAACTCGCGGGTGTCGAGCACGCGCCGGGGGCTGGCGAGCGGCTGGAACCGGCCGGCGCTGGTGGCGCCGCTCAACTCGTACGTGCCGAGCATGTCGACGACGAGGTGACCGCCCTTCTGGCTGAAGACGTCGACGAGGCCGTCCGCGCCCACGGGCACCGTGACGAGGTTGGGGATCGCGAGGCCGTCGCCGAGCAGTGACCAGCGCTCGTCGACGTTGAGGTTCGATGCCGTGGGCATCGGCGAGCCGTGCGGGAAGGCGGTCCAGAAGCCGACGCCGGCCGTGCCGACGACGGTGATGTTGAGCACGGCGGCTCGAGCGGTCTCGACGGCCGGCAGGGGTGCGGCCCCGGCGACGCGGACGGACACGGTGCCACCTGCCGGCACCGGGGTGCCGGCGTCGCGGGTGTCGAGAAGACGGGTCGGCGACGGCAGGGCGACGAAGCGGGTGGTGTCGCCGGGGGCCGCGTGCGCGCTCGCACCTCCGAGCGGGGCGGGGAGGGCGACGACGGTCGCTGCCGTGCCCGCGAGCACCGCCGCCGTGAAGGCTCTCGACAGGACGCTGGACAGGACTCCGGTCCGGGCCCGCCTGGGCGCGTGACCACACATCGTTCTCATCTGCAACCGCACCCTGCAGAGAGTAGTGGCGCGAGTGCGCAATGCGCACGCGGCGGGGTCAGCGTCGGGGCGGACGGATCCCGCGGAACTCCCAGTCGCCACCGAGGGCCGTCGACAGCACCTCTTCGCTCTCGGTGGGCTGGTGGCCGACGTCGTCGCGGATCGGCGTGGGACCGCTGACGATGGTGTTGGTGAGCTCGCCGAGGCCCTCGACCTCGACCGTGACCACGTCGCCCGGCTGCACCGGCCGGCTGTACGCGGGCGTGCCCGAGAAGATCATGTCGCCCGGCAGCAACGTGATGGTTCTGGCCAGGTCGGCGACGAGGTAGTGCATGTCCCACGTCATCTCGTCGGTGTTGCCGTCCTGGCGCACCTCACCGTTGACGATGGTGCGGATGCGCTTGTGATGGAAGTCCCAGTCGGTGACGAGCGTCGGGCCGACGGGGCACAGCGTGTCGCTGCCCTTCACGCGGAGCATCGACCCGGCGTCGGTGTCGCGGAAGTCGTGCAACCCGTAGTCGTTGCCGATCGTGTATCCGGCGATGTAGTCGCCCGCCTCGGCCTGACTCACGTTGCGACACGGGCGGCCGATCACGATCACGACCTCGCCCTCGTAGTTGAGCCACTTGCATCGCTCGGGCCGCACCACGTGGCCTCGATGTCCGTTCAGCGCGGAGGTCGGCTTCTGGAAGTAGGTGGGCGTCTTGGTGAGCTGGATCTGGAACTCCTGCACGCGGCTGACGTGGTTGAGGTGGACGCAGAGGATCTTGGAGGGCTCGCTCGGGGGGAGGTAGATCGCGTCGGCCTCGGCGATGCGTCGGCCGTCGGCCGCCACGAGGTCGTCGCCATCGGGCGTCACCGTGGTGACGGACCCCTCGAGCAGGATGCGGCTGAAGCGTGCCATGGTGGTGACTCCCGGGCGATGTCGTCGATGTCTCGGTCTGACGTGTGGTGGCAGGTGGCGGTCGCGTGGTGTCGCAGAACGACGCCGCGTGATTTTCGTTTGGATCCTAATGATTATGATCGGCCACCATGACCGCCGGATTCATGTTCCCCCGCAGCGCGACAGGGAAGTCGTCGTTGGTGCCCTCGCCGCCGTGGCACTACAGCGGGCAGATGCTCACCATCGAGTACCGCACCGATCCCGCCGCGGTCGCCGAGCTGCTGCCGGCCCCGCTCGAGCTCGCCGACGACGACCCGGGCGCCGTCGCGGTGATCTGGGCCGACTGGCAGAGCTGCCGTGACGACATGCAGGAGCTGCTCGACCCGGTGCGCAGCCAGTACATGGAGACCTTCGTGGTCGTGCGCTGCAAGTACCAGGGCAAGCACTACAGCCGCTGCGTCTACATCTGGGTCGACAAGGATTTCGCCATGGTGCGTGGCCACCACCAGGGCTACCCGAAGAAGATGGGCGAGCTGTACCTCACCCGTGCGGTGCGGGTCGGCAAGGCGGGTCCGCGGCTCGAGCCGGGCGGACGCTTCGGTGCCACGTGCGCCGCGTACGGCCGTCGCCTGATCGACGCGACGTTCACCATCACGGGCACCTCCGAGGACGCCGGGTTCGTGAACGCGCTGCCGATGATCCACCACCGGTTGATGCCGGCGATCGAGGGCGACGGCACCGACAGCCTGCACGAGCTCGTCACCATGAGCGGTTTCGACGCCGAGGTCGGCCCGTGTTACTCGGGCGACGCGACGCTCGCCTTCCACGAGTCGCCGGTGGAGGAGCTCGAACGCATCGCCCCGATCGAGATGATCGGTGGGTACTGGCGAGAGGTGGGCACGTCGTGGAAGCAGGGCACCACGCTCGAACGGCAGAACCTCCCGGAAGTGGGGCCGTCGTGAGCGGCTCGTTCGAGTTCGTGCACGGCCCGGCGGACGCAGACATCACCGACCCGGACGCCTATGTGAACGGGGTGCCCTACGCGACCTTCGAACGGCTGCGGCGCGACGATCCGGTCAGCTGGTGGGACGAGCACGACGGCGGCAAGGGCTTCTGGGCGATCACCCGCTACGACGACCTCCTCGCGGTGAGTCGCCAGGTCGAGATCTTCTCGTCGGCCCAGGGCATCACCCTCGAGGAGATGGGCGCCGACGACTTCCACGCTCGACGCAACATGCTCGAGTACGACCCGCCGGAGCACACCCGCTACCGGCGGTTGGTGTCGAAGCCGTTCGCGCGCCGCGAGGTGTACGCGTACGAGAACGCGATCCGGCTGCTGGCCCGCACGGTCGTCGACGAGGCCCTGGCCGGGCCGCACACCTTCGACTTCGTCGAGCAGGTCGCCAAGCAGCTGCCGATGCGCATGCTCGGCCGCCTCCTCGGTGTGCCCGACGACGACGGCCCGTGGCTGGTCGAGCGAGGCGACGCCCTGCTCGGCAATTTCGACCCGGAGTTCACCGACACGCCGCTCGGGCTCACCGACACCGACGAGTTCAAGCACATCCCGTTCCGTTCGCCGGCGGCGCTCGACCTCTACCGCTACGCCGAGGAGGCTGCGGCCCAGCGGCGGGCGGCGCCCACCGACGACGTGATCACCCGCCTCCTCGCGCCGACGATCGACGGTGAGCAGATCACCGATCTCGAGTTCAAGAACTTCTTCGTCCTGCTGGTGAGCGCCGGCAACGACACCACCCGCTACACGATGGCCGCCGGGATGAAGGCGTTGATCGAACATCCCGACCAGTTGGCCGAGCTGCGCGACTCGATCGGCAAGGACCCGACCGTGATGGACCGGGCGGTCGAGGAGATCCTCCGCTGGGCCACGGTCACCATGCACTTCCGGCGCACCGCCACCCGCGACGTCGAGATGCACGGCAAGCAGATCAAGGCGGGCGACAAGGTCGTGATCTGGTTCACGTCTGCCGACTACGACGACACCCAGTTCCCCGACCCGTACCGTTTCGACATCCATCGCACGCCCAACGAGCACGTCGCGTTCGGGCGCATGAGCCCGCACCTGTGCCTCGGCGCGCAGCTGGCCCGCATGGAGCTGAAGGTGCTGTTCGAGGAACTGCTGCCGAAGCTCTCCGACGCCCGCCTGGCCGGGCCGGTCGACCGGTTGCGGTCGAACTTCATCTCCGGCATGAAGCGCGTGCCGGTGAGTGTGTCGCTCGCGTGAAGCTCACGTGCGCGTCCGGGTCGCCGGCCTGGCGTCGACGACCCATCATGTATATTTGATCAAACATCCACGGGGGAGGAACCATGAGGAGAACATCTGCTGTCGCTGCGTTCGCAGCACTGGCACTGGTCGCAGCTGCATGTGGCGGTGACGACGAGGAGACCGCGAGCACCGAGGCACCGGCCGCCACCGAGGCCCCGGGTGCCACGGAGGCGCCCGGCGCCACGACGGCGCCCGGCGATTGTGTGCTCGACGAGCCACTCAAGATCGGCTACGCGGCCGACTTCGACCTCGGCGGCATCGGTGACGTGCCGGGCACCAAGGGCGCCCAGTTCGTCGTCGACACGATCAACGCTGCCGGCGGTGTCGGTGGCCAGCAGGTCGAGCTGGAGATCAAGCAGATCAGCCAGACGCCGCCCGACCCGGCCGCCGCGCAGCGTGCGGTGCAGGAGCTGCTCGACGGCGGCGCCGACATCCTGCTCGGCCCTCCGTTCTCCGATTACGGCCTCCCGCTGCTCGAGGTGACCAAGGGCTCCGTGCCGGTGCTGTTCGTGACCAGCACCGAGATCACGCTGTCCGACCCGTCGCAGGGCGCGTTCCTCGTGTCGTTCGACGACCGGGTGCAGGCGTCGGCCGCGGCCGAGTTCGCCACCAAGCAGGGCTACACCAGCGCCGTGACGTTGTCGTCGTCGGACATCCCGTACCTCAACATCACGACGGCGGCGTTCACCGAGGTGTTCACCGGCGCCGGTGGCACGGTCGACAAGGACCTCTCGTTCAACCTCGGCGACACCGACTTCTCGGCCCAGGTGAACGAGATCGCGGCGATGGACCCGCAGCCCGACGCGGTGTACTCGGCGTTCTTCCTGCCCGAGGCCGGCATCTTCCTGAAGCAGCTCCGCGAGGCGGGTGTCGAGTCGACGGTGATCAGCGCCGACGGCTTCGATGCCAGCGAGGTGTGGACCGTCGGTGCCGACTCCGAGGGCGTGTTCTTCACGAGCCACACCTTCCCCGGCCCGGACAACGGCGTGCAGCAGTTCCTCGACGAGTACGAGGCCGCCAACGGTGAGCCCGTGGGCACCGTCGCCTTCGGTGCGCTCGGGGCCGACGCCGTGAACATCGCGGTCGCTGCCACGCTCGCCGCCTGCTCCACCGACGGCGCTGCCCTCATCGCCGCGATGGCGAACGTCTCGGTCGACACCGTCACCGGCACGACGAGCTATGTCGGAGTCGGTGGCACGCCCACGCGTGACGTGTCGATCCTCACCGTGACCGACGGAGCGCCGGCCCTGGCCGACGCGTTCTACCCGTCGGTCGTCGCCGGCGGCTGAGCCGTTCGTCGACACCCATCGATACCCAACCGTGACGTCACGACGGACCTGTAGGGAACGCACATGATCCTCGAGGTCGATCGGCTCACCACCCGGTACGGCGCGCTCACGGCGCTCCATGCCGTCTCGGTGCACGTGGCGCCGGGTGAGCTGGTGGCGCTGGTCGGCCCGAACGGGGCCGGCAAGACGACGCTGCTGTCGTCGGTCGTCGGGTTGTTGAAGCCCGCCGAGGGTGCGGTTCGGTTCGAAGGCAAGGACATCACCGGGTTCGACCCGGCGGCCAACGTGGCCGCCGGGTTGGCCCTGGTGCCGGAACGCCGGCGGATCTTCAAGGACCTCACGGTCGCGGAGAACCTCCGGTTGGCGGGCACCACCGTCGCCAAGTCGTTGCGCAAGGGGCGCATGGACGAGATGGGCGAGTTGTTCCCGGCGTTGCGTTCGAAGTGGGACGTGTCGGCCGGGTTCTTGTCGGGCGGTCAGGCGCAGCAGCTCGCGGTCGCCCGAGCGTTGATGTCGTCGCCGAAGGTGCTCCTCCTCGACGAGCCGTGTCTCGGTCTGGCGCCGACGATGGTGGACGTCATCTTCGACCTGCTCGAGCAGCTCCGGTCGCAGGGTCGCACGATCCTGGTGGTCGAGCAGCAGGCGCAGCGCGTGCTGTCGATCGCCGATCGCGGGTATGTGCTGCGCACGGGCGAGATCGTCGCGGAGGGCTCCGGGCCGGAGCTCGCGGGGCGGTCCGATCTGTTCGACACCTACATCGGCGGTTCCTGACCGTATGGGAGCAATGCGATGACCCAGTTCGTGCAGAACCTGATCGACGGTCTCGGCAACGGCAGCACCTACGCGCTGCTCGCGGTCGGCGTGTCGATGCTGTTCGGTGTGATGCACCTCGTCAACTTCGCCCATGGCGAGCTGTTGACGATCGGTGCCTACGTCATCTACGGGATGCGCAGCAACGACATCTCGTGGTGGGCGACGATCCCGGTCGCGATCCTGTCGGCGGTGATGCTGTCGATGCTGATCGAGTTCGTGGCGTTCCGGCGGGTGCGCACGGCGAGTGCGTTCACCCTGTTGCTCACGTCGTTCGCGATCGAGATCCTGTCGCACGCGGCATGGCGCATCGGCGTGTCGTCGACACCGCGCCGCTTCGAGGCGCCCGACATCGCGTTCAAGGTGGTGGAGATCGGCCCGTTCAACATCGAGGTGTGGGACGTGGTCAGCATCGCCGTCGCGGTGGCCTGCTTCATCGGCACGGCGATCATGTTGCGCACCACGATGTTCGGCCTGTCGATCCGCGCTGCGAGCGAGGACTTCGATGCCGCCCGGCTCATGGGTGTGAAGGCCAACCGGGTGATCTCGGGCGCGTTCGCGTTCGCCGGTCTGCTCGCCGGCATCGCCGGTGCCATCTGGCTGGTGCGCCGCGGGCAGGCCGACCCGCGCATGGGCGCCGAACCGCTGTTGAAGGCGGTGATCGCCGCGATCATCGGCGGCCTGGGCAGCCTGCCCGGCGCCGTGGTCGGCGGTCTCTCCCTCGGCATCGCCGAGGTGTACTTCCGATCGTGGTTGCCGAGCGACCTGCAGGGGCTCACCGACAGCTTCGTGTTCGTCGTGATCGCGATCCTGTTCGTCGTGCGGCCGCAGGGTCTGTTCAACGTCCAGTCGGCGGAGCGTGTGTGATGGCCGACGCCACGACCGCCACCGTCCCTGCCACCGTGTCGCGTCCCGCGTCGCGGTCGCAGCTGCGTTCGATCGCGCTGCCGTCGCTGCTCGCGAACTGGGTGTTGCTCGCCGGGCTGTTCGCGGTCGGCATGCTCTACGCGTCAGGCGGCAGTTCGGCCAGAGACCTGTTGATCTCCGACCTGCTGATCAACCTGGTGCTGGTGCTCGGGTTCCACATCTTCATCGGCAACACCGGCGTGCTGTCGTTCGGCCACCTCGGCATCGCGAGCGTCGCGGCGTACACGATGGCCCTGCTGGCCGTCCCGACGGACCGCAAGACCGTGCTCATCCCCAACGCGCCGTGGGGCATCCCCGAGATCGAGCTCAGCCCGCTCGTCGCGTCGCTGATCGGCATCGGTGTCGGCATCGTCGTCGCCGCGCTCCTCGGCCTCGTCGCCGCCCGCACGTCCGGTCTCGCCGCCACGATGATCACGCTCGCGTTCTTGTCGATCGTGCGGCAGGTGGCCGAGAACCGCAAGGACCTCACCGGCGGCGCGCAGAACCTGAGCAGCGTCCCCCGCCTCGAGGGGTGGTCGTGGCCGGTCTTCGGCGCGTTCATCGCCGTGTTGATCGCGGTGTTCTTCCGGTCGTCCAAGACCGGTCGCCTCGCCGTCGCGACCCGTGAGGACGAACTCGCCGCCGGCGCGATGGGCATCGAGGTCTTCACCCCGCGACTGGTCGCGTTCGTGGTGAGCGGCGGCCTCGTCGCCTTCGGTGGCATCCTGCGCGTGCAGTCGCTCGGCTCGATCGGCCCGTCGCAGTTCAGCTTCGAGTTCACGATCCTGATCCTCGCCATGCTCGTCGTGGGCGGCATGCGCACCGTCACGGGTGCGATCGCCGGCACGGTGTTCATCACCGTCGGCAAGGAGGTCACCCGGTTCCTCGGTGACGGCCCCGACTTCCTCGGGTTCACCTGGCCCGTCGTCGACGGCCTCCCCGACCTGTTTCTCGCCGGCTCGTTGCTCGCCGTGCTGCTCACCCGCCCGAACGGTCTGCTCGGGGAGTTCGACCTCGGCGGTTGGGTGACGCAGCGCTTCCGCCGGTCGGCGCCCGCCATGCCGGTGCCCGGCGAGCCGGCGGCCGACGCCGGCTTCGCCGTGGTGGCACCGCAGCAGGCCACCGGTGGTGAGCTCGTCACCTCCGGCCTCGGGGTGGTGTTCGGCGGGTTCACCGCGGTCGACGACGTGTCGATCACCGTGGCCCCCGGTCGCATCCACGGTCTGATCGGCCCGAACGGCGCCGGCAAGACCACCTTCGTCAACCTCCTCACCGGCATCGTCGAACCCACGACCGGCACCGTGCGCCTCGGCGACAAGGAACTGCGCGGCGCGCCGTACAAGCGTGCTCGCGACGGCGTGGCCCGCACGTTCCAGAACCTGCGCGTGTTCCCCTCGCTGTCGGTGCGCGAGAACGTCGCCGTCGCCGATCTCGTCGCCCACGACCACCGCTCGCACCGCGTGGGCGTGAGCGTCGACGAACTGCTCGCGCTCTCGGGCCTCACCCACATGGCCGACCGTTCGGCCGCGACCCTCGACTACGGCAACCAACGCCGCCTGGAGATCGCCCGCGCCGCAGCTCTGCGGCCCGACTTCCTGCTCCTCGACGAACCGACCTCCGGCATGAGCTCATCTGAATCCCTCGAGATGGTCGACCACGTCCGCCGCGTCGCCACCGCGATCGGCGCAGGCGTCCTCGTCATCGACCACGACCTCGGCTTCATCACGAACATCTGCGAGCACATCACCGTGCTCGACCAAGGGGCCGTCCTGGCCGAGGGCACCGCCGAGGAGATCCAACGCGACCCGCGCGTCATCGAGGCGTATCTTGGCTCGGGCCATGCCTGATCCAGCGTCGTACCGAAGCAGTTCGAACCGCCCCGTGAAGCGCGAACGCTTCGCCGAGGAGGTCGCCACCGAGCTCCGCGAGATGATCCTCGCCGGCCGGCTCGCGTCGGGTGAGCGCATCGACCAGGACGCGGTCGCCGAGTCGCACGGGATGAGCCGATTGCCGGTGCGCGAGGCGCTGATCGCACTCGAGCAGGAGGGGCTCGTCGTCAACACGCCTCGACGTGGTGCATACGTCGCCCAGTTGAGCCCCGAGGACGTGCAGGATCAGTACGAGGTCTACGGGCTCGTCGCCGGCATCGCCGCGGCCAGGGCGGCCGAGCGGCTCACCGCCGAGGAGCTCACGGAACTGCGCAGGGCCCACGAGCAGTTCGTGAAGGCCAAGGGCGGTGCAGCGCAGCAACGCTCGAACGAGGAGTTCCACCGGATCATCAACCGGTCGGCGAGCCGTCGTCTGCGCAGCATGCTCGGCCTGCTGGCCCGCAGCCTCCCGTCGCACCACTACATGTTCGACAGCGCCTGGGCGGCGCTCGCAGCGCATCACCACGAACAGGTGTTGATCGCGATCGAGCGGCGCGACCCCGCCGGTGCGAGAGCTGCGATGACCGAACACCTCGTCGCCAGCGGTCACCAGGCCGTCGTCGCGTTGAAGAGCAAGGGCTTCTGGGCAGGCGGCGACGCCCGCTGAGGGCGGCCCCCGAGTCGATGAGCGGTTCGGTCAGCGCAGCACGAACGGATCGCCCACGGGCGCGCTGTCGGTCTCGAACCAGATGCCCTTCGCCTGGGTGAACTCACGCAGCCCGTCGATGCCGTTCTCGCGCCCGTAGCCGCTGAGCTTGCGACCGCCGAAGGGGACGGCGAAGTTGAGCGCACGGTAGGTGTTGACCCACACCGTGCCGGCGTCGAGGAGGTGGGCCACACGGTGGGCGCGCCGGACGTCGTTGGTCCAGACACCTGCCGCGAGACCGAACGGTGAGTCGTTGGCGATCGCGACCGCTTCGTCGTCGTCGTCGAACGGGATGACGGCCAGGACCGGACCGAAGAGCTCGTGTTGCGCGACATCCATCTGGTTGTGCACGCCCTCGAGGACCGTGGGCGGGTAGTACCAGCCGCGGCCGGGGCGGTCCGCCGTCGGGCCGCCGCTGCGCACCGTCGCACCCTGGGCGACGGCTTCCTCGACCCGGGACTCGACGCCGGCGAGGATCTTCGGCTGCGAGAGCGGGCCCATCTCGGTGTCGGGTGACAGCGGGTCGCCGAGCCGGATCGTCGCGGCTCGCGCGGCCACGGCCTCGACGAGTTCGTCGGCGATGCTGCGGTGGGCGAGCAGTCGCGACCCGGCGACACAGGTCTGGCCGGTCGCCGCGAAGATGCCGGCGATGATGCCGTTGACGACGTTCGGCACGACCGCATCGCCGAACACGATGTTGGCGGACTTGCCGCCGAGCTCGAGCACGAGCGGCTTCAGGCCCTGTGCGGCACGCTGGGCGACGAGGCGCCCGGAGTCCGGTCCGCCGGTGAAGACCACCTTCGCGACGTCGGGGTGCCCCACCAGGTGATCGCCCGCCTCCGAGCCGAGTCCGTTGACGATGTTCAGGCAGCCGTCGGGCAGGCCGGCCTGCTGTGCCAGTTCGCCGAGGCGCGACAGCGCACCGGCGTTCACCTCCGGCGGCTTCACGACGACGGTGTTGCCTGCGGCGAGCGCCGGTACGAGCCCCATCGACCCCAGCAGCATCGGCGAGTTGAACGCGGGGATGACCGCGATCACGCCGTACGGTTCGCGCACGGTGTTGATCTGCAGGGTGCCCGAGTCGTGAGGGATCGTGGAACCCTCGAGGTGATAGGCGAGCGAGGCGTAGTAGTGGTACCAGTTGCGCAGACCCGTGATCTGGCCGGTGGTCTCGCGGATGACCTTGCCGGCATCGCGGGCCTCGAGCGCGGCGAGCTCGGGGGCGTGTTCGGCGATGAGGTCGCCGAGCTTCCAGATGATCGACGCACGGGTCGACGGCCCGACCCGACGCCATCTCGCGAACGCGTCCTTCGCCGCGGCCACGGCGTCGTCGACGTCGCCCGCCGACCCACGGGCGACGAGCACCCACGGTTCCGCGGTCGACGGGTCGAACGATTCGATCGTGGCGCCGTCGGCGGCGGGACGGCGCACGCCGCCGATCCAGTGCTGGTGCTGTTCCATCGGACGGACCTCCCCGCGGTCGATGATAGTTTATCTTTGATCAAAGATGAGGGGCTGCCCTCGCGCGGGGAGGACGCATGCCGCAGGGGTTCGACTTCGGGATCGACGAGGAGTACGAGAGCATCCGCACCGAGGTGCGCCGGCTCTGCGACAAGTACGGCAACGAGTACTGGCGCGGCCTCGAGCCCGATCGCTACCCGGCGGAGTTCGTCGACGAGCTCACGCGCCAGGGATGGCTCGGCGCCCTGATCCCGGAGGAGTACGGCGGCGGCGGCCTGCCACTGCGCGGTGCCTGCGTGGTGCTCGAGGAGATCGCCGCGTCCGGCGGCAACCCGTCGGCCTGTCACGCCCAGATGTACATCATGGGCACGCTGCTACGGCACGGCACCGAGGAGCAGAAGCGCCGGTACCTCCCCGCGATCGCCTCGGGCGATCTGCGGCTGCAGGCGTTCGGGGTCACCGAACCTGTGGCCGGGTCCGAGACCGCTCGCATCCGCACCAGGGCCGAGCGGGTGCCCGAGGGGTGGCGCATCAACGGCCAGAAGATCTGGACCTCACGCGCGCTGTACAGCGACCTGATGATCGTGCTCGCCCGCACCACGCCCTACGAGGACGTGGCGAAGAAGACCGACGGCATGTCGGTGTTCCTCGTCGATCTGCGTGAGGCGACCGGCATCACGATCCGACCGATCCCGACGATGATGAACCACAACACCACGGAGGTGTTCTTCGACGATGTCGTCGTCCCGGCCGATGCGCTCGTCGGGCAGGAGGGCATGGGGTTCCGTCACATCCTCGACGGGATGAACGCCGAGCGGATCCTGATCGCGTCGGAGTGCATCGGCGACGGTCGGTTCTTCCTCGACCGCGCCGTGGCCTACGCCAACACCCGCGAGGTGTTCGGCCGACCGATCGGCGCGAACCAAGGGGTCCAGTTCCCGCTCGCGAAGGCGTACGCGTCGCTGAGCGCCGCCGACCTGATGCGCAAGAAGGCAGCCGACCTGTTCGATGCCGGGAAGCCGTGCGGGACCGAGGCCAACATGTCGAAGCTGCTCGCGAGCGAGGCCTCGTGGGCCGCGGCCAACGCCTGCCTCGACACCCATGGCGGGTTCGGGTTCGCCGCGGAGTACGACATCGAGCGCAAGTTCCGCGAGACCCGGCTGTACCAAGTGGCGCCGTTGAACAACAACCTGATCCTGGCCTACGTGGGCCAGAACGTGCTCGGCCTGCCGCGGAGCTACTGAGCGCGAACGCCCCAGCGCCTGCCGGTCATCGCAGGGTCACCGCAGGGTCACTGCACGCGCCACGGGGCGACCGCCTCCGGGCAGCGCCCGATCGCCGCCTCGGGTGCTGTGCGCTTGTACATCATGAACGTGCGGCGGTACTCGCACACCGTCTCGCCTCGCTGGTTGAGGCCGCGCGTGCGGATGTCGACGATGCCGACGTTCTGGTTGCTGCTCGACTCGCGCAACCCGAGCACCTCGGACTCGGCCCAGAGCGTGTCGCCACAGAACACCGGGTTGGGGAGCGAGATGTCGGTCCACGCGAGGTTCGCCGTGGCGTTCTCGCTCGTGTCGCACACCGACAGGCCGGTCACGAGCGACAGGGTGAAGCAGCTGTTGACGAGCATGCGCCCGAACCGCGTGCCCGCGGCGAACTCGCCGTTGAAGTGCACCTGGTTGGTGTTCATCGTGACCGTGGTGAACCAGATGTTGTCGGTGTCGGTGATGGTGCGACCGAGTCGGCTGCGGAACACGTCGCCGACGTCGAGGTCCTCGAAGAACCGTCCGGTCCATTCCTTCGGCATGCGCTGGTCGGTCATGTCGGTCCTCCCGGTGGCCCGGGCGTCGGCCTCGGGTGATGAATCTTTGATCTATGATACGAGAAGTCGGGGCGCGACGAGTCCGGGAGGGACCATGACGACACGCGGACAGCAGCTCGGCGCGGCAGCGCGGGTGCGGTCGTACGTCGTCAGCGTCGTCAGCGTCGTCAGAGGGGTCCGCTCCCTGCCGGCGAGGTCGTCGCAGCGATGACACGGCTGCGTTCGTTCCTCTACGTCCCAGGTGATCGGCCCGATCGGGTCGCCAAGGCGATGGCGTCGACCGCCGACGCGGTGATCGTCGATCTCGAGGATGCGGTGAAGCCCGCGTCGAAGCCGGCAGCACGCGACGCGCTCCGGGCGCTGCCGACGAGGACCGCCGGTCAACGCTGGGTGCGGATCAACGCCGGCGTCGACGGCCGGGCCGACCTGCTGGCACTTTCGGCGCTGGCGGATCTCGAGCGGGGCGAGGGGCGCGTCGGCATCGACGGCGTGGTCGTGGCGAAGTGCGAGACGGTCGACTGGCTCGACGAGGTGGCAGCGGCCGTCGGCGATCGGGTCGCGATCGCTCCGCTCGTCGAGAGCGCGCTCGCGCTCCGTCGCCTCGACGCGATCTGCGCGCACCAGCGGACCGTGCAGTGCCAGCTCGGCGAGGTCGACCTGTTGGCCGATCTCGGCGGTCGCCCTCCGGGCGGGCACGCGCTCGTCGACCGGGCTCGTCTCGACCTGGTCGTCGCCTCGGCAGCGGCGGGCATCGCCGCGCCGATCGGCGGCGTGCACCTCGCCATCGACGATCTCGAGGCGCTGCGCTCCACGTCGGAGGCGCTCGCCGACATCGGCTTCGCCGGGCGGGCGATCGTGCACCCGACCCACTGCGCCGTCGTCAACGAGGCCTTCTCGCCGACCGCGGCAGGGCTCGCGTGGGCCGAGGACGTGCTCGCGAGGTGGGCTGCCGCGTCGACGGGCGCGGTTCGTGCCGCCGACGGGTCGATGATCGACGAGGCCGTCGTGAGACGGGCGCGCCGCCTGACCGCCTGACCGCCTGAACTGCCGAGCGACCCGACCACCGGACCACCGGCCGGCCGTCGGTCAGATGCCGGCGGCGACCTTGGGTTCCGCGTCGAGCGAACCGGCGGCGGTGCGCTGGGCGAGCACCACACCGAGGATCACCACGGTGGCCCCCACGGCTTCGAGGGGGCTGACCTCCTCGCCGAGGAAGACCGCCGACCACACGATCGCGAGCGCCACCTCGAGCGTCATGATCATCGCCATCACGCCGGGCGCCAGATGGCGCAGGGCACGGAAGAAGAACGTGGTCGCTGCGACGGTGGGGATGAGCGCGAAGAGCCCGACCTCGAGCACGAGGCGTGGGCCGTGCGGTGCGGTCAGGCCGCCGACGATCACGAGCGGGGTGAAGAAGGTCGCCGCACCGAGGGTCGTCCATCCGGCGCTCACCACGCCGTCCACGCCCGGTGGTACCACGCGATCGTTGAGGATCATGTACGCGGCGAAGAGCACCGCCTGGCCGAGTGCGAAGACGACGCCGGTGACGCTGATCGAGTCGACGCCGGTGAACAGCTCGGGCACGGTGAGCACGACACCGACGGTGATGATCGCGAGTGCAGCGATGGTGATGCCGTCGAGCGGGCGCCCCAGCAGGGCCGACCCGACGACGACGAACGCCGGATACAGGTACACCAACACGATGTAGACCGACGCGTCGAGGCGATCGAGTGCGAGGAACCCGACGACCACGACCATCCCCATCAGCACCCCGAGCGCGAAGAGCCGGGCCCGGGGCACCGCGAACGGATCGGGTCCACCACGGCGGCGCCAGATCGCCAGGGCGCTCCACAACACCACCGACGCGAGCGAGAACCGCCAGAACAGCACCGATGCGACGCCCAGCGCGTCGAGCAGGTCCTTGCCCACCACCGACGACAGCGAGAAGGCGAATGCCGAGGCGACCGCCCACACGGCCCCGCGGGCGCTGTTGCGGCCCGCGTCGGCCCCGGTCTGCTGCACGGATGCAGTCTGGCGTGGCGATGCCACGCCGCACGGATCAGATACGGATCAGATACGGATCGGATACGGATCAGATGGACGAGCGACGGGCCGACCGACCAGGTCCCGACGAGCGCGCCCGTCAGAAGAAGGGGAGGTACTCCGTGAGTTCCCAGTCGGTGATCGCCTCGACCGACCACTCGTTGCCGGACTCCTCCCAGCGGCGCACCTCGTCGCGACGGATCGCGAGATAGGCGCGGACGAGGTCGGGGCCCATCGCCTCGCACAACACGCTGTCGGCCTCGAACGCCGCGAGCGCGTCGGCCAGGGTGTGGGGCGTGTGCCGATCGGTGTTCGGCTCGGTGTCGCCGTCGCCCTGCTGGGGCTCGCCGCAGTCGAGACCGTCGACCACGCCGAGCAGGGCGGCGTTCAGCATCGCTGCCGCGGCGAGGTACACGTTGGCCGACCCGCAGGGCATGCGGTTCTCGATGCGGGTCGCCTCGCCCCGCTCGCCGGGGACGCGCATCGTGCTGATGCGGTTGTCGAGGCCCCAGTTGGCCCAGTAGCCGGCGATGATGCCGGGCATCAACCGCTTGTAGCTGTTGACGGTGGGCGCCGACAGCGCCGCCATGCCCTCGTAGTGCGCGAGGAGGCCGCCGATGCACTGGCGCATGAGGCTCGACATGCCGTGCTCGCCCGACGGGTCGTCGAACACGTTGCGGCCACCGCCGGTGGGGATCAGCGAGAAGTTGATGTGCAGTCCGCTGCCGACCGCCTCGGCGATCGGGCGGCCCATGAAGGTCGCCCAGTGGCCGTGCCGATGGGCGATCTCACGGACCATGTCCTTGGCCATGAACGCACGGTCGGCAGCGTCGAGTGCCGGGCCGTACTTCAGGTTCATCTCCATCTGCCCGGGGGAGAACTCGGCCATGACGCCCTCGACGTCGAGTTCGCTCTTCTCCGCTGCGTCGAACAGGGCGAAGGTCAGCTCGGAATCGATGCCGCCGAGACCCACCCCGTAGACGCGGTGGGACGGCAGATCGAGCGGGGCGTAGCCGCCCGGCGCGGCAGCGTCGGGTCGCATCACGTAGAACTCGAGCTCGTAGCCGATCATCGGCTCGTACCCGAGTGCCCGCCACGCCTCGACGGCCCGCTTGAGCGCGCTCCGGGGTGCGAGCGCGAGCGGACCGCCGTCGAACTCGAGGTCGGCGATCATCACATCGGTGTCGATCTCCCACCCGGGATGCCTGGTCTCGGGCAGCGGCACCGTCGACAGGTCGGGGAAACCGACGTCGGCGGCGTACCCCTCGACCGGCATGATCTCCCGATTGATGCCCATCGTGAGCGTGGTCACCGCGTGGTGGCCGTGCTCGTGGATCCGTCGCTCGGGCACGTACCGCCCGTGCGACAGACCGTTGAGGTCGCTCCACATGACCCGGATGCGTCGATTCGCCATGGCTGCGAAAAGTAGCAGACCGACCGGCGAGATCGTTTGGGGCCGAACGACCTGTCGGGTCAGCTCACCAGACGACGTCCATCCGCACCGGTCCTCGGAACTCGAACCCGCGGATCTCGACGCCATCGGCATCGCGGAGGTGCAACCCGGGCAGACGATGGAACAGGTGCTGCACGGCGACGCGCACGGTGCTGCGGCCCAGCCATGCCCCGAGGCACACGTGCGGACCGGTGGAGAACGCGAGGTGCGGGCCCTCCTTGCGGTGCAGGTCGTACCGGTCGGGGTGCGACCAGCGCCGCTCGTCGCGGTTGGCGCTGCTGATGATCGCGGCGACCAGCGCGCCGGCGGGGATGGTGACCCCGCTCACGGTGGCATCTGCCGTCGTCTGTCGCGTCGAGGTGGCGACCGGGGAGATCCAGCGGAACAGCTCCTCGCAGGCGTTGCGCCACAGCGTGTCGTCGCCGCGGCAGTCGGCGAGCGCCGCAGGGTGGGTGAGCAGCGCCCAGACCGCGAGGGCGATGCCGTCGCGGGGTTCGTTGATGCCGCCTGACATGCAGAGCCGCACGTTGTTCACGATCTCGTCGGGGGTGAGCCCGGTGTGGGCCAGATGGGGGACCACGCGTTCGTGGATCGACTCGCCCGACTCGGCGTTGGCCCTCGCGGCGATGCCCGACAGCTCCGGGTCGTTCGCGAAGTTCGCGAGTCCGGTGCACACGCCTCGTGTCCACTCGCCGATCTGCTGCCACGACGCGTTGTCCCACTGGAGCGAGTCCTGCAACGCCCGCACTGCGATCGGCTCGGCGTAGGCGGTCATGAGATCGGTGCCCGACGGGTCGAACGCGTCGATCAACTCGTCGCAGATCTCGGGGAGGCGTTCGCTCACCCACCGTCCGGTCGCGGTCGGGGTGAAGCTCGGCTGGAGGGCGTCCTTCAGCCGCCGGTGTTCGTCGCCGTCGCTGCCGAGCATGTTCCGGCCGAGCACCGTGTTGAGCCAGCTCGGCTCGGTGGCGGAGGTGAACAGGTCGGGCCGATCGTGCACCAGCTGCACGTCGTCCCACCGGGTGACGAGCCACATGTCCATGTCGGGCACGTGGCTGACCGGCTCGTCCGCCCGCAGCCGGGCGAGCGCCGGGTATGGGTCGAGCTCGAGCTGGGCGAGGGTGATCGACTCACCGATGGTCGTCATGGCCGGAGCGTAGCGATGGCACGTTGGTACGGTGCAGCGGATGCGAGCCCTCATCGTCCAGCACGAGCACGGCGGCGGCGGACCCGGCCTCGTCGGCGATCGCCTGATCGAACGCGGCTTCGAACTCGTGCAGCACCAGGTGAAGTCCGAGGGGTCGACGGAGAGTCACCACCCGTTCCCGGACCCCACCGAGTTCGACGTGATCGTGCCGCTCGGATCGGTGCACGGCGTGTACGAACGGCACCTCATCGGCACGTGGATCGACCGCGAGGTCGCGATGCTCCGGCAGGCGCACGACAGCGGCGTCCCGGTGCTCGGCATCTGCTTCGGGGCACAGGCGCTCACGACGGCGCTCGGTGGCACGGTCGAGAAGGCCCTGGCGTCGGAGGTCGGCTGGTACGCATACGACAGCGACGTCCCCGACGCGATCGATCCCGGCCCGTGGCTCACCTGGCACGGCGACCGGTGCCTGCTGCCGCTCGGCGTGACGGAGCTGGCGCGCAACGAGCTGTGCACCCAGGCGTTCCGCCTCGGTCGCAGCGTCGGTGTGCAGTTCCACCCGGAGTCGACCGAATCGCTGATCGGCGGCTGGGTCGCCGACTGCCCGCCGGGCTACTTCGAGGCCCACGGCACCACGGCCGAGGCCGTGATGGCGGGCTTCGACGTGCACGGCCCCGCGGTCGAGCAGCGGGCTCGCCGGTTGTTCGACTGGTTCCTCGACGAGGTCGCCCCCAGCTGACAGGAGCTGACAGGAGCTGACCCGTGTCCCGTGAGCGAAACGCCGCCACACGCGGCGTGTCGCTCACGGAACTCAGATGGGGACGTCGGTGTGGTCGACGCCGACGATCTGGCTGCCCGTGAAGCTGCGGAAGACCTCGGCGTTGCCGTGGCCACCGACGCCGGACAGGCCCCAGAAGCTCTGGGTGCTGGTGGGCGTGAGGTCGATCACGCTGGTGCCGTTGATCTTCACCTCGCCGAACCTGATGCGTCGCCCGAGCGCCTGTGCCGCGTCGAGGTCGGTGGCGAACACGTAGCCGGCCAACCCGAACGGTGTGTCGTTGGCGGCGGCGACGGCGGCCTCGTCGTCGTCCACGGGGTGCACCGTCACAACGGGTCCGAAGAGCTCGTCGACGCACGCGGCCGGGTCGGCGCCAACCACGACCCGCGGCGACCAGAACCACCCGGGCAGGTCGGGCAGGTCACCGGCGAGCAGCTGCTCGCCGCCGATCGCCTCGAGTGCGGCCATCTGTGCGTCGAGCCGGGCTCGGTGCGCCTCGTGCGAGAGCGGACCGACCTGGGTGTCGTCGTCGAGGTGGTGTCCGATCCGCCATCCACCGAGGTGCTCGCGGAGCGCGTCGACGAGCTCGTCGTGGCGATCGCGGGCCACGAGCACCTTGCCCGGCGCCTCGCACCACTGTCCGTTGAGCTTCACGATGCCCGACGCCAACGCCGCTGCCGTGGCCTCGATGTCGGCATCGGCGCGCACGATGGCCGGGTTGTTGCCGCCGAGCTCGAGCTGCAGTGCGGTGAAGTGCTCGGCAGCGGCGCGGGCGATGGCTCGGCCGGCGGCGAGGCTGCCGGTGTACGACACGACCTTCACCCGGCCGTCGCCGGTGAGCGCCGCACCCGTCGCCGGTCCGCCGTGCACCATCTGGAACACGCCGCCGGGCAGGCCGACACGGTGGATCGCGTCGGCCAGCAGATTGCAGCCGAGCGGCGACCACTCCGGCGGCTTGAGCAACACGGGGCAGCCGGCGGCGAGCGCCATCGCGACCTTGCCGGCCGCCATCGCGGCCGGGGCGTTCCAGGGCACGAGGATCGCGGCGGGCCCCCACGGCAGCCGCAGCAGCTCGACGGGCCGCACCGGTCCGGGGAGCTCGGTGCGGGTCCAGCCGGTCTGCAGCTGGGCGATCGCGTCGCGGAACGCACCGGCCAGCGACCCCGCGAACATGCGTGTGATCGCGATCGGCACCCCCGACCCCGTCGACTCGGCGACAGCGACCGCGTCACCGGTGAGATCGGCGGTCGCTTCGAGCTCGACGGCGATGCGTTCGAGCCAGCCGCTCCGGGCGTCGACGTCGAGGTCGGCCCAGACACCCTCGCGGTGCGCACGTGCCGACGCGGCGATCGCACGCTCCGCCTGGGCCGGCGTGGTGGCGCGGCGGGGCTGGAGCGCCTCACCGGTCGAGGGGTCGCAGAGCGAAGCGCCGTCGAGCACCTCGGTGGGCCGGAGGAGCTCGCCGTCGATGCGGTCGATCTGTTCGGGCAGCTGCCCGCGGGGGATGACGGTCATGTCGAGTGCTCCTGGTGTCCGGTTCGTCGCTGGGGGGGTCGGGGTCGGGGGAGTGGAGGTGATCCGGTCAGATCACTTCGAAGTAGCGGTCGAGCTCCCAGTCGGTCACCGCGTCGAGGAACCGGGTCCACTCGTAGCGGGCCGTCAGCCCGTACTGCTCGGCCACCGCGGCGCCGAACGCCTCGGTGACGAACGCACTGGCGAGGAACTCCTCCGCGGCGAGGCCGAGGTGTTGCGGGAACGGCTTCGCGGCCTGCTGGTACGCGTCACCGGTGCGGGCCGGTCCGGGGTCGACACGGTTGGCGATGCCGTCGCGCACCGACGCGATCACGCCGGCGACGGCGAGGTACGGGTTCACGTCGGCGCCGGGCACTCGCCACTCGAGCCGCATCGACGACGCGCCCGTGCCGAGCACGCGGCACGACACCGTGCGGTTGTCGAACGCCCACGTCGCGCCGTGGCCGGCGAAGTCGCTCGAGTTCGTGCGCCGGTACGAGTTGATCGTGGGCGCGTACCAGGCCATCAACGGCGAGGCGTGCTCGAGGACGCCGCCGATCGCATGGCGCATGGTCGTCGACATGTGGTCGGGCGCGTCGTGGTCGAAGAAGGGATGCCCGCCCGCCGCGGTGTCGCGCAACGACAGGTGCACGTGGCACGACGAACCGACCTCGCCAGCGTTCGGCTTCGGCATGAACGTCGCCGCCATGCCCGCCTGTGCGGCGACGTCCTTCACGGCGAGCTTGAAGATCGTGTGCCGGTCGCACATGTCGAGCGCATCGGCGTAGGTGAGGTTGATCTCCCACTGACCGAGGCCCCACTCGCCCTGGCTCATCTCGACGTCGAGGCCGGAGTCGTCGAGCGCCGTGCGCAGGCGCTGGAAGAAGGGCTCCCACGCGTTCACCTGCTGGACCGTGTAGTCGGCGTGGAAGATCGTGCTCGGCGTGCGATCGCGGTAACCCCGACGACGGAGATCGTCGAGCCCGTCGCGGTACAGGTGGAACTCGAGCTCGGTGCCGACGTCCGCGGCGAGGCCGTCGGCGGCGAGGGCCTCGACCTGGCGGCGCAGGATCTGGCGGGGCGCGATCTCGACCGGCGAGCGGTCGTGCTCCTCGACGATGTCGGCGAGGACGATCGCGGTCCGCTGCAGCCACGCCGCCGGGCGCAGGGTTGCCATGTCGGCGATCAGCAGGAAGTCGCGCCAGCCCGTGTGCCAGCCGGTGTAGGGCACCTCGAGGCCGATGTCCTGGGCGACGTCCCACCCGAACGTGCACGAGCTGAGCGCGATGCCGCGCTCGCGGAACTCGTCGAACTTCTTCGGCGTGAGCCGCTTGCCCACGAGGCGGCCGGTCATGTCGGGCGCACAGACGATGACGGTGTCGTACCCGCCGTCGCGGAGGTCGTCGAGCGTGAGCGGTTCGAACGCGCTCATCGCGTCAACCAGCCGCCGTCGACCGGGAGATGGGCGCCGGAGATGAACGACGCCTGGTCGGAGAGCAGGAACGACACGGCGTTGGCCACGTCCTCGGGCTCGCCGACGCGCGGCACGAGCAGCCGCTGACTCATGAACGCCATCGCCTCGGGACCGGTGATGTCACCACCGCTGAAGCGGGTGTTGATCGGCCCGGGTGCCACCGCGTTGACGCGGATGTTCTTGGCGGCGAGTTCGACGGCGAGCGCCTTGGTGAGCATCGGCACGCCACCCTTGGAGGCGTTGTAGTGCGGCTGGCAGTGGCCGGACGAGCTCACGACGACGGCGGCCTCGACGGTCGACAGGTTGACGATCGCGCCGCCGTCGGTCATCGCCCGCGACGCGACCTGGGCGACGATGAACTGGCCCTTCAGGTTCACGTCGACGACGAAGTCCCACTCGTCGTCGGTGAGGTGGTCGAGGTCGCTCATCGTGACCACGCCGGCGTTGTTGACCACCAGGTGCAGCCCGCCGAACTCGGCGACCGTCGCGGCGACGGCGGCCTCCACCTGGCTCCGGTCGCGCACGTCGACCACGAGCGCCGTGGCCCGTCCGCCGGCCTCGGTGACGAGGCGCACGGTCTCGGCGGCGCCGTCGAGGTTCACGTCGGTGCACGCGACCGCTGCGCCGTCGGCGGCGAGCCGCAGCGCGATGCCGCGGCCGATGCCCGACCCGGCGCCGGTGACCAGCGCGACCTTGTGTTCGTGGCTGATGATCATGAGGTTCCCTTCGTTCGCCCGGCGCTGACGCGTCGGACGGTGCTGGTGGCTGGTGAGACGAGTGACCCGGCACCCGGACCGAGGGAGGCGTCGGTGTCGGTGCCGGCGAGCATCGAATGGAGCTTCGCCCGTGTGTGCTCGAGGTGGACCGTGACGGCTCGGGCGGCCGCGGCGGCATCGCCGCGCTGGACCGCCCGCAGGATCGCGGTGTGCTCGCGGGCGGTTGCGGCGGTCGTCGGTTCGTAGTCGAGTTGGTCGACGGGGAAGAAGAGCTTCGCCCGGGCGTCGAACACGGCGCGCTCGAGCAGTTCGTTGCGTGCGGCGCGACCGAGGGCGCGGTGGAAGGCGGCGTCGGCGGAGCGGTAGGCGGCGAGCGATGTGGAGGCGGCGAGCTCGTCGACGGCCTGACGCATCGCCTCGAGGTCGCCGTCGTCGCGTCGGTGCGCCGCGAGGGACGCGATCTGGCGCTCCACGCCGATGCGGAAGTCGAGCACGTCCTCGAACGTGCCGATGCTCTCGCGCAGCCGCTCCAACCAGCGCTCGGCGGGCAGGTGCAGCTCGCGGACGAACGTGCCGCCGGTGGCACCGCGCAGGGTGTCGACGTAGCCCTCGGTCTCGAGCTCGGCCAGCCCCTCGAAGACCGCCTGCCGACTCACGCCGAGCGACTTCGCGAGCTCCCGCTGCGGCGGCAGGCGTGTGCCGACCGCCAGCTCGCCGCTGTGGATGAGGTCGCGGAAGTGGGTCGCCACCTCCTCCGACGTGCGGTTGCTCGTCAACACGGTCGTCATTGGTCTGAACTCTAGACCAATGGTCGCCGCGCTCGGCCAACCGGTCGGCTCAGGCCAGCGCTGCGACCAACCGCTCGCACAGCGCCGGCACCTCGTCGAGGTCGTCGGTGAAGTGGTTGGGCTTGAAGCACACCGACGTCCAGCCCTCGGCGCGCAGCCGCGGCACGTCGGCGAGGGACACGTCGAGGTCGGCCACGTCGTCGGCGCCGTGGAACGTGGCCCTGATGCCGCCGACCAGCTCGAGCGGCTCGGTGCGGCCGGCCGCCTCCCAGGCCTCGCGCAGCCGGTCGCGCTCCTCGGCGGTCGGGCGGCCGAACGGATGGAACCCGTGCCCGTGCACGACGAGCCGGCGCAGGTGGGCGTCGGTGAGCTGCTCGCCCCCGAACCACATCGCCGGCGGTCGCGCCGGTCGGGGCTCGCACCACACGGGGCCGAACGGGAACCGTGGCCCGTCGTGGTGCGCCGGCGCCTGCGTCCACGCGGCGCGCATCGCGGCGAGCTGCTCGTCGAGAATCGCGCCGCGCTCGTGGAACGGCACGCCCAACGCGTCGTACTCCTCCGCGGCCCAGCTCACGGTCGGCTGCACGACGAGGCGTCCCTGCAGCAGGACATCGAGGGTGCCGAGTTGCTTGGCGAGCTGCAGCGGGTGCCGCAGCGGCGTGATCACGGCCGCGAGCGCGACGCGGAGCCTGGTGGTGCGCGCCCCGATCGCCGCAGCGAGCACCACCGAGTCGGGCCACGGCGTGGCCGGATCCTGGTTGCCCGGTGCCGCGTAGTCGCGTGGGTTGGCCATCCGCCCGCGCGCCCCGGCGGACGGCCCGAGCACGATGTGCTCGCTCAGCATGACCGTGTCGACGCCCGCCGCTTCGGCGGCGACCGCGAGATCGACGACCGCACCCAGGTCGCCCGGATCGATGATCGTCCAGTTCTCGCTCAACACCATCACGGCCCGCACGGCTGCTCCTCCCGGCCGGCGACACCCGGCACGCGGCGATCGTACGAGCACGGGTACGTTGGCCCGGTGAGCATGAGCGAGGACCACGGGCGGGCCGAGTCGATCCCCGGGCTCGACATCGTCTCCCACGACGTCTACGAGCGCGCCATGCCGTTCGACGCGTACGACCGGTTCCGTCGCGAGGCGCCCGTGGCCTGGGTCGCCGAGGGTCCGCACAACGGCCATCACGGCGCCGGGTTCTGGTCGCTCACGAGGTGGCAGGACGTCGTCGCCGTGCACAAGGACTGGCGCACCTTCTCCAGCGAGCTCGGCGGGACCGAGATCGAGGAGATGGAGCCCGACGCGATCGCCGCCAGGCGGACCATGCTCGAGACCGACCCGCCCCGGCACACGCGCCTGCGCCAGCTGGTGAACCCCGCCTTCGCGAAGCCGACGATGGAGCGGTACGCCGACGGCGCGCACCGCCTGGTCGGCGATCTGCTCGACCGCACGGTGGGGGCCGGGCCCCTCGACGCCGTGTCCGAGCTGGCCCGCGAGCTGCCGATCCGCATGCTGGTCGACATCGTCGGCGTCCCGCACGCCGACGCGCCGCAGCTGTTCCACTGGACCGACCAGATCGTCTACAACGCCGACCCCGACTTCGTCGACGAGCAGGTGGGCGGCGTGTCCGACCGGGTCGACACCGACCCGTACCGCCTGCTGCCGTTCCGCAGCCCGGTGTCGCTCAAGGTGTTCGAGCTCGTCGAACGGCTCGCAGCGGTCAGGCGTGTCGATCCGGCGGCCGACGTCATCACCGTGCTCGCCGACGCGACCGTCGACGGTGTGCCGCTGACCGAACGAGAGCGGGGCACGTTCCTGCTGCTGCTCCTGATCGCCGGCAACGAGACCACCCGGCACTCGCTCACCCAGGCGCTGGTCGCGCTGGCGCAGCACCCCGAGCAGTTCGCCCGGTTGCGCGCCGAGCCGGAGCTGCTCGACACGGCGGTGGAGGAGGTGTTGCGCTGGGCGTGCCCGCAGGTGCACTTCCGCCGCACCGCCACCGTCGACACCGAGATCGGCGGGCAGGCGATCGCAGCCGGCGACAAGGTGGTGACGTGGTACGCGGCGGCGAACCACGACCCCGACCAGTTCCCCGACCCGTACACGTTCGATCTCGGTCGCACGCCCAACCGCCACGTCACCTTCGGCGGCGGCGGACCACACCTGTGTCTCGGTCAGTGGATGGCCCGACTGGAAGTGCGCGTCCTGCTCGAGGCGCTCGTCCGTCGCGTCGACCACGTCGAGCTCGTCGGCCCTGTGGAGCGTCTCCGCAGCAACTTCATCAACGGCATCAAGCGCTGCCCCGTGATCCTCCACCCGACGTCCGGCCCACGGTGATGGCGCGTCGAGCCGGTCGATCCGGCGCCGTCGACGATCGGCCCCTGCCGCCCCGTCTGCCGTCCGTGCCGCCGTCAGGCCTCCAGCGGCTCGATCTGGCCGACGTCGCCGACGGGGATCTGAGCGAGGTCGAGCTCACCGGATCGCTGCCCGACGGTTTCGACGAACCGCTGCACCTGCGCGAGGTGCGGTTGACAGGAGCGTCGTTGGTCGGCGCGCGACTCGAGGCGTCGCGCTGGATCGACGTCGAGGTCGCCAGCTGCGATCTGTCGGGCGCCGACCTCCAGCAGTCGGCCCTCACCCGTGTGTCGTTCCGCGACACGCGTTTGTCGGGCTGCCAGTTCGCCGGGTCGCGCTGGCACGACGTCCGGTTCGAGGAGTGCCGGCTCGAGACGGTCAACCTGGCGATGGCGGTGTCGCAGCGCGTGCGGTTCGAACGGTGTCGCATGGCCGGGGCCGACCTCCGCAGCGCCGCCTTCGAGGGCGTCGCCTGGTGGGACTGCGACCTCACCGATGCCGAGTGCACGCACGTGAAGCTCGCCCGCGCCCAACTGCACGGCTCGACGATCACCGGGCTCCGCGGTGCGTCGTCGTTACGGCCCGTCTCGGTCGACGCCGAACAGTTCGCCGCTCTCGCCGACCACCTGCTGGCCGAACTGGGCATCGAGGTGACATCGCGTCCGGTCGACTGACCACGTCCCGTGCCACCATGGCGGCATGACCGGTCAGAAGAACCGCCAGGTGGTGCTCGCCCACTTCTCGATCCGCAACGCGACCTTCGTCGAGCGCGCCGCCGCCACCCACGACGCCGGCTTCGACGGGTTCGGCATGTACGTCGGCGACTGGTCGCAACAGCGTGCGGCCGGACGCTCGGACGACGACCTGCTCGGCATCCTCGCCGAGCACGACACGCGGGTCGCCGAGATCGAGGCGCTGCCGATCTTCGCCGACGCCCAGCTCGACACCTTCGTGCACCTCGTGGCCACCTATCGGCCCGATCGCATCCAGACCATCCCGCCGTTCACCGGCGCGGTCGACCGGGCCGCGGCGGGCGAGTGGCTCGCGACGGTGGCCGACCGCATCGCGCCGTTCGGCTGTTCGCTCGCGATCGAGTTCCTGCCGTTCACCGATATCGGCGATGCCGCCGCAGCGGCCGAGCTGGTCGATCGTGCCGGCCGATCGAACGTCGGGCTGTGCGTCGACTCGTGGCACGTGTTCCGGGGCGACGGCCTCCTGTCGCTCGCCGGGCTCGACCCCGCGTTGGTGTTCAGCATCCAGCTCAACGACGGTCCGCTCGACCCGGTGCTCGACGACTACGTGCAGGACTGCCTGCACCACCGCGAGCCGCCCGGCGACGGCGAGTTCGATCTGCGCGCGTTCATGGAGCTGCTCCCGTCCGACGCACCGGTGAGCGTCGAGGTGCCCGACGACGACCTCGATCTGCGCAGCCCCGGTGACGCCGCTGCTGTGCTGTTCGAGGAGACGAGCCGCTACCTCTGAGCCGCCCGGGTCGGCCTGGCACGGGCGCCGAGGCCGGGGCAGATCACGCGACTGTCAGGCGATTGCCAGGCGATCGTCAGACGATGGCGGCGATGTAGCGGTCGGGGCGCACCAGCACGGCGTGGCAGCCGTAGGTCGCCCGCGGCTCGACGACCACCGGGCGGTGATCGGGTGAGACGAACGTGTCGTCGGTGGCCACCCACACCCACCCGTCCGGGAGGCTCTCGTCGAGTCGGTCGGGCTGGGGGAGTTGGTGGCCGACCGGGAACGGGCCGCCGAGGTCGAGCCCCGGCAGACGCGACCAGCGTGTCGGATCGGGCCGATCGGGCTCCGGCGTCGCCGTCGGGTCGATCGCCAGCCGTGTGAGCAGTCGGCCCGCCTCGATCGACAGCGCTGTCACGGCTGCCACGTGCGGGCGCCGCTCGGCCTCGTAGGTGTCGAGCAGCGTGCCCGGCGCATGGTCGTGGATCACCTCGGCGAGCTTCCACGCCAGGTTGGCCGCGTCGCGCACGCCGCTGCACAGGCCCTGGCCCATGAACGGCGGCATCTGGTGCGCCGCATCGCCGGCGAGCAGCACGTCGCCGTCGCGCCACCGCTCGGCCGCCAACGCGTGGAACCGGTAGCTCGCGGCGCGCACGAGTTCGGCGTTCGACTCGGTGACGCCCCATCCGGCGAGGAGGCGCCAGACGTCGGGCACCAGCTCGTCATCCGCGAGGCGGAACTCCCAGCGGCGGTGGCGATCGTGCGACGGCACGAACGTCGCCAGCCGGCGGCGGTCGCACACCTGCTGGATGACGCCGGGCAGCGGCGGCACCGCGACGTCGTGGAGCATCACGTCGACGACGAGCCACCGCTCGTCGTAGCCGAGGTCGGTGAGCTCGATGTCCAGCTGTTCGCGCACCGGGCTCGTGGCACCATCGCAGGCGACGACGAACCTGGCGGTCGACCGGAGCTCGGCGAGCTCGGGGGCGTCGACGCCGAGCCGCACCTCGACGTGCGCGTACTGCTCGAGGCCCCGCCGCAGCATCGCGTCGATCTCGGGCTGGACGAAGACGTAGTCCTCGTGCCAACCGAGGATCGGCTCGCGCTCGAACCCCTCGAAGCTGAACAGCGGGACGCCGGCCGCGTCGACGTACTCCATCCCTGCCGAGACGGTCAACAGGCCGCGCAACTCGTCCTCGAAGCCGAGGTGCTGGAACACCCGAGCGATCTCGGCATCGAGATGGCAGGCGCGGGGTTGTGGGTACGGCGCGGTGGACCGCTCGAACACGACGGTGCGCAGGCCCCACATGCCGCAGAGGTTCGCCAACGTCGCACCGGTCGGCCCGAGGCCGACGATCGCGACGTCATACGGGACATACGGGACGTACGGGGCGGGGCCGTCGCTCACCTCACACCGGCGACCGGTCGGTCCACTCGGTGGTGCCCCAGGTGATCGCGAGCAATGTCGTGTCGCGGCCCGGCATCGCGCCGTGCCAGTGCGGCTCGTCGGCAGGGCACACCACGAGCGTGCCGGTGGCGAGTGCCACCTCGCCATCGGCCTCCGTGCCCACCCGCGCGTCGCCGCTCACGACGAACAGCTGCTGGCCGCCGGGGTGCGAGTGCCAGAACGTGACGGCGCCGTCGGCGAAGTGCACGAGCGCGGTGTCGGGCCCGTCGACGTTCGCGTCGATCTCGGGCGGGGTCGAGTTCATCATCTCGAGCGTCACGGTGCCGGTGAACCGGCCGCCGTAGACGACGCTCTTGTCGCCCTCGCTGACCACCTTCATGGACTTCATCGGGGTCTCCTCACACTCGTCCCGCTGGTCGTTCCGTTGTCCCGTGTGTCGGAGCCGGTCAGCGGACGACGACGCGATTGCGCATCGTCCCCACGCCCGACACCGTCGTCTCGATCACGTCGCCGTCCAGCAGGAACCGCTGCGGGATACGGGCCTCGCCCACGCCGCCCGGCGTTCCGGTCCACACGAGGTCGCCCGGACCGAAGGTCATGAACTGCGTGAGCCACACCACGAGCGCCGGGATCGAGAAGATCAGGTCGCTGGTGTTCGCCTGCTGCATCACCTCGCCGCTCACCACGCCGGTGAGCTCGAGCGCGTCCTTGTCGGCCAGTTCGTCCGGCGTGACGAGGAACGGCCCGGTGGGCCCGAACGTGTCGTAGCTCTTCGCGATCGTGAACTGCTTGATCGGTAGTCGGAACTGCTCGCCCCGGTCGGAGATGTCCTGTCCCGCGGTGACGCCTGCGATGTAGCTCCACGCGTCGGCCTCGGTCGCGCCCTTGCAGGTGCGGCCGAACGCGATCACGACCTCGGCCTCGTAGTCGATCTCGTCGCGGCCGGCGGGGGCGATGACGTCGTCGAAGGGACCGGCGACGCAGTTGTTCGTCTTGCCGAACAGGTGCGGCTCGGTCGGGAGTTCGCGGCCCGACTCGATCGCGTGGGTGCGGTAGTTCAGGCCGACGCCCAGGCCCTTCGGCGGGTTGGGCACCGGTGCCCCGAGCAGCGCCGGGTCGAGCACCGGCCACGCACCGGCCGACACGCCGGCGGCGACGTCCTCGAGCAACGGGTGGTTGGCGAGGTCGACGTACACCGACGGATGGCTCGACAGCCGACCGTCGCTCGCACGCTCGATGTCGACGGCGCGGTCGACCCCGTCGGCATCGGTGACGACGAGGACGGCACGGCCCTGGAGGTTCGCGAATCGCATGACCCGATGCTTAGCCGATCCGGTCAGCTCGGGAAGGGGCCGTCGAACCAGACGTGCACCTGACCGGTGCCCGCCGACGACTCGTACGCGGAGAACAGCTCGCCGCGAGCGGTACAGCCACGGCCGCCGAGCGCACCCACCATCATCAGGTAGTGGGCGAAGAACGCCTCGGGGGCGTGCTGGCGGTACTCCGGCCAGAAGTCGAGGATCGCGGCGTGGTCGCCGGCCTGCATCCAGGCCAGGACCCGTTCATCGGCGGCGCGGGCTTCAGGGGTGCGGATGTGCTCGAGCCCGGCGGCCTCGTGGTCGGCGAACTCGCGCATCGGCCAGAAGCGGTGCGACAGACCGCCCGACGCGAGGAGGACGACCTTGCGGTCGAGCTCGCCGATCGCCCGGCCGAGCAACTCGCCGGCGAGGAGCCAGTCCGGCGGCGTGCCCGTCTGGCAGATGCTCATGCTGAGCCACGCCTCGTCGCGCTGCAGGAACGGCAGCAGATTGGTCGTGGCGTAGTGCACGGGCAGGTACGGGTCGGCGCACGCGAGGGCGCGGGTGTCGTCGCGGACGTTGCTGATCGCCTCGTACCGGATGGCCAGCTCGGGGTCGCCCGGCATGTCGTAGTGGTGACCGCTCATGCCGCGCGGCAGCTCGGAGCTGGTGAACATCCCCTCGCGACGATCGTGGGCGGTGAGGATGTGCTCGACCGTGGTGAACCAGTGCGAGTCGAACACGATCACGGTGTCGATCTCGAGCTGGTCGAACTTCTCGCGGCGCAGGCGGTGGAGGCCGTCGACCAGCGTCGTGCCTTCGGCGCCGTAGAGCTCGGCGCGCACCTCGTCGCCCATCACGATCGGGGGGACGTGCGACACGACGGCCGCTCCGACGATCTCACCCATGTGCGGTCTCCGATCTCGTTCCCGTCTTGTCCCGGGATGCCGATCCAAGGTCGTTTGGATCCAAACGAAATCCTAGTCGACGTCCTGACCGTCGGTGTCCAGCGTGCGGAGGACCGTGCGGAGCAGGCGGGCGAGCTCGCGGCGATCGGTGGGTGAGAGGTCGGCCGTCACGAGCGCCTCGTGGTGGTTGAAGACCGGCATGATCTGGTCGACGGTGCGGCGGCCCTTGGCCGTCGGGCTCACGATCACCCGACGCCCGTCGGTCGGGTGTGCGGCCCGCTTGGCGAAGCCACGGCGCTCGAGCGTGGTGAGCACGCCGGTGAGCGTGCCACCGGTGATGCCGGCCTCGCGGGCCAACTGATGCGACTCCTGCTTGCCCCACACCCGCAACACGAACAGCACGACGAACGCACTCCAGCTCAGCTGATGCGGGCTCAGCACCTCGCGCTCCATGTGGTTGCGCACCGCGGTCGCCGCCCGGAAGACGTTGCTCACGGCGAGCAGTGCGGCGAAGTCGAACGCCTGTCCCTCGAACGCGTGCGTGACGTCGCGCTCGGCCTGGCGCATCTGGGCGTCGTCGTCACTGGAGAAGGCGCCTGGCACGATGCGCGACACTATCGTTCGGTCCCGAACGACTTCCGGACCCGCACGCCAGCGACCGGCGCTGCCGGCGCTCCCGCCGGCCCCTCAGGAGGCTCCCCATGTCCAGCACCACCCTGCACATGAACACCGTCGCCGGTGTGGAGGTGTCGGGCGACCACTGGATCGGCGGTCGACGGGTGGCGTCGCCGGAACGGTTCGACGACGTCTCCCCGATCGACGAGCAGGTGATCGCGTCGATCTCGCGCGGCGGTCCCGCCGAGGCGGCGGCCGCGGTCGCGGCGGCGAAGGCGGCGTTCCCTGCCTGGGCGGCGACGCCGCCGGCCGAACGGGCGCGTCTGCTGCACCGCATCGCCGATCTCGTGGAGGAGCGCCTCGAGCAGCTGGCGATCGTCGAGACCACCGACAACGGGGCGCTGCTGCGCAGCCACCTCCGCGGCGTGATGCCCCGCGTGGCGCACAACTTCCGGTTCTTCGCCGACTACCTCGTGAACGACCTGCACCACCCCGAGTTCGAGACGCGTGGCCACCGCAACCACGTCAGCTGGGACCCGAGCGGCGTGGCGGTGCTCATCACGCCATGGAACGCACCGCTCATGCTCGCCACCTGGAAGATCGCGCCCGCGCTCGCCTCGGGCTGCACGGTCGTGTTGAAGCCGGCCGAGTGGACGCCGCTCACCGCGTCGTTGCTGGCCGACATCACTGCCGACGCCGGGTTGCCCGCCGGCGTGTTCAACGTGGTGCAGGGCTACGGCGAGGAGGTGGGCGACGCGCTGACCGGCGACCCCGACGTCAGCCGGATCAGCTTCACGGGTTCCGTGCCGACGGCCCGCCTCATCGCCCGGTCGGCCGCGGCCAACCTCACCCCGTGCAGTTTCGAGCTCGGCGGGAAGAGCCCGATGATCGTGTTCGCCGATGCCGACATGGACTCGGCGGTCGCGAACGCGGTCGAGCAGTACGACAACGCCGGCCAGGTGTGCCTCGCGGGCGTGCGCCTGCTCGTGCAGGACTCGATCCGCGACGAGTTCCTCGCCCGCTTCGTCGAACGCGCCTCCTCGCTGCGCCAGGGCGATCCGCGCGACCTCACCACCGACATCGGCCCCAACGTGAGCCGCGAACACGTCGACCGCATCGACGGCTTCGTGCAGCGCGCCATCGCCGACGGCGCCCGGGCGGTCATCGGCGGCGGCCCCGACGTCGACCTCGGTGGCCTCTTCTATCGGCCCACCCTGTTCGTCGACGCGCAGCCGGGCTCGGAGATCCTCACCGAGGAGGTGTTCGGACCGGTGCTCACGCTGCAGACCTTCTCCACCGAGGAGGAGGCGGTGGCGATGGCCAACGGCACCGAGTTCGGCCTCGCGGGCGTGCTGTTCACCGGCGACCCCGATCGCGCCGAGCGGGTGGGGGCACAGCTCGTCGCGGGCACGCTCTGGGTGAACTGCTTCTTCGTGCGCGACCTGCGCGCCCCGTTCGGTGGCAGCCGACACAGCGGCGTCGGTCGCGAGGGCGGCACCTGGAGCTTCGACTTCTACTGCGACGTGAAGAACACCTGCACCAATCAAGATCGGTGGACGACGGGCCGATGATGTCTCCGGTCGCAGCGCGTGCGGGGGACATCCTCCGGGCGGCTGCGGTGCCTTGCTACGGTGTGCCCGCCGATCGGGCGTGGCCGGGCGCGACCCTGTTTGACCGGTCGCGACCAGGTTCGCGCGGTGCCGCGGACGCCGTTCCGGGCGGTACCCGGGTGGCACGGAAGTCGGTGCGAGGTGACGGCAGCGCGGCGGAAGCGCTGCTCATCGGCCGTTTTCGTCATTCCGCGACGGGGCTTGGCGTTGTGAATTCCGCCCGATAGCATGGCTCCTCGGCCCAGTCAGGCTTGCGCGTGCGCCAGCGACGACCGGGTGTCGAGATCTCTCGAGAAGTCCTGCCCGCCCTGCCAGTTGTGAGGAGCCCCCTCTGCCCAAGCCGAAAGACGACGCCATCGTGCTCGAGGGCACGATCATCGAGTCCCTGCCGAACGCGATGTTCCGAGTTGAACTCGAGAACGGCCACAAGGTGCTGGCGCACATCAGCGGCAAGATGCGGATGCACTACATCCGCATCCTTCCTGGCGACAAGGTCCAGGTAGAGCTCACCCCGTACGACCTCACCCGCGGTCGTATCACCTATCGATACAAGTAAGAAAGCACCGGTCACCATGAAGGTCCGTCCGAGCGTGAAGAAAATCTGCGAGAAGTGCAAGGTCATCCGCCGGCACGGCAACGTCCGCGTGATCTGCGAGAACCCGCGTCACAAGCAGCGTCAAGGCTGAGGAAGCAAGCACCATGGCACGTATTTCCGGCGTCGACATCCCCCGCGAGAAGCGGTTGGAGATCTCGCTCACCTACATCTTCGGCATCGGTAAGCCGACGGCCCAGAAGATCTGCGCGGACACGGGTCTCGACCCGAACCAGCGCGTCCGCAACCTCACCGAGGACGAGGTGAACAAGATCCGCGTGTGGGTGGACGAGCACATCACCGTCGAAGGTGACCTCCGCCGCGAAGTCGCGCAGGACATCAAGCGCAAGATCGAGATCGGGTGCCTCCAGGGCGTCCGCCACCGCAAGGGCCTGCCGGTCCGCGGTCAGCGCACCCACACCAACGCTCGTACCCGCAAGGGACCGAAGAAGACCGTCGCCAACAAGAAGAAGGCCGTGAGGAAGTAACGATGGCTAAGCCGAAGCCGGGCGGTCGCCGCCCCCGCAAGCGCGAGCGCAAGAACGTCACCAACGGTGTCGTCCACATCAAGAGCTCGTTCAACAACACCATCGTCTCGATCACCGACACCGAGGGCAACGTCATCTCGTGGGCGTCGTCGGGTGGCGTCGGGTTCAAGGGGTCGCGCAAGAGCACCCCGTTCGCCGCGCAGATGGCAGCCGAGAAGGCAGCCCGCGCCGCGATCGAGCACGGCTTGCGCCGTGTCGAAGTCCAGGTGAAGGGCCCGGGTTCGGGCCGCGACACCGCAGTTCGCAGCATCCAGAACACCGGCATCGAGGTGACCTCCATCAAGGACGTCACGCCCGTGCCGCACAAAGGTTGCCGTCAGCCGAAGCGTCGGAGGACCTGATCCGCCATGGCACGTTACACAGGACCCAAGGTGCGCATCTCGCGTCGCCTCGGCACCAACATCTTCGAGAACGAAAAGGGCCGCAAGGCCCTCGAGCGTCGCCCCTTCCCCCCGGGTCAGCACGGTCGTACCCGCCGCCGCAACGCCGGCAGCGAGTACCTCGCGCAGCTCCAGGAGAAGCAGAAGGCCAAGTACATCTACGGCGTGCTCGAGCGGCAGTTCCGTCGCACGTACGAAGAGGCCAACCGCCTCCAGGGCCCCACCGGCGAGAACCTGCTCCGCCTGCTCGAGCAGCGCCTCGACAACGTCGTGTTCCGCGCCGGCTGGGCCAGCACCCGTCCGCAGGCCCGTCAGTTCGTGAACCACGGTCTGATCCACGTCAACGGCAAGCGGGTCGACATCGCGTCCTACCGCGTCCGCAAGGGCGACGTCGTGACGCTGCCCCCGAAGACGCAGGCGATGATCGTCGTCCAGCACAACCTCGACACCCTCGACCGCCGCGTCGTCGGCTGGCTCGAGACCGGTGACGGCGGCAAGCAGGTCACCGTGCGCGAACTCCCGCAGCGTGAGCACATCGACGTGCCCGTGCGCGAGTCGCTCATCGTCGAGCTCTACTCGAAGTAACACCTCGCTCCGTGGAGCCGCCCACGGGCGGCTCCACCAGCTCAGCCAGCGCACCGCGTACCGTCAAGTTCAGACCAGAGAACGACCAGAGAGAGAACGAGGCGTCCTTCCATGCTCGTCATCCAGCGCCCCACCGTCGAATCCATCGGCGAGGAGGAGAACAACCGCCAGCGTTTCGCCGTCGGCCCGCTCGAGCCCGGCTTCGGCCACACCATCGGCAACTCGCTGCGCCGCGTGCTGCTCTCCAGCATCCCCGGTGCGGCCATCACGGCCGTGCGCTTCGACGACGCCCTGCACGAGTTCGACACCATCCCCGGCATCTCCGAGGACGTCACCGACATCATCTTGAACGTCAAGGACGTCGTGCTCACGAGCACGAGCGACGAGGACATCATCGTCCGCCTCGACGTCCGTGGCCCCGCCACGATCACCGCTGCCGACATCAAGTGCCCCAGCGAGATCGAGATCCTCAACCCGAACCAGCACCTCGCGACGCTGAACGCCAAGGCCCGCCTCGCCGTCGACCTCACCGTCGGCCGTGGCCGCGGGTACCTGTCGAGCGACCGCGATGCGCAGAACCGCACGATCGGCGTCATCCCGGTCGACGCGATCTTCTCGCCCGTCCGCCGCGTGATGTTCACGGTGGAGCCCACCCGTGTCGAGCAGAGCACCAACTACGACCGCCTCGTGCTCGACATCGAGACCGACGGTTCGATCACCCCGCGCGACGCCCTCGCCTCGGCCGGCGCCACGCTGCGCTCGCTCGTCGACCTCGTCGCCAGCCTGAGCGACGAGCCGCAGGGCCTCGAGCTCGGTGAAGTGGCCAGCATCGCTGCCACCTCGCCCGACCTCGACCTCCCGATCGAGGACCTCGACCTGTCGGAGCGTCCCCGCAACTGCCTCAAGCGGGCACAGATCAACTCGGTCGGCGAACTGCTCACCAAGACCGAGGACGACCTGCTCAACATCACGAACTTCGGCCAGAAGAGCCTCGACGAGGTCAAGCAGAAGCTCGACGAGCGCGGCCTCAGCCTCCGGGGCTGAGCGCAGCTCACCCGATCAACACCAGCGATACCAGCGAACGTTCACAGGAACTGAATCACCATGCCGGCAACACCCCGCAAAGCACGCAACTTCGGCCACAGCGCCGCCCACCAGCGCCTGATGATGGCCAACCTCGCCGCGTCGCTGTTCGCCGCCGAGGGCATCGTCACCACCGAGGCCAAGGCCAAGGCGCTGCGCCCGATCGCCGAAAAGCTGATCACCAAGGCCAAGAAGGCCCAGGAGGGTGAGCCGATGCGCATCCACCGCATCCGCCAGATCCAGGGCTACCTGGGCGACAAGGAGATGACGGCCAAGCTCGTCGGCGACGTCGCCCCGCGCTACATGGACCGCAACGGTGGCTACCTGCGGATCCTGAAGCTCGGCCCGCGCCAGGGCGACAACGCCCAGATGGCTCGCATCGAACTCGTCTGAATCGATCCGACGGTCGATCTGGCGGTGACCGGAGTGTGCTGTGACCGCACCTGACGGTCAGCCGGTCGAGACCGGCGTAGCGCGTCCGCCCAGCAGCGATCGCGAGCGCCACCCATGAATCTGTCCGAGCCCGCCGCACCGCGGCGGGCTCGTGTCGTTCTCGGAGCGAGCGACCGATGACCTCCGAGGCTGCCTGGGGCGGCTCGCGCGGCGCCGATCGTGGCGGGGCGCCGCCGACGACCGGTCAGCTCCCCTTCGACGTGCCGGTCGTGCCGGTCGTGCCGGTCGTGCCGGTCGCGGCGCCCACCGGTGCCGCCACGCCACCGCCCGCGCTCCGACGCGCCCGTCTGATCGTCGCCTACGACGGGGCGCCGTTCCACGGCTTTGCCGAGGCGGCCGATCAACGCACCGTCATGGGCGACCTGCGCGCGGCGCTCGAGCGGATCGCACAGATGTCGACGGAGCCCGTCGGCGCCGGACGTACCGACGCCGGCGTGCATGCCTGGGGCCAGGTCGTCAGCGTCGATCTGCCGGCCACGATCGAGATCGATCGGTTGGCGCACCGGCTCACCCGCATGTGTGGTCCGTCGATCGTGGTGCGTTCGGCCGACTGGTGCAGCGATCCCGAGTTCAGCGCACGGTTCTCCGCCACGTACCGCCATTACCGCTATCACGTCCTGAACGCCCCCTCACCGGTGCCGGCCCTCGCCGCGACCACCTGGCACGTGGCCGCACCGCTCGAGCTGTGGGCGATGCAGTTGGCGTGCGACCCCATCATCGGCGAACACGATTTCGGTTCGTTCTGCCGGTTGCCCAAGGTCCGCGCCGACCAGCCGGTGCCGTCGCTGCGCCGCCGTGTGCACCTCGCCCAGTGGCGTGAGGTCGACAGCGACTACGGGCCGCTGCTGCGTTTCGAGATCCGCGCCAACGCGTTCTGCCACCAGATGGTGCGATCACTGGTCGGCACGATGGTCGACGTCGGCGCCGGCAAGTTCCACGCCGGCGAGATGCGCAGCATCCTGCTCCGGCAAGAACGCGTGGCCGCGGGCCAGGTCGCCCCGCCACAGGGTCTCACCCTGTGGGAGGTCGGCTACTGATCGTCGGCGTCCGAGTCCATCTCCAGGTCCAGCTCGGACTCGGCGTGCAGATGGTGACGAATGCCGATCCCGTTCCGGCCGAACGTCGTCGCCATCCACATCAGGCCGACGACGGTGAACGCCGCGACCGCCACCACGAGGGTCACCGTCGACTCGGCGAACTCGACCCCGTTCGTCGCCGCCATCACGACTGCACCGCGGCGGTACCACCGATTGCGGACATGTCCGTCTCCTCACGTGCTGCGCTGCTGCGCGGTCCCGCCGACTGCGCAGACGAACATGCTCGCGCGTGGGATCCCCCCGGTGCGAGGTCGGATCCGGGTCAGGCGCCCCGGACGGTGAGCAGGTACGGGCCGATGGTCGTGGCGAGCTCGACCATCCGGGCCGGCTGCGAGGTGAACGTCGCCACGTAGGCGCGGCTCGAGGTGACCGTCATCGCCTGGACGAACGCGAGCGGCTGGCCGCCGCCGACCGATCCCGACCACGTGATCACGTGAACCTCGACCCCGTCGGCGCCGGCGAACCGCCGTTCGTCGACGATCGCCACATCGGCGGCCGACGTGGAGATGAAGCCCTTCGCGGCCACGACGTAGTCGTCGAGGGTCATCGGCCCGGGCAGATCCTCGAGCGTGACGTTCACGTTGTCGGCGAAGCCGTCGGTGCCCGTGCCGGTGAACCAGCCGATGAAGTCCTCCGACTGGCTGAACTCCCACGCGGGGTCGACGGCGATCGACCAGCCGGCAGGATCGGTGTAGGGCACAGCACCGGCAGGCGCCGGCGGGGCCGGCAACACGGGGAGCAACGGCGCCGGTGTGGACTGTTCGGGCGGCGTGGTCGGTGCCACGGTGGGCAGGACCACCGCCGGACCCGTGGATGCGGGTGCCGGTGTGGGTTCGGGCGGCGTCGTGCTGGCGGCGGCGGTGTCGGCCGGCTCGTCAGCCGCGGTCGTCGCCGCGGCATCCGACCGATCGCTGTTGTCGTCGCCGTCGTCGCCACCGGTGATCCAGAGCACCGCACCGGCGCCGATCGCCAGCGCGACGACCGCGCCGATGATGGCCGGCAGACGCGAGCGCGACGAGGTGGCGGGGTCGGGCAGCGGCGGGGCTCCCGGTGCGGGCGCGGACGAGCCGGCGATGGGCGTACCGGCGGGCGTGAACGGCGGCATCGGCGTGGCGGCCGCGCTCGGGATGGCGGTTGCCGGCGCTGTGGTCGCCGCACCCGGCGTGGGCGCCCAGGTCGACGCGGGCATCGGCGGGATCGGCTGGATCGGGGGCATCGGCGGCGCGACCGTGTCGGCGGCGGGTGGGGCGACCGGCGATGGCGGGGTGGCCGCTGGGGTGGCGGGCTTCGGTGCCCGTGGATCGGGCAGGTACGGGCGGATCGGCGCGGCCTCGGCCGGCGCCTCGGACGCGGGTGAGTCCGTGGGGGCGCCCGAGGGCGGGGGGCCGGCCGGTGGCTGCCACGCCGGCGGCTGCCCGGGAGGCGGCGGGGGGAGGTCGGTCATGCACTCGAAAATACCGGTCCGCCCCGACGGATCGCGGGATGTCGGACACGGAGCGTGACGAATGCCGCACCTGGGCCGTGCGAAAGGTCCGTCTCCACGGCGACAGTCGCGTCGCGTCGCGGCAGACTGCCGACGGGAGGGATGTCCCGTGTCCGGTGGTCGCCGGGCGCGTCGGCGCCCGAAGGAGGCCCCGTCATGGCCGAGTCAGCCGCGTCATCGTCATCGTCATCGTCATCGGGATCAGCCGGATCAGCCGGATCAGCCGGATCGGCCGGATGGTCGGGATCGCGCCCCGGCGCCTTGCCGCCCGCAACGTCGGCTGCGCCCGCCGGCCGCACCCGACGGATCCTGATCTGTTCCACACCGGTCGGCCCGCTCGGGAGCGGGATCGGGGGCGGGGTCGAACTCACCCTCCACAGCCTCGTGCTCGGGCTCACCGCCCGCGGTCACCACGTCGAGGTGGTGGCGCCCGAAGGATCGCTGCACGTCGGTGCCCGGGTGCACCAGATCGCCGGTGCCCCCCAGACGAGCAGCCAGACCGTGGGTCGCGACGCTCCGATCGAGATGCCGGCGAGGCCGGTGCTCGGCGCGATGTGGGACTGGGTGCGTGAGCACCAGGCGCACTTCGACGTGGTGCTCAACCTCGCCTACGACTGGTTGCCCGTGTACCTCACCCCGTTCCTCGATGTGCCGGTCGCCCACCTCGTGTCGATGGGCTCGCTCAACGAGGCGATGGACGTGGCACTCGCCGATCTGCTCGAGGTCCGGCCCGGCGCCGCGGCGGTCCACAGCCGGGCGCAGGCGGCGACGTTCCCGGCGATCGCCGACCGCTTGCGTGTGGTCGGCAACGGGATCGCCGTCGAGCGCTACGACGTCCACCTGACGGCGGACGAGCCGCGCCACCTCGGATTCGTCGGCCGCATCTCGCCCGAGAAGGGCATCGACGACGTGTTCGCGATCGCCCAGGCGACCGGGTTGCCGGTGAAGGCCTGGGGCCTGATGCAGGACGAGGCGTGTTGGCGCGAGGCAGCCGCCCAGTATCCGGGAGCCCAGGTCACCTACGAGGGCTTCCTGGCCACCGACGACCTGCAGGCGGCGATCGGCGGCTGCGCGGCGTTGCTCATGACACCGAAGTGGGTCGAGGCGTTCGGCAACGTCGCGATCGAGGCGATGGCGTGCGGTGTCCCGGTGATCGCGTATCGGCGAGGTGGGCCGGCGGAGATCGTGGTCGACGGTGAGACCGGGTTCCTCGTCGACCCCGACGACATCGACGGCGCCATCCTGGCGGTGAGCCGCCTCGGCGAGATCGACCGGCTGATGTGCCGCCAGCGGGTGGACGAGCGGTACTCGACCGACGCGCTCGCGGAGCGGGTGGACGCCTGGCTGGGCGACCTGATCCGACTCGACGCCCGGGTCTGACTCGAAATTCGCGCGCCGGTCGTTTGCCGGTTTCGCCGCGACGCCCGTATCATTTCACGGTTCCCCGGCGACCTGCGCCTGGCGGAGTCTGCTGTCGAAGGATTCGAGATGCGTACGTACAGCCCGAAAGCAAGTGAGATCGAGCGCGCTTGGCACGTCATCGACGCCGAGGGCCTCGTCCTCGGTCGTCTCTGCACCGAGGTCGCCCGCGTGCTCCGTGGCAAGCACAAGACGATGTTCGCCCCGCACATCGACACCGGCGACCACGTCATCGTCATCAACGCCGACAAGATCGTGCTCACCAAGGGCAAGTCGGCCAAGGAGATGGTGTACCGCTACTCCGGCTATCCCGGTGGTCTGAAGAGCGAGACCTACCAGCACCTGCTCGACCGCAAGCCGGCCGACGCGATCAAGCTCAGCGTGCGCGGCATGCTGCCGAACGGCCCGCTCGGCCGTCAGCAGATCAAGAAGCTCAAGGTGTACGCCGGTCCCGAGCACCCGCACGCCGCCCAGAACCCCGTCGTCCTCGAAGTCGCAGCGGCCAAGGCCCGCTGACCCAGCCGGAAAGCGTCATCACCACCATGGCCACCAAGCCCCTCACCCAGACCACCGGCCGCCGCAAGGAGGCCGTCGCGCGTGCCCGTCTGCGGCCCGGCACCGGCATCCACACCATGAACGGCCGTCCGTTCGTCGACTACTTCCCGACGGCCGTGCAGCGCATGATCGTCACCGAGGCGCTGCGGGTCACCAACACCGAGGAGAGCTACGACATCGATGCCACCATCCACGGTGGCGGTGTCAGCGGTCAGGCCGGCGCAATGCGCATGGCGATCGCTCGTGCGCTGGTCGAACTCGATCCCGAGTCCCGCCCGGCCCTGAAGAAGGCCGGTCTCCTCACGCGCGATTCGCGCAAGAAGGAGAGCAAGAAGTACGGCCTCGTCAAGGCCCGCAAGGCCAAGCAGTACACCAAGCGCTGATCCAGCGCCCTCGGCACTGCTGACTGCTGGACCGACCGGAGCCACACGTGCTGCGCTTCGGAACCGATGGTGTGCGCGGACGAGCGCTCACCGAACTCACCCCCGACTACGTCGCGTCGCTCGGCCGCGCTGCAGCGGCCGTGCTCGGTGGCGGTCGGTGGGTGGTCGGCCGCGACACCCGTGAATCGGGTCCCCGCCTGGTGTCGGCCCTCGTGGCCGGCCTCGGCGCGGAGGTCATCGATCTCGGTGTCGTGCCCACCCCTGCGCTGGCCTACTGGTCGCAACGCCTCGGTCTCCCCGGGGCCATGGTCACGGCATCGCACAATCCCTGGCACGACAACGGCGTCAAGATCTTCGCAGCCGGAGGCACCAAGCTCTCGGACGAGGTCGAGCGAGCCATCGAGGGAGCGCTCGGTGAGGTCGTCGACGTGCCGGCACAGTTCGACACGACCTCGTCCGACACCGCATCGACCGTTGCCGCCGACTACGTCGCCCACGTCGTCAGCGCCCTCTCCCCGCTCTCCGAGCTGCACGTCGTGCTCGACTGCGCCAACGGCGCGATGAGCGGTGTGGCCCCGGGCGCGTTCGAGCGGCTCGGCGCGAGGGTCACGGTCATCCACGCCTCCCCGGACGGCCGGAACATCAACGACCAGTGCGGCGCGACCTCGCCTGCATCGTTGGCCGAGACCGTGGTCGCCGAGGGAGCTCATCTCGGCCTCGCCTTCGACGGCGACGGCGACCGCGTGATCGCGGTCGATCACCTCGGCAACGTCGTCGACGGCGACCGGCTCATCGCCCTCGCCGCGCTGCAGCTGCGCGAGGAAGGCCACCTCGTCGACGACACGGTGGTCGTGACCGTCATGACCAACCTCGGATTCCGTCGCGCGATGGAACGTCAGGGCATCCACGTCGTGGAGACCGCGGTCGGCGACCGTTACGTGCTCGAGGCGCTCGACGCCGGCGGGTACGCCGTCGGCGGCGAGCAGAGCGGCCACATCATCTACCGACGCATCGCCACCACCGGCGACGGGCTGCTCGCCGGTCTGCGCCTCGCCGAACACGTGGTGCAGCGTGGTCGGCCGCTCGCCGACCTCGCCGGTGAGGTCATGACGAGCTACCCCCAGGTACTGGTGAACGTGCGCGTGGCCGAGCGGCACCCGCACGTGGCCGACGAGCTCGCCACCGAGATCGCCGCCGCCGAGGCGGGCCTCGCCGGTGAGGGGCGCATCCTCGTGCGCGCCAGCGGCACCGAGCCCCTCGTGCGCGTGATGGTCGAGGCGGCCACCGACGAGCTGGCGCGGCGCACCGCCGACGAGCTCGCCGACGTCGTCCGCGAGCGCTTCGCGACGAGCTGAGCCCGCGCCACCGCCGCTCGATCGGCGCTCGACCGCCACGCCACCGCCACTCCCAGCGCGAATGCTCCGAGCGCGGTGGGCGGTCGGACGACGGCGTTGCGAGCGCGCCGGACGGACATCTCCACGTCACACGGTGGGCGCGGCGTGGTCTTCTTGCGAGAACCTTGCGAGACGACTGACGATGACCTGACGGGACCCGCACGGAGGGTGTCGGTAGCCTGTGCTCCTTATGTGCGGCATCATCGCGGTCCTCAGTCGCCCGTCCACCCGGCCCGTCCCGCCTGCTGCGGATCTGCTGGAGTTGCTCGACCGGGCGATCGCCGATCCCTCGGTCGCCGGCGCGGCCTCGCTCGCGTCGTCGTGCGACCAGTTGCTCCACGGCGTGCCGGGCGTGTGCGCCCTCGTCGGCCGTCACGAGCTGATCGCCGGTCTCAACGCCAAGCTCGATCAGCTCGAGGCCCGCGGCACCGAGTACGAGCAGTGGATCGAGGCCTCGACCGAGCTCACCGTCGAGCAGATCGAACAGGCCAACACCGAGCTGATCGCGCTCCGTGATGCGACCTGGGCGGTCCGTCACGACCGGCTGCGCACGGCACGCGAGGTCGATGCGCTCGCCGGTCGCGATGCCGGCCGCGCGGCGATCGCCGCGTACCTCTCGGTGCAGCAGGCGCTCTCCGCCCTCGACCGTCTCGAGGTGCGCGGCCGCGACTCGGCCGGCCTGCACCTGTTCGTGTGGAACCACGGCCTGTCGGTCGCCGACCCCGCCGTGCAGTCGTTGCTCGCCCAACGCACCTCCGATCCGCTGTTCCAGAGCGGCTCGGTGCGCGTCGCCGGCGACTGCTTCAGCTTCGTGTACAAGGCCGCCGCCGAGATCGGCGAGCTGGGCGACAACACCCGCGCACTGCGCGCTGCGATCCAGGCCGACGATCTGCTGCGGCTCTCGCTCGCACGACCCGAGGCACGGCTCACCGTGCTCGGCCACACCCGCTGGGCGAGCGTCGGCATCATCAGCGAGCCGAACTGCCATCCGCTCAACAGCGAGGAGAGCGAGATGACGGGCGCCGACCAGTCGCGCCCCTACGTGGTGGCCGCGCTCAACGGCGACGTCGACAACCACGCCGACATCAAGGTGCAGCACGGTCTGCGGATCCCCGGCCCCATCACCACCGACGCGAAGGTCATCCCCGCGGTCATGTCACGTCTGTCGGGCGACACCGGCGGCAACCTCACCGAGGCGTTCCGGCGCACCGTCGCCGGTTTCGAGGGCAGCGTCGCGATCGGCGCCGCCTCGGCGGCCGCACCCGACCAGCTCTTCCTGGCGCTGCGCGGCAGCGGTCAGGCGCTCTACATCGGCCTCGCCGAGGACACCTACATCGTGGCCAGCGAGCCGTACGGCGTGGTCGAGGAGACCGTCGACTACCTCCGCGTCGACGGTGAGACGTTGTCGCCGTCGGGCAGCCGCGGCCAGGTGTTCGTGCTCGACGCAGCGCACGCCGGTGAGCTCGCCGGTGTCCATCGCTACGCCTACGACGGCAGCGACCTGCCGCTCGCCACCACCGACGTCGCCATCGCCCAGGTCACCACCCGCGACATCGATCGTGGTGCGGCACCGCACTTCCTGTTGAAGGAGATCACCGAGGCGCCGGGCAGCTTCCGCAAGACGCTGCGCGGCAAGATCGCCGAGCAGGACGGCATGCTCCGCGCCGTCGTCGGCGAGCGTTCGCTGCCCTCCGACATCGCAGCTCGCCTGGCGAGCGGCGAGATCACCAAGGTCCGCGTCATCGGCCAGGGCACGGCCGCTGTGGCGGGCCGCAGCATGGCCGCGGTGCTCGACACGCTGTGCGAGGGCCACATCGACATCGACCCGATCACCGCCACCGAGCTCAGTGGATTCGCGCTCCGTCTCGACATGAGCGACACGCTCATCGTCGCGGTCAGCCAGAGCGGCACCACCACCGACACGAACCGCACGGTCGACCTCGCCCGTGGGCGTGGTGCGTCGGTGCTCGCGATCGTGAACCGCCGCAACAGCGACCTCACCGACAAGGCCGACGGCGTGATGTACACGAGCGACGGCCGCGACGTGGAGATGAGCGTCGCCTCGACCAAGGCCTTCTACGCCCAAGTGGCGGCCGGCGTGCTGCTCGCCTGCGCGATCAGCGAGGCCGCCGGCCTCGGCACGGCCCGCCGTCGCCACGACCTGCTCACCTCGCTGCGCGAGATCCCGGCCAGCATGGTCGAGGTGATCGCCCGCCGCGAGGAGATCGGTGACGCGGCCCGCCGCTTCGCCCCGTTCAAGCGCTACTGGGCGCTCGTCGGCAACGGCCCCAACGTCGTCGCCGCCGAAGAGGTGCGGATCAAGCTGAGCGAGCTCTGCTACAAGTCGATCGCCTGCGACGTCACCGAGGACAAGAAGCACATCGACCTGTCGAGCGAGCCGCTCATCCTCGTGTGCGCCGCCGGTCTCGTCGGCGGCACCGCCGACGACGTCGCCAAGGAAGTGGCGATCTACAAGGCCCACAAGGCCACCCCGATCGTCATCGCGACCGAGGCCGACGAGCGCTTCGCCGCGGCGTCGGCCGTGCTGTCGGTGCCGGCCGTCGACTCTGCGCTCGCGTTCATCCTGTCGGCGATGGTCGGGCACCTGTTCGGCTACGAGGCTGCGCTCGCGATCGATGCCTCGGCCCGTCCGTTGCGCGAGGCGCGCGAGGTGATCGAGCACTCCCTGTCCGCCGGTGGCGACAGCGACCAGATCCTCCGCCGCGTGCAGGAGGGTGTCCGCGCTCACGGCGAGAAGTTCCTCGACGGGCTGCGCACCGGCCTCTACGACGGTCATCTCGAGGCGTCGACCGCTGTTCGTGTCTCGGCGTTGCTGCGCGACATGGCCGGCGAGAACCCGCTCGAGGTGTACCAGCGGGTCACCGGCACCGTCGCAACCCCCGGCGTCGTGATCGACGACCTCACTGCGGCACTCACCCGCGCGATCGAAGAGCTCACGCGCCCGGTCGACGCGATCAAGCACCAGGCCAAGACCGTCACGGTCGGCATCAGCCGCAGCGACGAAGGCGTGCTCGATCGTCAGCTGGTGCAGGAGGTGCTCACCGCGGGCGCCGGCCGCGACCGGCTCAACTACCGCACCCTCAAGGTGCTCGCCGATCTCGATCCGGCCGTCGATGCCGTGGTGGGCTTCACCCGTTACCGCATCGAGGGCGATCCGTCGAGCGACGCGGTCATCTCGATCGTCGATCGTGGCGGCCTCTCCCGAGATGTCACCAGCCGGGTCGAGCGCAACGCACAGCTGCTCGGCACCAAGCGCCGTGTGGCGAGCGATCGTGAGGTGCTCGTCGCCCGCGGCCGCACCGACGGCCGCACCGTGATCTTCGTGCCCGAGGTGAAGGGCGGTACGTGCACCGGCATCACGCTGCTGCACGTCCGCTTCCACGACCGTCTGCCCGCCGCCGTGATGCGCGGCGTGTTGCAGGGCTACGACCATCGCTACGACCGACTGGTCGACTGGGTGTCGGAGACCGAGGGCACCTTCCGCGACGATCGCCTCGCCGATCTGCCGGTGGCCGACCTGCTGATCCTGCCGATCTCCGAGACCGCCGACCACTGGCGTTCGTGAGCATCTGGTGACGGTCGTCGGGATCGGTGTCGACGCGGTCGACATCGATCGCTTCCGTCGATCGCTCGAGCGCACCCCCACGATGCGCGACCGGTTGTTCACCGCGCACGAGCTCGAGTACGTGGCCAACAAGGTCGACCCTGCCCCGTCGCTCGCGGCGCGGTTCGCAGCTCGCGAGGCGGTGATGAAGGCGCTCGGGGTGGGCCTCGGCGCGTTCGGGTTCCACGACGTGTGGGTCACGCGTGCGCCGTCGGGCGAGCCGTCGCTCGCGATCACCGGGCCGGCGCTCGCGCTCGCCGAGGCCGCAGGGATCGATCGGTGGCACCTGTCGATCACGCACACCGACCTCGTGGCGATCGCGTACGTGGTCGCCAGTCGCACGGTGTGACGGCCGGGTCGCGCCTCGCCGCCCGGCGTTGTCGGTCACGGCTGGCGCGGAAGGTCGGCCAGTAGCCTCGGTCGCCATGCTGCCGATCGTGACCCCTGCCGAGATGCGAGCCATCGACGCCGCAGCAACCGACGACGTGCAGGTGCTCATCGAACGCGCTGGATCGGCCGTCGCGCGCGCCGCGATCCGCATGATGGGCGGCACGTACGGCCGCGTCGTGAACGTGGTCGTCGGCACGGGCAACAACGGCAACGACGGTCGGGTGGCGGCCCGGCTCCTCGCCGATCGCGGCGTGAAGGTGCGGGTGTACCCCGTGGCGCTGTGCCCGGCCGAGTTGCCGCACGCCGACCTCCTGATCGACGCCGCCTTCGGTACCGGCTTCCACGGCGTCTGGCGCGCACCCGACGTGGGCGGTGCGCCGGTGTTGGCCGTCGACATCCCGAGCGGGGTCGACGGGCTCACGGGGGCGGCCGGCCCCTCCGTGCTGGCGGCCGAGCGCACGGTGAGCTTCGTCGCGCTGAAGCCGGGCCTGCTGTTCAGCCCTGGCAGCGAGCTGGCGGGAGAGCTCGAGATGGTCGACATCGGCCTCGACGTCGGCGAGGTGCATGCCCATCTCCTGCAGGCCGCCGACGTGTCGGGGTGGCTGCCGCCACGTTCGCGGGTGAGCCACAAGTGGAAAACCGCCGTGCGGATCATCGCCGGCAGCCGCACGATGCCGGGTGCCGCGGCGCTCGCCGCGGCCGGCGCGCAGCGCACGGGTGCCGGCATGGTGCAGTGGTCGACGCCGGGCGCCGATCACGCCGACCGCATGCCGTTGGAGGCCGTGCACCGGCCGCTGCCCGCCAGCGCCTGGGCGGCGGAAGCCCTCCGTTCGTTCGACCGCTTCCACGCGGTGGTGCTCGGGCCGGGCCTCGGCCGGGTCGACGACACGGCCGCCAGCACCCGCGAGGTGGCGATCCACACGCCGCTGCCGATCGTCATCGACGGCGACGGTCTGTTCGCGCTGGCGTGGAACGCGCAGGGCGCGGCCGCCCTGCTCCGCCAACGCGAGGCGCCCACCGTGCTCACCCCGCACGACGGCGAGTACCAACTGCTCACCGGCACGCTGCCGGGCCCCGACCGCATCGCCGCGGCACGCAAGCTCGCCGAGAGCACCGACACCGTCGTGTTGCTGAAGGGCGCGACGACGGTCGTCGCCGATCCGGCGGGCGAGGTGCTGGTGGTGCGCGCGGGCGACGAGCGCCTGGCGACGGCCGGCACCGGCGACGTGTTGGCGGGCATCATCGGTGCCCTGCTCGCGATGCACATCGATCCGTTCGAGGCAGCGGCGATGGGCGCGTGGATCCACGGCAGCGCGGCGATGCACGGTCCGGCCGTGGGGTTCGTCGCGTCCGATCTCCCCGATCTCGTCCCGCTGGTGCTGTCGAGTCTCCGCGGCGAACCGTGACACCGACCGCCGACGCCCTGCCGTCGGGCCGCTGGGCGTGGGCCGACGTCGATCTCGACGCGATCGCGCACAACGTCGGTGTGCTGCGCGCCGCCGCTGCACCATCGGCGCTGTGGGCGGTCGTGAAGGCCGACGCCTACGGACACGGCGCCGTCTCCGTCGCTCGTGCCGTGCTGGATGCGGGGGCCGCGGGGCTGTGCGTGGCGCTGGTGCAGGAGGCGGCCGAGCTGCGCGATGCGCTCATCGATGCGCCGGTGCTCGTCCTCAGCGAGCAGCCGCCCGCCGCTGCAGCCGACGCGGTGCGGCTCGGGCTGATCAGCACCGTGTACTCGGTTGGACAGCTCGACGCGCTGGCCGCGGCGGGGGCACACCGCCACCGCGTGCAGGTGAAGGTGAACACCGGCATGAACCGGGTGGGATGCGCGCCTGGCGAAGCGCTCGCGCTGGCGCAGGAGATCGAGCGGCGCGACAGCGTCGTGCTCGACGGCGTGTTCACGCACCTGGCCGTCGCCGACGAACCAGCCGACCCGTACTCCGCGCAGCAGCTCGACCTGTTCGACGAGGTGCTCGGCACGATCCGTGCGGCCGGTATCGACCCGGGCCGTGTGCACGCGGCCAACTCCGCGGGCGCGCTCGCGCACCCCAGGGCTCGTCACGACCTCGTGCGCGCCGGCATCGCGCTGTACGGCATCCAGCCGGGTCGGGGCGTCGAGCACCTCTGCCACGACCTGCGGCCGGCGCTGTCGTTGCACGCGTGCGTGTCGCATGTGAAGCAGGTGCACGCCGGCGACCGCATCAGCTACGGGCTGCGTCACGCGTTCACGGTCGACACCACCGTCGCGACCGTGCCGGTCGGCTACGCGGACGGCGTGCCTCGTCGGCTCTTCGAGACCCACGGCCACGCGCTCGTGCGCGGCCGTCGGTGCCCGATCGTGGGCGTGGTGACGATGGACCAGCTGATGCTCGACGTCGGCGACCTCGACATCGAGGTCGGCGAGCCGGTCGTGCTGATCGGCGCCGACGGCACCGAGCGCATCCGTGCCGAGGACTGGGCCGAGCGGCTCGGGACGATCGGCTACGAGATCGTCTGTGGACTCTCCAAGCGGGTCAGCCGTCACCACCGGGCCGAGCGGCGCACGGTCTCGTAGACTCCTCGACTTGATGCTGCAGCTGCGCTCGGACTCGCTGGCAACCACGCACGCGATCGCCGCCGCGCTGGCCGGTCTCGTCCGTTCCGGCGACGTGATCGTGCTGGCAGGCGAGATGGGTGCGGGCAAGACCGCGTTCGCCCAGGGCTTCGGCGCGGCGCTCGGTGTCACCGACCACATGACCTCGCCCACCTACAACCTCGTGCACAGCCACCCCGCAGGTCGGCTCACGCTCCATCACGCCGACCTCTACCGGCTGAGCACCCAGCACGAGGTGGCCGACCTCGCACTCGCCGAGCTCGCCGAGGCCGACGGCGTGCTGCTCGTCGAGTGGGGCGACGTCGTGGGTGGCGCGCTCGGTGAGCACGTACTCGTCCGCCTCGAGGCCCTCCCCAGCGACGACGGTGACGACGATGCCCGCAGCCTCGTCGTGTCGGCGGTCGGTCGGGCGTGGGCCGCACGGTGGGAGAAACTCACCAGGGCAGTGGAGGCGTGGACGTGTTGATCCTCGGCATCGAGACCGCGACCGAACAGGTGAGCGTCGCGATCGGCGGCCACGAGGGCGTGCTCGGCCTGTTCGAGGTGTGCCGCGGGCGTCGCCATGCGGAGACCGTCACGCCCGCCATCCAGTTCCTCTGCCGCCAGGCCGACATCGAACTGGCCGAGATCAGCGTGATCGCCGTCGACGTGGGGCCGGGACTGTTCACCGGCATGCGGGTGGGGCTCTCGGCGGCGAAGGCGCTCGCCCAGGCGCTGCGCATCCCGATGATCGGCATGAGCTCGCTCGACCTGCTCGCGTTCCCGTTGCGCCACACCGACCGAACCATCGCCGCCGTGATCGACGCCCGCAAGGGTGAGCTGTTCTACGCGTTCTACCGGCCGGTGCCCGGTGGTGTGCAGCGTGTGCTCGAACCCCAGTGCGGGCGCGTCGACGACCTCATCGCCGACCTGATGGCCCGCGGCGACGACGTCGTGTGCGTGGGCGACGGGGCGTTGCGCCACCGCGACGAGATCCACGCCGAGCTCCGCTGCGAGTTCGCCGAGCAGTTCCTCTCCCGACCGTCGGCGGCGCCGCTCGTGCAGCTCGCGCACGCACGGGCATTGCGCGAGGAGTGGGTGAACCCGTGGGAGATCCAGCCCATGTACCTGCGGCTGCCCGACGCCCAGATCAACTGGAGCACGCGGGCGCAGGGATCCACCGACAACACCGGCGGGTTGGCGCGATGAGCGTCATCTCCCGTCTGCTCGGCCGCACCGACGGCGATGCGGCGATCGTGATCGAGCCGATGCGCAAGCGCGACCTGTCGGCGATCATGGCGATCGAGCAGGTGTCGTACCCGAAGCCGTGGACCGTCGGCGTGTTCCAGAGCGAGATCGAGATGTCGCGCCGAGGCGAACGCCACTACGTGGTGGCACGCCGCGATCAGAAGCTCGTCGGCTATGCGGGCGCGATGTTCGTGGTGGGCGACGCGCACGTCACCAACATCGCCGCGTCGCCCGACGCGCGCCGGTCGGGCGTCGCCACGAGGTTGCTCGCCGAGCTCGCGTGGGAGGCGATCCGGCGCGAGTGTCAGGCGCTCACGCTCGAGGTGCGCTCGAGCAACGTCGGCGCCCAGTCGCTGTACCGGCGCTTCGGGTTCGCGCCCGTGGGCGTACGGCAGAGGTACTACGAGAACACGGAGGACGCGATCGTCATGTGGTGCCACGACATCGCCGAGCCGCCGTACCGCGAGCGCCTCGCCGAACTGTGCCCGGAGGCCGCGCGATGACCGATCACCTGATCCTGCGCCCGTCCGGCGAGTTCGCCGGGCCGGTCGACGAGCACACGCTCGTGCTCGGCATCGAGACCAGCTGCGACGAGACGGCCGCGGCCCTGGTGCTGGGCGGCTACGACGTCGCCTCCAGCGTCGTCAGCACCCAGGTCGACATCCACGCCCAGTACGGCGGCGTGGTGCCGGAGATCGCGAGCCGGGCGCATCTCGACATGCTCAACCCGATCATCGCCCGCGCGATCGTCGAGGCCGGCGTGCCCGACAGCCGTATCGACGCGATCGCCTGCACGATCGGGCCAGGGCTGATCGGTGCGTTGCTGGTCGGCGTGTCGGCGGCGAAGTCGTTGGCGCTCGCGTGGGACGTGCCGTTCATCGGTGTCCACCACCACGAGGCCCACCTGTACGCCGCGTTCCTCGAGGACCCCACACTCGAGTTCCCGCTCGTCGTACTGCTCGTGTCGGGCGGCCACACGATGCTGATCGAGATGCAGGATCACGGCCGCTACAAGCTGCTCGGCCGCACGATCGACGACGCCGCCGGCGAGGCGTTCGACAAGGTCGCCCGGTTCCTCGGCCTCGGCTACCCGGGTGGTCCGGCCATCGACCGCGAGGCGGTGCACGGCAACCCGGAGGCGATCCACTTCCCCCGGGCGATGATGCACGAGGGGCTCGACGTCAGCTTCAGCGGTCTGAAGACGTCGGTGATGAACCATGTGCGCAAGCACCCCGACGTGTCGTCGGAGGACGTGGCCGCCTCGTTCCAGGCGGCCGTCGTCGACGTGCTCGTCACCAAGGCCCGCCGCGCGGCGCAACAGGTGGGGGCGAAGGGGCTCGTGCTCGCCGGCGGCGTCGCGGCCAACTCGTTGTTGCGCGAGCAGTTCCTCGACGCCTGCGTGGTCGATGGGATCCACGGGTTCCTGCCGAGCCGCGAGATGTGCACCGACAACGCGGCGATGATCGCCGCGGCCGGATGGCACCGTCTCCGCAGCGACGGGCCGACCTCGCTCGACTGCGGGGCGTTCCCGAACCTGAAGATCCCCGGCCTCACCTGAGCCCTCGATCACGGATCTCCCCGGTCGTGGCCCGTCGTTCGTGGCCGACGAGGGCGATACCCTCCGACGGGTGACGGAGTTGCGGAACTTGCGGATCGGTTCGTTCACCCCGGCGGCGCCGGTGGTGCTGGCACCCATGGCGGGTGTCACCAACGCGCCGTTCCGCACGATGTGCCGCGAGTTCGCACCCGGGCTCGTCTACGTCAACGAGATGGTGATGGCCACCGCGGTGGTGCACGGCAACGCGAAGACCGAGCGGATGATGACGTTCGCGCCCGACGAGCAACCGCGCAGCCTGCAGGTGTACGGCAGCGATCCGGTGATGATCGGCGAGGCCATCCGCAAGCTGTGCGCCCGCGGCAGCGTCGACCACGTCGACATGAACTTCGGCTGCCCGGCCGCCAAGGTCACCCGCAAGGGCGGCGGCGCCGCGGTGCCGGCCAAACCCAACCTCCTGCGGGCGATCCTGCGCTCCGCGGTCGCCGCGGCCTCGCCCTACGGCGTGCCGGTGACGGCCAAGTTCCGCAAGGGTTTGTACGACTCGCTGCTCACGTTCGTGAGCACGGGCCGCATCGCCGCCGAGGAGGGCATCGCCGCGATCGCGCTCCACGCCCGCACCGCCGAGCAGCACTACGCCGGCACCGCCGACTGGGACGCGATCGGCGAACTGAAGGCCGCGGTGCCGGAGATCCCGGTGCTCGGCAACGGCGACATCTGGGAGGCGTCCGACGCGGTCGAGATGATGCGCCGCACCGGGTGTGACGGCGTGGTGATCGGCCGCGGCTGCCTGGGGCGGCCGTGGCTGTTCCGCGACCTGGTGGAGGCGCTCAACGGTCGACCGGTGCCGGCGTCGCCCACCCTGGGCGAGGCGTGCGCGGTCATGCACCGGCATGCCACGCTGCTGTTGCCGCACCTCGGTCCGCAGGTGGCGATGCGCGACTTCCGCAAGCACGCCTCCTGGTACCTCACCGGTTACCCGGTGGGCGGCGACATGCGCCGCGAGTTCGGCATGGTGTCGACGATCGGCGAGCTCGAAGACCTCATCGCCCGCCTCGATCCCGACACCCGGATCGTGGAGGGCGGCGAGCGCATCCGCCGCGGCCACACCAACGGCCCCATCCGGGTCGCGCTGCCGAACGGCTACCTCGACCACCTCGACGACCTCACCGTCCCCGACGACGGCGAGGTCATGGCGCTCAGCGGTGGCTGAGGTGTCCACCGCCAGCTCGGGTCGCGCGCCGATCGTGCTCGCCTCGGGCTCGCCTCGGCGGCGCGAGCTGCTCGAACAGCTGGGCCTCGCGTTCGCCATCCGCGCGGCCGACATCGACGAGTCGGTGCGCGACGGTGAACCGCCGCTCGACTACGTGCAGCGGTTGAGCATCGAGAAGGCCGCCGCGGTCCCGGTGCCGGCCGGCACGCTCGTGATCGCGGCCGACACCACCGTCGACGTCGACGGGGTGATCTTCGGTAAGCCCGCCGACGAGACCGAGGCGCGCTCGATGCTCGCCGCGATCTCGGGGCGTCGGCACCATGTGCACACCGGGGTGACGGTCCGACTCGACGACCGATCGGCCACGACGGTCGTGTCGACGGCGGTCGAGATCGCCCCGATCGACGAGGCGACCGCGGCGTGGTACATCGCCACCGGCGAGCCGTTCGACAAGGCGGGCGGCTACGCCCTCCAGGGCGCCGGTGGCGTGTTCGTCGCCGGCGTCGAGGGCAGCGTCAGCAACGTGATCGGCCTGCCGCTCGCCGAGCTGGTCGAACTGGCGCGACGCGTGGGCGCCGAACTGCTCTGAGTCCGGCTCGTCGCCGGCGAGCTCACGGGGCGGCGAACAGGTCGAGCGTGGCCACGACGCTCCCGTCGGCGGCCACCACCTCTGCGACGTAGGCGCCGAGGGACACCTGGTCGGGGTCGACGGCGACGACGCCCACGTGCACACCACTCCACGACGTCCAGAACGACGGGTCGAGGCGGCCCGGTTCGGTCGGCGGGTCGTCGTTCACCGGCAACGGTGTGAGCGGCGTCGAGCGTTCGGTCCCGTCGGCCATCCGCACGCGCAACGTGGCGCCGTCCTGGTCGATCGCGGCGAGGACCAGCGTCGAGCCGTCGACGACCATCGTGCCGATCGCCCCGCTCCTGGCCACGCCGACGAGGGCGTCGAACGATGTGTCCACGCCGCCGAACGTCGGGACCTCCAGTGCGATCCGCCCGGTGCGAGGGCCGATGAGGAGCGCCCACTCGGTGCCGGTGGCGGTGGTGCCGTCGGCGACCGAGACCGGGATCTCCTCGTCCGCCGGGAGCGCCCATGCGCCAGGGTCGGCCCGTGTGGCCTCGTCGCGGGCGCTCGCCCATTCGTCGCGTGTCACCCGGTGCGCGTCGTCGAGCATCGCGGGGAGCACGCCCGACGACAGCGTGGTGAGCAGCCACACGTCGTCGTCGCCGACGGACCACCGCACCACGTTGACGTCGATGCCGTCGATCGATCTGGTGCCGGTCTCGAACCGATCGGGCGTGAACCCGTCGAAGGCCGTGGTGGGATCGAGCCCCAGCGTTCGGGTGAACGTGAGGCCGGCGAGCGCAGGTTCGATCGCATCGATCGGCCGGCGCTGGAGCAGTGAGACATCGCGTCGCCCCGGTCCGGCGTAGTACACGGTGCTCGTCGACGACGCGCCGAAGAGCGCCGTGTCGACCAGGTCGTCGGGGGACGGGCGCGCCGCCACCATCGTCAGCCCGTCGTACAACCGGGCGACGGCGGCGTCGTCCGGGTCTGCGAACGGGAGGCGCGCGCCGGTCATCACGATCGAGGCGGCGAGCTCGATCGTCTCCGGCAACGAGAAGCCGTACGACTGGATCGCCGTCAGTGCACCGTCGACACCGCCACCGGGGGCCATGCGCAGCTCGAGCACGCCGTCGTGATCCCGGCGCGTCATCGCCTGCCGACCGTCGGCGTCGACCGCTGCCCACCCGAGCGCGACCGGCTCGAGTTCGCCGCCGGGACGCAATGTCAACGAGAACCACCGGCCCGAGGTGCGCGTGGCTCCGTCGGTCGCCCACACCTGCGCCCAGCCGTTCCGGCCCGCGGCGGTGTTCTGATCGTCACCTTCGGGGTCCTGGGCGAAGGCCACCGCGGTGAGGCCGGCCACGGGTGGATCGAAGACCCAGCCCTCGACACCGGATTCGGCGACGAGCGTGCCCGCCGTGACCGGGTCGATCGCACCGATCGACGTCGGAGGAAGGACCGCAACGGTGGTGGTGGGCGCCGCGCCCGTGTCGCCCGTCGACCAGGGCGATGCGGCGATCACGCCGCCGACGAGCAGGCCCACCACGGCGAGCCCGGCGAGGGTCGGTGCCCATCGGGAGCGCGGAGCACGGTCGTCGTCTGCGTCGTCCCAGTCGACGGGATCGAAGCCGACGAAGGTGCCGGCGGCGCCGCCGTCGAGGTCGCCGAACGCGTTGGAGTCTGGTGCGAGGAACTCGATGTCGGTCGACCCGACCGCGGCGCGGCGGCCGGACGGATCGGACGACTCGCGTGTCGATGGCACCCGGGCATTGTCCCACCCCCGTCGGCGAGTGGGAACCCGGACGGACAGTCCGTGCAGTCGGCGGCTGTCAGTCGGCGGCGATCGGCCGGCCGGCGTCGTCGTGCCAGGTCACCTCGACCGGCTCGTCCGGCGCGATCTGCACGACCGCGGCCGAGCGGTCGCTGTCGTCGATCGGCGTCAGCCCGGTCTTCTGACTCCCCGACGGCTGGGTGACCAGCACCGACTGCGCCGTGCCGCCGGCATCGGTGACGAGGACGAAGGCGTCGTCGAAGCTGTGGAACGTGGTGACCGTCCGTCCCTCCCCCGGAGGCCACGCACGGTTGGTGAAGGAGCTGCCCGCCTCGATGTAGTACCAGACGTCGGTCGCGCCGGCGCTCCACGATCCGTCGATCGCGCCGCCGAGGGTGGTCGGGTCCAGCCACGCGGGTGCGAACTCGCCGGCGATGGCATCGGCCCAGTCGCCGGTCGAGGCCTGGCCGAGGTCGGCCGTGAACCTGACGAGTTCGGCCGTGCCGAGCGCCCCTTCGGCGACCACCTCCAGACCGGTGCCGTCGAACCATCGCGCACCGACGATGCCGGCATCGTGCGCGCTGGTGAACAGGTCGACGGTGCGGCCCTGCGACGACATCTCGGCGAGCAGTGCACGCGTCGGCCGGTCGAGCGTGTCGACCTCGATCGGCACCCGGAGGAGGTATTCGTCGACCAGGATCGTGTCGATCGTGAGGCCGGATCGGGCGACGATGATCGACTCGCTCGTCGCAGGGTCGATGAACATCGCCCACGTGTCGGGTGGATGCGACCGGATCGAGCCCGGCGCCCAGTCGACCTGCCCGTCGAGCACGAACGACACGCCGTCGACCGGCGCACCGTCCGGCTGCGTCCACTCGTCGGGCACTGCGATGCCGCCGACCGTGCGCTCGACGGAGGCGGCGACGGCGACCAGTTCGTCGAGGCCGAGCCCGAACGCGATCACCGCGTAGTCGTCGCCCGCCGGAGGGTGCACGCGCAGTTCGGCCACCCCGTCGTCGGACTCGGCGAGCAACCCCGGCCTCCCGCCGACGTCGATCACGGTGGCGTTGCGCACCAGGTCGCGGTACGCGCTCGCGCCGCGCTGGTCGACCACCACCCACCGGCCGCTGGTGCGCGTGGCGTTGACCGACGTCCACATGAACAGCGCTTCCCCGCCCGGAACGACCTCACCGTTGGAGACGGCGCGGACGAGCTCGAAGCGCGAGGGCGAACGGGGGAGCCACCCGGGCGTGCCGGTCGCCAGATCGGGGATCGTGCGGTCGTCGACGGTCGTGGGTGCGTCGGCCGTAGGGTCGAGCTCCCGATCGACCGTGGTCGCCGGCGGCACGGCTGCGGTCTCGTCGGACTCCCATGGCGCAGCGGCGAGCACGCCGCCGGCGAGCAGACCGGTGACGCCCACCACGGCGAGGACGGTGAGCCACCTCGAGCGGGGCGGCTCGTCGTCGAAGGCCGTGTCGTCGGTGTCGTCGAGTCCGACGAAATCGGCCGCATCGGCCTCGCCGAACGCGTGGTCGCGCGGTGGCAGGAACTCGATCACGGCACCGACGTCGGCCCATCGACGGGCACGCCGTCGAGGTCGAACCACGAGATCGTCACCGGCAGGTCGCCGTCGATCTCCGCCGCCACCGCGTACACCGGGGTGTCGCCGACCTGGCGCAGGTCGACCTCCTGCGGCTCGAGTCCTGGCTGCGCGACGACCACCCGCAAGCCGTCGTTCGGCCACGTGTTCGTGACGAGGAGGAACGCCTGCTCCAGCGAGCGGTACGCCGTGACCGTCGGCCCGCTCACGGGCTCGAACGGGCTGCTGAAGTAGTACTCGTTCGCGCTGATCGAGAACCAGGTCCGGTCGATCTGCGCGTTCCAGCGATCCATCCCGAGGCCGCCGGTTCCGATGCCCGTGGGCGGCTCGGACTCGAACTCCACCCCCGGGCCGTTCATCGTCTCGAGCGAGGCCTCTCGCCACGCGTCCGGCTCGGCCAGCTCCAGGAGCGCGCTGAGTTCGAGCGCGTCGGTGAGGTCGGTCGGGCTCGACACCGTCACCAGCTGGCCGTCGGGGAGCTCGAACCGCACGACGCTGTACGCCGTCTCACGCGAATCGGTCGCGACGACGATCGTGCTGGGGTCGGCGACACCGTCGGTGAGTGCCGCGAGGCCGGCCAGCTCGTCGGGGTCGAGCGCGGCGACATCGACCGGCACCGACGCCACGAGGTCGGCGAGGAGTCGTTCGGTCGGCGTCGGCCGGTCGACGGTGACCTGGATCCACAGACCCGTGGCCGGGTCGGCGAAGTAGCTCCAGGCATCGGGCATCCCCACCACACCACCCCACGGGTACCAATCGATGTTCTCGGCGGCGCGCAGTTCGAGTCCGTCGAACGGCCCGCCCGGGTCGAGCAGATCGCCGTGGTCGATGCCGCGCGCATCGATGGTGACGGAGCCGGCGATGCGGGCGATCTCGGTGAGCTCGAGGCCGAACGTGGTGATCGCGAACGCCACGCCATCGGTCGGCGGGAGCGTCACCTCGACGACGCCGTCGCTCGCGATGCTCATCAGCGCCTGGCGCCCGCCCACGTCGATGCGGACGGCACCCTCGCGAAGGGTTTGGAAGTCGCCCATCTGCTCGCGCGAGTCGATCACGACCCAATGGCCGCTCGCGCGGGCAGCGTCGGGCGACATCCATACCTCCAACGGGTCGCCGACGGAGAAGTACCCCTGGTCGGACTGCGCGCCCGCGAGCTGGAACGGCGAGGGCCCGACGAGCAGCATCCCCGGAGGATTCGTGTCGTAGCCGGGCGGCAGGGTCGGCTCGGGCGCGTCGGTGGTTGTCGGTCGAGGTGTGGTGGTCGTCGGTGCCGGCACCGTCGTCGGTGGCGTCGCCACCTCCTCGCCGTCCCACGGTGCGGCGGCGATCACGCCGCCGGCGAGCAGGCCGGTCACGCCGACCACCGCCAGGATGGTGAGCCAGCGTGAGCGCGGCGGCTCGTCGTCGAAGCCTCGGTCGTCGTCACCGTCGAAGCCGACGAAGTCGACCTCCTCGCCCGAGCCGAAGGCACCCTCACGCGGTGGCAGGAACTCGATCACCGGCCCACCTCCTGGTCGGCCATGCCCGCATCGGGTTCCCACGGAGCGAACCGGTGCAGCACGGTGCCGTCGACCGCCACGACCTGCGCCTCGAAGCTGCCCGGACGCGTGCCGTCGACGATGCTCGTGCCGTCGACCGCGAGCGCGCCGAACCACACCTGTTCCACATCGTCTGTCGACGCACCAGCCACCAGATCCGTTGCACCGAGTCCGAACATCTGCCCGTCGGCATCGCCGACCCGGATCAGCAGCGAACCCGGTTCGGTCGACCGGGCGATCAGCAACGTGGCCGAGCCCACCGTCACCGGGGTGATCGTCATCGTCGGGCGGCCGAGCGTGCCCTCGTAGGTCTCGTCGCCGACGCGCACCGACAACTCGTCGTTCGACGCCCAGTGCAGCACCGACCAGACCGTCGCCGGGCCATCGGCGAGGGTGCCGCTGCCGATGGTGATGCCGGGCGGCGTGCGCGGTTCGGTGGTCTGCGGGAACGCGACGTTGCGCGCCCTTCGCTCGGCCGCAGCCCAGTCCTCCGCCGAAGCGAACTGCACATCGGGGATCGTCGCGAGCAGGTCGATCAGGTCGCCGGTGGTGAGCAGCGAGACGGCCGTGTCGTCCTCCTGCCAGCGTGCGACGACGATGTCGAAACCGTCGATCGTGCGCCGGCCGACCGTCAGCCCCTCGCCGTCGAAGTCCTCCTGGGGGCCCCAGCCGTCCGCGAGCGGGATGGCCGTGGTGGCGAGGGCGAGCAGCCGCGGGTCGTCGAGCTCGGCGGGTTGCTCCTGCACGATCGTGACGTCGAAGCGGTCGGGGCCCGCGTAGAAGGCGCTGGTGCGCGGCGGGCCACCGAGCACGGCGCGGGTGGTGAGCTCGACGTCGGTTCGGGCGGCCGCGACCTGCTCGAGGCCGTCGAGCAGGTCGGCGTCGAACGACGGCCGGTCGTCCACGAGCTGGGGCCGGTCGTCGACGATGCTCATCGAGTCGGCCAACTCGATCATGCGGGTGAGGCCGAGGCCGAACGCGTCGATGGTGACGAGGCGCGAGGCGTCGGTCTGGCCGGCGTCGAACGACAGCGAGACCACACCGTCGGGGTCGACCGACGCGTGGCCGTTCCGGCCGCCGACGTCGACCCGGAACCACTCGGGCGTCGACGGATCCCACGAGGCGAACGGTTCGAGGAGCACCGAGAACCACCGTCCGCTGGTGCGCGTCGCATCGGCCTCGGCCCACACCTCGCCCCAGCCGATCGAGTCGTCGACCCGGTCGTCACCCCGGGCGAAGAAGGCGGCGGTCAACCCGGTCGGCACGGGATCGAGGAGCCAGCCGGTGCGAGACGGATCGACCGGCTGCGCCGTCGCGGTCGTCAGCGGCGCCGGGGCGACGAGCGTGGTCGGCGTGGTCGGCGTGGTGGTGGTGGTCGACGGTGGCGTCGCATCGGTGTCGCCCGACCACGGGGCCGCGGCGACCACCCCACCGGCGAGCAGTCCCACCACCGCGATCCCGGCCAGCACCGGCAGCCATCGGGACGCCGGCTCGTCGTCGTCGGTGTCGTCCCAGGCGTCGCCGTCGAAGCCGACGAAGACCTCGCCGGGGCCGTCGACCCCGTCGGCCGGGCCGAAGGCGCGCTCGTCCGGCGGGAGGAACTCGATCAGACCCGGTTCCGGCGGCACCCGGCCATTGTTCCACCCGGACCCCGTCATGGGAACCCGGACGAGGCGTTAGCACTCTCACCTCCCGGTTGCTAACGGGTGGGTCGAGCGCGTAACCTTGGCACTCGCGACGGTCGAGTGCTAACGGCCGTCCACCGTTCAGAACAAACCCCGTACCACCACGTGTACAAGCCAATGGAGGCCTGCACCATGTCACTCAAGCCGCTTGACGATCGCATCGTCGTGAAGCCCAACGAGGCCGAGCAGACCACTGCGTCCGGTCTGGTGATCCCCGATACCGCCAAGGAGAAGCCCCAGCAGGGTTCCGTCATCGCCGTCGGCCCCGGCCGCTGGAGCGACGACAAGGGCGCGCACACCCCGCTGACCGTGCAGGTCGGCGACACCGTGCTGTACTCGAAGTACGGCGGCACCGAGGTCACGATCGACGGCCAGGATCTCCTGATCCTCACCAGCCGTGACGTGCTCGCGATCGTCGAGAAGTGAGCTGACCCCACATGGCGAAGCAACTCAAGTTCGATGACGAGGCGCGTCGCGCCCTCGAAGCCGGCGTGAACAAGTTGGCCGACACGGTCAAGGTCACGCTCGGGCCGAAGGGCCGCAACGTCGTCCTCGACAAGAAGTTCGGCGCACCGACCATCACCAACGACGGCGTGTCCATCGCGAAGGAAGTCGAGCTCGACGATCCCTTCGAGAACATGGGCGCCCAGCTGGTGAAGGAAGTCGCCACCAAGACCAACGACGTCGCGGGTGACGGCACCACCACCGCCACCGTGCTCGCCCAGGCGCTCGTGCACCTCGGCCTGCGCAACGTGGCCGCCGGCGCCAACCCGATGGGCCTGAAGAAGGGCATCGAGAAGGCCGTCGCCGCCGCCGTCGAGTCGATCAAGTCGCAGGCCCGCGAGGTCGACGACAAGAGCGACATCGCCGCCGTCGCCACCATCTCGGCCGCCGATGCATCCGTCGGCGAGGTCATCGCCGACGCGATCGACAAGGTCGGCAAGGACGGTGTCGTCACCGTCGAGGAGAGCAACACCTTCGGCACCGAGCTCGAGTTCACCGAGGGCATGCAGTTCGACAAGGGCTACCTGTCGCCGTACTTCGTGACCGACGCCGAGCGCCAGGAAGTGGTGCTCGAGGACCCGTACATCCTCCTCCACAGCGGCAAGATCTCGACCGTCCAGGCCCTGCTGCCCACGCTCGAGACCGTGATGAAGACCGGTCGTGCGCTCCTGATCATCGCCGAGGACATCGAGGGCGAAGCCCTCGCCACCCTCGTGGTGAACAAGATCCGCGGCACGTTCAACTCGGCCGCCGTCAAGGCCCCGGGCTTCGGCGACCGCCGCAAGGCGATGCTGCAGGACATGGCCGTCCTCACCGGCGGTCAGGTCATCAGCGAAGAGGTCGGTCTCAAGCTCGAGAACGTCACCCTCGACCTGATGGGCCGCGCCAAGCGGATCATCATCACCAAGGACAACACCACCATCGTCGATGGTGCGGGTGAGCACGACGACGTCACCGGCCGCGTGAACCAGATCAAGGCCGAGATCGACAACACCGACTCCGACTGGGATCGCGAGAAGCTCCAGGAGCGCCTCGCGAAGCTGGCCGGCGGCGTTGCCGTCATCAAGGTCGGCGCCGCCACCGAGGTGGAGCTCAAGGAGAAGAAGCACCGCATCGAGGACGCCGTCTCGGCCACTCGCGCCGCGATCGAGGAAGGCGTGGTCGCCGGTGGCGGCACCGCTCTCGTCCGCGCCCGTGCCTCGGTCGCCGAGCTCATCAAGACCCTCGAGGGCGACGAGGCGACCGGCGCCAAGACCGTGTGGGAAGCCCTCGTGGCTCCGTGCCGTCTGATCGCCGACAACGCCGGCCTCGAAGGTGCCGTCACGACGCAGCAGGTGGAGGCCGCGACCGGCTCGATCGGCCTCAACGCCGCGACCGGTGAGATGGTCGACCTCGTCAAGGCCGGCATCATCGACCCCGCCAAGGTGACCCGCGCCGCGCTGCAGAACGCAGCGTCGATCGCGGCCCTCGTGCTCACCACCGAGTGCCTCGTGGCCGACAAGCCCGAGAAGTCGGCGCCGGCGATGCCCGGTGGCGGCGGCATGGGTGGCATGGGTGGCATGGGGATGATGTGACCCAGGCTCGTTGAGCCGTTCCGCATCCGGACCTCACTGCGGGGCCCGGACGCGGGAATGAAGTGAACAGAGGGGTGGCTGTCTCGCACATCCCCCCGAACGACACCCCCGGCGCCGCCCACGAGGCAGGCCCGGGGGTGTCGTGTTTTTCCCGTCGCCTCGATCGCTCGCCTCGATGGGTCGCCTCGAGCCGTCGCCTCGGTCGGGCCCGGCGCGACACGGCAACGCCAGTAGCCTGCGGGCCGTGGCATCGAGCAGCGGATCCGGGAAGCGGCCCTTCTGGATGCACCAGGCGGTCGAGTACCTGCTCGGCGGCGTCCTCGTCGCCCAGGGCCTGCAGAGCCCCGATCCGCTGGTCCCCACGCTCGCCGGCGTGCTGGTGCTCGCCAACGCATGCACGGTGCGCGACGGCGCGCTGTCGGCGTTCCGAGTGCTCAGCCGGGCGACGCACCGTGTCCTCGACGTGGTCGTGATCGCGGCCGTGCTCGTGCTCGCCGTGCAGCCCTGGCTGGCGGTCGACTCGGGCGCCCGGATCGTCATGGTCGGCATCGCCGCGGTCATGGCATTCGTCTGGTGGCAGAGCAGCTTCGCCGAGAAGGCCAAGCGCGAGGCCACCCGGGCCGCGATGGCCGCCGAAGGCGGCCGCAGCACCGACATCGGCCGCCGGGCGGGACGCCTGGTGGGCGACGGCATCAACGCGGCCCGACGGTTCGAGCGCCGCAAGAAGACCTGACGGTAGCCTCGGACCTCATGGCGTTCGACATCCCCGCACCCGACCTCAACAAGCTCATCGCCGCGTGGGACGACTGGGAGACCGGCGCCGAGACCCCCGGCAAGGTGCTGTCGAAGCTCAAGACCGCCGGCCTGCCCGCCGTGCTCGCCCAGCTGCGCGACAGCGGCTGGACGCCGTCGTCCGGCGCAGCCGCCGACTGAGCCGGATCCTCCGGTGAGCGGAGGGTCGGTGCCCCGACGCGGCGGCGAGCAGCACATCCCACGCCCCGACCTGTGGCGCCCCGGCGCCACGGCCCCGTGGGCCGACCGACGCGACGTCATCCGGCTCGATGCACTCCTCGACGTGGTGCGCGCCCGCGCCCCGCAACGGCTGGCGCCGCCCTTCCCCGTCGCCCGCAACTCGGCCGTGCTCGTCGTGCTCCACGACACGGGCACCGGCGGGATCGACGGTGTCGAGGCGCTGTTCACCAAGCGGGCGCAACACCTGCGCAACCACAAGGGCGAGATCAGCTTCCCCGGCGGGCGCATGGAGCCCGGCGAGACGCCGGTGGAGACGGCGTTGCGCGAGGCCTGGGAGGAGGTCGCCCTCGACCCGTCGCTCGTGACCGTGGTCGGCGAACTCGACCACCTGTCGACCGTGGTGAGCAACAGCTACATCGTGCCGGTGGTGGCCACCGTCGACGAGCGGCCCGAGCTGGCGCCGCACGCGGGCGAGGTCGACCGGATCCTGTGGGTGCCCCTCGACGAGCTCGCCCGCGGCGACACCTATCGCGAGGAGTGGTGGGGGATCGGCGACCTCGAACGACCGATCCACTTCTTCGAACTCGACGACGAGACGATCTGGGGTGCCACGGCGCGGATGCTGCACCAGTTGCTCCGGCTCGCCCACGGCGTGGACGGGCCGGAGCCACCTGCCTGGTGAGTCGCCCAGCCGGCTCGGCCGACGACGATCGGTCGTCCCGTCAGGGGCCGCCGGCAACTCGCACCGCGGCGTAGAAGGTCTCGACCCACCCGAAGCACGTGGGGCGATCGCTCCAGCGTCGGGCGCGACAGTGCGCCGACATGTCGGCGTACAGCTGACGATCGACCCGTCGTCGACTGGTGGCGTTCCAGAACGTGGCGCCCGACCCATATCGACGCTCCATCAGCTGGAGGTTGCGATAGCCGAAATCGTGACGGCGACAGGGAGCCCGGAAGTCGAACGTGCGGCCGGTGGAGCCGACGAACGGCGCCGAGCACCAGTCGGTCGTCCAGTCGAACCAGGGGTCGCCGTGGTCGGCGATCCACGTGAAGTCGGCGATGGACGTGTGGAACAGCACCTGTTCGACGTAGGCGAGGTCGCCGCCGGCGGAACCGCTGGCAGCCTGGACGGCACGGACGACGGGATCGGCGACCGCCGACGACAGGACGGTCAGGACGCTCGTGACCGCGACGAGCACTCGGGTCGTGGACCGCATGGTGCTCCTTGGCCCGCCCGCCGGATCGGCCCGGCGGTGGGGTGGGCGGAGTCAACCGGGCGCGGTTCGGCGACGCAACCCGAGAACGATCAGGCCGGGTTGCGCAGCGTCCGCAGGAGGGTCGCCATCTCGATCGCGCCGATCGCGACCTCCTCGCCCTTGTTGCCCGCCTTGGTGCCGGCGCGCTCGATGGCCTGCTCGATCGTGTCGACGGTGAGCACACCGAACATCACCGGGACGCCCGTGTCGACCTGGATGCCCGCGAGGGCGGAGGCACAGGGACCGGCCACATATTCGAAGTGTGCCGTCGCGCCGCGGATGACGGCGCCGAGGGTCACCACGGCGTCGTGGCGTCCCGACTCGGCCATCACCTTGGCGACGAGCGGGATCTCGTAGGCGCCGGGTACCCAGGCCACCTCGACGTCGTCGTCGGCGACGCCGTGGCGGCGCAACCCCCGGCGGGCGCCGGCGAGCAGCGACTCGACGACGAATTCGTTGAATCGGCTGCAGACGATGGCGATCCGGAGTCCGGCTCCGTTCAGGCTTCCTTCGTGCTCGGTCATGCGTGTGCTCCTCGTGAGACGGTGCCGGTCATGGCGGTGCTGCTGGTGCTGCTGGTGGTGGGGGTGGTCAGGGTGGTGGCGGACGGCTCGTCGAGGTCGAGCAGGTGCCCGAGTCGATCGCGCTTGGTCCGGAGGTAGTGCACGTTCTCGGGGGTGGTGATCGTCGGTATCGCGACCCGCTCGACGACGCGCAGCCCGTACCCGTCGAGCCCGCCGTACTTCGCCGGGTTGTTGGTCATGAGCCGGAGATCGGCGACGCCGAGGTCGGTGAGGATCTGTGCACCGATGCCGTACTCGCGGCTGTCGACGGGCAGGCCGAGGCGGAGGTTCGCGTCGACGGTGTCGAGGCCCTCGTCCTGGAGGGAGTAGGCCCGGATCTTGTGCCCGATCCCGATGCCGCGCCCTTCGTGACCGCGCAGGTAGACGACGACGCCACGGCCCTCCGCGGCGATGCGGGACATCGCCGACGACAACTGCGGTCCGCAGTCGCACCGACGCGAACCGAACACGTCGCCCGTGAGGCACTCGCTGTGCACCCGCACGAGCACGGGCTCGCCGTCGGCGACGTCACCGCGGACGAAGGCGAGATGCTCGACACCGTCGACCTCGCTGCGGTACGCGACGCAGTCGAAGTTGCCCCACTCGGTCGGCACGGTCGCCGAGCCGACGCGGGTGACGAGCTTCTCGTGGCGACGTCGGTGTTCGATCAGCTTCGCGATCGACGACAGGAGCAGCCCGTGCTCGGCACAGAACCGGCGCAGCTCGGGCAGCCGCGACATGGTGCCGTCGTCGTTGGTGATCTCGCAGATGACACCGACCGGTGCACAGCCGGCGAGGCGTGCGAGGTCGACGGCGGCCTCGGTGTGACCTGCCCGCTTCAGCACGCCACCCTCGCGGGCGCGCAGGGGGAAGATGTGCCCCGGACGAGCGAAGTGGGTGTAGGTGCGGTCGGGGTCGGCGAGGGCGCGCAGGGTGGCAGCACGGTCGGCCGCGGAGATGCCCGTCGAGGTGCCCTCGATGAGATCGACGGTGTCGGTGAACGCCGTCCGATGGCTCTCGGTGTTCTGCTCCACCATCAGCGGCAGTCGCAGGTCGTCGCAGCGGGCGCCGGTGATCGGTGCGCACACGACGCCGCTGCTGTAGCGGATGATGAACGCGAGCTGCTCGGCGGTGGCGTGCTCGGCCGCCATGATCAGGTCGCCCTCGTTCTCGCGGTCCTCGTCGTCGACCATGACGACCATCTCGCCGCGGGCGATCGCGGCGATGACGTCGTCGATCTCCGCGAACGGATCGCCCTCACCAGCGATGAGATCGCCGTGATCGGTGGGATCGCTGTGATCGGTGGGATCGCTGTGATCGGTGGGATCGGTGGGATCGCCGCTGGCGGCGTTCGGGTGCTGGGGGTCCATGGATGCTCCTGCCGGTTCGGACCCGGGTGCGGGTGGACGCGCAGGAGCGACGACGAACAGACCCGCGCCCACCATCGGGCATGCCGACGTGCGCGCGGATCAGGACATCCGATCGATTCCCGTGCTCCCATCCGGACTGTGACCGTCGGCCTCGGAGTTCCACCGAGTCGGCCCACGAGTGCGAGCACTCGAGGGTTCGCGGGCTGTACCGCCGGTTGGGACTTCCACCCGACCCCGCACGGGGGTGTGTTGTTGTGCGGCCGAGGCTATGCCAGCGATTCGAGGAGTGCCCAACCGTCCCTGACATGTTCTTCGGTTGTCGTGCGACCACCGATCGAGAACCGCAGGGCGACCCGGCCGTCGAGCACGGTGCGGGTGAACAGCGCCTGCCCCGTCGCGTTCGCCCGTTCGATCAGCGAGTCGGTCGCCTGGTCGCCGGCCCGGAGCGCGAGGCAGAGCAGGTTGAGCGGGTGGGGGGCGACGACCTCGAACCGCTCGTCGGCGCGGACGAGGTCGGCGAGCGTCTGGGTGGCGGCGACGTGGTGGCGGATCATGTCGACGGCGTCGATCGCGCCGCCGGTGCGGATCGTGAACCAGAGCTTCAGCGCGCGGAACCGACGGCCGAGCGGGATCTGCCAGTCGCGGTAGTCGATCGCTGCGCCCGACTCGGCGGCCTTCGATCGCAGGTACTCCGGGAGGATGCTGAGCGCGCCGAGCAGCGCCGCCCGGTCGGCGGTGTAGAACAGGTCGCAGTCGAACACGACGCCCATCCACTTGTGCGGGTTGGTGCAGTAGCTGTCGGCCTGGTCGAGCCCGTCGTTCACCCAGCGCAGCTCGGGCGCGAGCGCGGCGATGCCGCTCATCGCTGCGTCGACGTGCACCCACATGCCGTGCTCGTGGGCGATCGGCGCGATCGCCGCCGTGGGGTCGAACGCCATCGAGCTGGTCGTGCCGCGGCTGCAGCACACCCAGAACGGCGTGAGGCCCGCCGCGAGGTCGGCCGCGACCTGCTCGGCGAACGCGTCGGGCCGCATCGCGAACTGCTCGTCGTGCGCGACGATGCGCAACTGTTCGGTGCCGATGCCGGCGATGCGCAGACCCTTCTCGATGCTCGAGTGCGCCTGGCTCGTGGCGTAGGCGACGAGGTGTGTGGTGTCGCCGAGGCGGTTGATCGAACCGTTCGACACTCGCCAGCGAGCGGCGAGGATCGACGCCAACGTCGCCTCGCTCGCGGACCCGTGGATGACGCCACCGCCGCGTTCGCTCGTCGACCGGAACCGCTCCGGGAGGCCGAGCAGATCGACCATCCAGTCCATCATCAGCGTCTCGACCTCCGTGCACGCCGGGCTCGTGACCCAGCTCATGCCCTGCACGCCGAGGCCGGCGGAGGCGAGCTCGCCGAGGATCGACGCGTAGGAGGAGTTGCCCGGGAAGAACGCGAAGAAGTTCGGGTGCTGCCAGTGGGTGAGCCCGGGCACGATCACCCGGTCCATGTCGGCGAGCACCGCCGCGAACGGCTCGGCCTCGGTGGGCGGGTGCTCCGGCAGCTGGGCGCGCACGTCGCCGGGCTGAACCGACGACGTCACCGGTCGCGACTCGACGGTCTCGAGGTAGTCGGCGACCCAGTCGATGAGGGCCTTGCCCTGCTGGCGGAACTCGTCGGCGTTCATCGGTGCATGGTGGCACGGGCTCCGCTCGCCCGCCGAACGAACCTCGCGCCGTTGCACCTCCGGTATGGTCCGCGGCGTGCGCCCCGACATCGATCCCGACCGCTTCGCCGTCCACCGTGCGTCACCGCGCGGGTTCGCCCAGGCCTTCGTCCGCGAAGGCGCCCGCGAGGGCGTCGGTGGGGTACCGCTGGTGTGCGTGCACGGCTGGCCCGAGAGCAAGCGGGTGTTCTGGCGCGTGATCGAACCCCTCGCCGCAGCCGGCTTCGAGGTGATCGTCCCCGACCTGCGCGGCTTCGGCGACAGCGAGGTCGGCCCCGACGGGTTCCACGACGTCGCGAGCCACGCCCGCGACCTGTACGCGCTCGTCCACGACGTGCTCGGCCACGAGCGCGTCGTGTTGCTCGGCGGCGACCTCGGCGGTCCGGTGATCCAGGACCTCGCGCTGCGCTACCCGGACTGGGTCGACCGGATGGTGCTGTTCAACTCGCCGTTGCCGTATCTGAAGGAGGCGATGGCCGGCATCCCCGGCACGCGGCCGCCTCGCGAATCGAGCGACTACTTCCTGCGCCAGGGGCTCGACCCGGACGGCCTCGCGGCCGAACTGACCACGCCGGAGATGCGCCGGCGCTACATCGCCACGTTCTACACGAGCCGCTTCTGGGCGCATCCCGGCGCGTTCGCGATCCCCGACGAGGTGGCCTTCCACACCGAACCGTTCGGCGACGCCGCCTCGCTGCGGGCGAGTTTCGGCGGGTACGAGAGCAGCTTCCACGAGCACGCCCGCAGCGAGCCGACGCTGCTGGGGCCCAACGACCACACGTCGACGCTCGTGCTGTTCGGTACCAGCGACCACGTCATCTATCCGGCGTTCGACCGGATGGCCGCAGCGGTGTTCGCCCGCCACGTCGGGCCGTTCCTGCTCCGCGACTGCGGCCACTTCGTGCCGTGGGAGGCGCCGCACGCCCTGGTGAGCGGTACCACGTCGTTCTGCGGCGACCTGCTCCGCGGCTGAGCAGCTGCGGCCTCACCGGACGCCACCCGACCGGGTGGATCTGCCTCCCTGCACGGCGTCTTGACGGTTGTTGACTGTTGTCGCCGCCGACGGTGGCCGATGATCTCTTCGTGACCCGTCTCCGTCGTGCCTGTCGCATTGCCGTCGTCCCCCTGGCGTTCGCGGGTGCACTCGTGGTGCCCGCCGGCGCTCACGTCGCCGATGCGGCCCCCGGGTGCGGGCGGGGTGGACTGAACGAGGCGCAACTCGATGCGGCGTTCGCCTCGCCCGGACTCGGTGCCACGGGCACGACGCAGGGCTTCGGCGGCGGCGACTACCCGCACGCCTACCCGCTCCCCGACGGCCGCGTCTTCTGGATGTTCCAGGACCTCCACTTCAGCAACGACGAGAGCCTGCTGAACGACGTGCCCGACGGCAGCCCCACGAACGCGGCGCACAACGCCGGCATGGTGCAGCAGGGCGAGTGCTTCACGATCCTCGGCGACCGCGGCCGCGACCTCATCGGCGACGCGCAGACGATCGACGGGCGCACCTGGTTCTGGCCCCTGGACGGCGAGATCGGCGTCGACGGGAACCTCTGGATCTTCATGGTCGAGATGAACAACCCGAGCGGCGGCGGTGCCGGCTACGGAGCGTTGCCGGTGCGGACGTGGGTCGCGATCCTCGACCGCACCACCCTCCGGCAGCTCTACTTCGAGCCGGCGCCCGACACCTCGAACCGGCTGTACGGCTGGTCGGTCGCGTCGAACGACCGGTGGAGCTACCTGTACAGCCACTGCTACCGGCAGTACGCCAACCCGGGGAACTCGATCGCGCAGTTCGACGCGTCGTGCATGCCGAACACCTATCTGGCACGCGTTCCGAAGGGGAACTTCGTGGCGGCACCGGAGTACTGGAACGGCTCGGCCTGGACGGCGAACGCCGCGGCCGCGGTGCCGATCACCTCGCGCAACGTCGCCAACCCGATGAGCGTGCAGTGGTTCGGCGACGTGTTCGTGAACGTCACCAAGGAGAACGAGTGGTGGGGCACGCGGCTGATCGTCGATCGAGCGCCCGCACCCCAGGGGCCGTGGACGACGGTGACCACACGGTCGGTGTTCGCCGACATGAAGTGCAGCACGTGCGGCAACTACGGCGCGTTCCTGATGCCGTGGCTCGACCAGAACGGCAAGATGATCGTGGCGCTCTCGAGCGGCGGCGACTTCGACCTGTGGCGGCAGAACGCACGGCTGTACCGACCCACCTTCCACACCTTCGACGTGCCCGCCGCGCCGTCACCGCTCGCTGCGGCGACGCCACCGGCGTTCCCGCCGGGCAGCGCCGACGCCGGCTTCGTGCCGGTCGATCCGGAACGTCTCGTCGACACCCGAGACGCGGGAGCCGCGTTCGCCACGCTGCACGGTGGATCGGTGTCCGTGCTCGACCTGCGCGGACGGATGCCGGCCGGCGCGACCGCGGTCGCGCTCAACCTCACCACCGATCGATCCGCCCAGGCCGGGTGGGTGCGGGCCTTCCCGTGCACCGCGACCGAACCGCCCACCTCGAACGTGAACCCCGTTGCCCGACGGGTCGTCACCAACGCAGCGATCGTGCCCGTGGGTGACGGCCGCGTCTGCTTCACGTCGCTCGGCACCACCGACCTCGTCGTCGATCTCAACGGGTGGCTCACGACCACGTCGTCGACAGGCCTCGTCGCCGCGACCCGCCGGCTCGCCGACACCCGCACCGGCGAGGGTGGGGTTGCCCGCCTCGCGGCGGGCGGGGTGATCGAGGTGCAGGTGACGACGGCCGGTTCGTCGACGACGGCGGTCGCGCTCGGCGTGACGGCGGTCGATCCAGGGGCCGCCGGCTACCTGACGGCGTGGCCGTGTGGCAGCGCCCGGCCCACCGTGTCGAACCTCAACCCCGAAGCGGGGGTGACGCGCCCGAACCTCGTGAACGTGCGGGTGGGCGTCGGTGGTCGAGTGTGCCTGTTCTCGCTGCAGCCGACCGACCTCGTCGTCGACCTTCTCGGTGAGTACCGCACCGGCAGCGGGGCGAAGTACGCCGCGCTCACGCCCCAGCGCCTGCTCGACACCCGCGAGGGCGGCCGCCCGTCGCACCAGTCGAACCTCTCGGACGTGATCGCGCTCGGCACGCTCACCGCGGCCCAGGTGAACCTGACCGCGACGCAGACCGAGGCCGCCGGCTACCTGACCGCGTACTCGTGTCTGAGTCAGCCGTGGCCGGGGACGTCGAACGCCAACTTCGAGGCGGCGGAGACCACGGCGGGCGCCGCACTGATGAGCTCGTCACGCGGCTACGGGTGCGTCTACTCGTCTGCGGTCACCCAGGTCGTCGTCGACCTGTTCGGCGTGTGGCGCTGAGCCGATCGGCCGTCAGGCGGTGGGAGGCGGCGTGCCCGTGCCCGTGCCCGTGCCCGTGCTCGCGTCGGGTCGCGGTGCGTCGGGTCGCGGTGCATCGGGTCGCGGTGCATCACGACGCCTGACGCTGCGGGCGATCCGCCAGCCGATGAACGACAGACCGGCGACGAGCACGGCGAAGGTGAGCATGGCGTGGCCGTCGCCGCGGATCTCGTTGCCGCAGCCCGGGCGCGGCAGCGAGCTGACGCAGTCGCCGATGTTCACGTCCTCGGGGATGAACGGGTTCGTGCTGAGCGTCTCCGCCGCCGCCCGCTGATCGACGGTGATCGGCGTGGCCGCCTCGTCCCGGCCGCACCCGGCGGCGAGCACACCGAACGTGAGTGCGGAGATCGCGACGGCGAGCCGGCGGGACCGGCGAGGGCGGAGAGGTTCGGACACGATCCCATCGTGCCAGCACGACGGCCGTGACGCCCGGTCGCCCCGATGTGACCACCGGCTCGCCCCGATCGCGCCAGATCGTGATGCGGTCTCACGACGTTCACACGGCGTTCGCCGATGAGCGGGTCGGGGATCTGCGCGCCCGCACGCCCACCACGTACCATCGGGCGATGCCCTCCGGTCAAGCCTCCGGCCCTGTCGTCTCGAATGTCGACCAGACGGTCGAACGCCCTGTCCTCGTCGTCGACTTCGGTGCTCAGTACGCACAGCTCATCGCTCGCCGCGTGCGCGAGCACCGTGTGTACTCCGAGATCGTCCCGCACCGCATCACCGCGGCGGAGGTGCAGGCGAAGAACCCCGGCGCGATCATCCTCTCGGGTGGCCCGAAGAGCGTCCACGTCGACGGCGCGCCGTCGCTCGACCCGGCCATCTACGACCTCGGCGTGCCGATCCTCGGCATCTGCTACGGCGCTCAGCTCATCGCGCAACAGCTCGGTGGCACGGTGGGTCGCGGGCTCCGCGGCGAGTACGGCCGGGCGAAGCTCACGCGCATCGAGGGCTCGACGTCCACGCTGCTCCACGACGGCATCCCCGCCGAGCAGGACGTGTGGATGAGCCACTTCGATGCGGTCACCGAGGTGCCCGACGGTTTCGTCGCGACGGCGAGCACCGGAGACGCACCGGTCGCCGTGCTCGAGAACCCCGAGCGCCGCATCTGGGGTGTGCAGTACCACCCGGAGGTCGTGCACTCGCCGTTCGGGTCGCACGTGCTGGAGCAGTTCCTGCACCGCCTCGCGGGCTGCGAGCCGAACTGGACCATGGCGTCGATCATCGAGGAGCAGGTCGCCCTGATCCGGGCCCAGGTGGGCACCGGCCGGGTGATCTGCGCCCTCAGCGGTGGCGTCGACTCCGCCGTCGCCGCCGCCCTCGTCCACCGCGCCATCGGTGCACAGCTGGTGTGCATCTACGTCGACACCGGTCTGATGCGGCTGAACGAGAGCGACCAGGTGGTCGAGACGTTCAAGCGCAACATGGGCATCGAGCTCATCCACGTGAGCGCCGGACCGCGCTACTTCGAGAAGCTCGCCGGCGTCACCGATCCCGAGAGCAAGCGCAAGATCATCGGCGAGTTGTTCGTGCGCATCTTCGAGGAGCACACCGGCGGCCTGAGCGACGCCGAGTGGTTGGTGCAGGGCACGCTCTACCCGGACGTCATCGAGAGCGGTGGCAGCGACGGCACGGCCGCGGTCATCAAGAGCCACCACAACGTCGGCGGGTTGCCCGAGGACATGACGCTGAAGCTGGTCGAGCCGCTGCGGCTGCTGTTCAAGGACGAGGTGCGCAAGCTCGGTCACGAGCTGGGCCTGCCCGACGAGATCGTGCTCCGCCAGCCCTTCCCCGGACCGGGCCTCGGCGTGCGGATCATCGGCGAGGTGACGCCCGAGCGGGTCGCCATCCTGCAGCACGCCGACGCGATCGTGCGCGAGGAGATCGCCAACGCCGGCCTCGAGCGAGAGCTGTGGCAGGCCTTCGCCGTGCTCGCCGACATCCGCTCGGTGGGCGTGATGGGCGACGAGCGCACCTATGCGCACCCGATCATCATCCGCGCGGTCACGAGCGACGACGCGATGACCGCCGACTGGGCGCGCCTGCCGTACGACCTGCTCGAGACGATGTCGAACCGGATCATCAACGAGGTGCGCGGGGTGAACCGGGTGGTGTACGACATCACGAGCAAGCCGCCGGGAACCATTGAATGGGAGTGAGCGGCGAGGAACGAGCTGCGAACACGAAACTGGGGAGTGAGCGGCGAGGGACGAGCTGCGAACAGGGGCTGGTTCGACTGACGTGACGGACGACCGCGGCGGGGACACGACGCGGTGGTCGGCGGGCCCGCGAGCGGGCTGACCTGGGGCTCCCCGACCGGGCCCGGCGAGGTCGCGGTGCCCGCGGGCCGTCACGAAACGGTCGCTTTCGACACGTCTTCGTAACATGGGTACACTCTCGCCGTCATGCGGAGTTGGTCTCGTCTTCGTGCTGCCGTCGCGGCAGCAGTGCTCGTCACCGTGGTCGCGGGGATCCCCCCGGTCCGCGCCGACGAGGTCGACGATCAGCGCCGTCGGGTCGAGCAGATCGCCGACGAGCTCGACGCACTCGACAACCAGCTCGGCGAGCTCGAGGAGGCCCACGCCGCGGCCCTCGACCGGATCGACCAGCTGGCCATCGAGATCCAGGACGCCCAGGTGCGCGTCGACGCCCAGAGCGCCGAGCTCAGCACCTTGCAAGGACAGCTCGCCGACATCGCGATCGACAAGTTCATGTCGGGCGGCTCGTCGGGCCTCACCCCGCTGTTCTCGTCCGCCGAAGGGTTCACCGACGATCTCGAGCGCAGCGAGCTCGCCCGGGTCGCGCTCGACCAGGGCGCCGGCACGAGCGACGAGATGCAGGTGCTCGTCGAGCAGTTCACCGAGGACAAGGCAGCGCTCGACGCGAAGAAGAACGAGCAGGCGCAGCTGGTCGCCTCCCTCGAGGCCCAGCAGCAGCAGGGCGAGGCGCTCACGATCGAGCTCCAGCAGAAGTACGCAGCGGCCCAGACCGAACTCGGCCAGGCCATCGTCGAGGAGCAGGAGCGACGTGCCGCAGCGGCAGCGGCAGCGGCGCAGGCCAGGTTCGCCGCAGCGGCCGCAGCGCAGCAGCAGGCGGCCGCGAGCAGCAACGCACGCGGCGGCGGTGGCACCACCACCCCGGCGACCGGTGGTACGACGGGCGGCACCACCGCCCCGTCCGGCGGCTCTGCCGGTGCCCCGGCCGCAGCCCCGCCCCCGGCGGTCTCGGTGCCGGCGCCGTCGTCCACGGCAGGCATCGCAACCGGCGCGGCCCAGGGTCAGCTCGGGGTGCCGTACAAGTTCGCCGCATCGTCGCCGGGCGTCGCCTTCGACTGCTCCGGTCTCACGAAGTACGCCTGGGGCAAGGCCGGTGTGTACCTGCCGCACCAGTCGGCGGCGCAGTACGCCTCCACCCCGCACGTGCCGAAGGATCAAGCACAGCCGGGCGACCTGATCTTCTACTACTCGCCGATCGGGCACGTGGCCCTCTACCTCGGCGGCGGGATGATGATCCATGCACCCGCCACCGGCGACGTGGTGAAGATCGTGGCCGTCAACTGGGGCAAGGTCGTCGGGGTCTCCCGCCCCGGGTGAGCTTCACTACGGTGGGCCGCCATGAGTGCTCCCGTCCCGCCGACCGGTGATCCCCGCGGCATCGATCGCGAACCCGTCACCCGCTGGCTGCTCGAGAACATCGACGGTGCCGAGGGTCCGTTCACGTTCGACCTGATCGCCGGCGGCCGTTCCAACCTCACCTACATGGTCACGGGGTCGAACGGCACCCGCTACGTGCTCCGCCGTCCGCCGCTCGGTCACGTGCTCGCCACCGCCCACGACATGGCCCGCGAGCACCGGGTGATCGCCGCGGTGGGTCGCACCGGCGTGCCGGTGCCGCCGGCGCTCGGGCTGTGCACCGACGTCGAGGTGAACGGCGCTCCGTTCTACGTGATGGGTTTCGTCGACGGCGTCGTGCTCGACAGCGTCGACAAGGCGGCCGAGCTGTCGATGGAGCTGCGTCGACCTGCCGCCGAGCACCTGATCGACGTGCTCGCCGATCTGCACGCCGTCGACATCGACGAGGTCGGCCTCGGCGACTTCGCGAAGCGCGAGGGCTACATCGAGCGTCAGGTGAAGCGCTGGTCGACCCAATGGGAGAACTCCAAGACCCGCGAATTGTCGGCGATCGACGAGGTGGCGACGGTGCTGCGCACGAAGATCCCCACCCAGCACGGCGTCTCGATCGCGCACGGCGACTTCCGGTTCGGCAACTGCCTCACCGACGTCCGCCAGGGCCGCATCGCCGCCGTGCTCGACTGGGAGCTGTGCACGCTCGGCGACCCGCTCGCCGACGTCGGCTACCTCGGCGTGTACTGGTACGACGGCGAGGCGGCGAACGTCCGAGCGAACGACCCGACTCCCGCCGGCGGCTTCCCGCGCTACGCGGACCTGCTCGAGCGGTACGCGGCCCGCACGGGGCGCGACCTCTCGGGGATCGACTACTACGTGGCGTTCTCGTGCTGGCGCCTCGCCGTGATCAGCGAGGGCGTCTACGCCCGGTATCTGCACGGCGCGATGGGCGACCAGCTGGTCGACATCGATCAGTTCAAGGTGGGTGTCGACGGCTTGGCCGAACGTGCCCTCGCAGCGGTGAGGAGGCTGGCATGAGTCCGTCGTCGAGCGGTTCAGTGGCGGGCGGTGACGTCCTGGAGGGATGGCAACGCGGGTCGTTCACCGCGGCTGGCTACACCCGCGACACCTACCGGCGCGGCAGCGGTCCGGCCGTGATCGTGGTACACGAGATCCCCGGCATCACGCCGAAGGTGACCCAGTTCGCGAACGACGTCGTCGCCGCGGGGTTCACCGTCGTGATGCCCTCGCTCGTCGGCACGCCGGGCAAGGACGTGAGCGGCCCGTACCTCGCCCAGTCGGCGGCGAAGGTGTGCATCTCCAAGGAGTTCACGCACTGGGCGCTCAACCAGACGTCGCCGATCATCGGCTGGCTGCGCGCACTCGCCCGTTCGCTGCACCTCGAGCTCGGCGGTCCCGGCGTCGGTGCGATCGGTATGTGCTTCAGCGGTGGGTTCGCGCTCGGGATGATGCTCGACGACGTGATGGTGGCACCGGTGCTCTCGCAGCCGTCGCTGCCGTTCGCGATCGGCAAGGGTCCGCGCGTCGGCGATCTCAACCTGTCGCCGGACGACCGTCAGGTGATCGCCCAGCGCGCCTCGGACGGGTGCCAGGTGCTCGGCCTCCGGTTCACCGGCGACAAGCTCGTCGGCACCCGGTTCGCGTCGTTGCGCGAACTGCTCGGCGATGCGTTCATCGCGGTGGAGCTGCCGAGCAGCTCGCCCAAGGACCACAGCGTGCTCACCGAGCAGCGCGACGAAGCCAGTGTCGCGACGGTGATCGAGTTCCTGCAGTCGAAGCTGCAGTAGGAGCCGGTCAGGCGATGCCGTCGAGCGCGTGCTGCTTGGCGGCCTTGTAGTCGGCCTTGCCGTTGGGGGCGCGCGGCACCTGGGTCACGAAGACCACTCGCTTCGGTGCCTTGAACCCGGCCAGCTGCGTCTTCACGTCGGCGATCACCGTTGCCTCGTCGACCTCGGAGCCCTCGACCCGGGAGGCGACCGCGGTGACGGCCTGGCCGAACTTGTCGTCGTCGACGCCGACCACGAGGCAGTCCTGCACGCCGGGGACGCGCTTCACGGCCTCTTCGACCTCTTCGGGGAAGACCTTCTCGCCGCCGGTGTTGATGACCTGGCTGCCTCGTCCGAGCAGGTTGATGGAGCCGTCCTCGTTGACGGTGGCCATGTCGCCGGGGAACGAGTAGCGGACGCCGTCGATGACCCGGAATGTGCGCGCGGTCTTCTCCTCGTCCTTGAAGTACCCGAGCGGCACGTTGCCGCCGGCAGCGACCATGCCCACCTCGCCCGATCCGGGCTGCACCTCGCGGCCGTCGTCGGTGAACACCTTCGTGTCCGGCATCTGCGAGAACTTCGCGGTCGAGGGCGGCAAGCCCTTCATCGACATGGAGATGCCCATGGCACCCTCGGTCGAGCCCATCGCGTCGACGATCACCACCTGCTCGATGCGGTCGAGCACCTGCTCCTTCACCTCGCTGGTGAACATGACGCCGCTCGAGATGATCATCTTGAGCGACGACGTGTCGTACGGCGAGCCGGCGTCCTTCGCGTCGTCGATGGCCTTGATGATCGGCTTGGCGAAGGCATCGCCGACGATCGTGAGGTTGGTGGCACGCTCGGTCTGGACGAGGCCGAGCAGTTCGTTCGCGTCGAGCGAGCGGTTCTGCATGGTGACGACCTGGCCGCCGGCGAGCATCGGGATGAACGCGCCGAGCCAGATGCCGGTGCCGTGCATGAGGGGTGCGCAGGGGATCGAGATCAGGCGGTTGTTCGAGTCGGTCGCCTGCTTCACGAGCTCGCCCACCTCGGACGGGCTGCCGGGCACCGGCAGGCCGAGCAGCGGGAAGCCGCTCGTGAGGTAGCCGGCGGTCATGCCGCCGACCGCGTACATGACGCCCTTGGGCATGCCGGTGGTGCCACCGGTGTAGAGCATGTAGATGTCGTCCTCGTTGCGGGTGACGCGCGCCATCGGGTCGTGGCCCGCGACGACGGTCTCGAACGCATGGGCGAGCGGCACTCGGCCGGCGTCGCCGTCGTCGACCTCGATGAGCAGCTTCAGCTTCGGCAGCCGATCGATCACGCGGGCCACCCGGTCGGCCAACGACGAGTGGAACACGAGCGCCTCGGAGTCGGAGTTGTCGAGGAGGTACCAGAGCTCGTCGTCGAGGTACCGGTAGTTCACGTTGACGGCGACGCCACGCATCTTGAACGCGGCGTACTGGGCTTCGAGGTACTCGTTGCCGTTGTAGAGGTAGAGCCCGATCTTCGAGTCGGGACCGAGGCCGGCGCCGACGAATGCGGCGGCGAGGCGCGCGGAGCGCTCGTCGAACTCGCTCCAGGAGCGGCGGACGTCACCGTGCACGAGCGCGGTGACGTCGCCGATCTGATCGGTGATGGCTTCCCAGACGGTGGCGAAGTGCAGTTCCATGCGGCGACTGTAGTGGCGGCGGTCACACCGGTGTCGGGCGGTGCTCGAACTCGATTCCCGTTTCCCGCGGGAGCCTCCGGCGGGTCAGCCGACGGGCTTGCCGTACATCTCGAGCAACGGATCGCTGATCAGCTCGAGCCGTTCGCCGTCGGGGCCGCGGAAGTACATCGACGAGCCGTCGACGTGTGCGTACTCGACGCCCTGGGCGTCGAAGCGGTCCCTGATCGTCTCCCAGGCGTCGCGCTCGATCGAGATGGCCAGGTGGTGGTGGCCGCCGAGCACCTCGGCGTACTCACCGAGCGGGAGGCCCGGCAGGTCGAAGTAGGCGAGGGTGTTGCCGTAGCCGATGTCGAAGAAGAAGTGCGTCGACCCGGCGTAGTCGCGGTTCTCGAACATCTCGATGAGCGGGAAGCCGAGCAGCCCGTCGTAGAACTGGACGGTGCGTTCGACGTCGCTGCAGATGAGCGCGACGTGGTGCACCCCTCGGGCGGTGCTCGCCGGGCGTGTCGCCCGGGGGAGCAGGTACTGCTGGGCGATCTCGGCGCGCCGGGCGTCGAACGTCGCCCGGGTCGCTGCGTCGACGCCGTGTGGCTCGCTCATGCCGTCGCCCAGACGAGGAGCTCGGTGCCGTCGGCGGTGGCGGTGAACGTGATCGGAGCGGTGGTGTCGGCATCGGTGAGTCGCACGGCGTCACCTTGCCCCAGTTCGCCGGCCGCGTCCAGCGTCCCGGCGCCGAGGGCGACGAACAGGTGCACGTGGCCGTCGGCCGGCACCTCGATCGACTCGCCCGACGAGAGGCGGGCGCCCCACAGCACGGCCTCGCGCTGGTGGATGCGGATCGCGCCGGGATGTCCCTTGCCGGAGGCGATCGCGACGAGCCCGCCGGCGGTGAGCTCGGCGTTGAGGTCGCGCTGCTCGTAGCCGGGCTGGACGCCGGCGGTGTCGGGCAGTACCCACATCTGCACGAAGTGCACGGGCTCGTCGGGGCTGGCGTTCATCTCGCTGTGGCGGATGCCGCTGCCGGCGGACATGCGCTGGGCGAGGCCGGGGTAGATGACGTCGTGGGTGCCGGTGGAGTCGCGGTGTTCGAGCCGACCCGACAGGACCCAGGTGATGATCTCCATGTCGCGGTGGCCGTGGGTGCCGAACCCCTGGCCGGGGGCGACGACGTCGTCGTTGTTGACGAGGAGGAGGCCGTGTCCCTGGTGCTCGGGCGACCAGTGGGGCCCGAAGTTGAACGAGTGCTTGGAGTCGAGCCAGCCGATGTCGGTGACGAAACGCTGGTCGGCTCGCTGGACGGTGATCGTGCTCATGGTCTCCTCAACATCATTGCGCCCGCAACAATTCCACACCGACTGTTGCGACGTCGGATCGGCCGACGAATCGGCCCCCGAACCGTGGTCGGCGAGTGCCGAAAAATGGGGAGATCCCGGGGCAGAGCCCGGGATCTCGCACCCGTTGGGTCAGCGCCGGAGGCCTGCCCGGTCCCACACGAGTGGGATCTCTGCGAGCATCATGCGCCCGGGGGCACCCTCGTGCAAGAGGTCAGAAGTCCCGCCAGCTGGGCGGCCGTGACCCCCGCGAGCGAGTCGAGCCGATGGTGGCCGTGACCGTCGGGCACCGTCACCACGTGGGGGACGGCGATCGTGCAGCACCCGGCGGCGTCGGCGGAGCGGACGCCCGTGAACGAGTCCTCCAGCGCGATGCAGTCGTGGGGATCGACGCCGAGTCGGGCCGCTGCGGTGAGGTACGGCTCCGGGTGCGGCTTGCCGTTCACCACGTCGTCGCCGGCCACCACGGTCGCGAACGAGCCGGGGGGCAGCAGCGGGACGATCGCATCGGTGAAGCGGGTCCAGCTCATCGTGACCAGCGCGCACGGGATGCCGGCGTCGTGGAGGTCGGCGAGGAGCTCGCGAGCCCCGGGCCGCCACGGCACCGAGCGGTGCACCCGCTCGATCACGCCGTCGAGGAGGAGGTTCACGATCGCATCGATCTCGAGCGGCAGCTCGCCGTGCTCGCGCATGTAGGCGGCCGAGTCGCGGAGGTCCTTGCCGACGATCGCGTGGCCGTGCGCCTCGCTCCACGACCCGTTGCCGTACTCGGCGACGATCTCGTGCTCGCGCTCGATCCAGTACGGCTCGGTGTCGACGAGGGTGCCGTCCATGTCCCACAGCACCGCGCGGAGGAAGCGCCCGCCGGGCATGCCCGACGGGGCCGCGGCGTGGCTCAACGCGGACCGCCGTCGACGTTGAGGGTGGTACCGGTGGTGTAGCTGCCGGCGGCGGTCGCGAAGTACAGCGCCGCGCCGACGATCTCGTGCGGCTCGCCGCCACGCTCGAGCGCGAAACCCGCGCGCGCCGACTTCTGGAACGACTCCATGTCCCACGCCTTGGAGATGTCGGTGAGGAACGGGCCTGGCACGATGCAGTTGACACGCACCTTGGGGCCGAGGGTGCGGGCGAGGCCGTAGGTGAGCGCGTTCACGCCGGCCTTGGCGGCGCCGTACACGAGCTCGCTCGGACTCGTGCGCTGCGAGGCGATCGACGACACGAAGATGATCGAACCGCCATCGCCCGCAGCCATGCGGGTACCGACGATGGCCGACAGCCGGAACGGGCCCTTCAGGTTGACGCCCATCACCTTGTCGTAGAGGTCTTCGGTGATCGCGTCGACCGACGGGTACAACGGCGACATCCCGGCGTTGTTCACGAGCACGTCGACCTTGCCGAACGTGCGGTACGCCGCCTCGGCGAGCTCCTCCGCTCCCTCCCACGATGCCGCGTGATAGGCGATGGCGAGCGCGTTGCGGCCCTTCTGGCGCACCTCCTCGGCCACGGCCTCGCAGTTGTCGAGCTTGCGGCTGGCGATCACCACGTCGGCGCCGCGATCGGCGAACGCGAGCACCATCTCGCGGCCGAGGCCACGGCTGCCACCGGTGACCACGGCCACCTTGCCGGTCATGTCGAAGAGGTCGGTCATGCCGGAGTTCTTACCAGCCGTCGGCAGGTCGCGATCAGCCGGGATCGATCAGTCGGCATCAGCCGGGCCAGGACGGTGTCGGCGTCGCGCTGCGGGAGCGGATCAGTCCTGGAGCTTCGAGAGCTCCGCGAGGGTGTCGTCGAGGGCATCGAGGCCGGCGGCCAACTGGTCGTCGGTGTGGGCGAGCCCGACGTTCACCATGCCGCGGAAGGCGGTGTACACGCCCCGCTCGAGCAGGCCGAGGAACACGAGTTCCTGCAGCACGTGGTCGCGGGCGAACGCCTCCTGGACGTTGGTGGGGACGGTGGCGGTGGCGTGCAGTGACATCATCGAGCCGAAGCCGCTGACGCTCATCGGCAGCGGGTGCTTGGCGCACACGGCCGCGAGCTGCTGGCGGAACTCGTCGCCACGTGCGGTGTGTGCTTCGGCCACGTCGGCGGTGAACACCTGGCCGAGCACGGCCCCGCCCGCGGTCATCGTCGCGATGTTGTTGTTGAACGTGCCCGCGTGGCTGATCACGTTGGTGCGCGCACCCGGCGTGGTGTCGTACTGGTCGAGCAGGTCGGCCCTGCCGCCGAAGGCCCCGAAGGAGAAGCCGCCGCCGATGTACTTGCCGTAGGTCGTGATGTCGGCCTCGGCGCCCAGCAGGCGCAGCATGCCCTGGCGTCCGTGTCGTGACGTCATCACCTCGTCGGCGATGCAGACGGCGCCCGCCGCGCGAGCCGCGGCGAACACGCCCTGGGCGAATTCGGCCGTGGCCGGCACGCAGCCGCCCGAGCCGAGCATCGGCTCCATGATGACGGCGGCGAGCTCGCTGCTGTGCTGCTCGATCAACGTCGTGGTGCCGGCGAGGTCGTTGTACGGCGCGATCACGAAGTCGTACGGCGCGTTCCACGGTGCCGGACCGCTGGCGAAGTAGAGAACGCCGCCGTGGTAGCCGCCGAGGAACACGAGCAACTTCGAGCGGCCCGTGAACTGGGTGGCCGTGGTGATCGCCATCAGGTTGGCCTCGGTGCCGGAGTTCGTGAACCGCACCCGATCGATGCCGAAGCGCTCGCACATCAGGCGTCCGAGCACGGCCTCGGCGGGGTGCACACCGCCGACGCTGACGTTGGTCTGCAGCGCGGCCGTGACGACGTCGAGCACGCGACGCTCGCTGTGGCCGAGGAGGCCGGCCGTGTAGTCGCCGAGGAGGTCGATGTAGTGGTGGCCGTCGGTGTCGGTGAGGGTCGCCCCTTCGCCGGCGACGAACGCCAACGGGAACGGCGGATGGTTGAGGACGGTGCGCGTGTGGCCGCCGGGCAACACCTTCGAGGCCTCCTCGAAGTAGCGGCGGCTCCCCGGGTTGCGGTCGGCGAACTGTTGGCGGGCTCGGTCGAGATGGGCGGCGTCCATGGAGCGAACTGTACGCCGTACAAGAGGCCGGCAAGAGACCTGATGGAGACCCGCTCGGCCTCGAGTGGTCAGAGGGTGCGGGCGGCGCGCCGTGCCTCGAGCACGGCTTCGAGCACGGTGCGCGGCGCGACGCAGTCGCCCACCTGCACCGAGGCATCGGGGAGGGGGTCGGTCGGCAGGCGGAACCCGCAGTCGACGACGGCCACCACCTCGACGGTGCGTCGCTCGCCGCTGAAGCGGTCCTCGAGCTCGACCGAACCGGGCCGGACCGTGCGCAGCAGCGAGCGCTTCTCGATGCGCGCGCCTCGCTGCGCGAGGCGGACGTTCGCCGGGGCGAGGTCGCCGCTGCGGCTGAGCTCGTTGCCGGCGATCTGGTCCTGGGTGATGAGCACCGCCCGGTCGCCGAGCTCCTCCGCGAGGGCGACGGCGATGGGCCCGCCGATGGGATCGAACAGCGCGACGGGCCCGGTGTCGGGCAGCACTGCGGAGCCACGGCGGACGTCGACCACGTCGACGACTTCGGCGCCGTCGGCGATCTCGTACTCGCGGCGCCCGGGGCGTCCGCCGGTGGCCTGCACGACGTGCGGACCCGTTGCGGTCGCGCCGTCGGTGCCCAGGCGGACCTGCACGCCGGCCCGCTCGCACTCGGCGACGAGCCATGCCGCGAACGGTTGTGCCGGACCGGCGATCGCGGCGACACCGCCGAGGTGATCGTCGCGTTCGACGACGGTGACACGGTGTCCGCGCCGCGCGGCGACGCGGGCGGTCTCGAGCCCGGCGACGCCGCCGCCGACGACGGTGACGTCGATCGCCGACCGCGTGGGCACGTACCAGTCGGGGTCGTCGGTCTCGTGGCCGGCGCTCGGCTCGACGACGCAGGTGATGATCGGGTTGCGGGCGTCGCGCACCTGGCAGGTCTGGTTGCAGCGGATGCACGGTCGGATCTGCTCGGCCCGACCGTCGCGCAGCAACTGCACGAGGTCGGGGTCGGCCAGCTGCGCGCGGGTCATCTCCACGCCGTCGGCGACACCATCGCCGAGCGCCACTCGGCCTGGCCCGGATCGACCACCGATCCCTGCAGGAACACCGGCGTGCCGGCGACTGCGTCGCGCACGCGCCGGCACAGGTCGATGTTGAACCCGGTGGGTTCGTGGAAGTCGGGTCGGGTCTTCTCGGCGGAGAAGATCGCGCCGCGCACCACGACGAGGTAATCGAGGCCCGATGCGACGAGCAGCGGTGCGAGCTCGACCGCCATGTCGGGCGTGATGCCGGCCCACGGTGCGAGCTCGTCGCACGACAGGCGCATGCCGACGACGGCATCGCCCACCGAGCGACGGACACCTTCGACGACCGGGTCTGGCCCCACTCGTCGCCGCGTTGGTTGGTGAGGCCGGAGAGGAACTGGCGCACGAGGCTGTGCTGGCCGGCGTTGATCTCCACGCCGTCGCACCCCGACCGCACCGCTGCGGCCGCGGCCGACGCGAACCCGGCGACGACCGCCTCGATGTCGCCCGGCTCCATCCACTTCGGCACTTCGCGGGAGTTGACCTCGGGCACGCGCGAGGGCGCCCACAGCGGGGCCTGGCTGAACGCGCTCGACCCCTGTCCGCCGGCGTGGTCGAGCGAGGCGAACACGAGCGACCCTTCGGCGTGACAGGCCGCGGCGATCGCCGCCCAGCCGTCGGCGCAGCGCTCGGCCAGCGGTGCCCGCTCGTAGGGCCAGTCGCTCGCGTGGACGCTCGCGCCCTCGGTGACGATCACGCCGGCACCGCCGCGTGCGCGGCGCGCGTAGAACGCGGTGTGTCGTGCGGTGAAACGCCGCTCGTCGTCGCCGAGGTTGGTGACGATCGGTCCGAACATCACCCGGTTCGGGGCCGTCACCCCGCGCAACTGCAGCGGCTCGAGAAGGCGCACGTCAGGCGTCGGCGCGCTCGAGCACCAGGACGGGGATGGTGCGGGTGGTCTTCGCCGCGTACTCGGCGAACTGCGGCATGATCGCGGTCTGCTGGTCGTAGAGGCGCTGGCGCTCGTCGCCGGTGACCTCGACCGCGGTGGCCGCGTAGGTGTCGGTGCCGAGCTCGACGGTGACCGTCGGGTTGGCGACCATGTTGTGGTACCAGGCGGGGTGGGTGGGCGCGCCGCCCATGGAGGCGATGATGACGACGCGGTCGCCGTCGGTGCTGCACACCAGCGGGGTGGTGCGCTCGACGCCGCTCTTCGCGCCCGTGTGGGTGACGAGCACCATCGGCTTGCCCTCGAAATAGCCACCCACGACACCTGCGTTGGCCCGGAACTCAGTGATGACCTGGGTGTTGAAGTCGTCGTGCTCGCTCATGGCGGCGACGTTATCCGCAGCGGTGTGTCAGTGCGGCTTCGACGCCCGGTCGTGGGCCGTTCCGCTGGCCGGGCCATGGGTCGTCGCCGCCGACGGGTGCGAACCCTGGCGCGACGCGGAGAGCTCGCTGCCGCGGACCAGCCGCTTGATGTTGTCCAGGTGGCGGAGGAGCACGAGTGCGGCGAGGCCGACCGTGGCGGCGACCTCCCAGGCCGGGCTGCCGTCGAGCGCGACGCCGATGGGGAGGCCGACGGCGATCACGAGCGATCCGAGCGACGCCTTGCCGGTGCCCTTGCGGATCGCGACCCAGATGGCCGTCAGCGCGATGAACACCAACGGGTGGAGCACCACGAGCGCACCGCCCACCGTTGCGACGCCCTTGCCGCCGACGAAGCGACGCGTGACCGGGTACATGTGGCCCACGACCGCGGCGGCGACGAGCGCGTAGGTGGCCTTCGGCTCGTCGAGGGCGAGGCCGACCCCAGCCGGGATCGCACCCTTCAGTCCGTCGAGGACGAACACGAGGATGCCCCACGGCGTGCCCATCGTGCGGGCGACGTTCGACGCGCCGGGGTTGCGGGAGCCGACGGCGGTGATGTCGATGCCCTTGCTGCGCGCCACCATCACCGCGCTCGGGAACGTGCCGAGCAGGTAGGCGACGGGCAGCAACCCCCAGATCATGCAGGTACTGTACGCAACCGCTCACGACGGCCCGGGTTCGGGCCGGCCGGATCAGCCGGCGGAGACGGGGATGAGCCTGCGGGTGAGGGCCACCGGCTTGCTGTGGTCCATCGCCGGCTTGGGCGTGAGCGAGGTGTTCACCGCGGCCAACGCCTCGTCGGCGTCGCCACCGACGCACTCGGGATCGGGCCCGTCGAGCGGCAGGCCGGTGAAGAACTTCGCCGCCATGCACCCGCCCTGGCAGGCGTTCCAGCTGCCGCAACTGGCGCAGGCACCCGCCGATTGCGGCTCGCGCAGCTCGAGGAACAGATCGCTCTGCTTCCACACCTTGGAGAAGCCGCCCTCGTCGCGGACCGAGCCGGCCTTGAACTCGTCGTGGATGACGAACGGGCAGGCGTACACGTCACCGATCGGATCGATGAGGCACACCACGCGACCGGCGCCGCACATGTTGAGGCCGGGCAGGGAATCGCCGAGGGCGTTGAGGTGGAAGAACGAGTCGCCCGTGAGGACGTTCTCGCCGTTGGCCATCAGCCAGTCGTAGATCTGGCGCTGCTGGGCGTTGGTGGGGTGCAGCTCGTGCCACGTGTCGGCGCCGCGGCCGCTGGGGCGCAGGCGGGTGACGCGCAGCTGTGCGCCGTAGGAGTCGGCGAGCGCCTTGAACTCGTCGAGCTGATCGACGTTGTGGCGCGTGATGACGACGCTGATCTTGAACGGGCCGTTGCGCTCGACGAAGCCGGCGTCGCGGAGGTGGTCCATGGCCCGGATGGCGAGGTCGTAGCTGCCGGTGCCGCGGACGGCGTCGTTGGTGGCGGCGTCGGTGCCGTCGAGGCTGATCTGGATGTCGAGGTAGTCCATCGCGGTCAGGCGGCGGGCCTTCTCGGCGTCGATGTAGGCACCGTTGGTGGAGAACTTCACGCCGATGCCGCGGCCGATGGCGTACTCGACCAGCTCGAAGAAGTCGCGGCGCACCATGGGCTCGCCACCGCCGATGTTGATGTAGAAGACCTGCAGGTCGTGCAGCTCGTCGAGCACGGCCTTGGCCTCGTCGGTGCTGAGCTCGCGCGGATCGCGCTGGCCGCTCGACGACAGGCAGTGCACGCACGCGAGGTTGCACGCGTAGGTGAGCTCCCACGTGAGGCAGATGGGGGCGTCGAGGCCGTGCTTCAGTTGGCCGACGAGGGAATCAACGCTCACGGACGATCTCCGAGGACTTGAGGGATGCGAACGCCGTCGCGAAGCTCGGCCAGCGCGAGTGTGCGATGTCGCACGCCTCGAGCGTCGCGGCGAGCGACGGGTGATCTGCCAACTGCTTGGCGACGGCGACGACGTCGCCGTGCTTCATGAACACGAGCCGACGGTTGCCGTAGTGGTAGGCGAGCGCGCCGAAGGGTTCGGGTCGCAGTGCGACCTGCGGGTGCAGCTCGAGCGCCTGCTCGAGCAGCGCCGTGGCGCCGGCCTGGGTCATCGGGTCAGTAGACGCCGCACATGCCGTCGATCGAGATCTCCTCGACCAACAGCTCCTCTTCGATGGCCGGGGCGGCCTCGATGTCGGCGTCGACGAGGGACGATGCGGGGGCCTCGGTGGTGACGGTGTCGTTCTCCATGCGGGCGATCGTAGCGGCCGGGAGCGACCGAGGCCCTCCCGGCCGCTGGTTGTACGAGTGCCCGGCCCTCCCGTGGGCCGGGCACTCGGTCCGAATCGGCCCGATTCGAGCTCGAACGGCGTCAGTTCGCGACCGTGATCTCGGCGAACATCCCGTGGGCGATGTGCGGCGGCCCGCCCTCGACCTGCGGCGGGCCCCCGTTCGACGCAGCCGCGGCGTCCAGATAGACGCCGGGGTCGACGCCGGTCGGGATCATGCACACCAGGGCGTACCGCCCAGGTGTGGTGAGGACCCCGTCGCCGACGGCCACGATCGGGTCGGCATCGCCCGGCGGTGCCAGCACGACGAACGCCGGCGGGGCCGAGGTGAGGAGTGCCTCGAGGTCGTCCTGCACGAGCTCGCCGATCGGGCGCGACTCGTCGGAGGCGATCGGGATCGCGACCATCTCGTGCAGCTCGGTCGCCGCAGTGTTGTCGAGCGTGAATCGCGTCCCGGCCGTCACCGCGGCGGGCAGGTCCTGGAAGGCGAAGTCCACGGCACGGACCGTAACGGTCGGGCTCGCGGCCGCGGTGGTCGTCGCGGTGCCGGTGGCCGGGTCGTCGTCGCCACAGGCAGTCGCGACCAGGGCGAGGCCGACGAGGCCGACACCGAAGACGCGGCTGGTGGCGCGCCGGCCACCGGGGGTGCGCCGGCCGGCGGCCGTCGGTGCGGTGCAGCTGGGTGCTGCGATCACCGGCACGGGCCGGTGGTGGATACTGCCGCTCACGACGCCACCGCCGCGGGGATGCGGTCGAGGCGGGCGGTGGTGGCGGTGACGTCGGCGGATGTGGTGTGGTTCGTCATGTGTTGGGTCATGTGATCGATGGTGGACGAACGGCCGGATCGGCGTTCCTGAAAGGCGCGTGACGGCGTCCTGAGAAAACCCTCAAGGAACCCTCATCACCGTCGATCGGGTCACCGCCGGGTCGGTCGAACGGCTCGCAGGGGTGTCCGGTTGGTCTTCTACGATCGATCACCGTGGACCGATCCGACGCCACCGCCCGAGAGCGGCCCGACGGGCACGCGACCCCGTCGGCATTCGCCAGCCGGTTGCTGGCCATGTTGGATCGCGGTTGCGGCTTGATCGTGGGCGTGACGACCCCCGACGGCGAGCCCCAGGCCGAGCGGGGGTGGTCGGCCCGAGTGGTCGATGAAGCGACGAGACGCCTGCGCTGCACGATGAGCGCGGACGACGAGCGAGTCGTGGCGGGCCTCGACCCGGGCCGAACGATCGCGGTGACGGGTGCCGACATTCGCACGGTCGCGGCCGTGCAGGTGAAGGGCCCGATCACCTGGAGCGGACCTGCGGACGAGACCGACCTGGCGCTGATGGCCCACCAGGTCGACCGGTTCCTGGAGGCCGTCCACGAGGTGGATCGCAACCCGGTGGACCAGCTCCGACGGATGCTTCCGATCGAGGTGGTCTCCGTCGAGTTCGAGGTGGTCGAGACCTTCGATCAGTCGGCTGGGCCGGAGGCGGGCGCGCGGGTGACGTCGGGATGAGCGGCGGTCGCCTGACCCTGCGCGATCTCGATCGCTGCTTCGGCGGCGCCATCCCGATGGTGATGGCGACGGCCTCGGCCGACGGCACGCCCAACGTGACCTACCTGTCCCGGGCGCACAAGGTGGACGACGAGCGGATCGCGATCTCCAACCAGTTCATGTCGAAGACCTCGCGGAACCTCGCGGCCAACCCGCGGGCGAGCGTGCTGCTGATGGACCCGATCACGCACGACGAGTACCGCATCTCTCTCGTGTACGAACGCACCGAACGTCGAGGGCACGTGTTCGAGCGGCTGCGCACCGACATCGACGTGCTCGCGTCGCTCACGGGGATGCAGGACGTGTTCCGGCTGCGCGCCGCCGACATCTTCCGCGTGGTCGACATCCGCGAGCTGCCGCCGAACCCGACGGGTTCGTACGTGCCGCCGCCTCCGCCGCGGGACCCGGTCGGCGATCTCGCCGCGATGGCGGAGATCTCGGCGCGCATCGCCCGTGCCGGCGACGTCGACGTGATCGTCGACGTCGCGCTCGATGCGCTCGACCAGTTGCTCGGGTACTCGCACTCGATCCTGTTGCTGGTCGACGAGGAGGGGCGGACGCTGTACTCGATCGGCGCGCGCGGGTTCGCGAGCGACAGTGTCGGGGCCGAGGTCGCCCTGGGAGAGGGGCTCGTCGGCATGGCTGCCGCTCGGTGCCTGCCGATGCGCGCCGGTCACCTCGGCCAGATGACGAAGTACTCGAACTCGATGCGTTCCGGCTACGAGGGCTCGGTGCACGCGGGACGCGAGGTGTCGTTGCCGGTGCTGAACGGTGCGCAGAGCCGTCTGGCGGTGCCGGCCGTGACCGCCGGTGAGCTGGTGGGGGTCCTGGTGGTCGACAGCGTCGACCCGGTCGCGTTCGGACCGTCCGACGAGCACCTGTTGTCGATCGTGGCGTCGCAGCTCGCGGCGGCGATCGAGCACGAACGGGCGCTCGAGAGCGACGACGGTCCGACCCGCCCGAGCTCGCCGGCGCCGCCGCGGTCGCAGGGACCGCCCGGGGCGGGACCGGCCGGGCCGGAGCTCGTGTTCCGCTTCTTCCCCGTCGACGGCAGCGTGTTCCTCGGGCCCGACTACGTGATCAAGGGCGTGGCCGGTCGGATCCTGTGGTCGCTGCTGCGTCACCACGCGAGCGATGGTCGGGTCGACTTCACGAACAAGGAGCTGCGGCTGGATCCGACGCTGGAGATGCCGGGCTTCAAGGACAACCTCGAGAGCAGACTGATCCTGTTGAAGCGGCGACTCGACGAACACGAGGCGCCGGTCAAGATCGGCAAGACCGGCCGCGGCCGCTTCCGCCTGCACGTCGCCGGCACCCTGCGGCTCGAGACCACCGACCCCTGAGCGACCCGCAACGTCCGGGCCACGCGTCGACCGGGTGGGACAATTCGGAAATCGCCGACGGTGCGCGACCCGACGCAAGTAGGGTCGACAGCCCTGTGTCGACCTCCGATCCGTTCCCCGAGCTCGACCTCGAGCGAGACCGTCTGCGGTTCTCGCGCGCCTGCCGCGACGCGATGATCGAGCGGTTCTCGAGCGTCGATCCCGACGCGTCGGCCGACGCGATCACCAAGGAGTACGTCGAGGTCACCGTGGCCGAGGCGTTGGAGGATCTCCAGACCCCGGGTGCGGGCGACTTCTTCGGCCGCATCACCGAGGAGCTGCCCACCGGCGCGCCCGTGGGCGCCACACGCGACACGTACTACATCGGTCGGCGGCACATCGAGGACGACCAGCACGAGCCGGTGGTGGTCGACTGGCGTGCCCCGATCGCAGCGCCGTTCTACCGGGCCACCGGTGTCGACCCGCTGGGCCTCGCCCACCGTCGGCGGTTCACCCTGGTGGAAGGTGAGCTCGCCGCGTACCTCGACGAGCACCTCGACGACCCCGACGCGGCCGAGGCCGCGAGCGGTGTGCCCGACCCCGTGCTCGCCGAGATCGGTGCGGCCCGCACCGGCGCGATGCGCGAGATCGTCGCCACCATCCAGGCCGAGCAGGACGTGGTGATCCGCGCCCCGATCGACCAGTGCCTGGTGGTGCAGGGCGGGCCCGGCACCGGCAAGACCGCGGTCGGCCTGCACCGTGCCGCGTACCTGTTGTTCGAGCACCGTCGTCGGCTCGTGCGCGACGGCGTGCTGGTGGTGGGGCCGAACGCAGTGTTCCTCGACTACATCGGCAACGTGCTGCCGTCGCTCGGCGAGCGCAGCGTGCAGCAGCGCACGGTGCTCGACCTGTGCATCCCGCGACTCGACACGATGGACGGCGTCGACCCCGACGACGTCCGCCGGGCGAAGGGGTCGCCTGAGATGCTCGCCGCGCTGGAGGCCGCAGTCACCCGCCACGTGCAGTTGCCGACCGAGCCGGTGCGCCAGCCGTTCGGGGCGCGCACGCTCGTGTTCGAGGCCGACGAGATCGGCGAGTGGATCACGATGGCGCTCAACGGCAACCTGCCGGTCAACCGGCGCCGCGAGTCGCTGAAGCCGATCATCGACCGGGTGCTGTTGCAGCGCACGGGCAAGGACGGTGCGTACTCGAAGATGGACGTGCTGCGCCCGTTGCTCACCAAGTGCTGGCCGGCGGTGCAGCCGGTGAAGCTCGTCGACCAACTGCTCGCCGAGCACGGCTTCGGCCCGTCCGGAAAGAAGCGTCGGTGGACCGCCGCCGATCAGTTGCTGGTCGACGAGGCCAACACCTTGTTGAACGGCACGCCGTTCACGTTCGGGCACGTCGTGGTCGACGAGGCACAGGACCACTCGGCGGTCGCGCTGCGCGTGATCGGTCGGCGCAGTCCGACGGGCTCGATGACGGTGCTGGGAGACCTGGCGCAGTCGACCACGCCGGCCGGCCAGGACGACTGGGACGTGGCCCTCGGCCATCTCACCCGTGCCGCTGGATCGGTGGCCCACCTGACGATCGGCTACCGCGTGCCGGGCCCGATCCTCGACGTGGCCAACCGGCTGCTGCCGCACACCGGTGTGTCGACCGTGGCCAGTACGAGTGTGCGCGCCGACGGTGGCGAGCCGGCGGTCGTGCGCGTCGACGGCGACCGACTGGCGGCCGCCGTCGCGACCGAGGTGGTGTCGGTGCGCCACCGGCACCACAACACCGGCATCGTGGCACCCGACCGCCTGTACGACGCGATCGACGAGGCGCTGCGCGCCCGCGGTCTGCGGGCGTGCCGGCGGGTGCAGCATCTCGAGCGCGACGAGGTGCCGATCTTCGGTGCCGAGGCCGTGAAGGGCCTGGAGTTCGACGGCGTGGTGGTGGTGAACCCGGCCGAGATCGTGGCCGACGGCGGCGAGCACCGTGGCGCCCGCCTGCTGTACGTGGCGATGACGCGCGCCGTGCAGGTGCTGCACCTGGTGAGCGACCGCGACCTGCCCGCTGAACTCGGCGGCTGGCGGCCCGCTGCGCCGATGGTCTGACCCGCGACTCGGCGGCCGACGGTGGCCGACTATGGCAGTCGTGCAGTCGACTGGCTAACGTCCCGATCACTGTCGTCTACGACCTCTGGGGGGTCCACGTGAAGACCAAGGCTGCCATTCTCTGGGAAGTCAACACGCCGTGGAGCGTGGAGGAGATCGAACTCGATCCGCCCAAGGCGGGTGAGGTGTTGGTGAAGATCGCCGCGAGCGGCATGTGCCACTCCGACGAGCACCTGACGACCGGCGACCTGCCGTTCGCGCTGCCGATCATCGGTGGCCACGAGGGCGCCGGTGTGGTGCAGGAAGTGGGCGAGGGCGTCAGCTGGCTCGCCCCCGGCGACCATGTCGTGTTCGGGTTCATCCCCAGCTGCGGCCGTTGCCCCAGCTGCTCCACCGGCCATTCCAACCTGTGCGACCTCGGTGCGCTGATGGGCATCGGTCGCCAGATCGACGGCACCGCCCGCCACCACGCCAAGGGCACCGACCTCGGCCTCATGTGCATGCTCGGCACCTTCGCCCACCACACCGTGGTGAACGAGGCCAGCTGCATCAAGATCGACAAGGACGTCCCGCTCGACCGCGCCTGCCTGCTCGGCTGCGGTGTGGTCACCGGTTGGGGTTCGGCGGTGTACGCCGCCGAGGTGAAGCCCGGCGACACCGTGGCCGTCGTGGGCGTCGGTGGCATCGGCTCCAACGCCATCCAGGGCGCCAAGCTCGCCGGCGCGAAGCGCATCATCGCGATCGACCCCGTCGAGTTCAAGCGTGAGAAGGCGATGGAGTTCGGCGCCACCCACACGTTCTCGTCGATGGAAGAGGCGCTGCCCGGCATCCAGGAGCTCACCTGGGGCACGATGGCCAACAAGGTCATCATGACCATGGGCGTCGGTTCCGGCGAGGTGATCGGTTCGGCGATGGCGTTGGCCTCCAAGCGCGGCCGCGTGGTCGTCACCAACATCCACCCGGCGCTCGAGTACTCGGCGTCGATGAGCCTGCTCGACCTCACGCTGATGGAGAAGCAGCTCGTCGGGTCGCTGTTCGGTTCGGGCAACCCCCGCGCCGACATCCCGAAGCTCATCGGTCTCTACCGTGAAGGTCAGCTCGACCTCGACGGTCTGGTCACCACCGAGTACACGCTCGACGGCGTGAACGACGGCTACGACGCCATGCGGGCGGGCACCAACATCCGCGGCGTCATGAAGTACGACTGAGCCGTCGCCTCATGACATCGACGTCGGCGGGGCTCGTCGACCGGCTGCTCGGGCAGGTCGTCGGGCGTCGTCGCGAGCTGGAACTGGTGGTGGCGGCACTGGCAGCCGACCGCCACATCGTGTTGGAGGGGCCCCCGGGCACGGGCAAGAGCACGCTGCTGCGTGCGGTCGCGCACGAACTCGGCATCGGGTTCGAGTTCGTCGAGGGCAACGCCGAGCTCACGCCCGCCCGTCTGGTGGGTCACTTCGATCCGGCCCGGGTGCTCACCGACGGGTACACGCCCGACGTGTTCGTCGACGGTCCGCTCGTGACCGCGATGACCGACGGCTCGCTGCTGTACGTCGAGGAGATCAACCGCATCCCCGAGGAGACCCTCAACGTCCTGATCACGGTGATGTCCGAGCAGGAGCTGCACGTGCCGCGCCTCGGCAAGGTGGCGTGCGCTCCCGGGTTCCGGCTCGTCGCGGCGATGAACCCGTTCGACGCCGTCGGCACGGCCCGCATCTCCAGCGCGGTCTACGACCGCATGTGCCGGCTGTCCATGACGTACCAGAGCGCGCCCGACGAGGTCGCGATCGTGCAGCAGGCCGTCGCTGCGCTGGGTGTGGCGGCCGCCGATCCCGAGTGGCTCGGCAAGGTGGTCGAGCTCGTGCGGCGCACCCGCGATCACGCCGACCTGCGCGTGGGGTCGTCGGTGCGCGGCGCGATCGACATCGCGCTGGTGGCCAAATCGCTGTCGGAGCTGCGCGGCCAGCTGCCGCAGCAGCCGAGTGTCGGGCTCGACGCGGCGATCGTGTCGCTGTCGGGTCGGGTGCGGTTGCGCGAGGGATCGCAGCGCACCAGCGAGGGCATCATCACCGAGCTGTGGGAAGAGATCTTCGGCCGGGTCGCAGGCGACGGCGACGGTGTGGGTGATGAGGGAAAAGATGGAGCCCCGACCGGGGCCACCAACTCCCGCTGAAGCAGCCGCCGCGGGCGAAGGAGGGCACCGAGGCCGAGGAGGCCGTGTCCCAGGCGCAGAAGAAGACCACGTCACGGCGTGAGCTGGCGCGCAACCCGCGGTTCGAGCAGGTGTCGCCCGAGGTGGGCGAGCTCGACGAGGCGGCGATCGACGAGTCGATGCGCGACGACCCGGACGAGACGATGGCGATGCTCGCCGACCTCACCGCGGCCACCGACCCCAAGCTGCGCGAGCTGGCCAGGCGGTTGGCGGGTCGGTTGTTCCTCGAGATCAGCCGGCGTGGACCCACCCGGCCGAAGGGCGTCGGCAAGCTGGTCGAGCAGCGGTACCGGCCCGACGCGGGCGACCTCGACATCGACGCCAGCATGGAGGCGATCGTCGACGCCGGTGGCGATCCCCGCCGCGTCGACGCCGAGCGCCTGCGCATCCGCGGCTGGGTGCAGCCGGGCACGGCGCTGTGTCTGATGGTCGACCGCAGCGGGTCGATGGGCGGCAAGCCGCTCGCCACCTCCGCCGTCGCCGCGGCCGCCGTCGCCTGGCGAGCGCCGGTCGACTACAGCGTGCTCGCGTTCGGCAAGGACGTGGTGGTGGCCAAGAGCCAGGACGTGCAGAAGTCGGGCGAGCAGGTGGTGAACGACGTGCTGTCGCTGCGCGGGTTCGGCACGACCGATCTCGCCGGCGCGCTGATGGTGGCGAGCGAGCAGCTCGGTCGCAGCCGAGCCGGCCGGAAGGTGGCGATCCTGCTGAGCGACTGCCGCTCGACCGTCGAGGGCGATCCGCTGGTGGCCGCTCGCGGGCTCGACGAGCTCGTGATCGTGGCGCCCGAGGGCGACAGCGACGAGGCCGAGGCGTTCGCTCGTCGGGTCGGCGCACGGCTCACGACCGCGTCGGGCCCGAGCAGCGTGGTGCAGGCGCTGGCCGACGTGCTCTCCTGAGCGCTGTCAGCCGGGCTCGCCCGTGCTGGCGTTGATCAGGCGATCAGCACCCGCGACGTCAGCACTCCACGTCCTTCGGGGGGACGATGCCCTTCACGTTCTCCTCGGGGCCGGCCACGGTGGAGACCGGCACCTCGTCGACGACCGTGGTCGTGGTGGTGGTGGACGACGTCCCCCGGGTGGTGGTGGTCGGACCCGACGCCACGGTGCTGCTGGTGGTGGGGGCCGCCGTCGTGGTGGTGTCGAACACCTGCACCGGTGCGCCCGCCAGCTCGGCCTCGCCCTTGAAGATCGCGAGGATCGCCTGCATGTTGTCGCCGTTGATGCGGGGGAGCAGGACCGAGTTGCCACCGACGTTCGCGCCCTCGGCCTCGATCTGGTAGGTGGCGATGCCGCCCGGCTCGAAGTTGCGCAGCACGCCGACGAACTCGAGCATCTTGCTGAGCGTGAGGTTCCGGTCGACGAGGATGTTCTCCTGCGCCGCTTTGATCAGGCTGCGGGCGACATCGGGATCGGTGACGCCACGGTCGAGCGCTGCCGAGAGCACGCGGCGGAGGAAGTCCTGCTGGCGCGACACACGGCCGAGGTCGGACACGCCGTCGGTCTTCCACTGCCCGTTCACCTGGTACTGGTACTTGCGGGAGCGGACGTAGGCGAGCGCGTGGTCGCCATCGAAGGTGAAGCACCCAGCCGTCGGCACGTTGAGACCGGTGTTCTTGTCGCGCGCCGGGAACTCGAAGGGGACGGCGACGCCGCCGAGGCCGTCGACGATGGTCTTGAAGGCGCAGAAGTCGATCTGGATGAAGTGGTCGACCTCGATGCCGAAGTTGTTGTAGATCGTGCCGAGGAGGCGGGTGGGGTCGTCGCGGACGTAGGCGGAGTTGATCCGGTTCTTGCTGTTGCGCCCGGCGATGGTGACCCACAGGTCGCGTGGGAACGACAGCACGGCTGCCCGCTTGGTGGACGGATCGACCCGCATGATCATGATCGTGTCGCTGCGCTCGCCCATGCTCTCGCGGTTGCCGAAGGCGGCGGCGTAGGGCGAGTTGGGGTCGATGCAAGCGTTGTTGTCGGCGCCGGTGATGAGGAAGTTCTTCGCCTCGGGGTCGGCCTCGGGGAACGTCTCGGGCGGCGCACCGACCTCGGTCGTGGCGGTCTCGTCGATCACGACGGTGCCGACCGGGAGCGTGGCGTCGGAGCCGTCCGACGGTGCGGTGGTACCGACCTGCGTGGAGGCGGTGGGGTCGGCGAGCTCGACGCGGTTGAGCGTATTGCCGTAGTAGCGGCTCACGACGAGGCCGCCGGCAGCGCCGAAGCAGCCGAGGATCACGACGATGTTGAGCGCGAGGAGGAGGCGCTGCGGCCAGGTGCGTCGACGGTGATGACGACGCGCCGCCTTCGTGACCACCGGGATCTCGGCGGGCACCGTGGCATCGGTGGAGCTCACCGGGGGCATCGGATCGGGGGGAGGGACCGGCAACGACATGGCGCGTCCAGGGTACAACCGCTGGACGCGCCGGTGCCGTCAGGCCGCTGCTGCCCGGCGGGCCGACCGTCGGCCCGCCCGGTGCGTCAGTAGACGATGACGCCGCGCAGGTTCTCGCCGTCGCGCATCGCCTGGTAGCCGACGTTGATGTCGTCGAGCGAGTAGCGCTGGGTGATCAGCTCGTCGAGCATCAACGTTCCCTCGCGGTACATGCCGAGGAGGCGGGGGATGTCGGCCCGAGGGTTGAGCGAGCCGAAGATCGTGCCCTTGATCTCCTTGTTCCACATCGCGAGCTCGAACAGGTTCACCGACGACTCGGTCTGCGAGATGGGTGCGACGGCCGTGACGACGCAGGTGCCACCCTTGCCGGTGAGCGACAACCCGAGTGCCATCAGGTCGCCGTACATCACGCCCGGGGTCATGATCACCTTGTCGGCCATCTGGCCCCAGGTGAGTTCGGCGACCGGCGCCATCGCCTCTTCCATCGAGGAGAACGTGTGCGTGGCGCCGAACTCCATCGCCTTCTCGCGCTTGAACTCGAGCGGGTCGATCGCGATGACGTGCTTGGCGCCCGCCATCTTCGCCCCCTGGACGGCGTTCACGCCGATGCCGCCGATACCGACCACGACGACGACGTCGCCCGGTCCCACGCCGGCGCGGTTGGCTGCCGAGCCCCAGCCGGTGGCGACGCCGCACGACACCAGCGCGACGCACTCCAGCGGCAGGTCGTCATCGACCTTGATGAGTGAGTTCTCCGCCACCACCGCGTGGTTGGCGAAGGTGCCGAGCTTCGCGAACATGCTGACCGGCTGATCGCCCTTCACGAAGTGGCGGTGCGTGCCATCGGTGATCATGCCGCCACCGAAGGTCGCCGCGCCGTTGTCGCACAGGTTCTGGCGGCCGGTGCTGCAGTAGCGGCAGCGGCCGCAACTCGGCACGAAGCTGGCCGACACGTGATCGCCCGGCTTCAGGCTGGTGACGCCGGGACCGACCTCGACCACGACGCCGGCGCCCTCGTGCCCGCCGATCAGTGGGAACATGCTGTCGAGACCCATCATCGAGAGCATCTCCGGTCCGGGCACCATGTCGCCCGTGACCATGTGTTCGTCGCTGTGGCACATGCCCGCGACCTTCCATTCGACGAGGACCTCGCCGACGCGGGGAGGATCGATCGTGATCTCCTCCACCTGCCACTGCTGGTCCGTCCCCCACAGAACTGCTGCACGTGTCTTCATGCCGCGGTTGTAGCAGGCCTGCGCACCCCGATCGTCAGGGGAGCGTCGTCGGGGAACGAACTACGGAACCACCCACACGACGGTCCCGATCTGAGCCCAGTTCCAGGTGACGATCGCGTCCTCGGTGGCCTGGCGGACGCAGCCGCCCGAGAGGGGTTCGCCCAACTGGTCGTACGTCTGCATCGGCACGCCGTCGCGCTTGGGGATCTCGTGGAAGCCGATGTTGTCGCCGCGACGGCTGTGGGCGAAGCGCACCATGAACCGCATGCAGATGTTCGAGTGCGCGTTCGAGCACGTGAACTCGCTGCGCGACCACACGGTGTACGTGCCGTAGTTCGGCTGGTCCATGCGACCCGACACCCGGTGGGTGTCGTAGATGGTGCCGTCCTCCTCGATCAGCCACACGCGCTGGATGCCCTTGGAGTAGACGATCCGTCGACCTCTGCCGGAGTTCGCCGGGATCTCGAGCGAGTCACCGAGCTCGGTGCTGGGCGGCGCCTGTGTGTCGGCCACCTGCACCGCCGTGCCGCGCGTGGCGGTGCCCGTGCCGTCGGCCGAATCGTCGAGGTCGCCGCCGTACGCGATCGGCGCCGCGACGACGAGCCCGACCACGGCGGTCAGCGCGATGACGCGGGGGAGACGCATTCGTCGGATCGTAGTGAGGGTGGCCGGCCGTGGTGAGCGACCGGGCGGACGCGAGACGTCAGGACGCGGGCGTGTCGGCGACGGGCGCGAGGGTGACCTCGCACACGATCTGCTCGCCTGCAGCGAACGCGACGGACGCGATCGAGCCGGCGTCGCGAAGGTCGGCGAGCGCCGCCTCCACCGCGGTGCGTGCGGCGTCGGGAGCGTGCACCACGAGGGTGTCGATCGCGGCGCGCTGGCTGACCTTGGCCTCGGTCTTGGCTCGCCGCACCTGGGCGAGCACCTCCGACACGGGCTCGATGGCCGCCGCCGAATCGGATGCCGAGATGCCGGCCCCGAGCTCGTCGGCCGTCGGCCACGCAGCGGCGTGAACCGATCCCGGCTGCCACCAGCGCCACACCTCGTCGGTGACGAACGGCAGGAACGGTGCGAACGCACGCGTGACGGCCGACAGTGCGAGCCGCAGCGCGGCGCGGGCCGATTGGGCGCCGGCCTCGTCCTGGGTGCCGTAGGCGCGGGCCTTCACCAGCTCGACGTAGTCGTCGCAGAACCACCAGAAGAAGCCTTCGGTGCGCTCGAGCGCACGTGCGTAGTCGAAGCCGTCGAACGCCGCGGTGGCTTCGTCGAGCACACCGGCGAGACGGCCGAGCATCGCCTGGTCGATCGAGGCACTGACGGTGGCACCCGCGGCGGGCTCGCCGAAGCCGAGCACGAACTTGCTGACGTTGAGCAGCTTGAGCGCGAGCTTGCGGCCGATCTTCATCTGGCCCTCGTCGAGCGCGGTGTCGACGCCCGGGCGGCCGGACGCCGCCCAGTAGCGGATGGCGTCGGTGCCGTACTGCTCGAGCATCGCCATCGGGGTGACGGTGTTGCCCTTGCTCTTCGACATCTTCTTGCGGTCGGGGTCGAGGATCCAGCCCGACAGCGCGGCGTTGCGCCACGGCGGCGTGCCGTGCTCGTGGTGGCTGCGCACCATGGTGGCGAACAGCCACGTGCGGATGATGTCGTGACCCTGCGGCCGCACGTCCATCGGGAACACCCGGTCGAACAGTTCGTTCGAGTCGCCCCAGTCGCCGGCGATCTGCGGGGTGAGCGAGGAGGTGGCCCAGGTGTCCATGACGTCGGGGTCGCCGATGAAGCCGCCCGGGACGTTGCGCTGATCGGTGGTGTAGCCCTCGGGCACGTCGGTGCTCGGGTCGATGGGCAGCTGGTCTTCGCGGGGCACGAGCACCGTGGCGTAGTCGGGGTTGCCGTCGGCGTCGACGCCGTACCAGACAGGGATCGGCACGCCGAAGTAGCGCTGACGGCTGATGAGCCAGTCGCCGTTGAGGCCGCCGACCCAGTTGTCGTAGCGGTGTTGCATGTAGCCCGGGTGCCACGTGAGCTCGTTGCCGCGCTCGACGAGCTCGTCGCGCAGGTCGTTGTCGCGGCCACCGTTGCGGATGTACCACTGGCGGGTGGCGACGATCTCGAGTGGGCGGTTGCCTCGCTCGTAGAACTTCACCGGGTGCGAGATCGGGCGGGCGTCGCCGAGCATCTCGCCGCTCGCCTGCAGCAGCTCGACGACCTTCTTCTGCGCCTGCTTCGGCGCGAGGCCGGCGATGTGCGCGTAGGCCTCGCGACCGGCGTCGGAGGTGATCCACTCGGGCGCCTCGGCGGCGAAGCGACCGTCGAAGCCGATGAGCGCACGCGACGGCAGGTTGAGCTCGCGCCACCAGGTGACGTCGGTGATGTCGCCGAAGGTGCAGATCATCGCGATGCCAGTGCCCTTCTCGGGGTCGGCGAGGTGATGGGCGAGCACGGGCACCTCGACGCCGAACAGCGGCGTGCGCACCGTGGTGCCGAACAGGGGCTGGAAGCGCGGGTCGTCGGGGTGGGCGACCATGGCGACGCAGCTGGCGAGCAGCTCGGGGCGGGTGGTGTCGATGACGAGATCGGCGGGGCCGCCGTCGCTGGTGTCGACCCGGTGGAACGCGAGCTGGTGGTAGGCGCCGGGGACGTCGCGGTCCTCCATCTCGGCCTGGGCGACGGCGGTGCGCTCGTCGATGTCGTAGAGCGTGGGGGCGTCCTGCTGGTAGGCCTCGCCGCGGGCGAGGTTGCGCAGGAAGGCCCGCTGGCTGACGCGGCGGGCGCGGTCGCCGATGGTGGTGTAGAGCAGCGACCAGTCGACCGACAGGCCGAGGCGGCGGAACAGCTCCTCGAACGCCTGCTCGTCGAGATGGGTGATCTCGCGGCACAGCTCGACGAAGTTGGGGCGGCTCACCGGGGTGGCGCGATGGTCCTTCGGGACGTCGCCGTGGAACGGGGCGCTGAAGCCGTCGTCGTAGGGCAGCGACGGGTCGCAGCGGACGCCGGTGAAGTTCTGGACGCGGCGCTCGGTGGCGAGGCCGTTGTCGTCCCACCCGATCGGGTAGAAGACGGCCTTGCCGCGCATGCGTTGGAAGCGGGCGACGGTGTCGGTGTGGGTGTAGCTGAACACGTGGCCGATGTGCAGCGAGCCGCTGACGGTGGGCGGCGGCGTGTCGATCGCGAACACCTGGTCGCGGGCGGCCGACCGGTCGAACCGGTAGACGCCCTCGGTCTCCCACTGCGCTACCAGCGACGACTCGATGCCGTCGAGGGAGGGCTTGTCGGGGATGCCGGCTGGACTGTTCATAGCGGCCCAAGGCTACCGGCGGGGCGTCGATCAGCCCGGCGTGTTTCGCCTCGCCAACGCAGGTCGGGGGACGCGAACGGGCCCGGATCGGCCTGCGGAGCAGACCGATCCGGGCCGGTGGGGAGTTGCCGGCCGGACTCGGGAGGGAGGGGAACCCGAGCCCGGCCGTGCGACCTGGATGTCGACCGGGCGACGTTCGTTCGCCGGTCGGAGTGCTGATCCGAGAGGGATCAGAGGTCGATCGGACGCAGCACCCGGTCGACGCCGTGGATGTAGCCGTTGGCCAGCTCGCCGCCACCGACGTTGATCTTGTTCAGGTAGGCGTTGCGGGCGTTCGGGTCGCCGTCGACGAACTGCACGAACGCCGCGCGCTTGCTGATCACGTCGACCGCGAAGGTGCCGCCGCCGAGGGTGGTGATCTGGGCGTTGTCGCTGGCCAGCACGGTGGCGGGATCGAGCTTCGCCCCGATGATGTGGTACGTGAGGACTGCCTTGACGGTGTCGGTGCCCAGGCTCGCGACGGCGGCGAACACCTCGGCCTCGGTGCGGTAGTGCTTCTTGGTGAGCTGGGTGGCGAGCGTGCGGAAGGCCTGGTCGTTGGGTGCGAGCACCGTCAGCGAGGCGCCGGCGTTGCTCGCCGCGGCCACGAGGTCGGGGAAGAGCAGGACCGCTTCGGTGACGATGTCGTAGTCACGCCAGTTGCGGTCGAACAGGTTGGGGTCGCTGGCGTCCTTGCCCTTGTCGTCGGAGAGCAGGACGTCGGCGATGGTGAGGGTCTTCGAGTCGGCAGCCGACACCGGTCCGACGGCTGCGATGGATGCGATGGTGGAAGCGGCGACGGCGATGCCGACGGCCGCGAGGGCGCGCTTGTACATGGGGGGCTCCTTCGGGGTTTCCCGGCGATCGGCCGGTGCGAGTGCCGTGAGGCATGGGATCCGCTCCTGTTCCGAGCGGCTTGTCATGTCTACGGAACCCACCGGGGAGCGGATGACGATTCCTCGTAGGATCTCCGCCCATGTTGCACCTGTACGACACCGCCTCACGGGAAGTTCGCGAGCTCGCGCTCCGCGAACCCGGCACGGTGAGCATGTACCTGTGCGGACCCACCGTCTACGGCCCGCCCCACCTCGGTCACGGTCGGGCGACGCTCGTCTACGACGTGCTGCGCCGCTACCTCGAGTGGACGGGGCTGCGCGTGCGGCTCGTCAGCAACATCACCGACATCGACGACAGCATCATCAACCGCGCCAACCGCGAGCAGCGGCCGTGGCAGGAGATCACCCACAAGTGCGAGGCCGTGTGGTTCGAGGCGATGGGCAAGATCAACGTCGCACGCCCCACCGATGTCCCGCACGCCACCGAGTACGTGGTCGAGATGGTCGAGATGATCGGCCAGCTGATCGACAACGGCACCGCGTACCTCACCGACGACGGGGTGTACCTCAGCGTCGAGAAGGTGCCCGACTACGGCCTGCTCGTGCACCAGAGCCTCGACGACATGCTCGCCGGTGGCGGCGACCGCGACGTGTTCGGCGCCGACAACAAGCGTCATCCCGCCGACTTCGTGCTGTGGAAGTTCTCCAAGCCGGGCGAGCCGTCGTGGCCGTCGCCGTGGGGCGAGGGCCGGCCGGGCTGGCACAGCGAGTGCGTGGTGATGAGCCTCGACCTGCTGGGCGAGGGCTTCGACCTCCACTGCGGTGGGCAGGACCTCAAGTTCCCGCACCACGAGAACGAGCGCGCCCAGGCCGTCGCGCTCGGCCGCACGTTCGCCAACCACTGGATGCACCACGGGTTCGTGGTCGACGGTGAGGGCGAGAAGATGTCGAAGAGCCTCGGCAACGTCGCCAACCTGCTCGACCTCATGGAGCACTACGACCCGCGTGCGTACCGCATGCTGTTGTTGCAGTCGCACTACCGCGGCCCGGTCGCCGTCAATCAGGACAACATCGACGCGTCGGTGAAGGCGCTCGCCGGGCTCGACGCGTTCGCCGCCCGCACCTCATCGGTGGCGACCGCCGAGCCCGACGCCGACGTGCTGGCCGGCTTCCGCGAGCGGATGGACGACGATCTCGACACGCCTGGCGCCACCGCGATCATGTTCGACACGGTGCGCCGTGCGAACGCCGCGCTCGACGCCGGCGGCACCGAGGCCGGAGCGCTGGTGGCCGCGGTGCACCAGATGTGCACGGCGTTCGGTCTGGTGCTCAACACCGGTGGCGACGTGCCCGCCGAGGCCGCGGCGAAGGCGGCCGCGCTCGATGCCGCACGCGCCGCGAAGGACTTCGCCGCCGCCGATGCCCTGCGCGCCGAACTGCAGGCCGACGGCTGGACCGTCGAGACCACCAAGGCCGGCACCACCCTCCGCCGATAGTTCCGTGAGCCAAACGCCGCGTGACGCGGCCGTTGGCTCACGCGCACGATCGGTCCGTGAGCGAAACGCCGCGTGACGCGGCGTCTGGCTCACGGAACTCAGACGCCGTCGCCCCAGCCGGGGGTTCTCGTGGTGTCGATCGCGATGAAGGTTGCCTTCGAGCGGACGCACACGTCGCCTTCGGGGGTGATCAGTTCGCCGGTCATGAACAGCTTGCGACCCTCGCGGGACGCGAGGCGCACTCGGCACACGAGCGGGACGTGCAACGGCGTGCCGCCCTCGTAGCGGATGCTCAGTTCACCGGTGAACCCCGGCGTGCGGGTGATCGCGAGCACGAAGCCGTAGACGTCGTCGAAGAGTGCCGACACCACGCCGCCGTGGCTGCGTCCCGGCGCGCCTTCGTGCGCGGACCGCAGCGTGACCGTCGCCTCGATCTCGTCGCCGACGCGGCGGATCACCGGGTCGAGGCCCCATGGGCTCGACCGCCCGCTCACCGGTCGGTCGTCGAACCCGGTGAACTCGGTCTGGTCGGGCTCGGCGCCCCAGTCGTCGCCGCGCTGGAACGAGTTCGGCTGGCGGCTGCGCACGGGACCCGCCGTGAGCCGGGCCGTGAGCGCGTCGAGGGTGTCGGCCACCTCGTCGACGAGTGCGTCCTCGGCGTGATGGCCGATCAGCGCATGACCCACGTCGCGAACGGCACGACCGGCACGAGCCCGCCGATCGAGGTGCTCGGGGGTGTGGAAACGGTCGTCCGTCGGGGCGTCATCGGTCACCGGGCGGATGCTACGAGTGGCCCGGGCCGGTGGACGAATGGCGGGGCCCGCCGGTGATCGGGCCTGGTCAGAGCCGGTGGGAACGGTCATCGAACCGCCGGCGTGACACGTGTGAGGGTGTCGGACGGGCGATCGGCTGCGACAATGGACGCCCCGTGACGTCGCCGACCGATCCCACCTCGCCCACGCTGGAACGCGCCCAACCGAGTGGCCGCGCCACCGGGCCGCTCGCACATCGACCGATGGGCTATCAGCCCAGCCTCGACGGCGTCCGGGCCGTGTCGGTGATCGCCGTGCTGCTCTACCACGGCGGGTTCTCGTGGATGCACGGCGGGTTCTTCGGCGTCGAGGTGTTCTTCGTGGTGTCGGGCTTCCTCATCACCTCGCTGCTGCTCGACGAGCGCGAGAAGACCGGCGGGGTGTCGCTCGGTCAGTTCTGGCTGCGGCGCGCCCGTCGACTGCTGCCGGCGCTCGTGCTCGTACTCGTGGCCACCGGCGTGTACGCCACGTTGTGGGGCGACGCGCAGATGCAGTCCGACCTCCGCCGCGACTTCCCGTGGGCGATCTTCTACGCCGCGAACTGGGGTCAGATCGTCGGCGGTGCGCAGTACTTCGGCAACCTGTCGCCGCTGCGCCACCTGTGGAGCCTCGCGGTGGAGGAGCAGTGGTACCTCCTGTGGCCATTGCTGTTCCTCGGCCTCACGACCGTGTTCACCCGGGCGCGAGTGCGCGCCGGCCTGTTGCTCACCGTCGCTGTCGGGGTGATGGTGCTGACGTGGTGGATGGCGCGCGACCCGCAGCTCACCGACGACCGGGTGAACTTCCTCTACCTGTCGACGCTCACCCGTTCGAGCGGGCTGCTGCTGGGTGCTGGCGCGGCGTTCGTGTGGCGCCCGTGGCGCAACCGGCGGGCCGGTGAGATCCGCGCGTGGTGGCTGCTCGACGTGATCGCGGTGGCGGCGGTCGGCGTGCTCGGGTGGCAGTTCGTCGACTCGCTGCTCACCGACCGTTCGATCTACCGGTGGCAGTTGGCGACGGTGACGGTCGCGTCGCTCGCACTGGTGCTGGTGGTGGTGCACCCGGCGTCGCGGCTCGCCCGCCCGGTGTTCGCGTTCCGCCCGGTCGCCGAGATCGGCAAGCGCTCGTACGGCCTGTACCTGTGGAGCTGGCCGGTGTCGGTGGCGTGCGAGGCGTACACCGGCTCGTGGTCGCGCTTCGGCGTGGCGATGGGCATCACGGTCGTGTTGTCGGAGCTGTCGTACCGGTTCGTGGAGACGCCCATCCGGCGCGGCGCGTTGGGTCGTTGGTTCGCCGTTCGCCGCCTCGGCCCGTCGGGGCACTGGCACGTGATCACCACCGCTGGTGCGATCACGGTGATCGCGCTGCTGGCCCCGCTCGCGGTCTTCTTCTCGCGTGTCGAGCACGTCGACCCCGCGGCGGGTGGGGCCGAGGCGGTGTTCGTGTTGCCGGCCGCGGGCGATGTCGCTGCAGCTGATGCGGCGTTGGCGGAGACGGTGGCGCCGCCGACGACCGCCGTCACCGGCGTGGCCGGTGCGACCGAATCGAGCGCGGCGGCGAGCGAGTCCACGTTGGCCACGACCGCCGGTGCGCTCGCCACCGAGATCGCGACGACCACGGTGCCGGCCCCGCCGGTCACCGCGCCCGTGTTGCCGCGCCGCATGGTGGTGGTGGGCGACTCGATGGCCCATTCGTTGGCGATCAACCTGCCCGACGGGATCGAGTCGACGTTCGCGATCGAGAACGGCTCGGTCGAGGGGTGCAGCGTCTACGACACGGGCGACGTGCGGTCGCAGCGGAGCAGCTTCTCGAGGTCGTTCGCGAACTGCGAGGGCTGGTCGGATCGATGGGTCGAGGCCGCGGTCGACTCACAGTCGAACCTTGCGCTCGTGGTGATCGGCGCGTGGGACGTGTTCGACGTCGACGTCGACGGCCGGCGCATCCCGTTCGCGAGTCTCGAGGGCGACGCCAGGTTCCTCGCCGGGTTGCAGCAGGGCATCGACGCGCTCGTCGAAAATGGCGTGCACGTGGCGCTGTTGGAGGTGGCGTGCATGCGCCCTGCCGACGTGAAGGGTGCGGGCGTGCCCGCGCTGCCCGAACGTGGCGACGACGCACGTGTGTCGCACCTCAACGATCTGTTGCGCCAGGTGGCGGCGGAGCAGCCCGGGTCCGTCTCGTTCGTGCCGGGCCCGGTGCAGTGGTGCACCGACGAGGCGATCGCCACCGACCTCGGCTACCGCTGGGACGGCGTGCACGTCTACAAGCCGGGCGCGAACCTCATCTACACCACCATCGCCCAGTCGCTGCTCGACATCCCGCTCTGACCCGACCCGCTCTGACGGTCGGCGTCGACAGCGGTCAGGCGGCGGTCGGGTGGTGGTCAGTCGCGTGCGTCGGCGGTGCAGGCTTCGCCGTCGCACACGTCGACGAGGGTGTCGTCGAACAGGAAGCCCGCCTTCTGCGTCCGCACGTCGGCGTCGGCGCGTGGGTCCTCGTGGGAGTCCCGGCTGGTGCTCGGCGGCACGTTGGCGAAGGGGATCGGGTCGCTGCCCGAGTCCCAGATGACGAGGCCGGAGCCGTCGCTCGGGTACTCGATCGAGTCGAGGTCGAAGCCCGGCTGCACCTCTCCGCTGCGTCCGTCGGCGGTGACCGGACGGTGGATCGGGACGTCCATCGTGCGTGCCGCGATCATCGCCGTGAGCTCGGTGACCTGCCAGTCGCCGAAGGCGACATGGAGCAACACGTCCTTGGCCTCGGTGCCGGGGTAGGGGTCGGCCGTCACGTGCTGCACGTAACCGGCGCCCTCGCCGCGGTCCCAGAGCATCTGGGCCAGCGCGATCACGAGCACGCGGTCGAGGTCGTTCGGGTAGGCGGGTTCCATGATCGCCTCGTACGTCTCGAAGTCGACCGACCGTTCGAGCAGCACGCTGTAGTTCATGCCCATCACGCCCAGCACCGAGCGCTCGATGTCGGGCGACACCGCCGTGAGCATCAAGCCCATGATCCCGCCCTGGCTGTTGCCGTCGTAGTCGAGGTGGGCCGTGTCGATGAGCGGCGAGCCGTCGTCGAACGCGAATGCTGTGTCGCTGACGAGGCCGTCGGCGTGGATCATCAGGCGGCCGAGGAAGATCTGGTTGAGCACGCCCTGCTGCAGCCGGTCGGCCATCGTCGGGAAGTTCGAGAACTCGGCGAGGGTGGCTGCGGCGTTGCCGATGTCGTCCTCGCTCATGCCGGCCCACTTCGTCGCGCAGAACACGACGTTGTGCTCGTTGGCGAACGCGCGCACGTTGCCGGCGTTCACCTCCATGTTCGAGCCGAGCAGGCCGTGCCCGTACTGGACGAGGTGCGCCGGCTCGCTGCCGTCGATCGTGGCGGCGCTGATGTTGCAGACGAACGGTGCCTCGACGGTGCCGTTCTGTACCGGCAGCTCGTCGCCGGTCGGCGTGACCCCGTCGCCGTAGGTGAACCGGTTGCCCGGCCCGCCGTCGCCGGTGAGGTAGTTGGGCACGGTGTAGGTGCCGACGACCTGTCGGGCGATGTCGCTGTCGGCATCGCCCGGCGTGACCGACGTGATCGTGAATGCCGGCGCCGCGTCGCCGAGTTGATCCAGCGCGTCGTCGCGGATGTGGAGCATGCGGCCCGCGAGGTTGTCGGTGCTGGCGGTGGTGAAGTCCCAGGCGATCACGAGGTCGCTGCGCTCGCCGCCGGCAGCGCCGAGCGCGGCGAACGTCGACTCCATCGCGTCGCGCCGGTCCTCGATCGCAGCAAGCTCGGTGGTGAGACGGTCGCGGTAGGCGACGAACACGTCGCTCGGCTCGATCGGGTCGCCGGCGGTGTCGACGAGGCCGCGCAGGCCGACCGCGTAGGTGGCGCCCTCGTCGAGCGCGATCGCCGGGTGGATGGCGAGCAGCCGGTCGGCGTCGGCGTCGGCCTTGCTGTCGAGCTCGGCCCACAGCGGCACGCGTGCGCCGGTGGCGACGTCGACGACGACCACGGGTGAGTCGTCGGTGAGCGACGCTGCCAGGTCGGTCCACGGCGGCAGGATCGCCGGGTCGACGTCGGGCAGGTGGACGAGGATCGGGGTGTTCGGGCTGAAGCCGTCGTTGCGGTTCCACTCGGCCGGATCGATGGCCACGTCGCCCGTGTTCACCGGCATGCCGTCGGTGGGCAGGGCAACCCGACCGTCGACCCGGTAAGCGTTGGACGGGAACGGCAGCAGGCAGTGCCGGGTGTCGAGCGGATCGCACCCTTCGGCCGCGCCGTCGAGCGCCTCGGTGATGGATGCGACGAGGTCGGCATCGGCCGGACCTGCCTCGATGGCGGCCTCGGTGGTGGCGGTCGCGTCGCCGTCGGTCGTCGCCGGTGTGGTGGCCGCCACGGTCTCGTCGGTGGCCGGTGCTGCGGGCGCCGTCGTCGCGGGTGTGGCGGTCGTGTCGTCGTCGCCACCGCTGCAGGCGCCGATCACGAGGAC
>JAPLAA010000045.1:0-31713 GCA_026393475.1 Actinomycetota bacterium
AAGCCGGCCGGACCCGCCGCCGGCTGAGCCCCCACGCACACGCACACGCACGCACGCACACGCACGCACAGGAACGAGACGAGGAGCACTCATGGCATCGCACGGCATCCGCGACAAGGTGGCCATCATCGGGATGGGCTGCACGAAGTTCGGTGAGCACTGGGACAAGAGCGCCGACGACATGTTGATCGAGTCGTCGCAGGCGGCGCTCGCCGACGCCGGCATCACCCTCGACGACGTCGACGCGTTCTGGCTCGGCACGATGGGTTCCGGGCTGTCCGGCCTCACCCTCAGCCGGCCGCTCAAGATCCAGCACAAGCCCGTCACCCACGTCGAGAACTTCTGTGCGACGGGCAGCGAGGCGTTCCGCAATGCCTGTTACGCGGTCGCGAGCGGCGCCTACGACATCGCGATGGCGATCGGTGTCGAGAAGCTGAAGGACAGCGGCTACTCGGGCCTCGTCGTCGGTTCGCCCGCCAACGACGGCACGTCGGCGACGGTCACCGCGCCGGCGTCGTTCAGCCTCCTCGCCCCGGCGTACGCCAAGAAGTACGGCGTCGACGACCAGGAACTGAAGGACGTCCTCACCCGCATCGCGTGGAAGAACCACAAGAACGGCGCGCTGAACCCGCGTGCGCAGTTCCGCAAGGAGGTGCCGATGGAGACCATCGCGTGCAGCCCGATCGTGGCCGGCCCGCTCGGCATCTTCGACTGCAGCGGCGTGAGCGACGGCTCGGCCGCGGCGATCATCGTCCGCGCCGAGGACGCCCACAAGTACTGCGACAACCCGCTGTACGTGAAGGCGCTGTCGTTCGTCGCCGGTCCCGCCACCGGACCGATCGATCCGTGCTACGACTACACCACCTTCGATGAGGTGGTGCACTCGGCGACCGACGCCTACGCGCAGGCCGGCATCACCGACCCGATCGCCGAACTCGCCATGGCCGAGGTGCACGACTGCTTCACGCCCACCGAACTGGTGCTGATGGAAGACCTCGGCTTCGCCGAGCGCGGGATGGGCTGGAAGGAGGTGCTCGCCGGCACGTACGACCTCGACGGCGAACTGCCGGTGAACCCCGACGGCGGCCTGAAGTCGTTCGGTCACCCGATCGGCGCCTCCGGTCTGCGGATGCTGTTCGAGTGCTGGCTCCAACTCCGCGGCCTCGCCGGCGATCGCCAGATCGCGAGCATTGCCGCCGGCAAGACCAAGGCGCTCACGCACAACCTGGGCGGTGGCCCGGGCGCGTGTGTGAGCTTCGTCAGCGTGGTGGGCTCGGAGCTCGACTGAGGCCGGGCCCCGCCTCGTCCGCCTCCGCCGCTCGTGCCGGCGCCGGCATCGGCGGGCTCGGCATCGTCGGCGCGCTCGCTGTGGTGCTCCTCGCCGGGTGCGGCAGCAACGACTCGGCGCCGGTCGAGTTGATGGTCGAGGCCGAGCGCATCGCCGAGCTCGACGGGCCCGATGGCTGGGCGCCGGTCGTGCCCGAGCAGCTCACCGATGGCCAGTACCTGCGCGACGTCGACGGCCGCACGTTGATCTTCGCGGGCGACGTCGACGCCGGGGGCGACGTCGCCGCACTGAACGCGGGGACCGCGTGGCGATCACCGGTGCTGGTCGGCGCCGATGCGATCGCCGAGGCGTGCGCTGTCGTGCCGGCGTTCGCCGAGTCGTCAGGATTCGCCGGAGCCGTCACCGAGGACGATCTCGCCGACTGTCGGGCGTTGCCCGACGACCCGCAGCTCCGCACCGGCTTCGTCACGTCGTTCGCCGACGCCGTGACGCCACAGGGTGGGGGTAACCGGAGCTTCGGAGCGGGGGTGCTGCTCGACGACGACGGGAGCATCACCGTGGTGGTGACGGTCGCCTTCGGGCTCGACCGCTGACGGGCTCGCGCCCGGTTCAGCGACCGTCAGTGAACGTCAGCGGGCGAGGCGGGCGACGAAATCGACGATCGCGTACGCGACGCTGTCGCGCTCGCCGTCGAGCGTGGCGACGTGCCCGCTCGTGGTGAGGCGGAGCCGCTCGACCGGACCACCGAGCGCCGACGCGACGACGTCGGAGCTCGCCGGATCGACCACGTCGTCGTTCACGCTCGTGACGATGAGCACCGGCACGTCGACCGCGGCGAGATCGACCGTGGCGAGGCCTTCGTGCATCGCGAGCAGCGCCTCGATCGGCAGCGACTCGTAGGCGACCTCGCCCACGGTCGACGGGCCGACGTCGATCGTCGTCGTGCCCCGCGAGCGGCGCCACTCGAGGCCGTCGATCGCATCGGGATCGGCGGCGAGCGTGTTGATCACGACGGCGCCCCGCACCCGGCCCTCCGACGCCAGTGCCAACGCCAGCACGGCACCCATCGACTGGCCCACCACCACGTCCGCATCCCACTCGCGGGCCGCCTCCACCCAGTCGTCCCAGGTGACGCCGACCAGATCGAGCGGGTCGCTGCCGTGGCCCGGCAGGGTGGGTGCGAAGGCGGTGTGGTGTGCCGAGGCGAGGTGTCCCACGAGCGGCCACATCGTCGCGCCCGTGCCGCCGAGGCCGTGCAGGCAGAGGACGCGGGCCATGGGAACGGTCGTGCTCAGCCGAGGGCGCGGAGGATGTCGCGCAGGACGTCGGTGGGGTCTTCGAGGCCGACCGAGATGCGCAGCATGCCGGCCGTGACGCCGACGTGGGCCGCCTCGTCGGGCGTGAGGCTCGCGTGGGTGGTGGTGGCCGGATGGCACACCAGCGTCTCCGGCCCGCCGAGGGAGGTGGCCCGGTGGAGCAACCGGACGTCGGCGAGGAACCGCTCGGCCGCGGGCTGTCCGCCGGCGAGCTCGATCGCGACCAGCGTGCCGCCGTGGCGCATCTGCTTCTTGGCGAGATCGCTCTGCGGGTGGCCGGGCAGCCCGGGGTAGTGCACCGCGGACACCTCGGGATGGTCGAGGAGCGAGTCGGCGATGTAGAACGCGCTGTCGGCCTGATGGGTCGTCCGCACCGACAGCGTGCGGATGCCGCGCAGGCCGTTGAGTGCGTCGTACGGCGACGGGGTGGCACCGTGGAGCACCGAGTACGACCAGATCGCGTCGATGTAGTCCTTCTCGCCGGCGACGACGCCGAGCGTGGCGTCGTTGTGGCCGGCGATGCCCTTGGTGGCGGAGTGCAGCACGAGGTGCACGCCGTGGTCGAGCGGTCGCTGGCCGAGCGGGGTGGCGAGGGTGGAGTCGACCACGGTGACCGGCCCGCGCAGCGCACCGAGCTCGTCGAGATCGACGAGGTCGAGCCGCGGATTCGACGGTGTCTCGGCGAGGACGAGCATCGTCTTGCCGGGCCGTACCGCCTCGGCGAACGCGCCGGGCACGTGACCGTCGACGAAGGTGGTCTCGATCCCGAACCTGGCGCACGGGCCCTGCAGGAAGGCGAGCGTGCCGGCGTACAGCTGCCGCTGGGCGACGATGTGGTCGCCGGCCGAGCACATCGACAGCACGACGCTGGCGATGGCGCCCATGCCGGAGCCGAACGCGATCGCGTCCTCGGCACCCTCGAGGGTGGCGACCGCCTCTTCGAACGAGCGCACGGTGGGGTTGCCGTACCGGCTGTAGAACTCCGCGGCCCGCGTACCGGTGGCACGCCGCCGAGCGTCGGCGAGGCTCTCGCTCTCCCACACCGTCGACGCCCAGAGTGCCGGGGCGAGCGAGCTGCCGCTCGCGCCACGCCCGGAGGTGATGGCCTGGGTGGCGGGTTGGTTCTGCTCGGTCATCGGGGAGTCAGGCTATTGCACGACGAGTCGGCCGACACCGCCAGCCCACCGCCAGCCCACCGCCAGTCCACCGCCAGTCCACGATCGGTGCGCGGTCGATCGGCGGCGGGTCGCGGCGTACAGTCCTCGCGATGAGTCTTGATCTGGGGGCGGCGTACCGCGAGGCGAGGCTGCGCATCGCAGCACTGGTGTCCGACGAGGTCGGCGATCTACCGGTGGCGGCGACGCCGGGGTGGAACCTGCACGACGTCGTGGCCCACGTGACCGGGGTGGCCGACGACGCCACCGCCGGCAACATGGCCGGCGCGCCGGGCGAGGCCTGGACCGCCGCACAGGTCGCGCGCGGCGCCGGTCGAACGGTGGCCGAGATGGTGGACGGGTGGCACGAGAAGGGTCCGTTCGTCGAGATGTTCCTGTCCTCCCCCGAGGGGGCCAGCCGCGCAGCTGCCGTGTTCGACATCCACACGCACGAGTGCGACCTGTTGACCGCGCTCGGCCGGCCCATCTCGGTGCCGGCCGACGTGTTGGCGTGGATCGGCGAGTCGTTCCGCGAGGGGTTCGCGAGGCAGGTCGGCGAGGCGGGTCTGCCATCGGTGTCGGTGGAGCTGAGCGATCTCGAGCTGTTCCGGTCACGGCTGGGTCGGCGCACGGCAGACGAGGTGGGCGCCTACGGCTGGTCCGCCGATCCGGCGCCGTACCTCGACCACTGGTTCGTGTTCGGCGTGGCGGAGCGGTCGCTCGGGGAACGGACCGCCTGATGATCGGCCGGCTCGACGAGGTGGTGATCGACTGCCACGACGCTGCGCGCCTTGCCGAGTTCTGGCTCGGCGTGCTCGGCGGCCACGTCGTGCGTCAGAGCCACGAGTGGGTGGCGCTGCACCCGCCGCACGGGATCACCGTCTCGTTCCAGGTGGTGCCGGAGGCGAAGTCGGTGAAGAACCGGGTGCACCTCGACGTCGACGTCGACGACCTCGAGGTGGCGACCGAGGCCGCCGAGGCGCTCGGGGCCACCCGCGTCGGCGAGATCATGTGGGACGAGCTCGGCGGCTTCCAGGTGATGGCCGACCCCGAAGGCAACGAGTTCTGCCTGATCCTCGGCGCCACCCCCATCGCCTGAATTCCGTGAGCCAGACGCCGCCAGACGCGGCGTTTCGCTCACGGAAGATCGGGGTTCGTGAGCCAGACGCCGCGTGACGCGGCGTTTCGCTCACGGAAGATTGGGTTCCGTGAGCGCAACCTGCAGCCGGTGCGGGTCCGGCTCACGGACGTGCGAATTCGGTGAGCGCAACCCGCAGTCCGTGCGGGTCCGGCTCACGGAACTCAGCGGGGGCCGCGGAGGAGGCGGCCGGGGAGGGCGCCGGTGAACTCGTCGTCGGCGACGGTCTGCTCGCCGGCCACGAACGTCGCCCGATACCCGCTCGCCTTCTGCACGAGGCGGCGACCCTGCGCGGGCAGGTCGAACGCCATGCGCGGCGGTCCGAAGCTCAACCGCTCGTAGTCGATCACGTTGAGGTCGGCACGCAGCCCGGGTGCCACGAGACCGCGATCGCCCAGGCCGTACAGCTGCGCGGTCTGCTGCGTCTGGCGGCGCACCACGTACTCCAGCGGCAACCGGGGGCCGCGGGTGCGGTCGCGGGTCCAGTGGGTGAGCATGAACGTCGGCGTGCCACCGTCGCAGATCGCGCCGCAGTGGGCGCCGGCATCGCTCAGTCCCATCCGCGTGTGCGGGTGCAGCGTCGCCTCGTACGTCATCGACAGGTCGCCGTACGCGTAGTTGAAGAACGGCGCGTAGAGCATGCCGTTGCCGTCGTGGGCGAGCAGCTGGTCGAGCACGAGTTCCATCGGCGGCGTGCCGGTGCGGGCCGCGAGCGCGGCGACCGACTGATCGCTGCTCGGTTCGTAGTCGATGTCGCCGTCGGCCACCGGCCAGATGCGGCCCAGGTTGTCGAGCACCACCTTGGCGAACAGTCCGCCGTCTTGGTCCTCACGGGGCACGTCGTGGACGATCCGCCGGCGACGTTCGGGGTCGGCGAGGGCGGCCAGACGTTCGGGCATCGGCAGGTGCGCGACCTCGGCGTACGCGGGGTGGAAGAGCAACGGGTGGACGCTGCCGTGGAGGCAGTAGAGGATGCCGATCGTGCGTCCGGCGACCTGGGCGTGGATCGGCAGCCCGTCGGCCTGGGCCTCGTCGAGCAGCCGCAACACCTCGCGCCACACCTCCGGTGCCTGGTCGGGCTGGTTGAGGTTGACGCTGACGGGGTGACCGGTCACGGCCGCGAGTTCGCGCATCCACGGCCACTCGGCGACGGGCAGGATCGCGTGCTCGGGGGCGAACTGGAACACCCCGTGGCCCGCTCGTCGGATCGCCGCGCCGATGCCGAGCAGCTCCCTCGCATCGGCGTTGGTGCCGGGGACGAGCTCGCCGTCCTTCGACCGGTGCAGCGGGGTGCGGCTCGTCGAGAAGCCGAGTGCACCGGCCCGGAGCGCGGCCTCGACCTGGACGGCCATCTCGGCGATATCGGCGTCGGTCGCGGTCTCGTTGGCCGCGCCCCGTTCGCCCATCACGAAGGCGCGCAGCGGGCCGTGGGCGATCTGCGAGCCGACGTCGATCACGTGCTGCGTGGCGGCGAGGGCGTCGAGGTACTCGGGGTAGGTGGTCCAGTCCCAGGTGATGCCCTCGGTCATCGCGCTGCCGGGGATGTCCTCGACGCCCTCCATCAACGCGATCAACCACTCGTGGCGATCGGGCGCCGCAGGTGCGAAACCGACACCGCAGTTGCCCATCACCACGGTCGTCACCCCGTGCCAGCTCGATGGCGTGAGGTACGGGTCCCAGCTGGCCTGTGCGTCGTAGTGGGTGTGGATGTCGACGAAGCCGGGCGTCACCAGTGCGCCGTCGGCCTCGACCGAACGTCTGGCCGCCGCGCCGGAGCCCGCGGGATCGACAGAGGTGATGATCCCGTCGTCGACGGCGACGTCGGCATGCCTGCCGGGCGCGCCGCTGCCGTCGACGAGGAAGCCGTTGCGGATGACCAGATCGTGCACGCCGCGAGTCTGTCACGCGTGCTCCGAGCGTCGACCTGCCCGGAGGTGGGCCGTCTGCTTGCCGTCTGCTGACCGAGGTCAGCTGCCGAGCGAGGCCACTTCGGCGTGGAGGAGGCCGTTCGAGCTGATCGCCGTGTTGCTCTCGAAGGTGCGCACCCCGTGGCGGTCGGTGAACGTGCCGCCCGCCTCCTCCACCACGACCTGCACGGCGGCGAGGTCGTACGGCATGAGGCCGACGGCATCGACGGCGAGATCGATCGCTCCTTCGGCCACGAGCATGTGCTGCCAGAAGTCGCCGAAACCGCGGGCGCGATGGGCCCGCTGCTGGAGCGACACCAGCTCGCCGGTGAGACCCAGGTCGTCCCAGCCGCTCGCGAACGTGACCGACACCTGGGCCGCGGCGATCGATGCGACCGACGAGACGCGGCACGGCCGCTCGGTGCCCGTGAACGTGGCGGCGACGGCGCCGAGGCCGTGGGCAGCCCACCAGCGGCGACCCATCGCGGGTGCCGACACGACACCGACGAGCGGGCCGTGCTCGACGTGCGTGAGTGCGATCAGGCTCGCCCACACCGGGATGCCGCGCACGAAGTTCGACGTGCCGTCGATCGGGTCGATGATCCACCGCCACGGCGAATCGGCGTCTCCCACCACGCCGTGCTCCTCGCCGTACAGGCCGTGGTGCGGGCGCTCGGCGAGCACGAGATCGGAGATCGCGAGTTCGCTCTCGCGGTCGGCCTCGGTCACTTCGGTGCGGTTGGCCTTCCAGTCGAGCGTGAAGCTGCGCTGCTCGTAGTGGGGCAGCGTGACCGCGTCGGCGGCCGTGGCGAGCTTCATCGCGAATGCCAGCTCGACCGCGAGGTCGTGGCCGTCGACGACCTGGTCGAGGTCGGGGCGGATGGGTCGGGGGGTGGTCATCGGTCGAACTCCGGTGCTCGCTTGGTCTGCAGGGCGTCGAGGCCCTCGGCCGCGTCGGCGCCGAGGAAGTTGAGCATCTCGTAGGCGAGCGACGCCTCGAAGTTGGGCAGCGCCTGGCGGAGCCAGTGGTTCAACGCCCGCTTGGTGTACCGCGTGGCGTCGCGAGGTCCGCGGGCGAGCTTCTCGGCGATCACGAGCGCCTGGGGCAGCACCTCCTCGGCGGCGACCGCCTTGCTCACCAGCCCGATGCGCTCGGCCTCGCGCCCGTCGATGAAGTCGGCGGTGAGCAGGTAGTACTTCGCCTTCGCCATGCCGCACAGCAGCGGCCAGATCGCGACGGCGTGGTCGCCGGCGCCGACGCCGAGGCGGATGTGGCCGTCGGTGAAGCGGGCATCGGCGTCGATGATCGAGATGTCGGCCATGAGGGCGACGGCCAGACCGGCGCCGACGGCCACGCCGTTGATCGCACTGATGATCGGCGTGTCGCAGTCGATCATCGTGCGCACGATGTCGCCCGCCTCGCGCATCACCTTCATCGTCTGCGCGTGGTTGCCGACCTGCTCGGCGATCCAGTCGAGGTCCCCTCCCGCGCTGAACGCCTTCCCCTCGCCGGTCACCACGACCGCCCGGATGGTGTCGTCGTGGGAGATGTCGTGGAACACGCGAGCGAGCTCGGCGTGCAGCACCGCGTCGGTGGCGTTGAGCTTGCCGGGGTTCGACAGCGTCAGCAGTACCACGCCGTGGTCGCGCCGTTCGATCAGCAGGCGTCGGTACGAGGAGTCGTCCATCCGGGCGAGGCTACGCAACGACGGTGTCCACGGCCGAACGCCGTCGAGCGCGTACGCCCGGCACCGAGCGATCGATGGTGCGCCGGGCGGTCAGAGCAGGCTGCGGACCGCGGCGGCGACGCCGTCGGCGTCGAGGCCGAGTGCGGTGAAGATCTTCGCCGCGTCGCCCTGCGGGATGAACTTCGCCGGAATGCCGAGGTTGCGCACCGGCACCTCACAGCGGATCGCGTGTACCTGCTCGGCGATCGTCATGCCGATGCCACCGTCGCGGATGCCGTCCTCGGCGGTGAGCACGGCACCGTGGCGAGCCGCGTCGGCGATCATCTCGGGGTCGAGCGGCGCACAGCAGCGCACGTCCCAGATGGTCGCGTCGACGCCGGTCTCCGCGAGCCGAGCGGCCGCCTTCTCGGCGATGGGCACCATCTTGCCGATCGCGAGGATCGCGACCGAGCCGCTGCCGGCGCGCACCTTGCGGGCCTTCGTGCCGCTGCCGACCTCGTGCTCGCCGACATGGTGCGCGGTGCCACGGGGGTAACGGATGACGACCGGGCCCTCGTCGGCGAGGGACATCGCATCGTGGAGCATGACCTGGAGGTCCTCGGCGCTCGCCGGGGCCAGCACGCGCATGCCCGGCACCTTCGCCTGCAGCGCCATGTCGTACACACCGTGGTGGCTGGCGCCGTCGGGGCCGGTGATGCCGGCGCGGTCGAGGCAGAAGATCACCGGCAGGCGGTGCATCGCCACGTCGTAGACGACCTGGTCCCACGCCCGGTTGAGGAACGTGGAGTAGATGGCGACGATCGGACGGAGACCGCCCATCGCCATGCCTGCGGCACCGGTGACGGCGTGCTGCTCGGCGATGCCGACGTCGAAGAAGCGGTCGGGGAAACGCGCCTGGAACGGCAGGAGTCCGGTGGGACCCGGCATGGCCGCGGTGATCGCCACGAGGCGAGGATCGAGCTCGGCCTCCTTGATGATCGCATCGGCGAATGACTGCGTGTAGCCGGTGGGCATCGCCGGCGGCGGCCCGATCGCCGGGTCGAACACCGGCGCGTCGTGGAGGTTCTTCTCGTCGTCGTCCTCGGCCGGCGGGTAGCCGCGGCCCTTCTGCGTGAGGACGTGCACCACGATCGGGCCCTCGGCCGAGAGCTCGACCGCGTTGCGCAGGCTCTCCTCGAGATCCTCGAGCGAGTGCCCGTCGACGGGGCCCACGTAGCGGACGCCGAGCGCCTCGAAGAACGACGGCGGCTGGAGGAACTCGCGCACGGCGGCCTTGAACGCCTCGACGCCCTTCTCTGCCTGCGGGCCGACGTAGGGGAGGTTCTGCAGGAACTGCTCGAGCCGGCGCTGGCGGCGCACGTACACCGGGTTGAGCCGGATGTTGGTGAGCGCGTGGGCGAGCTTGTCGGTCACCCGCGACGGCAGGCTCGGATGGTCGTCCATCGCCTGCTCGAGCGGGGTGGGCATCGCCGCGGTGAGGTTGGAGATCGTCGGCGCGTACGAGCGGCCGTTGTCGTTCAGCACGATGATGACGCGCCGGCCGGAGTGCCCGAGGTTGTTCAACGCCTCGTACGCCATGCCGCCCGTCATCGCGCCGTCGCCGATGACCGCGACGATGTGTCGGTGTGGGTCGGTGCCGGCGTCGCGGGCGATCGCGAGGCCGTAGGCGTACGACAGCACGGTGCTCGCGTGGCTGTTCTCGATCAGGTCGTGATCGCTCTCCTCGCGGTTCGGATAGCCCGACATGCCGTTGGCCTGACGCAGGTGCTCGAACCCGGCCTGGCGACCGGTGACGATCTTGTGCACGTACGCCTGATGGCCGGTGTCCCACAGGATCGCGTCGGTGGGCGAGTCGAAGACCCGGTGGAGGGCGAGGGTGAGCTCGACCACCCCGAGGTTGCTGCCGAGGTGCCCCGCGTTCTCCGCCACCGCCTGGACCACGAAATCGCGGATCTCGCCGGCGAGTTCGTAGACGTCGGGGTAGCCGAGCTTCCGCAGGTCGGCGGGTTCGCGGATGTCGGAGAGTGCCATGACGGGAGCCACGTTACCGCTGGGTACCGAACGGGGCATGGTCAGGTCGGTACGTTCGGGACGTGCCGATCACCACACAGCTCTTCGACCTCACCGGACACGTCGCCCTGGTCACGGGTGGCAACAGCGGGATCGGCCTGGGCATGGCCGACGGCCTCGCGGCCCATGGAGCGACCGTCGCCATCTGGGGAACCAATCCCGACAAGAACGCCGCGGCCGCTGCCGCGCTGCGCGCCCACGGCGGCACGGTGCTCGACCTCGTCTGCGACGTGGGCGACCAGCAGGCGGTGATCGCATCGATGGCCGAGACCGTGTCGGCCCTCGGCCGGGTCGACTCGTGCTTCGTGAACGCGGGCGTCGGCGGCAAGGCGCCGAGCTTCGTCGGCATGACCGACGAGGAGTGGCACCGCGTGCTGCGCGTGAACCTCGACGGCGCGTTCTACACGGCACAGGAAGCGGTCAAGCAGATGGTGGGCCAGGGCGAGGGTGGCTCGGTGGTGTTCACCACGTCCGGCTCCGCGTACTTCGGCCAGCAGAAGGGTCAGCACTACGGCGGGTCGAAGGGCGCGGTCATCTCGATGATGAAGGGCATCGCCGTCGAACACGCCCGCCACGGCATCCGCTGCAACGCGATCCTGCCCGGCTGGATCGAGAGCGACATGACCGCCGGCGCGCTCAGCTGGGACAAGTTCATCGACAACGTGCTGCCCCGCGTGCCGATGCGCCGCTGGGGCAAGCCCGCCGATTTCAGCGCCCTCGCCGTCTACCTCGCGAGCGGCGCCAGCGGCTACCACACCGGCGACGTCATCACCATCGACGGCGGTTACCACAGCTTCTGAGCCTCATCTGAAGCTCATCGCGGTCGATCGCGGAGGTCCCGTCGTTCGACGATCGAACAGGTGTACGATCGTCGCATGTCATTCGGTCAGGTCTCCGGTCCACCCGCCACCGCCAAGCAGGTCAACGAACTGCTCTCGTTGCTCAGCGAGGCCGGGCACAGCGACTTCCGCGACGCCCGCGGCCCGATGGGGTTCACCCAGCGCCAGGCCGGCGGCAAGTTCAGCCGTGACGAGGCCGATGCCTTCATCCAGCAACTGCAGGAGGAGGCCGAGCAGCAGTCGGCCGCCGAGGCGCCGGCTGCGGTCGCCGTGGTGATCGACGACGCCGTCCGCAAGCTGCCGACCGAGCAGCTCGCCGCTGAGCTCCAGCGCCGCGGCTGGATCGTCGCCGCTCCCTGACACACCACGGGCGGCGCCGGGGTCTGACATCCGGGGGACGCCCAGGGACGGATCACCGGTGACCGCTGCGCGATGCTGTCGCGCATGGGGACGACGATCGACGGTCACGCAGGACAACAAGCGGTCGCGGCGATGCTGCAGTTCGGCACCGACGTGATGTTCACGCTGAACGGTGGCCACATCTGGCCGCTGTACGACGCGGCACGCGACCAGGGCATGCGAGTGGTCGACACCCGCCACGAGCAGACGGCCACGTTCGCGGCGGAGGCCTACGCCAAGCTCACCCGTCGCCCGGGCTTCGCTGCGCTCACGGCTGGTCCCGGCATCACCAACGGTGTCTCGGCGATCACGAGCGCGTGGTTCAACGGCTCGCCGGTCGTGGTGATGGGCGGCCGTGCCCCCGAGGGGCGTTGGGGGTCGGGGTCGCTGCAGGAGATGGACCACGTCCCGGTGGTGCAGTCGATCACCAAGTCCGCCGTCACGGTGAAGGACGCGAACGCTGCCGCGGCCGCGGTGCACGCCGCTGCCTCGCTGAGCATGACCCCGCACCGTGGACCGACCTTCCTCGACTTCCCGCTCGACGTGTTCGGCGCCGCCAGCGGTGAGCTGCCCGCGGTCGACGAGTGCACCGGCAAGGGCGCCGCACCCGACGACGACGAGGTCGCCACGCTCGCGAACCTCATCGCCAACGCCGAGCGGCCGGCGTTCATCGTCGGCAGCGACGTGTACTGGGACGGCGCCTGGGACGAGCTGCGCGCCGCCGTCGAGCACCTGCGGGTGCCCTGCTTCTTCAACGGCCTCGGCCGCGGCACCCTGCCGGCCCGCCACGAGCTGTCGTTCCTGCGCACCCGCGGCCTGCTCAAGAAGCGGGCCGATCTGGTCGTGGTGCTCGGCACCCCGCTCGACTTCCGCCTCGGCTTCGGCCGCTTCGGCAACGCCCAGGTGGCCCACGTGGTCGACAGCACGGCCCAGCGCGCCGGCCACGTCAGCGTGCCGACCGTGTCCGGCGACAGCGTGTTGGTGCTGCGGGCGCTCGCGAACCACTCGGGACCCCGCGTCGATCACGAGGACTGGATCGCCGAACTGCGCGCCGCCGAGGAGCGCGGTCGTGCTTCCGATGCCGAACTGCTCGCTGCCGACTCGTCGCCGATCAAGCCGAGCCGCATCTACGGCGAGCTCGGCAAGCGGCTCGCCGACGACGCCGTGGTGATCTGCGACGGTGGCGACTTCGCCTCGTACGCCGGCAAGTTCGTCGAGGTGCAGCAGCCCGGCTGCTGGCTCGACACCGGCCCGTACGGGTGCCTCGGCAACGGCCTCGGCTATGCGACCGCCGCACGGGTGGTCCGACCCGACAGCCAGGTCGTGCTCCTGCTCGGCGACGGTGCTGCGGGGTTCAGCCTGATGGACGTCGACACCCTGGTGCGCCACGGACTCCCGGCCGTGATGGTCGTCGGCAACAACGGCATGTGGGGGCTCGAGAAGCACCCGATGCAGGCGATCTACGGCTGGGACATGGCCTGCGACCTGCAGCCCGGCTGTCGCTACGACCAGGTGGTCACCGCCCTCGGCGGCGGCGGCGAGCTCGTCACCGATCCGTCGCAGATCGGCCCGGCGCTCGATCGGGCGTTCGCCTCCGGCGTGCCCTACCTCGTCAACATCGTGACCGACCCGAGCGACGTCTACCCGCGCTCGTCGAACCTCGCCTGACCGCTCCGGTTCAGAGTCCGGTTCAGAGTCCGGTTCAGAGTCCGGTTCAGAGTCCGGTTCAGGGTCCGGTTCAGGGTCCGGTTCAGGTGCAGGTCGAGCCGGGTGCCGGCACGATCGCACCGGCGGCGTCGACGTCGTAGGCCTGCACCTCGGTACGCAGGAGGCCCTCGGTGACGAGGTCGGCCTCGCTCATCGGCGCTGCGCCGGTGATGGCGACATAGGCGTCGAGTGCTGTGGCGAGCGTGGTGCGTTCGATGTCGCACACGGTCTGGTTGGCGACGGGGACGGCAGCGACGCCGTCCTGGATCTGATCGGCCACGCTGCCGGCCGTCTCCTCGATCGCTTCACCGGCGGCACACGAGGCGCCGAGGAACGACAGGGCTGCTGCGAACGAGACGGCGAGCAGGGCACGGCGCGGGCCGTGGGTCAGTGCGCTTTGCTGTGAAATCGGTCGACCTCCACCAGGACGCGGGTGACCTTTCCTGCAGCCACCAGCCCTCTGGTATCGGACGCCGACACGGTGAACATGAGCCGCCGGCCCTCGATCTTCTCGAGCGTCGCCTCGGCGACGACCTCGATGCCCACGGCCGTCGGCTGCAGGTGATCGACCTGGACGCGCATGCCGACGGTGGTGTGGCCCTCGGGCAGCCGACCGCCGAGCGCCGCGCACGTGGCCTCCTCGCACAGGGCGATGAGCCGTGGGGTGCCGAGCACGTCGACGGTGCCTGAACGCAGTGCGCGGGCAGTGTCGGCCTCGCTCACCACCATCCTCGCCTCGCCCCGAAGCCCCACCTCGATGTTCACGGGGGGTCACCTTAGGACCACCGGGTCGTCGCGGGGAACCCGATCGTGCCGGGGTGTCCCCCGGTGGTCGGGGTGGGATGGGTCCGGATGGCACCCGTGCGGCACTCGGTAGGCTCCCCGAGATGATCGATCAAGACGTGCTCACCCGGGTGCTCGGGACGGCGGTGAAGAGCGGTGCCGACTTCGCCGAGGTGTTCGCCGAGGACAAGCGGTCCACCAGTGCAGGCCTCGACGACGGCCGGATCGAACAGGTCACGAGTGGCCGCGACCGGGGTGCCGGCATCCGCGTCGTCAAGGGTGACACCACCGGGTTCGCGCACACCGCCGACCTCAGCGAGGCCGGGCTGCTGGCAGCGGCCGTCTCCGCTGCCGCGGCTGCCAGCCAGGGCGGGGGCGGGGTGCGCGAAGTGGCGCTCACACGCCGGGCGGGCACCCAGGTCAACACCGTCGAGCGTTCGCCCGACGAGGTGCCCAAGGCGGCCAAGGTCGAACTGCTCCGCCGCATCGACGACGCCGCCCGCTCGGCCGGCGCGTCGATCGTGCAGGTGTCGGCGGGCTACGGCGACAGCCGGCGTCGCATCCTCGTCGCGAACACCGAGGGCGTGCTCGCCGAGGACGAGCAGGTGCGGTGCCTGGTCCGCATGAGCGTGGTCGCCAACGGCGACGCCGGCATGCAGACCGGGTTCCAGAGCGCCGGCCAGACGGTGGGGTTCGAGATGTTCGACAGCGTCGACGTCGAGGAGCTCGCCCGCGACGCGGCCCGCATGGCGATCACGAAGCTGAGCGCCCGCCCCGCCCCGAGCGGGTCGGTGCCGGTGGTCATCAAGCGCGGCAGCGGCGGCGTGCTGTTCCACGAGGCGTGCGGGCACGGCCTCGAGGCCGACCTGGTCGCCAAGGGCGCCAGCGTGTACCGCAACAAGGCCGGCGAGCTCGTCGCGTCGCCGCTCGTCACGCTCGTCGACGACGGCACGATGAGCACCGAGTGGGGTGCGATCGGCATCGACGACGAGGGCCATCCCAGCCAGTACAACGTCCTCATCCATGACGGTGTGCTCACCGACTACATGTGGGACTACCTGCGGGCCCGCAAGGAGCACCGCGCCCAGAGCGGCAACGGTCGTCGGCAGAGCTACATGCACCTGCCGATGGTGCGCATGACCAACACGTACGTGCTGAACGGCACGGAGGAACCCGACGAGATCGTGCGGGCCACCGAGAGCGGTGTGTACGTCGCCAAGCTCGGCGGCGGCAGCGTCAACACCGCCACCGGAGACTTCGTGTTCGGCATGACCGAGGCGTACCTCATCGAGAACGGCGAGATCACCGAGCCGTTGCGCGAGGGCAACCTCATCGGCAACGGCCCGCAGGTGCTGCGCGACATCGATCTGCTCGGCAACGACTTCGCGATGGGCAACCCGGGCACGTGCGGCAAGGACGGCCAGGGCGTGCCCGTCGGCGACGGCCAGCCGACCCTGCGCGTGAAGACGATGACGATCGGTGGCACGGCGGCATGAGCGACTTCGAGAGCGAGCTGCAGCGGATCGCCGATGCGGTGATCGCCCAGGCCAAGCCGGGCGAGCAGCTCGAGGCATACGTGTCGCGCGACAGCGAGACCGACATCCGCGTCTACGAGGGCGAGATCGAGCACTTCGTCAGCGCCCAGAGCGAGGGCATCGGCATCCGGGTCATCCGCGAGGGTCGCACCGGGTTCGCCTATGCGGGCACGCTCGACGACCGGGCGATCGCCGAGGTCCTCGCCGAGGCCCGCGACAACGTCGAGTTCGGCACGCCCGACGAGTGGGCCGGCCTCGCCGAGCCCGACGGTGTCGACGTGGTGCGCCAGGAGCTGTGGAGCGACGTGCTGGCGGGCTTCGCCACCGACCGTAAGATCGAGCTCACCAAGGAGCTCGAGCGCCTCGCCGTCGCGGCCGATTCGCGGGTGCGCATCGACGACGCCAACTACAGCGACGTCGCCGCCGAGAACGCGGTGGCCACCACGAGCGGGATCCGTCGCTCGGGCCGCGAGAACGGCTGCTACGTGAGCGTGAGCACGCTCGCCGACGACGGTGACGAGACCCAGACCGGCTTCGGGTTCAGCGTCGGTCGTTCGCCCGAGGAGTTCGATCTCGCCAAGGCGGCGCAGGAGGCTGCCGATCGGGCCACCCGTCTGCTCGGTGCCACCAAGCCGAGCAGCCGCCGGCTCACGGTGGTGCTCGACCCGTTCGTGACCGCCCAGTTCCTCGGCATCATCTCGAGCACCCTGAACGGCGAGTCCGTCATCAAGGGGCGCAGCCTGTTCAAGGACCGCATCGGTGAGCAGGTGGCCAGTCCGCTGTTCACCCTGGTCGACGATCCCACCAATCCGCTGGCGTACACGGCCACCGAGCTCGACGGCGAGGGTCTCGCCGCTCGCCGCAACGTGCTCGTCGAAGGCGGCGTGCTGCAGGGGTTCGTGCACAACAGCTACAGCGCCCGTCGAGCCCACACGGTCAGCACCGGCAACGCGGTGCGCGGCGGGTTCAAGGGCACGCCCGGCGTCGGCTCTCTGGCGCTGCAGGTGCAGCCCGGCACGCGTTCACAGGCCGAGCTCGTGAGCGGCATCAGCGACGGCGTGCTCGTGCAGCAGGTGTCGGGCCTCCACAGCGGCGTCAACCCGATCAGCGGCGACTTCTCGACCGGTGCCTCGGGTCTGCTCATCACCAACGGTCAGCTCGGCGCACCGGTGCGCGAGTTCACGATCGCCTCCACGCTCCAGCGGATGCTGCTCGACCTCATCGAGGTCGGCGGCGACGTCGACTGGCTGCCGATGCGCGCCGCCGGCGTGAGCCTGGTGATCGGCGACATGACCATGTCGGGTGCGTGACCCGACGCGGTCTCGTTCAGCGTCGGGCGCGACGCTCAGGCGACGTCAGGCAGCACGGGTGTTGACCAGCGTGCCCTGATGGGTGACGGCGAACGCCTGGTACTCGTCGAACTGGCTCACCCAGTCGAGGCCGCCCGGGCCCATCGCGCACGCGGTGGTGGCGAACGCGTCGGCCCAGGTGAGTGACGGGCCGATGACGGTGACCGAGGCCCAGGTGTCGGCGTCGACGCCCGAGGCGTCCCAGAGGTGCCCGCCGCGCTCGGCGGTGCCCGAGGTCGCGACGGCGCCGCCGGTGACGGTGATGCCGGTGATCACCGCGCTGCGCTTGGTCGGGTCGGCGATCGCGATGGTCCAACAGTCACGCCCGGCGGGCCGGCCGTGCACGACGATGTCGCCGCCGACGCCGAGGTACCAGTGTTCGAGGCCGTGCTCGACGAGCAGCCGGCTGGCCCGCTCGGCCGCCCAGCCCTTCACGAAGCCGGCGGGATCGAGTCGACCCCGTGCCCGGATGTCGAACGCGCCACCGCTCGCGTGCTCGAGCCAGGTGCAGGCGTCGACGACGTCGATCACCTCCGGCGAGCAGTCGACGAGATCGAGCTCACCTCGGTTGACCCGGCTGATCTCACTCGTCGGACGGAAGGTGCTGAACATCGCCTCGAGACGCTCCAGTTCGGCGAGCACGGCGTCGATCGCGTCGTCGACGAGGCGGGGATCGACGAGGCTCGGGTCGTCGTGCACGTGGATGCTGGCGACGGTGCCCATCACGTCGGCGCGCCGGCGGACGGTGTGGAGCGCACTCATCCGGCGACCTGACCGGAGACGACAGCGTCGATGATCGCCTGGAGCGACTGCTTGTAGGCGTTGGACGTGATGGTCGCTCCCGACACGCCGTCGAACGCGGTGCCCTGTGCGGCGACGGCCCGGTCGTCGAGCACCGGCACCGCACGGTTGTTGATCTGGACCGACTTGCTCTTGCTGTCGGGGGTGACGATGGCGTCGGCCCAGCAGATCGTGCCGTCGGCGGCGACCGAGGCCTGCACCTCGACCGGCCCCCACTTGGTGCTGATCGTCGGGCCGTTGTAGGTGGTGCACGTCGGTGTCGCCGGCACGGTCGTCGCGACCGTGGGCGGCGTCGTGGCCGGGACCGTCTCCGGGACCGTCGTGGCGACGGTGGCCGGGACCGTCGCGGGCGTCGTCGCGGGCGTGGTCGGGCTGGTCGCAGCGGTCGTGGATGCCGGCGCGGCTGCCGGCGATGCCGGCATGATCGAGACCACGCCGGTGCTGCCGGTGTCGCTGGTCGTCTCGCTCCCGGCATCGACGATGGTCGACGGTCGGTCGAGCACGCTCAGCAGGAAGCCGCTGGCCGAGGTGAGGGCGATCGCCGGCAGGGCCCGGCGGGCGAGGCTCGGGCGCGAGCGAGTCGCGGGTCGTTGCGGGGTCATGGGGTCACCACCAGGAGTGTTCGAAGTGCATGTCGCCGCTGTCGACGCCGGCGCGCCGGAGGCCGGTGCGTGCGGCGGACAGGAGTCGGTCGGGGCCGCAGAGCACGGCGACGCGTTCGGCGACGTCGGGCACGGCCTGGCGCAGGGTGTGTGCGGAGAAGGGGTCGCGCACGGCGAGGGAGGCGGACGGTCCGACCAGGGTGAGCACACGGCCGTTGCGTCGCTCGGCGAGGGCCACGAGCTCGTCGTGGTGCACGAGGTCGGCGGCGCTGTGCGCCCGGTACAGCACCACGGGCTCGGCGCTCGGCGGGAGCACCTCGAGCATCGCCCGTGCCGGTGCGATCCCGACGCCCCCGACCACGAACAGCACCTTGCGGCCGTCGGCGATCTCGGGCGTGCACACGCCGTACGGACCGTCGACCGCCACCTTCGTGCCGACCGGCAGCGAGGCGAGCAGCTGCGAGGCGTCGCCGCGGTCCTTGATGGTGAACCGGAGTCCGTCCTCCCCGGGTGCCTCGGACAGCGAGAACGGGTTGGAGCGCCACCAGCCGTCGGCGGTGAGCGCCCTCAGGAAGCAGAACTGGCCGGCCGAGCCGCGCATCGAGCGCAGCCGGCGTCCGGTGAGACGCAGCGTCACGATGCCCGGCGCGACCTGTTCGATCGAGTGCACGCGCAGCGGACGGACCACCGATCGCAGCACCCGGCCCCACCGGCCCCAGATGAGCGCCACGGCGACGGCGCCGTGGAGGCCCACCCAGATCCACCGGGCGATGGCGTCGTCGGCCAGGTCGGCGCCGGTGACGATCTGGTGGCCGAACGACAGGGCGAAGCCGAGGTAGGCGGTGAGGTGCAGGAAGTACCACGTCTCGTACGAGAGGCGGTTGCGCATGCTGCGCAGCGACGTGACGGTGACGATGCCGATCAGCAGGGCGCCGATGGTGGCGCCCGCCATGTACGGCTCGCGGCCGGTGAGGTCGGCGATCGCCGCGCCCCAGGCGCCGTCGACCTGCCACTCCACCAGTGCCGCGGCGACGTGCACCCCGACGAGGACCGCCATCGCCTCGCCGAGCACGCGGTGCCAGTTGAACAGGCGGTCGAGGCCGTAGCGGCGTTCGAGGATCGCCGGCCGGGCCGTGAACAGCAGGCCCACCAGCCCGGCGGCCGAGGCGCCGAGGCCGCTCAGCTGGGTGATCGCCGTGGCGATGCCGGTGACACCCTCGGTGAACCTCGTGAGCCCGCCGTGCATCGACCAGATGCCGACGACCAGGGCGACGTAGGCACCGAGGCCCCAGATGATGTCGGAATCGAGCACCCGCGACCGTCGCGCCGGGGGGAGGAGTCGGCGCGAGGTCGCGGTGCTCTGATGAGCCGCCCCGCGGGGGGAGGAGGCACCGGACGGGGAGACGGTCGGTGCGTCGAGGCGGCTGCTCATGGACCACCATCGTGCACCTCGAGCGTGAAGTGCGGCTCTGACCCGGGTGAGAGTTCGGTGAGAGGACCGATCGCCCGCCCACCTCACGCGCGTCGGCCGCTCACGAGCGCAGGACGTCGCTCACCGGTCGGCAGGCGAGACCGAGCGAGGTCGCGAGGCCCGTGTCGAGCACGACGCACGCCGGCCGGACGAGGCCCGATTCGGCCACCGTCGAGGTGCGCAGGCCGGCGATGCGAACGGCGTCCGCGCCCAACCACCGAGCGACGAGGCGGGCGAGCGAGGCCCTGTCGATCGCCTCGGGTCCGGCGATGTGCAGCGGCCCGCTCAGGTCGCGTCGATCGGCGAGCACCGACACGGCTCGAGCCAGGTCGGCGGCGTGGACGGGGCAGCGGATCTCGTCGGTGAAGAACGACATCGAGCGCTGTCCGCCGAGGGCCGTCTCGACGTCGCGCTGCACCGGCGCCAGGTGTTCGGTGCCGTAGATCAGCGACGTGCGCACGAGGACGGCGCCCGGGTGGGCGGCGGTCACCTGTGCCTCGGCCTCGGTCTTCCACCTGCCGTAGTCGGTGATCGGATCGGGCATGTCGGCCTCGGCGTAGGGCAGCGGTCGCCCCCCGAACACCACGTCGGTGGAGAGGTGCACGAGATGTGCACCCGCTGCCGCTGCGGCGCGGGCCACGTTGGCGCTGCCCTGGACGATCACGCGCGGGTCGTCGCGTCGGTAGGCGAGGTGGACGACCGCGGTGGGTTTCCACTCCCGGATCGTGTCGGCGACGAGCTCGGCCCGGGTGATGTCGAGGGTGCGCGACGGCGGGGCCACGACCTCCCAGTCGCGGGCCGCGTCGCTGCCCACCAGGTGCCGGCCCAGGAAGCCGGACGCACCCGTCACGAGCATCAGGTGCTTCCGCCGGCTCCATCGCATGGCGACCATCATGCCCGACCCCTCGGGCCCGGCTCGATCGCACCGGCCTGATCGCACCGGCCCGATCGCACCGGCATGGCCCCCTCGTGTCCGCCCACGGCGACACGATCCTCCCGAGTCCTCGCGAGTGGGTACCCTCCCTGGCGTGCCCCGTCCGCAGCCGGCCGCCGTCGCCCGTCACCCGCATCTGGACACCGAGCTCGAGCCCGGTTGGGTGCGCGTCGACCTGCACAGCCACACGATGTGGAGCGGCGACAGCACGACCACGCCCGACGAGGTGGAGCAGGCCGTGGTCGACAGCGGCATCGACGTGCTGTGCATCACCGACCACAACGCGATCAAGGGCGCCCAGGAGTTGGCCGATCGGCTGCCGTGCCGCGTGATCGTCGGCGAGGAGCTGCGCACCCACGCCGGCGAGATCATCGGGTTGTTCCTCACCGAGCGGGTGCCGTTCGGGGTGCCACCCGCCGAGGCGGCACGGCTGATCCGCGCCCAGGGTGGTGTGGTGTACGTCCCGCACCCGTTCGACCCGATGCGCCGCAACCTCGCCGAGCCGGCGCTCGACGCGCTGGTGGCCGAGGGATTGGTCGACGCGATCGAGGTGATCAATGCGAAGACCTCGCTCGCGAGCCTCAACCGTCGGGCGGCCGACTATGCGGTCGTGCACGGTCTGCTCGCCGGGGCCGGCAGCGACGCCCATGTGCCGTTGGCGCTCGGTTCGGCCTATGTGGAGATGCCCGACTTCGACGGGCCGGCCGCGTTCTTGGAGAGCCTGGCCTCGGCGCGTTGCGTCGGCCACCACTGGGACGAGCCGCGCCCGTGGAGCCCGCGCGTCCTGCCCAGCACCTCGAGCCACTGACCCGGAGCCGCTGATCCGGAGCCACCGACGTGCCGTCGCGGCTCAACCGTGCGCGGCGAGCACGGCACGACGTTCGAGCGCTGCCGCGGCGACCGCCGGTGCCGTCGACGAGGCCACGGCGACCACGACCGCCGTCGGGGTGACCTCGACGACGACGGCGTCGGTCGCGACGACCGTTCCGCCGGCGACGGCGTCGATCACGTCGACGGTGTCGCCGATCGCGACGGCGAGCGTGGTCTCGTCGGCGGCGACCGCCACCCGTCGACGATCGGCGGGCGCCAGCGCGGCGCGGTCGCCCACGTCGCCGACCACGATCACCTCACCGGCCGACACCGGGCGGAGCGCGACCGAGCCCGACGGGTCGTCGGCCACCGCCGTCGGGGCGACGATCGCCGGTGGTGCCGACACGGCCCGGACGAGCGCCGGGTCGCCCGGGACGAGGTCGGCCGCGGCGACCCAGACGGTGCGGCCGTCACCCCAGGCCCGGCGTTCGCGTTCGAGGGCTGCCGACTGGGCGGCGAGGACGGCGGCCACGACGCCGGCGAGCACGGTGACGAGCACCCAGTGAGCGCCACGGTGACGGGCCAGGAACGAACGGACGTGAGCGACCTGCATGGCGCCTCCCGGAGGACGGCCGCGCCGAGGTGGGCGCGACGGTGCGAGGGGAACGCCGGTGGAGGGGAACGCCGGTGGAGGGAACGCCGGTGGAGGGGAACGCCGGTGGGGGGTGGAGCGGAGCGGGGGGAGAACGCGGGAGCGGCGTGTGGCGCCGTCGGGCGTCAGTCGCTCGATGCGGCGGGGGCCGCCGCCGGTGCGGCGGGGGCCGGCGTGCTGCTCGCCGAGCTGCCGCTGTCCGAGCTACCGGAGCCGCCGGACGAGCCCGAACTGCTCGTCGAACCGGCCGACTTCGACGCCGACGAGCCGCCACGACTGTCGGTCTTGTAGAAGCCGCCGCCCTTGAACGTGACGCCGACGGGGGTGAACACCTTGCGGACGGCCATGACCTCGCCCGTCTCGGGGTGCTCGGCCTCGGTGAGGGAGGCGTCGCTGAAGGACTGCTGGACCTCGATCGTCTCGCCGGTCTCGATGAACTTGTAGACGTAGGTGGGCATCGTCACTCCGCTGATCTGGGCAACTCGTTCGGCGGGCCGGTACCACCGGATCCCGAAGGACCTAGCAGTCGGACCGCGCGAGTGCTAATGGTATCGCCGCCGATGGCTGCGGGCACTTCCTAGGATCGACGCCATGCGCGTCCACACAGCAGTCGTCCCTGCCGCGGGTATGGGGACCCGATTCCTCCCGGCCACGAAGGCGGTGCCGAAGGAGCTCCTGCCCATCATCGACACGCCGGCCCTGCAGCTGATCATCGACGAGGCGGTGGGCGCCGGCGTCGATCACATGGTGATCGTCACGAGCCATGCCAAGCCGGCGATCGAGGCGTACTTCCAGCCCCAGCCCGAGGTGATCGCCAAGCTGCGGTCGTCGGGCCGTGACGAGATGGCCGATCGGTTGGAGTCGATCGGGCGTGACGTCAAGGTCAGCTTCGCCTACCAGGACCAGGCGCTCGGCCTCGGCCACGCCGTCGGCTGCGCCCGCGAGGCCGTCGGCGACGAGCCGTTCGCCGTCCTCCTGCCCGACGAGTTGATGGGCGATTCGTCCCTGCTCGACCAGATGGCCCGGCTGTGCGAGTCGACCAACGGCAGCGTCGTCGGGCTGAAGGAGGTGCCGCACGAGCAGGTCGGCTCCTACGGCGTGATCGACCCGATCGGTGAACTCGATGCCGATGGCGTGATCGCGATCCGGTCGATGGTCGAGAAGCCGAAGCCGGCCGATGCCCCGAGCGACCTGATCATCATCGGCCGCTACGTGCTCACCCCCGACGTGTTCGACGAGATCGCCCAGGTGCAGCCCGGCGCCGGTGGCGAGATCCAGCTCACCGATGCGCTCAAGGCACAGGCGGCCCGCAGCCCGTTCCACGGTGTGGTGAAGGACGTGCTCCGCTACGACACCGGCAACCCGTTCGGTTGGCTGTCGGCCGTCATCGAGATCGGACTGAAGGACCCGAAAATCGGTCCGCAGCTGCGCGAGTGGCTCCCGACCCAGCTCTGAGCGGACAGCCGGCGGCGGGCCGGATGCTCGCCGAGCGGCTCACCGACGAGTTGCGCGCGCTCGGCTCGCCCGAGCGGGCGCTGTCGGAACGCGCGTACCTCAAGAGCTCGTACGTGCACCTCGGCTCGTCGGTGCCGGGGGTGCGTTCGGTGGCGAAGGCGCACGTGCGGTCCAGCCGCTCGACGCACGACGACGTCGTCGCGCTCGTCGACGAACTGTGGGACACCGACGTCTACGAACGACGCCTCCTCGGCGTCGAGCTGATCATCGCGACACCGAAGCTGTGGGGCGTGGACGATCTGCCGTGGATCGAGCGGCTCGTGCGCAACTGCCACACGTGGGCGCTCGTCGACGGGCTCGCCACCACCGCGGTCGGCCGCATCGCCGCCGCCGACCCCGCGGCGCTCGATGTCCTGGAGACCTGGGTGGGCTCCGACGACATGTGGGTGCGGCGCACCTCGGTGCTCGGCCTGCGCGACCTCTGCAAGGCGGGTCGGGAATGGGATCGCTTCGAGCGGGCCGCCGACGTGCTGCTCGCCGAGCGCGAGTTCTTCATCCGCAAGGCGCTCGGCTGGGTGTCGCGCGAAACGGGTCGACGTCACCCCGAGCTCGTCTCGCGCTGGGTGCGTGCCAACCTCCACCGGATGAACGGCGTGACGATCCGCGAAGCCGTGAAGTACCTCCCCGACGGCCCCGACCTCCTCGCCGCCTGGAAGCATCGCTGACAACGCTGCGGGCGATCGGCCGGACGGTCAGGCGCCCGAAACCGTCGACGGGCCGCCGAGCAGGATCGACACGTCCCGTGAGATCCGCCCGTCCCGCAGGTGCCAGAACGACACCATGAACGGGGCGCCGGCCTCGTCGGCGATGAGCGCGGCGACGGTGTGTCGGTCGGCCGCGACACGGGTCACGCGGGTCTGTACGCCGTCGGCCGATGCGAGGCGGAGTGCCTCGTGGATCGCCGGGATCCCGGCGAACTCGAGTCGCTGGCCGCCGAGGTGTGCCTCCAGCACGGCATCGTCGGTGTAGTCGTCGAGGACGCCGACCCAGTCGCCGCTGTTGAAGGCCGCTTCGTGCGCCGCGAGCCACGCGTCGGCAGGCGTGTGCAGCGCGGCGAGCACGGGAGCAAGCCGGCGCCAGCGCCGTTGCCGGAGCCGGTGGAAGCCATGGGCGAACCACGCGATCGTGGGCGTCAGCAACCCGGCGCGGATCTCGATCAGGTCGGTGTAGCGGCTGCGCGTCGGGTCGTCGTCCACCGGCTCGACGGTGATGAGGTGGCGCCACGACGTGATCGGGCCGCCGCGCTCGTCGCTCTGCAGCGATCGGTGGTCGTGGTCGATCGACTCGATGCTGATCCGGTGGCGCGAGAACGGCACCCCGAGCACACGCAGCCGACCGACGACCGTCGCTCCAGCGGCCGGGGTGGCCCGGGTGGTCCGGGTGATCGTCGAGACCGTCGAGCTCGACCAGACCGCGGGTGACGAACCGGAATCCCGCCGGCGTCGTGACGGCCTGCCAGACGGCGTCGGGCGGGGCGTCGAGGGTGGTGCGGACGGTCACGGTGCGGGAGCGGAGCGTGGACATGATCATCAGATGCGAGCAATACTCGCATCGTGTCAACTCGCATTCGGCCGTCGTCATGAGCAGCACCGCGAGGTCCGCCGCTCCCCGCAAGGCCCCTGCTCAGCGCCGCTCGGTCGAGACGGTCGACCGGATCCTCGAGACGGCTGCTCGCCTTTTCGACGAGCGCGGGTACCACGGCACGACCACCAACCACGTCGCCGAACAGTCCGGGGTGTCGGTCGGCTCGCTCTATCAGTACTTCCCGAACAAGGACTCGTTGCTCGTCGCGCTCGCACAACGTCACCTCGCGGAGACGGCCGTCGCATTCGAGGCACGCCTCGCCGAACTCGCCGCTACCGAACCCACGCTTGCCGAGGTCACCCGGTCGCTGATCGATCTCACGCTCGAGCGCAACGACTCCTCACGGTTGCACGCGCTGCTGTTCACCGACGCGCCGCGGACCCCCGAGCTCGTGGCACAGTTCGACGCGCTCACCGGTGCGATCGTCACCGAGGTGGCGGGTCACCTGCGGCGGGTCGGCGCGGGTGGTGACGACCCGGATCGGCGAGCCGCACTGCTGGTCGTCGCGGTCGACGCCGCCGTGCACGAGGTCGTTCGCCGCTACCCGATGGGCGCCGCTCGTCGAGCGGCGGTCGACGACCTCGGCGACTGGGTGCTGTTCGGCGTCGCAGCCGCGACTCAGAGCGAGCGGCGGAAGCGGCCCGGCTGATCGAGCACCAGACCGTGCTCGTCGACGTCGAACTCGACCATGTCACCGGTCTCGAGGCGGGTCGTCGCCCACCGATGGGTGTCGAGCCGGGTGTAGCGCTGATGGTCGGGCTGCACGTCGAGGGTCTCGACGTCGATCCGCAGCGTGGTGATGTCGGCCGTGTGACCGACGTGCAACGGCAGCCGTCGGATGGGGATCGTCGCGGTGAACGGGGTGATGTCGAGCGACACGTCGAGGCACCCGTCGAGCTCGACCCGGTGCGCGCCGTTCATCTCGCCCCAGCGGCCGGCGCCGTCGGTCGCGAGCCACAGGTCGGGCTCGTCGAGGTCGCGGAAGAGGATGAACTGGCGGACGTGCCAGGTGGGGGAGAGGCGCAGCACGTACTGCACCTGTTCGCGCCCGACGGTGCCCGAGGCGGTCCAGCCCTCGTTCTCCCACAGCAGGGTGAGCGTCTCGTCGTGCCCGCCGTCCCAGGTGAGCCAGCGGGCGGTGTGCCCGTCGGACGAGAACGACGTGTAGGTGCTCACCGGGACAGTCTGCCGGGATGTTCGCTACGGTGCTCGGGGTGATCCCCGAGAGCGAGGCCCGCGAGTACGTGCTCCAGCGCTGTGCGACCCTGCCCGAGCAGCGGTCGGTGCTGGCGGATGCCATCGGGACGGTGCTGGCCGAATCGGTCGTCGCCGGTGAGGACGTGCCGCCGTTCGCGAACTCGGCCGTCGACGGCTACGCCGTGCGTGCCGCCGACGTCGCGGGTGCCGAGGCCGCTCCGGTCGAGCTCGACGTGATCGACGAGGTCGCCGCGGGCGCCGCGAGTTCGGCGACGGTCGGCGAGGGTCAGGCCATCCGGATCATGACCGGTGCGCCGATGCCCGCCGGCGCCGATGCCTGCGTGATGGTCGAGGACACCGAGCGGCTCGACGGTGGCAGCCGTGTGCGCATCGGCCGAGCCGTCGAGGCCGGCGCTGCGATCCGCGGTGTCGGTGACGACGTCCACGTCGGCACGACCCTGTTCGAGCCGGGCGCGATCATCACACCGTCGGTCGCGGGGGTGCTCGCGAGCGTCAATGCGCGCGAGGTGCTCGTGGTGCGTCGGGCGACGGTGGCGGTGCTGTCCACCGGCGACGAACTCGTCGACGACGGCTCGCCCCTGCAGCCCGGTCAGATCCGCGAGAGCAACAAGACGATGCTCGTCGGCATGGTGCGCGAGGCCGGGTGCGACGTCGTCGACCACGGCGTGGTGCGCGACGACGAGGCAGCGCTCGAGGCGACGCTGCGCCACGCCGCCGACACGTGCGACGCGATCGTCACCAGCGGTGGCGTGAGCATGGGCGACTACGACGTCGTCAAGGCGGTGCTGTCGCGTATCGCCGACATGCGGTGGATGCAGATCGCGATCAAGCCCGCCAAGCCGTTCGCGTTCGGGTTGCTCACCGCGTCCGACGGCCGGCAGGTGCCGGTGTTCGGCCTCCCGGGGAACCCCGTGAGCTCGCTCGTCAGCTTCGAGTTGTTCGCCAGGCCGGCGCTGCGCCGGATGATGGGCCACACGGTCATCGACCGACCGACGGTCGAGGCGATCGCCGACGAGCCGCTCCAGCGACGGCCCGACGGCAAGACCCACTACGTCCGGGTGCGTGGTGGGTTCGGCCCCGACGGACGCGTGCACGTGCGGTCGGTGGGCGGGCAGGGCAGCCACCAGCTCGCCGCCACCGCGGCGGCCAACGGCTTCGCCGTGGTCGTCGATGGCGACGGCGTCCCTCCGTCCGGCACGGTGCCGGTGATCCTTCTCTCGGTAGTCTGACGAAATGGACCTCGTCGATCCCTTCGGACGGACGATCCGTGACCTGCGCATCTCGGTCACCGACCGGTGCAACTTCCGCTGCACGTACTGCATGCCCGAGGAAGGAATGCAGTGGGTCCCGCGCAGCGAGGTGCTCACCTTCGAGGAGTTCGAGCGCCTCGGCCGGATCTTCGTCGAGCGGTTCGAGGTCGACGGTCTCCGCCTCACCGGCGGGGAGCCCACGGTTCGTGCCCATCTCCCGGTGCTCGTGGCCAAGCTCGCCGAGCTCCGCGTGCCCGCCGGGTCGAGCTCGCCGCTCGCAGGCCAGAAGCCCGACCTGTCGATCACCACCAACGGCGCCACCTTCCGGCTGCTGGCGCACGAACTGCGCGAGGCCGGGCTCGACCGGGTGAACATCAGCCTCGACACCCTCCAGCGCGACCGGTTCCAGCAGATGACCCGGCGCGACGAGTTGGTGCGGGTGCTCGACGGCATCGAGGCAGCCAAGGAGGCCGGCTTCTCGCCGGTGAAGATCAACGCCGTGGTCGAGCGCGGCGTCAACGACGACGAGATCCTCGACCTCGCCCGCTTCGGACGCGAGCGCGGCGTCGAGGTGCGGTTCATCGAGTTCATGCCGCTCGACGCCACCGGTCACTGGATGAACGACAAGGTGGTCAGCCAGGACGAGATCGTCTCGGCGATCGCGGCGGAGTTCCCGCTCGAGCAGGTGCCGGCCCGTGGCGCGGCGCCCGCCGATCGCTGGCGGTACCTCGACGGCGCCGGGATGATCGGTGTGATCCCGACGGTGACCAAGCCGTTCTGCGGCGACTGCGACCGGGTGCGGCTCACCGCCGACGGTCAGTTCCGCACCTGCCTGTTCGCGACCTCGGAGTTCGACCTGCGCGCGCTCATGCGCGCCGGCGCGAGTGACGATGACCTCGCCATGGAGATCCAACGCGCGGTCGGCACCAAGTGGGCCGGCCATCAGATCAACCAGGTGAACTTCATCCGTCCCACGCGCTCGATGAGCCAGATCGGTGGCTGACGTCCGCCGTCGAGGCGGACGGTGGTCGAGGTGGACGGCGAGATCGATGGGGATGATGGCGGTGACGCTGGCGCTCGGCGCCACGTTGGCCGCTGCCGCACCGCCCACGATCGGCGGCCCCGCGGGCACGCAGGGTCTCGCGCCCGCTCGACGGCTCACCCCGCCCGGACCGTCGGTCGGTGGGTGCTCGGTGTTCCCCGGCACCAACGCCTGGAACACCGACGTGAGCGGCTTCCCGTTGCATCCCCGGTCGGCGACGACGATCGCGAAGATCCAGTCGGTCGGCGGCGACTTCCTGCATCCCGACTTCGGGTCGAACCCCGACTACGGCATCCCGTACGTCGTGGTGCCGCCCACGCAGCCGCTCGTCCCGATCACGTACACGGCCTACGGTGACGAGAGCGATCCCGGCCCGTTTCCCGTCCCGCTCGACGCCCCCGTCGAAGGAGGCGCCGGCTCGACGGGCGATCGGCACGTGCTGGTGGTGCAGGAGGGCTCGTGCGAGCTGTTCGAGTTGTACGTCGCCCGCCGGTCGGGAGCCGGCTGGTCGGCCGACTCGGGCGCCCGGTGGAACCTCGTCACCGGCGACCTGCGCCCGATCGGCTGGACGAGTGCCGATGCCGCGGGCCTGCCGATCCTGCCCGGCCTGGTGCGCTTCGACGAGGTGGCCGCCGGCTCGGTCCGACACGCCATCCGCGTGACGTTCGCACAGACCCAACGCGGGTTCGTCCTGCCGGCCACCCACTTCGCCTCGTCGCGTACCGATCCCGACCTGCCGCCGATGGGGCTGCGGCTGCGGCTGCGCGCCGACTACGACCTGTCGGCGATGACGGGGCAGGCGCGGGTGATCGCCGAGGCGATGAAGACCTACGGCCTGCTGGTCGCCGACAACGGCAGCAACTGGTTCTTCCAGGGCGCGCCCGATCCGCGCTGGGACGACGACGACCTCGGCCAGCTGAAGCAGATCCCCGGGACCGCGTTCGAGGTGGTCGACACGGGCCCCGTGCGCACCTCGTGACGCCTGATGCCGCCTGATGCCGCCTGATGCCGCCTGATGCTCACCCATCTCGACCCGTTGGGTCGGGCCCGCATGGTCGACGTGACCCCCAAGGAGCCCACCCACCGTCGAGCGGTCGCCCGCTGCAAGGTGTTCATGCAGCCCGAGACCACCGCCGCGGTCGCCAACCGCGAGGTGAAGAAGGGTGACGTGCTCGCGGTCGCGCGTGTCGCCGGCATCCAAGCGGCCAAGCGCACCAGCGATCTGATCCCGTTGTGCCACCCGCTCCTCGTCGGCGCCGTCAACATCAACTTCGAGATCGGCGACGACTTCATCGCCGTCGAGGCCAACGTCGACTGCGTCGACCGCACGGGTGTGGAGATGGAGGCGTTGCACGCCTGCGCCACCGCCGCCCTCACCATCTACGACATGTGCAAGTCGGCCGACCGCGGCATGGTCATCGGCGAACTCGCCCTGTGGGAGAAGACGGGCGGTCGTTCGGGGCTGTACCGGCGTGACTCGCTCGAACCTGCCGGGGGCGACGCCACCGGCTCCGATGTTTCGGATACCGTCACGAACGTAGTAGAATCGTAATGAAAGGCGAGACGGGCCGTTCCCTGGCGTTCAGGGGTGTGTCATCTCGCCTGCGAGCAACCATGACACACCACCTCTCCCACCTCACTCCCGTCCTCACTCACGAGATGCGCAGGGATCGATAAGCATGGGCAAGATCGTCCTTCTCGCCGTCGCCGCCGCATGGGCCGCCGTGCTGTTGCCGCCGCTGCTCCGCTCGCGGATGGAGAACCGTCCGGGCTCCTCCGTCACCGACTTCCGCCGTCAGCTGTCGACGCTGCAGCGGGCGGTGCCGACCCGCTCGATGACGCCGATGCGTTCGATGGGTCGCCCGTTGGCGCCGTCGCCGTTGCAGCGCCCGGCCGCCTCGGGTCGTCCCGGCCAGCCAGGCCAGCCGGGCCAGTTCCAGCGTGCCCATCTCCCCGAGCGTGTGCTCGACCGCAACGACCGCAACGACCGCTTCGATCGTACGGATCGCAGCGATCGCAGCGATCGCAGCGATCGGGGCTACGAGCGCACACACGGCGAGGTCGCCTACACCGGCGAGCTGCAGCGGCGTTACGACCGCTCGAGCCGCGACCTGCGCGACGGCCACGAGCCGCGCGATGGACGCGACCTGCGCGATGGTCGTACGTCGCCCGCTCGTCGGGTCAGCCAGCGCGAGGTCGTCCGCCGCCGTCGTGCCAACGTCTTGTTCGTGCTCGTGATGCTCACCGCGGCGACGCTGTTCCTCGCGGCCACCACGAAGTCGTCGGCCATGGTCTACGCGTTCGCGTTCGCCTTCGTGTCGCTCTGCGGCTACTGCTACAAGCTGGCGCAGCTGCGGCAGTACGAGTACGACCGCACCGGTGCCGACGCGCACTGGTACCACGCCGCCTGATCGCAGCCTGATCGCAGCCTGATCGCAGCCTGATCGCAGCCTGATCTCGAACCGATCGCCGCTCGATCGTGAAGTGACCGTCGCAGATCGACGGTTCCCGGGTGCCCGACCCGGTCGGCCAGGTGCTGCAGTTGCCCCCATCCGTTGGGTGCAAACCAGCACTCGCCGCTACACTCGGGTGCTCCAACGGGGGTGTAGCTCAGTTGGCAGAGCGCAACAATCGCACTGTTGAGGCCAGGGGTTCAATTCC
>JAPLAA010000045.1:31721-41385 GCA_026393475.1 Actinomycetota bacterium
CCCTCACCTCCACCCAGGGAACCTGACCCGGACCCGCTCGAACCCTTCGGGGGACGAGCGGGTCCGGTGCTTTTTCGGCCCTGACGATGCCTCCAACCCGCCGGCCCCACCGGCCCCACCGGCCGCCGAGGCGTGCGGGCGGCCGACGCAACATGGCCGCGCGGTACGGTGCGTCCCCGATGACCGCACCCGCTCCCCACCCGTCGGACGATCCCACGCACCACGATGCCGCCGAGGCGTACTGCGGTCGCGTCAGCTACGCGCCCGGCGACGAACTCACCGTGCACGTGCGGTGCACGACCGAGCGCTACGACGTCGAGATCTTCCGATGGGGCGCCACGCGCGACCTCGTGTGGTCGGCCACCGACCTCCCGGGCAGCGTGCCCGACACACCGGCCGACGCCGACGCTGCCGGCTGCGGGTGGCCCGTGTCGATCGCGCTCACCGTGCCGGCCGATTGGCGATCCGGCTTCCACCACGTGCGCGTGCGCGCCCACGGCGCGCCCGAGGAACGATCGATCGGCGATGCGTGTTTCGTGCTGCGCGCACCGACGGGTGCACCCACCGCTCGAGCGTTGCTCGTCGTCGCGACCAACACCTACAACGCCTACAACAGTTGGGGCGGCCGCAGCCTGTACACCGGGGGACATGCGGTGTCGTACCGGCGGCCGCTGGGCCGCGGCATGATCGATCGGCCGCACGCCCCGGCAACCGACCGCGACGACCGCAAGGCGCGCCCCGTGCACCGTGGTGAAGCGCCCGACACCGATGGCGAGATCTATCAGCAGTACCGCCATCGCCACGATCTCCCCGGATACATGAGCTCGGCCGGGTGGTTCACCTACGAACGTCGCTTCGTCGAATGGGCCGAGTCCGCCGGCGTGGTCGTCGACTACGCGGCGTCCACCGATCTCGAAGAGCACCCTGGGTTGCTCGACGGCTACGACCTCCTGCTGTCGGTTGGCCACGACGAGTACTGGTCGGTCGGCCAGCGCGACGCCGTCGAGCGGTTCGTCGCCGGTGGCGGCAATCTCGCGTCGATGTCGGGCAACACGATGTTCTGGCAGGTGCGTGTCGAGGACGACGGCGACACGATGGTGTGCCACAAGTACAAGGCGCACCTCGCCGACCCCGTCGTCGCGTCTGCCGATCCCGCCATCAGGACCGGGATGACCGGGATGTGGGCCGACCCGATCGTCGGCCGGCCCGAGACGTCGATCCTCGGTGCCGGTTCTGCGTGGGGGCTGTATTCGCGCTTCGGCCAGGCGACCCCGCGCGGTGCCGGCGCGTTCACCGTCTACCGCGACGGGCACTGGCTGTTCGAGGGGACGGGCCTCCGCTACGGCGACCTGCTGGGCGCCGACCACGGCGTGGTCGGCTACGAGACGGTCGGCTGCCGGCTCACCTTCGACGAGTACCAGCTGCCGATCGCTGCCGGCGGCGACGGGACGCCCGACGACATCGAGGTCGTCGCGTTCTGTCCCTCGTCGAACCTGAGGATGGGTGAGTACCCCGCCTCGATCGCAGCGCTCGACGACCAGGGCGATCTCGAATTCGTGGCCGAACGGATCCACGGTCGCGTCGACGACGACACGATCGCCCGTGTCCGCCACGGCAACGCAGTGATGGTGGTGGGCCGACCCTTCGGACCGAGCGGCGGTGACGTCGTCACGATCGGCAGCACCGATTGGGTGTACGGCCTGGCCGGTGATCCGGCAGTCGCGCGCGTCACCCGCAACGTCATCGATCGGCTCGGACGACGCTGACGGCGGCCACCTCGCGGGTGACGCCGCGTCGACCTGTGACGAGCGTGTGAACCGTGCGTTGCGGGTGGATCAGCGCCGTGTCAGCGGCATTGACAGTGCCCCTGACGTGTGGTCTGATGCCGCGGGGGAGGTGGTCATGGGTGACGTCGACGGTGTCTGCCCGGGTGACGGTTCCGCGCGCGAACCGAGGTCTCGGCTCGACCCGTGTCGATGCCGATGACGGTCACGCCCCGCCGCGGTCGAGTCGCGAAGGTGCGTGCGGTGTTGTCGCGCGACACGATCATCGACGTGGCGTTGCGGCTCACACGCGACGAGCCGACCACGCCGCTCACCCTCACTCGTCTCGGTGCCGAGCTCGGTGCCGATCCGACCGCGCTGTACCGCCACTTCCGCAACCGCGACGAACTGTTGCTCGCGGTGTTCGACCGGATGTACGCCGACGTCGCCGCCCGGTACGTCCACGACCCCGATTGGCGGGCGTCGCTCCGTTCGGTCGCCCTCGCCATGCGTGGCGCGCTGCTCGAACGCCCGGCGCTGATCGCCGAGGTGGGCTACCGGTTCACCGGCGGCCCGCACGAGCGGGCGGCGATCGACCTCACCGGCCGGATCTTCGAACGTGCCGGTCTCAGCGGCGAGGCCGCCCGGCTCCAGGTCCGTGCGTTCGGTGAGCTGATGCTGTCGCATGCCGCGATGAGCGCCGCATCGGTCACCCTGCCGGCAGACATCCAGGCATCGGAGATCGAGATCGGCAGGGCCAGGTACGAACTCGACGTCTCCGACATGTCGGCCTACGTCGACGCGGCGTTCGCGACGATCCTCGCCACCTACATCGACGGCCTGTCGGTGCAGGCCCGCGCTGCGAAGCGGATGAAGGCGGTGTCATGAGCCGCGTCATGACTGAGACCGCCCGAGCTCGCGAGCTCGGCATCCCGTTCCCCGGAACCCCGGGTGCGTCGAACGCGATCACCGACGTCGCCGGTCTCACCGTCGGCATGACCACGCTGATCGACGGCGAGGGACCGTTGACGGTGGGGCAGGGGCCGGTGCGCACCGGCGTGACCGCGATCCTGCCGCGCGGCGCCGCCGGCCTCGGGGAGTCGTGCGCCGCCGGGTGGTACTCGCTCAACGGCAACGGCGAGATGACCGGCACCACCTGGATCGAGGAGAGCGGTGCGCTCACGATGCCGGTCCTCATCACCAACACGCATTCGGTGGGCGCCTGCCACACCGGTTCGGTGCGATGGGTCGCGGAGCGTCGTCCCGACCTCGGTGCCACCTGGTTGTTGCCGGTGGTCGCCGAGACGTGGGACGGCTACCTGAACGACATCAACGGCGGCCACGTCACGCCGGAGGTCGCAATGGCGACGCTCGACGCGGCGACCGCCGGGCCGGTCGCCGAGGGATCGGTCGGTGGCGGCACCGGGATGAACTGCTACGGGTTCAAGGGCGGGTCGGGCACGTCGTCGCGCGTGGTCGCTCATGCCGGCGACGAGTACGTGGTCGCCGCGTTCGTGCAGGCCAACTTCGGCTCGCGCGAGGAGCTCACGATCGCCGGGGTGCACCTCGGCCACGAACTCGCCGACGACAACCCGATGCTGGACGGCGACTGGCTGTCGCGGGACAAGCATCGAGGCGGCACGTCGGGTGCCGGCTCGGTGATCGTCGTGATCGCCACCGATGCGCCGCTGTTGCCGCACCAGTGCAAGGCGCTCGCCCGTCGCGTGCCGCTCGGCCTGGCCCGCACGGGCACGTCGGGCGGTCACTTCTCGGGCGACATCTTCCTCGCGTTCTCGACCGCCAACCCTGGCGCACTCGTCAGCGAGATCCCGCTCACGCCGGCGTCGGCCGACGACGCCTACCGGTCCATGCGATTCGTCCCGTGGGGACACATGGATGCGTTCTACGAAGCCGCGGTGCACTCGGTGGAGGAAGCGGTGGTCAACGCGCTCGTCGCGAATCGCCACCTCCCCGGAGGTGCCATGATCGGGCGCGACGGCCATCGGTCGCCGTCGATGCCTGTCGACCGGGTGCTCGCTGCGCTCGGTCGACGTTCAGGCCGATCGAACGGTCGAGATGACCAAGGGGGACAACCATGAAGAGAGTCCGTAGGACCGGGACCGTGGCGATCGGCCTCGTGATCGCGCTCACCGCCGCTGCCTGCAGCGGCGCCGATGCGCCCAGCACGGCGACCGAAGCGCCTGCTGCAACCGAGGCACCGGCGGCCACGGAGGCGCCGGGCGCGACCGATGCACCCGACGCCACCGAGGCACCCGACGCCACCGACGCCCCGGATGCGACCGACGCACCGAGTGGCGATGGCGCAGCCGGTGCGAAGGAGGGCGCCGACACGATCCTGACGCCGGCACCCACCGGCGAGGCCGAGTCGGCGGTGTGGGCCGTCTACCGCGAGACCGCGACGATCGACCCGATCTACGTCTTCGACTATCCGGACAACGCGGCCATGGCGATCGCCTGCGAGTCGCTGCTGCGCCAGAACCCCGACCTCACCATCGGACCAGGCCTCGCGGAGAGCGTCGAGTACACCGATCCCAACACCCTGGTCATCACCCTGCGCGACGGCGTCACGTTCTGGGACGGCACGCCGCTGACCCCGGCGGACGTGGTGTTCAGCCTCGAACGCCAGCGCGACCCGAACCTCGGCGGCTTCTACGGCGCCGTGTTCGCCAACGTCGAGACGATCGAGGCCACCGGTGATCTCGAGGTGACGATGACGATGACCGCCCAGGACATGGCGCTCGTCGGCGAACTGTCCGGCCCCGTCGGCGCCGTCGTGCAGCAGGCGTACACCGAGGAGCAGGGTGCCGACTTCGCGACCGCTGCCGGCGGTGTCATGTGCACCGGCCCGTACCAGCTCGACGATTGGACCGTCGGTGAGGGACTCACCTTCGTGCGCAACGACGGGTACTGGGACACCAGCCTGCCGATGCAGTTGAAGAGCATCACGATCAAGGGTGTGCCCGACGAGGCCGTGCTCACGTCAGGGCTCCTGACCGGTGAGATCGACGGCTCGTACCCGATCACGCTGTCGACGCTCGACCAGCTGCGCGGCAGCGACGCGGTGAACGTGTACGAGGGTCCCGGCTACGGCATCGCCGCATTCATCATCTCCAACTTCGACGGTGCGCTCGCCGACAAGCGGGTCCGCCAGGCACTGTCGATGGCCATCGATCGCCAAGGCCTCATCTCGGCGCTCTACAAGGACGCTGCATACCCGGCCCGAGCAGTCGCCGTGCCCGGCACGTGGGGCTACGAGAAGGACCAGTTCACCGCAGCGTGGAACGAGCTGCCCGACGTGTCGACGCCGAACCTCGAGGAGGCCAAGCGTCTCGTCGAAGAGGCGGGTGCGGCAGGCCAGACCGTCCGGCTCGGCATGTCGAGCGAGTTGACGGTCATCAGCGGGCAGGCCACGGAGTTCCAGCGGGCGCTCGAGTCGATCGGCATGAAGGCCGAGCTCGTGTCGGTGTCGGCGGCGAACTACATCAACTTCTTCATCGATCCCGCGGCTCGCGAACCCGTCGACGGCTTCTTCACGGTCAACTACCCGAACTATGCCGATCCGTTCGGCATCTACGCCACGCTCATCGCGCCCGCCGGCTCGCAGGCCTACAACGGCTACGACGACCCGGCAGCGATCGCGCTGGTCGAGGCGATCCGGACCGAGTCCGACGACGCTGCCCGCGCCGCACTGGTGATCGAGCTCCAGGCGATCGTCACCGACGAGGTGCTGTGGTTGCCGATCGTGGCGCCGACGAACGTGCTCGTCATGAGCAAGGACATCACCGGCGCGCCGGCGACGTTCCAGTACATGTTCGGCCCCTGGGCCGCCTACCTCGGCGCCGCCTGACGCCGAGGTGAGCGCTGTTCGGAGTGCCGGGGGTCGAGCCATGGAGACGGAGTCGTGCTGAGATTCATCCTTCGCCGATCGATCATGTTGATCGTGACGTTGTTCGTCGCGAGCTTCGCGATCTACGCCGCCATGTACCTCGCCCCCGGCAATCCGATCGCCGCCCTCACGGGCGGGCGGACACCCACACCACAGGCCATTCAGGTGCTCGAGGAGCGCTACCACCTCAACGACCCGTTCCTCGTCCGCTACGTCCGCTGGCTGGGGAACGCGCTCACCGGCGACCTCGGGGTGTCGATCCCGCTGCGGTCCGACGTGTCGACACTGATCCGACAGCGGATCGGCACGACGGTGCAGCTCGTCGCGTTCGCCTCGCTCATCATCGTCGTGGTCGGCATCGGGCTCGGCGTGCTCGGCGGGCTGCGGCGGGGCATCGTCGACAACGTCGTGATCGTGCTCAGCACGCTGAGCGCGGCGGTTCCGTCGTTCGTCGCCTCGATCATCCTGCTGTCGGTGTTCGCGGTGAACCTCGGGTGGTTCCCGGTGCTCGGCGGCGGCGACGGCTTCGTCGACCAGGTGAGGCACCTCACCCTGCCGGCGTTCGCCCTCGCGTTCTCGTCGATCGCGCTCGTGGCGCGCATCACCAGGGCGTCCGTCCGCGAGGAGATGGGTCGAGAACACGTGCAGACCGCGATCAGCCGCGGCATCCCGTACCGGCTGATCGTCCGCCGCCACGTGATGCGCAACGCCGCCATCCCGATCACGACGATCGTCGGTATCACCGTGGCCTCGCTGTTCGCCGCCTCGGCGGTGGTGGAGCGGGCGTTCACGCTCAACGGGATCGGCGCCTACCTCATCCAGGCGGCGCTCTCGAAGGACATCGCCGTGGTGCAGGGCATCTCGCTGGTGATCGTCGCCGTGTTCGTCGTCGTCAACGCGATCGTCGACTTCCTGTATGCGACCCTCGACCCTCGGGTCTCGCTCGGGACGTCGGCCTCATGAGCCTCGTCGAACTGCCCACCACGGCTGTCCCTCCCGCCCGCCGCCGACTCGCCGGTCGGGGCCTGCCACTGCTGCGCGGGACCGGCCTGGTCGGCCACCTGTGTGCGATCGTGCTCCTCGGCGCGTTGCTCGTCGCCGTCTTCGGCGCGGCGATCGCACCGCACGACCCCGACCTGACCAACCTGTCGTTCGCCTTCGTCGGCCGGTTCCAGGACCACTACCTCGGCTTCGACTCACAGGGTCGCGACCTGTTGTCGAGGCTGCTCGCCGGTGCCCGGACGTCGATCCTCGGGCCGCTCGTCGTGGTGCTGTTGTCGATGCTGTTCGGCACCGTGCTCGCGATCGCCACCGCGTGGAAGGGCGGGCGCTTCGACACCATCGTGTCCGCCGCACTCGACGTGCTGTTCGCCTTCCCGGCGATCGTGCTCGCGATCATCGCGAGCGTGGTGATCGAGCCCGGGTTGAAGGCGGCGTCGCTGGCGCTCTCGGTCGCATACACGCCCTACATCGCCCGCGTGCTGCGCAGCGCTGCGCTGCGGGAACGATCGCGCGACTACATCGCCGCGCTCGAGGTGCAGGGTCTGCGCGCATGGGTGATCTGCGTGCGGCACCTCGGGCGGAACATGCTGCCGATCATCGTGGCGCAGGGCACGATCCTGTTCGGCTACGCGATGGTCGACCTGGCCGCGATCTCGTTCCTCGGGCTCGGGGTACAACCGCCGCAGGCCGACTGGGGCGTCATGGTCGCGACCGGGCAGAGCGGTGTGCTGCAGGGCTACCCGATGGAGTCGTTGTGCGCAGGGCTCTGCATCGTGGTCGTCGTGATCGCGGTGAACCTCCTCGGTGAGCGGCTGTCCGACCGATCGACCCTGGTGACGCGATGAGCGCTGCCGACGGCCGTCTGCTCGACGTGGCGTCGCTCGCGGTGCAACTGCCGGTCGGTGGCGAACTGCGGACCGTGCTGCACGACGTCTCGTTCCACATCGGACCCGGGGAGGCGCTCGGCCTGGTCGGCGAGTCGGGATCGGGCAAGTCGATGACCGCACGTGCGATCGCCCGGCTGCTGCCGGCCGGCGCGGTGACCACCGGGACGATCTCCTACGCAGGCGGCGACGTCACCGCGTTGAAGGGCGCCGCCCTGCGCTCGTACCGGGCCGAGGTCGCGATGGTGTTCCAGGATCCCCGTGCCCACATCAACCCCGTGCGCCGCATCGGTGACTTCATGACCGAGGCGTTGCGCACCAACCACGGCGTGTCGAAGGCCGATGCCGTCGCGCGAGCGATCGGGCTGCTGGCCGAGGTCGGCATCGCCGACGGGCAACGTCGGCTCGAACAGCATCCGCACGAGCTGTCGGGTGGACTGCTGCAGCGCGTGATGATCGCATCGGCACTGCTCACCGAACCGCGGCTGCTGCTCGCCGACGAGCCCACCACGGCGCTCGACGTGACCACCCAGGCCGACGTCATGGCGATCCTCGACGATCTCCGCCGGGAGCGAGGCATGGCGCTGCTCTTCATCACCCACGACCTCGAGCTGGCGAGCGCCGTGTGCGACCGCACCGCGGTGATGTATGCGGGCCAGCTCGTCGAACAGCGCACCTCGTCGCAGCTGCACGACGATCCGCTGCATCCCTACACCGCCGGTCTGGTCGGGGCCCGCCCACGTATCGACGGCGACGTCACCCGGCTCGCGGCCATCCCTGGCAGGCCGCGGTCGGCCTACGAGGCGCCCGCCGGCTGTGCCTTCGCCGATCGGTGCGAACACGTCGAGGATGCGTGCGGTGAGGCCCGTCCGCCGCTCGAGCCGATCGAGGACGGGTTCGTGCGGTGCCGTCGTGCCACCGAGCTGCGCGGGATGCTGCGGGCAGGAGGCCGTCATGGGTGAGTCGGCCGTGCCGCTCGCATCGGGTCCGTCAGATCCGTCCGGCAGCACCGGTGAGGCGCTGCTCTCCGTGCGCGGCCTCACGAAGCACTTCGGCACCAACGTGGCGGTCGACGACGTCTCGTTCGACATCGCCCGTGGCGGTTCTCTCGCGATCGTCGGGGAGTCGGGTTCGGGCAAGACGACGATCGCCAAGATGGTCGTCGGCCTGCTCGCCCCCACGTCGGGCACCATCACGACCTGCGGCCACGACCGCTCGACGCCGGCTCGCGGTGCCGCCGAGCGCCGACGCCGGGGTGCCGAGGTGCAGATCGTCTTCCAGGACCCCTACAGCAGTCTCGACCCTCGCCAGAGCGGCGCGTCGGCGATCGACGAAGTGCTCGCACTCCACCGCGGCGGCTCGAGCGCCGACCGGGCGCTTCGGGTGGCCGAGCTCGGCGATCTCGTCGGCCTCGACGACCGCCAGCTGCGAGCGCTCCCGAAGGCGCTCTCGGGCGGCCAACGACAGCGCGTCGCGATCGCCCGGGCACTGGCGGCGGAACCGCAGCTGTTGATCCTCGACGAATCGGTCGCTGCGCTCGACGTGTCGATCCAGGCCCAGGTGCTGAACCTCCTCGCCGACGTGCGCGCCGACACCGGCGTGTCGTATCTGCTGATCAGCCACGACCTGGCGGTGGTGCGCCAGATCACCGACGACGTGATCGTGATGCATCGGGGTGTCGTGGTGGAGCGGGGCGCCACCCGCGACGTGCTCGATCACCCGCAGGCGGCGTACACCCGGCTGTTGCGGGCCAGCGTGCCGACGCCGGGCTGGCGTCCTCGTCGCCGAAGCGAGTGGACGGACGCTCCCGACCTGTCCGACGTGTCCGACGTGTCCGCCGGCTGACGCCGCGTCACCTCGCGGAGCGACCGGCCAGGATCATCGGGCCGGATCATCGGGCCGGATCGTCGGGCATGGGGATCCACACCGTCGCCCCGTCGTCGTAGTGCAGCACCGTGTGCCATCGGCCGTCGACCGGCCGGGTGGCGATCCGGAGTCGTCCGTGGGTCGGTTCGGTGTTGAGCGCCAGGATCTCGAGCTCGATCGCCTCGGGCGACGGTACGGATGCCTCGCACACAGCCCCGACGAGCCAGGCGGCGACGTCGCGA
>JAPLAA010000097.1 GCA_026393475.1 Actinomycetota bacterium
GCGATCGCCCCGGCGAACATGCCGAGCAGCGCACTGATGCGCACCACCGGATCGGCGAACAGCCGCAGTGGGATCATCGGCTCGCTCGCCCGGCCCTCCTGGGCGATGAAGCCCACGATCAGCACGATCGCCGCCGCGAACAGCACGAGGGTGGTCGTGTCGGTCCAGCCCTTGCGACCTTCCTCCAGACCGATCATCAGGCAGGCCAGGCCACCCGACAGCAGCGCCGCGCCCAGGTAGTCGAGCTTCGCGTCACGCCGCTTGAACGGCAGGCGCAACGCCCGCTGGCACACGGCCGACACGAGGATGCAGAACGGCACGTTGATGTAGAAGATCCACGGCCAGCTCCAGTGCTCGATGATGAAGCCGCCGATGAGCGGACCCATACCCATGATCGCCGAGCCGGCGAACGCGATCGTGAAGTAGCCGATGTACCGGCCGCGTTCGCGCGGCGGGAGGATGTCGCCGAGGATCGCGAACGCGAGCGCCTGGATGGCGCCGCCGCCGAGGCCCTGGAGCGCACGGAAGCCGATCAGCTGGCCCATGCTCTGTGCGAGCCCGCACAGCACCGAGCCGACGAGGAACACCGCCATCGCGAACTGGAAGATCAGCCGCCGGCCGTAGATGTCGCTGAGCTTGCCGAGCAGCGGTGTGGCGATCGTCGCCGTGACGATGTAGGCCGTGCCCACCCAGGCGAAGCTCTCGAAGGCGTTGAACTGGCCGGCGATGGTGGGCAGCGCGGTCGAGATGATCGTCGTGTCGAGCGACGCGAGGAACACCGCCATGATCAGCGCGGCCAGCACGGTGACGAGCTGGCGCTGGGTGAACCCCGGGACCGTGGATGCCTGTGACGTACGAGCGAACCTACGCGGCCCTCTCCACCTCGCACGACTCGGATGCGACGAGTTCACCGTCGACCAGTTCGAACGTCGCGATCACATCGGACGGATCGTTCGCCCCGCCGAGGTCGACGCAGACCCGCCCATCGACGATCGGCACGGAGAGGTAGGCGATGCGAGGAGACGTGGCGGCTTCGAAGGCCGGTGCATCGTTCGACAGGGGTTCGGTGGCCCGCTGCTGGCCGCCTTGACCGGTCCGCACCGTGACGTACTGCACGTCCGGCGAGGCGATCAGACGCAGCCGACCGCCGTCCAAGGTGCCGGTCCGCGCCTCGCCGCTCGAGCCGACCAACGGGTCGTCGAGCGCGGTGCACGCGACGACGACACGGAGGGAGATCTCGCAGGTGCCGTCCGGTGTCCCGTCGGGGGTCGCGACGGCGACCAGGACGACGGCAGGCTGGGCGAAGTCGAGTTGGCCGACGGACACGACCTGGTGGCCCTCGGCAGCGACCAATGGGTCGATCCACGCCTGCCCGAGGAAGTCGACGCCCGTCACCCTGGCCTCCGTGACCATGGCCGACCACTGTGCGGTGCCGGCACGACGGACGCCATGGGCCAGCCGGATCGCCTCGTCGCGGACGTCGTCGACATCGAGGTCGGCTCGCAGGGGCGAGTAGGCCAGCTGTATCTGGGAGCCGTCGGCCTCGTTCCACGTGACCTCGACGTGGATGCGGAACCCGCGCCCGCCGGTGACGATCGCCCGGCGCCCGAGCACGTCGGTGGCGAACGCCTCGGTACGGATGGCGTCGCTGAGGAGGTATTCGGCGGGCCGCCCGGGGCGCGTCGTCACCGTGAGCTGCAGCACCGGCTCGTCACCGGTGGTCGCCTCGGGCGTGACGTAGTTGGTGGTCCACAGGGTGCCGTCGTCGACGATCCGGTCGGGCAGTGTGCCGAGGGCCTCCCAACCGGGCGGTGGCGGTGTGACCGAGGTACGACCGTCGGCGTCGACCACGACGTGCTCGGCGACGTCGCGCAACAGTGCGTCGAGTTCCTCCATGGAGAGGTCGTCCGACGGCAACCCGTTCACGATGATCGTCCACGGTCCCTCGTTCCATGCGAGCGAGCGGCCATTGGTCCACATCTCGATCCCGCGGATCTCGATCGGCTCGCTCTCCGCTTCACCGATGAAGCTCACCGGGATGCGGTCGGGTGCGAGAAGGGTTTCGACGGTCATCGAGGCATCGATCCGCGTCCTGTCGGCGGTGTACTGCACGAGGGTCGTGGTGAAGACGCCGAACTCGGACGATCCCGTCCCGAACGGACCCTCGTACGACGTGGCGCCGATGAGGAACAGGTCGCTCGGCAGCAACGCCGGGTCGAGGTACAGGCCGCCGTCGACGCCGCTGAGGTCGACGCTCGTCGAGCCGGGATTGGTGTCCGGAGTTGGGGGCTCGGTCGAGTCCGGGGCGATGGGCGCCGGCGTCGAGACGGGCGGCGGGTCGGACGGGGCGGTCGCGGGGGCGATGGTGGCGTCGTCGTTCCCGGTGGCCATGACTGCGAGCGAGCCCACTGTGGCGAGCACGAGGACGGCGGCCGCGCCGGCAGTGACCATCCGCCGGTGGCGACGCCGCCGCTCGACCCGTGCGGCGATCGCTCGGGGCGCGAGCGGGGGAGGGGTGAGATCGAGCGTCCGCAGGCGGTCTTCCAGGTCATGCATCGGGAGCCTCCGTGTCGGGGCGGGGGTCGAGGATCGTGCGGAGGTCGGCGAGCGCACGGCTGGTGGTGGACTTCACGGTGCCGATCGGCATGCGCAGCACCTCGGCCGTCGACTCGACGGACAGGTCGGCGAGGAAGCGCAGCGCGAGCACCGACCGCTGCAGCTCGGGCAGTTGTCGGAGCGCGGTCATCAACTCGTCGTCGGTGGACGCCGAACCGTCGACGGTGGTCGGAGCCGCAAGTATGCGGTCGTGCGCTCGCCTCGCCGCGGCCCGCCGCCGGAACTGCGACCGGGCCAGGTTCATCGCGACCCGGTAGCACCAGGCCTCGGGTTGGTCGAGTTGCGACACCCGGTCCCATCGTTCCCACGCCCGGGCGAGCGCCTCCTGAGTGATCTCGTCGGCGAGCGACACGTCACCCGTGGCGGCCGTGAGCGTTCGGACCAGGCGTGGATGGGCGCGCCGGCAGAACTCGTCGACATCCAGCGGCTGCTGCATCCGCTCGTCGGCCTCCCCAGCGGCCACGTCCATCTCCACGAGCATCACACGCACACCACCCCCGCCCAGGTTCCATCCCTTCGTGAGCGAGACGCGCCGCAGGGACGCAACGCGCTCACGAACGATGTTCCTTCGTGAGCGTGGTGCGCTCTCCTTGCGCATTCGGCTCACGAAGGAGTGCTTTACGATCACTCCATGGGAGCGCGGGAGTTCGAGATCAGGCGGATGTGCGAGGGTGACGAGCAGCTGGTGCTCGACGCGGCGATCCTGTTCGATGCCACACCACGGCGCGACTGGACCACCCAGTTCCTCACCCGGCAGGGGCATCACCTGCTGATCGCCTCCCTCGGCGGCACGCCGGTGGGGTTCATCAGTGGGGTCGAGACCGTGCACCCCGACAAGGGCGTCGAGATGTTCGTCTACGAGCTCGGTGTCGACGAGCCGTACCGGCGCCGGGGGATCGCGAGCGCGCTGGTGGACGAACTGCTGCACATCGCCCGCACCGCCGGCTGTTACGGAATGTGGGTGCCGACCGAGGACGACAACGACGCCGCGCTCGCGACCTATCGGCGTGCCGGTGCCAAGCCGCCCGAGGACGCGGTGGTGCTCACGTGGAGCTTCACGACCTGATGCGCGCGTTCGTCGGGTCGTAGAGCGGCGACATCGACGCGATGGCCGGCTGGTGCGTGCCGGCGACGTCGACGGTCCATGTCGCATCGGCCAGGTAGGCCTTGGTGACGGGTTCGCCGGCCTCGATCATCGCCAGGCCGATCGCACCGCCGAGCGTGTGGCCGTAGCTCGCAGCACGGATGTAGCCCACCGGCACGCCGTTGCGGTGCACGACCTCGGCATGGAACATCAGCGGCTCGGGATCGGTGAGCTGCACCTGCACGATCCGGCGGGTGAGCGGCCCCGCCGCCTTGCGCGCGGCGACTGCGTCGCGGCCGATGAACCCACCCGGCTTGTCGTGCGCGACGGCGAAGCCGAGGCCGGCTTCGAGCACGCCGTCGGTGTTGTCGATGTCGTGGCCGTAGTCGCGGTAGCCCTTCTCCATGCGCAGGCTGGCGAGCGCCTTCAGCCCGGCGTGGCGCAGCCCGAACGCGGGGCCGGCCGCGGTGATGCGTTCGTACACGTGGACGGCCTGCTCGGTCGGCACGTACAGCTCGTAGCCGAGTTCGCCGAGGTAGGTGATGCGTACGCACAGCACACGTGCGAAGCCGAGGTCGATCTCGCGAGCGGTACGGAACGGGAAGGCCTCGTTCGACAGGTCGGCGGTGGTAAGCGTCTGCAACAGGTCGCGCGAGCGCGGGCCCTGCACGTTGATCTGGGCGAAGCCGGAGGTGACGTCGGTGACGAAGGCGTGGTGCGGCTCGGCGTGGCGATGCAGCCGGGTCTCGACGTGGCGGTGCGCGGTGTCGGTGGCGACCACGAAGAACTCGTCGTCGCCGAGCTTGGTGACGGTGAGGTCGGCCTCGAGCGTGCCTGCCTCGTTCAACCATTGGGTGTACGTGATGACGCCCGCCTCGGTGTTCACCGCGTTGGCCGACAACCGGTCGAGGACCGTGCCGGCATCGCGGCCCTGCACGCGGAACTTCGACATGAACGACATGTCCATCACGATCACGCCCTCGCGGCAGGCGCGGTGCTCGGCCTCCCACTGCGGCCAGAACGCCGGGCGCCGCCAGGTGAGCTCACCCGGGTCGGCGGTCTCGCCGCGGCCGGCGTACCAGTCGGCACCCTCCCACCCGCTGACGTCCTTGAAGTACGCGCCCTCGGCCGCCAGTCGGTCGTGCAACGGTGAGCGCTTCGCACCACGAGCGGTCTTCATCGACCGGTTCGGGTAGTGGCACGCGTAGACCATGCCGAGCGACTCGACGGTGCGCGTACGGCGGTACTCGGGGTTCGACTGGTAGCGCTGCAGCCGGTCGATGTGGAAGCCGGTGACGTCGACGTCGGGCTGACCGGTCATCACCCAGTTGGCGACCACGCGGCCGAGGCCGCCGCCGGTGAGGATGCCGATCGAGTTGAGCCCGGCGCACACGAAGTAGTTGCGCAGCTCGGGTGCCTCGCCCACCACGGGCGAGAGGTCGGGCGTGAAGCTCTCGGGTCCGCAGAAGAACGTGTGGATGCCGATCTCGCTGCTGATCGGCACGCGGCTCATGGCCCGTTCGAGATAGGGGCCCATGCGGTCCCAGTCGGGCTGCAGCGACGTGAACGACGAGTCGCCCGGGATGCCGTCGACCTTCCACGGCGCGCACACCGGCTCGAACAGGCCGATCATCAGCCCGCCGACCTCTTCGCGGTAATAGCCGTAGTTGGCCGGGTCCTCGATGACGGGCCACGACCCGTTCATGCCCTCGATCTGCTCGGTGATCAGGTAGTAGTGCTCGGCCGCCTGCAGCGGCACGTTCACCCCGTGACGCTCGCCCAGCTGACGGGCCCACATGCCGGTGCAGTTGACGACGTACTCGCACTCGATGGTGCCCTTGTCGGTGACGACGCCGGTGACGCGCCCGCCCTCGCTCAGCACGTCGGTGGCGCTGACGCCCTGCACGATCGTCGCGCCCTGCATGCGCGCACCCTTGGCGAGCGACATCGTCGCGTCGACCGGGTTCACCCGGCCGTCGCCGGGAACGTAGAAGCCCGCGAGCACGTCGTCGGTGCGGGCGATGGGGAACATGTCGGCGACCTCGCGGGCGGAGATCTCGTGCACGTCGACACCGCACTGGCGGTTGAACGCCGACACGCGCCGGTACTCCTCGAGCCGGTCGGGGTCGCAGGCCAGCTCGATGAAGCCGACGGGCTTGAACCCGGTCGCGAGACCGGTCTCGGCCTCGAGATTCGCGTAGAGGTCGCGGGTGTACTGGCGCATCGACGTCGACGTCTCGCTCAACGAGCCGAACGTGACCATCAGCCCGGCCGCGTGCCAGGTGGTGCCCGAGGTGAGCTGGTCGCGCTCGAGCAGCACCACGTCGCGCCAGCCCGCGTGCGCGAGGTGATACGCGACCGACGTGCCGATGATGCCGCCGCCGATCACCACCACGCGCGCTCGGTCGGGCAGGGGGACGGTGGTGCTCATGCGGGCTCCGGAGGGGTGGCGGCGGTGGGCCGGGGGAGGGCGCCGTGGGGCAGGTCGAGTTCGTGCTCGGTGGTGGTGAGCGTCCAGTCGAGGATCGCGTGCGGGTCGTCGCAACGGAACTCGCCGCCCGCCACGCCGCGTTCCACGATCTGCGCGAGCAGGCGCTGCCAGGCGACGTTGAGCCGGCGTGAGGTGGCCCCGAGCGCCGGCTGGCGGGCGGCTTCGGCCCAGGCATCGAGCCACAGCTGCGACGACCAGTCCTGGTCGGTGCGGGCGTAGCTCGCGAAGAACGCCATCAGCTGGTCCGTCGGCGACGGCTCGGCGGCGACCGCGGCCGTCGTGACCTCGAGGTCGCGTCCGGCCGCCACCTCGAACGCCGCGGCGAACACCTCGTCCATCGACGCGAAGTAGTGGTGGATCAGCCCGCTCGAGCAGCCGAGCTCGGCGGCGACGTCGCGCACCGTGGTGGAGCCGAACCCCTTGCGGATCGCCACCTGCAGGGCAGCGTCGACGATCGCCTCACGCCGGGCGGTGGGGGACATGCGGGCCACGGCCCAGCAGGTTACGTCGCCACTCGTGCCGATGCCGGTGCCCGTCGCGTTGGGCGGCGGGCCGTCGTCGACGGGTCGTCAGCGCTCTTCGCGGCGGTACGGCTCCCCGAGCGCCGCCGGTGCCGCGACGCGACGAGCCCTCGTCGGACTCGCCGAGACGAGCACGACCACCAGATAGGCGGCCACGAAGGGGATCATCGTGAGGAAGTCGCTCGGGATGTCGACCTGCGCGATCTGCAGCGTGAAGCCGAGCCCGCGGAGAGCTCCGAACACATAGGCGCCGATCAGGGCGAGCCACGGCCGCCATCCGGCGAGGATGACGAGGGCGACGGCGATCCAGCCGGCGCCAGCGGTCATGCCGGTCTGCCAGGTGCCGAGCACCGCCAGCACCAGATAGCCACCGCCGACACCGGCGCCGAACCCACCGATGGCCGTGGCGAGATAGCGGATACGGGTCACCGGCAGGCCCGCCGCATCTGCGGCGGCAGGGTCTTCCCCCACAGCGCGCAGCGACAGGCCGAACGTCGTTCGATAGAGCACACGGCCGGTGACCGCAACGGCGGCGAACGCGAGGTACACGACGATGTCGTGGCCGAACACGATCGGTCCGAGCACCGGGACGTCGGCGAGGGCCGCTGGGAGGAGCGGGTCGACGTCGACGCCGTTGGGAGCCTCCAACAGCGGGGAGTCACCGACGTTGCCGATGAACGCTGAGAGACCGCTGCCCACGATCACCAGCGAGAGGCCCGACACGGTCTGGTTGACGCGCAGCGTGATCGCGAGCACGGCATGTACGAGCGACAGCAACGATCCGGCCAGGCCGCCGACGAGCAGTGCCACGGCGAGGTTGCCGGTGTGCACCCCTGCCCAGAACGCGCTGACCGCTCCGACGAGCATCATCCCCTCCACGCCGAGGTTCATCACGCCTGCACGTTCGGTGACGATCTCACCGAGCGCGGCCAACAGGATCGGGGTGCCTGCGACCAGCGCGCTCGCGATCGAGAGGACGAGCACCGAATCGTTCACGACCCACCTCCACCCGCCGCAGTCGCGGGTGTCGGCGGCGATGCCTGCGGGGCTGCAGCGGGTCGCCGAAGCTCGAGCCGGTTGGTGACGAAGAACTCTCCTGCGGTGACCGCCAGGAAGATGAGGCCCTGGAGCAGCACCACGACCTCCACCTGGACGCCGATCGACTGCATACTCCCGCCGGCGGTCGTGATCGCTGCGAGCAGCGCGGCGACGGGAACCACACCGAGGGGGTGCAGCCGCGCGACGGCAGCGATCACGATGCCCGTGTATCCGAGCTCGATCGCCAGTGCTTTGGGGTCGAGTCGATCGGTGACGCCACTCACCTCGATCGCACCGGCCACGCCCGCGAGCGCGCCCGAGATCGACATCACGGCGATCGTGGCCGCCGGGACGCCGATCCCTGCGTAGGTCGCGGCGCGATGCGAGTCGCCGATCGTCCGCAGGCGGAAGCCGAACGTGGTGTTCCGGAGGAGCAGCCAGAGCACCACGGCGAGCACGACCGCGATCGCGAATCCGATGTGCAAGCGGCCGGAGATGGCCGGGAGCACGGCGTGGTCGGGGATCTGCTTGCCCTGTGGCACCGGACGGTCGGGATCTCGCCAGAACGACATCGACCCGAAGATCAGGTAGTTCATGAAGGCGAGCGCCACGAAGTTCAACATCAGGGTCGTGATGATCTCGTCGGTGCCGAGCAGCGCTTTCGGGATCGCGGCGAACCCGGCCCACACCGCGCCGGCGACCGCCCCGGCACCGATGACGGCGAGCAGTATCAACGGTGTCGGCAGGTCGGCGGGCAGCGCGAGTGCCACGCCGCTGGCGGCGATCGCACCCATGAACAACTGGCCCTCGGCACCGATGTTGTAGGTGCGCATGCGGAACGACACCGCGGCGGCCAGACCGGTCAGGATCAGCGGTGTCGCATAGGTGAGGGTGCGCTCGATCGCGGCCGTCCCGTTGAGGCTGGCGTCGAACATCGTGCGGTAGGCCTCGAGCGGATCGGCGCCGGTGACGGCGAGTATCGCCGCGCCGAGACCGAGCGCGACCACGAGCGAGAGCATCGGCACTCCTGCGCGGACGAACACGGTGGGCCGCGGACGCGGTGACACGGCGACCCGGTCGAACCAGCTGGCGACGGCGCTCATGCGATCCCCGTGTCGCCGGCCGACGACGACCCGTCCGACCCGTCGAGCGCACCCGACATCAACAGGCCGATCCGCTCGGGGTCGGCGCCGGCCCGGTCGAAGGTGCCCACGACGCGACCCTTGAACATCACGACCACCACGTCGGAGAGCTCGAGCACCTCGGCGAGATCCTCGGAGAACAACAGCACGCCACGGCCGCCGTCGCGCTCGGCGCGCAACTGGGTGCGCACGGCCGCTGCGGCCGCGATGTCGAGCCCTCGGGTGGGCGCGGCGGCGACGAGTACCTCGTGGTGCTCGGTGAGCTCGCGGGCCAGGATCGCCTTCTGCAGGTTGCCGCCGGACATGAAGCTCACCGGCATGCCCGGCCTCGCGCCGCGCACGTCGAAGTCCGCGACGAGACGGCTCGACGTCGCCTCGATCGCACGGGTGTTCAGCCACCCAGCGCGGCTGTGCGGACGGCGGGCGAAGCTGCGCAGTGCAATGTTGTGCTCGATCGTCAGACCTGGCGCCAGGCCCGTGCCGAGCCGGTCCTCCGGGACGTACGCCAGACCGGCTTCGTGGCGCTGCCGGGGACTCGTCCGGCTGCACTCGTGACCGTCGATCGTGATCGAGCCATCGCTGAACGGACGGAGGCCGGCGATCGCCTCGTGGAGCTCGCGTTGGCCGTTACCTGCGACCCCGGCCACCCCCACGATCTCGTGGCGTCGCACGGTGACGGTCACCCCGTCGACAGCGGCCCGCCCGTGATCGCCGGCGACCCGCAGACCGTCGACGACCAACACCGGTTCACCCGGCTCGTTCGGTTCGTGTGCGATGTCGTCGTCGGGCACATGGGTGCCGCCGAACATCATCGTCGCCAACATCGCGGGCGTGAGCGTGTCGGTCGCGCCCTCGCCGACGTTTCGACCACTCCGGAGGACGGTCACGCGGTCGGTGTGGCCGAGGATCTCCTGCATCTTGTGCGACACGAGCACGACCGCGTGCCCGGTCTCGACCATGCGTCGCACGGCCTCGAAGAGGCGGTCGGATTCGTGCGGCGCCAACACCGCGGTCGGCTCGTCGAGGATCAGGATTCGGGCACCCCGGTACAGCTGTTTGAGGATCTCGACCCGTTGGCGTTCGCCGACCGACAGCTGCCAGACCGGAGCCGTCGGATGCACCTCGAGCCCGTAGTCGTCCGCGAGTTGGGCGACCCGCTCGTCGAGTTCACGCCGCGCCCGCCGACCCGACGCTCGCGCCGACCCTGGCGCACGATGACCGAGCACGATGTTCTCGGCGACGGTGAAGCTGTCGACGAGTCGGAAGTGCTGGTACACCATGCCGATCCCGTGAGCAGCGGCATCGTCCGGCGAGCGCAGGTGCAGCTCCTCGCCGTCGAGCAGGATGTGGCCCGAGTCGGGCCGGTAGAGGCCGGCCAGCATCGAGCACAGGGTCGACTTGCCGGCCCCGTTCTCACCGAGCAGCCCGTGGATCTCGCCGCCGACGAGGTCGAAGCCGACCCCGTCGACGGCGGGCACGCCGTAGAACGACTTGCTGAGCTCGCGGACCTGCAGCGAGACGGGACGAGGTTCCGTGGGCAAGATCGATCGGGCTTCTCGGTCGGTTGTTGCGTCGGGTCAGGCGGGGATCTCGCCGACCACGCCCTCGACGAGCCACTGACAGCACTCGGTACGGGTCTCGAACGGAACCGTCTCTCCCTCGGCGATGACGACGTTGCCGGCGTTGTCGGAGATGGGGCCGGCGAAGATGTCGAGAGAGCCGTCGATGATCCCGGCCTTGGCCTCCTCGACGAGCGCGAGGATCTCGGGTGTGACCGCTGGGCCGTACGGGGCGAAATCGATGAAGTCGTCCTTCAGACCGCCGAAGCTGATCGCCGGCTCCCAGGTGCCGTCGAGGACCGCCTGGACCTGGCTCACGTAGTACGGACCCCAGTTGTAGAGGAACGACGATGCCCACGCGTCGGGCTCGATCGTCGACCAGTCGTTCGTGTAGCCGACGACGTAGCCGCCGGCCTTCGCCGCGACGGTCGCGTACACCTGAGCGCCCACCTCGTGGGCGAGCACGTCGGCGCCGGCGTTCACGAGCGCCTCGGCGGCCTGCTGTTCGATCGCCGGGTCGAACCAGGTGCTCACGTACACCACCTGCACCTCGACGTCCGGGTTCACCGACTTGGCGCCGAGCGTGAAGGCGTTGATCGCCCGGTTCACCTCGTTGAAGGGGAAGCCCGCCGCATAGCCGATGATGTTGCTCTTCGTCAGGCTGCCGGCGACGATGCCGTCGAGGTAGCGGCCGTCCTCGGAGGCCCCGTCGAAGTGCCCGACGTTGGGGGCTGTCTCGTAGCCGGCCCACGTGAGGAACGTGACGTCGGGATTGGCGGCGGCGACGTCCATCATGTCGTCCTGGTAGAAGGTCGTGCCGATGACCACGTCGGCGTCGGCGGCCACGGCGTCCTCGAACGCGTTGGTGGCGGTCTGGCCGGGTGCGACCTCCTCGACGTACTCGATCGTCATGCCCGGGAAGGCGGCCTCGATCGCCTCGCCGCCCTTCACGTGAGCGGTGTTCCAGCCGCCGTCCTCGGCCGACCCGTCGAGGATCATCACGACCTTGAGGTCGCTGAAGTCGCCCGACGCCGCAGGTGCGGTGGCTGCGTCGGCGGCGGTGGTCGCCGACGCGTCGGCCGGTGCCTCCGTCGCTGCCGGCGCGGTCCCGGCCGCTTCCTCGTCGTCGCTGCCACAGGCCGCGACGAGCAGGGAGGCGCCGATCAGGATCGCTCCGAAGCGGGTGGTGCGGGTGGTGCGGTTCGTGCGGGTGGTGCTGGTGGTCCGGTTCGCTCGGTGCGTGTGTCGGTTCGAGCTGGACGCCCGGTTGGTCTCGGTGACGGTGTTCATGACACCGGGATCGAATCTGTTCCTCATTGCTGCTCCGTTTCGGGTGGATGAAGGGCGGTGGCGTGGGATGGGCGCCGGTCAGCCCGGGGAGAGTCCGAGCATCCGATCGAGTTCGGGGGTGATCGAGCGGGCGAGGGCCGCCCGCTCGGTCGGGTCGCACCATGCGGCATCGATCGCATCGGTGACGAGCTGCTTGGTGCGCTCCGGCGTGAGCCGCCAGCCGTTGCACACCTTCACGAACTCGGTGCCGAGGTCGGTGTGCAGCATGGGCGGGTCGTCGGAGTTGAGGGTCACCCGGAGTCCTGCCTCGATCATGCGCCGTACTGGGCTCTCGTCGAAGACGTCCGACCAGCCGCACAGCGGTGGGGTGGGCGTCGCGCAGAGGAACGTGGTGCCGGCGTCGCGCAACCGGGACACGAGCGAAGGATCGTCGACGACGTGGTAGCCGTGGTCGACCCGCTCGCAGCCGAGATCGTCGAGGCATGTCTCGATCATCGACGCCGGTCCGTCGTGGGCGACGTGGGCCGAACGGTGCAGACCGATGGCCGCAGCGGCCCGGTACACCGCCACGAAGCGTTCCGGAGGATCGGCCAGCTCGTCGCCGTCCATGCCGATGCCGACGACATGGTCGTCGCGGTGCTCGGCGACGGTCGCCACCAACTCCAGGGCCGATGCCACCGGATCCTGGCGATAGATCGACGGGATCAACCGGGTGGTGATCCCGTGGTCGCGCTCGGCGGCACGGATGCCGTCGAGGATGCCCTCGAGCATCACGGGATATGGCGTGCCGGGATGGAGCGTCGGGTTGAAGAACATCTCGCGGTAGCGAACGTTGCTCGAGAGCACGGCGTCCTCCAGTGCCTCGTACGTGACGCGGGCGAAGTCGGCGGCAGTTCGCAGGGCACTGCAGGCGGTCTCGTACACCACCAGGAACCCCGCGAGGTCGGGGTAGCGGTAGAGCGCGTCGTGGTCGGTGGTCGGCAGCGGGATCCCGTGGGTCGCCGCCAGTTCCACCAGGGTCGCCGCCCGGATGCTCCCCTCGAGGTGGCAGTGCAGCTCGACCTTCGGCAAGCGGCGGAGCACCTCGTCGTCGATCGCGACGGGCTCGTCGGTGACCGTCACGGCTCGACCGCCAGTGCATCCATCTTCCCGGCGAGGTAGACGTGGGCGGGCACCGGCGGGTAGGCCGCAGGCACCTCGTCGCTCACGCAGCTCGGGAAGGCCTCGACCACGACGTCGTGGTTCGGTTCCCCGAAGTAGACCAGGCTGATGAGCTCCTCGTTCGGATCGTCGGCCGGTGGTGGCAGCACCCGGTGCTCGTTGGACCGCCACCGATCGTTGGTCCACTGCTTGATCAGATCGCCGGTGTTGATGATGAGGCTGCCGGGGATGGTCGGTGCATCGACCCACCTGCCGTCGTCGTCGAGCACCTGCAGCCCACCCATCCCCGGCTCGCGGTCGAGCACGGTGAGCATGCCGAAGTCGGTGTGCGGACCGATGCGGAACTGATCGGGGAGCGGCGCGATATCGCCTCGCGGGCCGTACCAGTTGATCGACACCGTCGCCGTGGTCGCCGTGCTGAGTTCGCGCAACCGCCGCTCGGGCAACCCGAGCGCCAGGGAGAGCAGGTCGTGCAGCTCGTCCGACAACGCCCGCGCCGCGCGCCACCAGGCCTCGGCCGCAGGGCGGAACGCCTCGGGCTCCGCCGGCCACCGGTTCGGGCCGTACCACCGCGGTGCACTGGTGCGCAGCGACTCGTCCGGTAGATCGACGGGCCCGTAGGCGAACGTCTCCTTCAGATCCGGTGCCGTCGCCACGCCGTAGGTCGCGGCATTCGATTCGAGCCCCGGCCCGACCCAGCCGCGGTAGGCGCCGCCGCTGAACGCAACTTCGGCCTTGTCAGTTGGCGACCCGTGGAAGAACCGGCGCGCCTGCTCGCGGCACTCGTCCATCACGGCACGCGGGACCCGGTGGTTCGTGACCACGAGGAACCCGCACCGCCGGAGATGACCGTCGACCTCGGCGGCCAGGGCGGCGCGCTCGGTCGACGTGCCGTCGAACCAACGCGAGAGATCGACGAGCGGGATGAACGACTCGCCGTCGGACGTGGTCACGTCCACGGTGCCTTCGGTCGTCACGACGACGCTCCCGCGATCCTCGCGGCCTCGCGTGAAGCGTGGTCGTTGAGTTCGAGGCCGCGTGACCCAGCGAGCTTCTGCGCGAGGTGCTCGGCGATGGTGACGTCGTCGTAGCCGGTGCCCTCGGCGCTGCGACACGGGGTGAGCGTGGAGATGAGCGCGTCGGCATTCCCGTCGTGGAAGAACGCTGCGGAGCGACGCCGCATGGAGCGTCCGTCCGGTCCGGTCGGGGGCACCACGCGGTGCATCGTCGACGTCCAGCGATCGTTCGTCCATCGAGCGAGCAGGTCGCCGAGATTCACGAGCAGAGCACCGGGCGCTGGAACGACCGGGTGCCACACCCCGACGCTGTCGAGCACCTGCAGGCCTGGCACCGGGTCGGCCCACAGGATCGTGACGATGCCGTAGTCGGTGTGAGCGCCCATCCCGAGCTGGTCGGGTTCGAGGTCGGTCCCTTCGGGGAGTGCGTAGTTCACCATCCGCAGGACATCGATGGAGTGGTCGGTGAACGGCCTGAAGTAGCCATCGGGGAGGCCGAGCGCCACAGTGAACACGTCGGTCATCGTGCGGGCGAGCGCCGCCGCGTGGCGGAACCAGCCGACGGCGCCGTCGCGGAAGCGAGCGTTGTTCTCGGGCCAGATGTCCGCCGCGTAGATCTCCGGATCGAGGTCGAGGTCGGGGAAGTCGGCGGTGCTCGCGCCGATGTTGAACGCCTCGAACATGTCGGCGGGCGAGTCGACGCCGAGGCTGTAGCTCAGCTTCTCCGACCCTGGCACCGTGTAGCCACGATTGATGGACGCCCGTGGCGCGATCGAGCGACACTTCACCTCGAGCGGCAGTCCGAAGAACTCGTCCATGGCCTCGGTCAGGTCGTGGACGGCCGAGTCGGGGATGCCGTGCCCGACGATCTGCATGAAGCCGACGGTCCGGCACGCATGGTCCAGTTCGGCCGCGATCGCCGCGCGAGCGGTGGGCTCACCTCCTGCCCAGCCGGTCAGGTCGATGGTCGGAACGGTGAGCAAGTCGAGCGACCCGGCAAGCCCGCTCATGTCGCTTCCGATGCGGCGGTTGCTGCGAGGTCGATCAGCATCCGCCGGTACTCGAGACAACCGAGATCGGCCTTGGTGTGCACCTCGGCGCGCACGTCGAGGGCGATCGTCGGGTCGTCCATCTGATCGAGGATCCACAGGTCCTCGACGCCGACCTGGGTCTGCAGCTGTTGCGCACCGGCGATCTGCTCGGCGTCACCCTCCAGCGGATAGGCGTGCACCATCCACCACACCGACGAGTCGTCGTCGGCGGGGCACACGAACGACCAGATGAAGTCCGAACCGCCCGGGCGGTCGAGTCGTAGTTCGACGACGAACGGGGCAGCGACGGTGTATACGGCGGTGCTCGGCTCGGCATGTTCGAGGTGCGCGCCGTCCACCATCTGCTGGTCGATCTGGGTGATGCGCCACCCGTCGCGATGCACGGTGAGCGTCGGCTTGCCGTCGTCGCCGGCACCGAACGTGCCCGCGTGGAGGAACGGGAAGTGGGCCGAGTCGAGGAAGTTGTCGGCCAGGATCCCAGCGCTCACCTTCGTCGTGAACGGGCCGGAGACGAAGGTGTCGTTGATCGGATCGTGGAACGGGGAGTCGTCGAGGATGTCGTCGATCGGATCGTCGTCGAGGCACAACCACACCATGCCGAAGCGTTCGGCGACGAGGGCCGTGTCGACGCACGCCTTCGGTGGTATCGGGACATCGGGGCCGAGCGCCGGGATGAGCGTCGTGCGGCCGGTCGCGTCGAACCGGTAGCCGTGGTACGGGCACTCGAGTTCGTCGTCGACGATCCGTCCGGCGCTGAGCGGCACCATGCGATGAGGGCACCGGTCGCGCATGGCGACCAGCCGGCCGCCCAGACGTGCGACCAACCACCGTTCGCCCAGCAGCCGGACACCGAGCGGCACACCTTCCGGGACGTCGGCGACGAGTGCGACCGGATGCCAGCAGCGTCGGAGTGCCGGGTGGGTGTTGGTCATCCTGGTCGCCACGCCGCGGATCGTAAGTGACGCTTACGATCACGGGATCACGGCCGTGTGAACAGCGTGTGTCACGCGTGTCGTGCGCGTCGCACGACCGTCGACGAGACGTGCGTTCAGTTCCCCGGCGGTCGAGCTGGTGTGGTCGCCGGGGGTGAGCCGACGATGCACATCACCTCCGCCGCCTCGTCGCCGAGCAACAGCCAGCGATGGCCGACGGTGCCGGCGTGGTGCATCGAGTCACCGGTCGAGAGCTCGACGCGGGTGCCGTCATCGAACACGATCGAGATGTGGCCGCTGATCACGTACACGAAGTCCTCGCCCTCGTGCTGGAACCACTCCTGTTCGTCATCGTCGGGAGCGATCACGTAGTGGTACGCCTCGAGCATCACGTCGTCGCCGGTTCTCGACAGCAACCGGGGGTCCTGCGAATGCTCGCCGGCGCCAGCGGCGAGGCGGGGCCCGGTGCCGGCACGGGTGACGTGGGGTCGTGGTTCGCTCGCACCGAGCAGTGAGTTCGCGCTGCACGACAGTGCGTGGGCGACCCGGTACATCGTCGCGATGCTGATCGAACTCCGGCCCGCTTCGAGCTGGCTGATGAAAGCAGCCGACACGTCGGCTCGGCGAGCGAGCTCGGCGATGGACAGTCCGGCAGCGAGCCGACGCGTCCGCACCTCGTCGCCGACACGGCCGCCGGTGGGTGCGGCGGGCTCTCTCGGTGTTTCGCTCATGGTCGGGTGGTCGGGTACATGTCGGCCGGTCACGCTCTGGACGGGTCGTCAGGCGTCGGGCTCGCCGATGTCCTCGTTCCAGAGCGAGGGGCACTCCTCGATGAAGCGCTCCATGATCTCGACACAGTCGGCGGAGTCGAGAACCACCACCTCCACGCCGTGGCTGCGCAGCAGGTCCTCGGCCCCCATGAACGTTCGGTTCTCGCCGATGACCACCCTCGGGATGCCGTACAGCAGGATCGCGCCCGTACACATGTGGCACGGCGACAGGGTCGTGTACATCGTCGAACGGGCGTACACGGTCGCCGGTTGGCGTCCGGCCAGCTCGAGCGCGTTGGTCTCGCCGTGATGGATCGCGCTGCCCTCCTGCACGCGCCGGTTGCGGCCTGCTGCGAGCACCTGGCCGTCGACCACGAGTGCCGCGCCGATCGGGATGCCGCCTTCGGACCTGCCGACGCGGGCCTGTTCGATCGCGATCTGCAGGAACTCCTCGTCGGTGCGGGGGGCGTCGTTCACGGGGGCGTCACTCATGCCGGCGAAAGCTAGCGATCGTGTGAGTCGGCGGTGTGAACAGCATGGCTCAGGTGCCGAGCGAGGTGAGGTGCTGGCCGGCGACCTGCAGCGGCCACTCCTTGCGCATCGCGGCGTACCAGTGCTCGATGTCGTCCGGTGGCATCGGCCGCGACATGAAGTAGCCCTGCGCGATCTGGCAGCCCAACTGGCGCAGCCGCTCCCACGTCTGGCGGTCCTCGACGCCTTCGGCCACGACCCGCAGATCGAGGTTGTTCGCCAGGTCGAGCACCGAACGGACGATCGCCTCGGCGCCGGCGTCGGTCACCATGTCGCGCACGAAGCACTTGTCGATCTTGAGCTCCTCGACGGGCAGTTGCTGGAGGTACGACAGCGACGAGTAGCCGGTCCCGAAGTCGTCGATCGACAACCGCACGCCGAGTTCGGACAGGCGGCGCATCACGTCGAGCGTGCGCGCCGTGTCGGTCATGACGCTCGTCTCGGTGATCTCCAGGATCAACGACGACGGGTCGCAGCCGTGACGGGCGAGCAGCTCGTCGACGATCGTCGAGAAGTCGTCGTCGAGCAGGTTGCGCATCGCGACGTTCACCGCGACCGACCAACGATGACCTCGCGCCGACCACTCGGCCAGCTGCGCGACCGACGTCCGCAACACCCACACGGTCAGGTCGCCGATGCTGCCCGTGCGCTCGGCGATCGGGATGAACTCGTCGGGGAACACCTGGCCCAGCTCCGGGTGGCGCCAGCGCACCAGCGCCTCGAAGCCGACGACCTCGTCGTCGACAAGGCGCGCCTTGGGTTGGAACACCAGGCTGAGCTGACCGTCGGTGATCGCTGCCCGGAGATCGGTCGCGAGGGCCAGGCGTCGCGGTGAGTTCTCGTCGCGGATGGCCTCGTAGAAGGCGACGCCGTTGCCGTGGCCCGCCTTGGCGCTGTACATCGCCACGTCGGCGCGCTGCAGCAGCGTCGGTGCGTCGGCCGCGTCGTCGGGTGCGATCGCGAAGCCGATGCTGGCACTGATGTTGATGCGGACACCGTCGATGTCGAACGGGCGGGCCAGCTCCTCACGGATGCGACGGGCCAGCGACTCCAGCTCCATCCGGTCGCTCGTGCGGTCGACGAGGATCGCGAACTCGTCGCCGCCGAGGCGCGCCACGAGCGCCGCCGTCTCGGCCGCGTACGCGAGTCGGCGGGCGACCTCACCGAGGACGACGTCGCCGGCCTGGTGGCCGAGCGTGTCGTTCACCTCCTTGAACCCGTCGAGGTCCATGAGGCCCACCGCGAGCGTGTTGCCGTGGTCGACCACACCGACGAGCTCGTCGCGGAGCCGGTCGCCGAGCAGCACCCGGTTCGGCAGCCCGGTGAGCGCATCGTGAAGGGCCTCGTGCTCGCGCAGCCGCGCCTCTTCGTGCAGGCGATCGATCAGCCGGCCGTTCTCCAGCGCGACGCTGGCGTGGTTGGCGAGGGTCGCGAACATCGTGCGGTCGGAGTCGTTGAACGCATTCGATCCGCCGAGCCGGTTCACCACCGCGACGAGGCCGACCACCTCGCCCGATTCGGTGATCGGGGCGACGATGCAGTCGTTCGCCTCGAGCGCCTCGAGCAGGGTCCGGCCGGCATGCTCGGCGGCGCGGCCGCCACCGGGGGAGCGCGTCGGATGTGCGCCGATGATCGTCGCGCCCTGGTGGACACGGAACCAGGTGGCGATCGTGTCGGCACGCATCGCGGGCACCTCGCCGGCCGAGCGGCCGTGGTCGTCGACGCTCAGCCGCAGCATGGTCTCGTCGTGCAGCCAGATCTCGGCCCGCTCGGCGCGCAGCAGGTCCTTCGCCTGGGCGAGCATCGCCTCGAGCACCGCATCGGGACGCTGCGCGCCGCTCACCAACCTCGTGAAGTCGTAGAGCAGCGAGAGGCTCTCGAAGCGCTGGCGCAGCGACGTGTACGACCGGTACGACAGCACCAGGAAGCCGCCGACGCCGAGCAGGAGGAGGGCGCCGACCGGTCGGTCGACGAGCAGGATGCCGATGACGAGCGCGAAGCTGGTGTTCACCGGCACCGTGATCACGGCGATGCGCAGCAGCGACCGCAATGTGATCGGCGCGCCGTGCCACCGCAGCGCACGATGGATCACCGCGTACCCCACGAGATCGGCGCACGCGACCGCGACCAGGGCCACGGCCCAGTCCAACGGCTCGGTCACGTCGGTGCCGCCGCCGAGGAGGTCGTGAACCACGAACAACGTCGTCAGCTCCGCCAGCGAACTGGCGAGGTTCAAGCCGGTCTTGCGCAGCGGCTGGCGTTCCTTGCCCACCAGCACGGCACCCTCGCCGACGAGACGCCCGATCACCAGCGACCAGGGCGACGCCAGGAAGAGCCCGATCACGAGCACCACCTCGCTGAAGGTGAACGTGACGGCCTCGCGGCGGAACTCCACGTCGAACTCGGTCACCAGCGCGAGCGCGGCGATCATCGCGAGCACCCACCACGACAGCGAGACGTCGAGCACGGGTGGGTCGAGCGCGTCGCTCGTCGCGAGCACCGTGGCCGACACGGCGACGAGCGCAACGGTGAGGACGAGCGTTCGCCGTCCGGCCAGATCCTGGGTGGCCGGCTCGACGCCCGTGCTCGGCGCGGCAGCCGGCTCGTGCCCCGCCGGCGTCGGTTGCGCGATCAGGACCATGCGGCGTCGGACCAGACGACGCCCCTCCATCGGACGCCGCTCCAGCCGCCCGAGGTCCACTGTCCCGACGTCCAGTCGGCACCCTTCCATCGCACGCCGTCCCAGATGACGCCCTTCCACCGGACGCCCTTCCAGCGCACCCCCGCCCAGTCGTCGGCGGTGGTGTCGTCGCCGGTCCAGGTCACGTTCACCCAACCGGTGTCGCCCCAGCCGTCGCCTGTCCACCGGTTGCCGTTCCAGACGCCACCCGACCACGCGGCCTGCGCGCCAGAGGCCGCGGTCCACGCCGCCGGGTCCCAGGGGGCACCGAAGATGTCGACCTCGCCGTGCAGTTCCGTCTCGCCGTTGGTGACGTGATAGCTGCCCCGTGACGCCTCGAGGCTGCCGAGACCGGTGCCCGAGGGGGCCGGCGCGGTGACGGCCGGCATGCGACGGCTCCCACCGACGAAGGCGGATCCGGCGCCGGCGTACCACCGCTCGGTCGAGTCCTGGTCGGCCGACGATGCCTGTTCGTTCCGCCGATCGGACTCGTCGCCGTCGAGCGGCTTCGCGTTCCCCGTGAGGTACGCCTTGATCATGTCGGGGGTGGCCTGCGGCGAACGCGAGAGCAGCAGGGCCACGAGGCCGGAGACCACGGCCGTCGCCTGGCTGGTGCCCGTCGCCCGCTGGAACCGTTCGCCCACGCGGCCGGTGCCCACGTTGGTGTCGATGAAGCCGCCGGGCACGCGGAGCCCGATGACCGACACGCCGGGCGCCACGACGTCGACCCCGCGGGCCGGGCTGCCGTGCTGCGCGAAGTCGGGGATCACGTCGTCGGAGGTGGTGATGGTGCCGCGAGGATCGCTCGCGCCGACGGCGATGATCGACGGCGACACGGCCGGCGTCGCCAGCGCCGACCCGGCACCGCTGGCGAGGCCCTCGTTGCCTGCCGAGGCCACCACGACGATCCCGGCCCGCCACGCCTGCTCGGCGGCGAACACCAGCGGATCGAGCGCGGGATCCTGTGTCGAGTCGGTGCCGAAGCTGAGGTTGAGCACGCGGATGTTCACGCCCGGGTCGGCGCGGTGCTGCACGACCCAGTCGATCGCGGCGATCACCTGCGACACGTCGGCGGCGCCGTCGTACGCGCCCACCTTGACGTTGATGACGCGGGCTTCGGGGGCGAGGCCCACGAACTTGGTGGTGTCGGTGTACGCGCTGCGGCCGGTGCAGGTGCGGCACCGCCGGCCGCTCGTGCCCGGAGCCACGTCGGACCCGGCGATGATCCCCGCCATGTGCGTGCCGTGACCGAAGGCGTCCCTCGACACCAGGCCTTCGTCGAGCGAGTCGAACGAGAGATCGGGACCGTCGAGCACCTTGCCGGGCGCGTCGAGACCGGGCACCCGCGTGACGCCCGTGTCGATGACGGCGACGTCGATGCCCTGGCCGACGAACCCGGCGTCCCACAGCCGCTGGGCGCCGGTGATGCGGGTGATCGCCGACATCGACCCCGTGTCGCGCCGGTCGTACCCGAGCGTGGGCTCGGTCGACATCGGTGCGAGCGCCTGATCGGGCGTGACGGACACGATCGCCGCCGACGCGTCGAGTCGAGCGAGGTCGGCAGGATCGATCGAGCCGGAGAAGCCATCGATGATCGGCAGGTCGGTATCGATCGTGCCCCCGAGGGCTGCGAACGCCGTGCGGGCCTCGTCGACGCGGCCCGCTGCCGCTCGGACGACGACGTCGATCTCGGTGCTCACGGTCTGGTTGCCGGTCCCGGCGGGAACGTCGGAGGCAGCGACCGGCGCGGCGAGCGACGACGCGAGCGCTGCCAGCGACACCGACGCGACGACGGCGGTGCGTCGCCGCGACGAACCGCTGCCGCGGCTCGCCCGTCTCGTGGTCGTCGACATCGTGGAACTCCTCAGGTGGCGCAGATCGCGAGGCGGTGGGTGCGGGCGGATGGGTGCCGGGGGACCGGTCAGCCGGGCGGTGTGCTCGCCCGGCAGGCACATTCAGGCAGTTCCGCTGACGAAACACCAGTTCAGGGAGGGACAAGCTTCATCCCCCGGATCACCGCGTTGCGTGGTCGGCCGGCCACCACCGTGGGTGGCCGACTGGCGGGCGTCGTCCCAGCTCAGCAGGGGTGTGTGGCGTGATGGCGGCCAACGTGGGCGCCGCGAACGTCAACGTCGGATCAAGACGGGGTCCCCCGATCCGCACTTGCCGGCGCCCCGCGTGGCCGATGTCTGCGCGCCGTCGGTGGTGGGACCTCGGGCGCATCCTGATGGTTCGGTCGTCGGCTACTCGATCGCCCCGCCAGGATTCATTGCGCAACTGTCCAACAAGGGGTACGGTGCGACGATGATCCGGACGACGCCCTTCCACGAGCGGCTGGCCCCGCTCAACCGCACCGGGCTCTGGCAGCACTGGTCGGGCCACCTGGCCGCGGTGAAGTACCAGATGGACGACAAGTTCGAGTACTTCGCCGTGCGCAACGCCGCCGGCATCGTCGACACGTCGCCGCTGTACAAGTACCGCATCACGGGCCACGACGCCGAGGCCTTTCTCGCCGGGGTGCTCACCCGCGACATCCGGCTGTGCCGCGACGGACAGGCCCAGTACACCCTGTGGTGCGACGACAGCGGCCACATCGTCGAAGACGGCGTCGTGTTCCGCTACAGCAGCGACCACTTCCTGCTCACCTCGGCCGAACCGAACCTCGCCTGGTTCTCCGACCGCATCGGTCGCCAGCGGGTGCTCATCGAGGACGTGTCGGCCCAGTACGGCTCGCTCGCACTGCAGGGGCCGCGATCGCGAGGCATCCTCGCCGCCCTCGACGACGCGGTCGGTGGGCTCGGCTTCTTCCACCACACGCCCGCAAAGATGGGCGGCGCCGCGGTCAACGTGTCGCGCACGGGCTACACCGGCGACCTCGGCTACGAGGTGTGGGTCGAGGCCGACGACGCAAACGCCGTGTTCGACGCGATCGTCGACGCATCGGCGGGGCAGGGGGTCATCCCGGTCGGCATGTCGGCGCTGCTGATGCTGCGCATCGAAGCGGGCCTCGTGCTGATCGACGTCGACTTCCACTCCAGCCGGTTCGCCTACACCGATGAAGAGCGCACCACACCGGTCGAGCTCGGTTTCGGATGGATGCTCAAGGACATCGCCACCACCGACCGTGCCTTCATCGGCCGCGACGCGATCCGCCGCGAACTGACCGACGGCACGTCGCGGTGGCGCATGGTCGGGTTGAAGGTCGACTGGCAGGACTGGGACCGCCGGTACCGCGCAGAGGGCATCATCCCGCCCAAGGACGAGCACCCGGTGGTGTGGGAGATGATGCTGTACGACGACGGCATGGAGCGCGTGGGTTACACGACGAGCTTCATGTACTCGCCGGCGTTGCAGCGCCACATCGCGATGGCGCGGGTGCGTCCGCACCTCGCCGCGCCGGGCTCGAAGGTGCACCTCGAGGTCACGATCAACCACCGCTACCAGACGGTGGCGTGCGAGGTGGCCAGGCCACCGTTGTTCAATCCCGCCCGCAAGACCGCCGCCGCCTCGACCACCAACCCAGCAGGAGCATCCGCATGACCGCCTCGCGCACCTACGACGCCATCGTGATCGGCGGTGGCCACAACGGGCTGGTGAACGGTGCCTATCTGGCGAAGTCCGGCCTGCGCACCCTCATCCTCGAGCGGCGACACCTGGTGGGCGGCGCGGCGATCACCGAGGAGCTGATGCCCGGCTTCCACTTCACGACGTTCTCCTACGCGGTGAGCCTGCTCCGGCCCGACATCATCCACGAGCTCGACCTCGTGAAGCACGGCTACTTCCCGCTGCTGATGCCGCACAGCTTCGCCCCGGCCGACGACGGCGGGCACATCACGCTCAGCAAGGACCGCAACCTCACCATCCAGGAGATCTCGCGGCACTCGCGCCGCGACGCCGACGCCTACGACCAGTACGGCCACGACATGGCGCAGATCGTGCAGGCCCTGAAGCCGCTGTTCGACAGCGTGCCGCCCAACCTGTTCAGCGGGCAGGCCGAGGACGCGCTCGCGTTGGCCGATCTCGCGAAGCACCTGAAGGGTCTGCCGCAGCGGGTGCTGCACAACATCGTGCGCCTCCTCACCGGCAGCGCGGCCGACTTCCTCGACGACTACTTCGAGGGCGAGCTGCTGAAGGGTCTGCTGTCGTCGTCGGGCATCATCGGTACCAAGGTGGGTCCGCGGTCGCAGGGCTCGGGTGTCGTGCTGCTGTTCCACAACATGGGCGAGCAGGATGGCGTGTTCGGCAACTGGGGCTTCCACAAGGGCGGCAACGGCGGGCTCACCCAGGTGCTCGCCCGTGCGGCGCAGTCCTTCGGCGCCGAGATCAAGCTCGAGGCCGCGGTGTCGAAGGTGCTCACCACGAACGGCCGCACCACCGGTGTCGTCCTCGCCGACGGCACCGAACTGCACGCGCCGGTGGTCGTGAGCGCCCTCGACCCGAGGCGCACGTTCCCCGAGCTCGTCGAGCCGCGCGAACTGCCCGAGGACCTCGTCGAGAACATCCAGCGGTACAAGTTCCAGGGCACGTCGTCGAAGGTGAACTTCGCGCTCGACGGCCTGCCCGAGTTCCCCGGTCTCGACGGCACCCAGTTCCGCGGCTTCACCAACATCGCGCCGTCGATGGACTACCTGGAGCGCGCGTTCGACGAGGCGAAGTACGGCTGGTACTCGTCGAAGCCATACCTCGACTGCTGCATCCAGTCGACGATCGACCCCGACATGGCGCCGGCCGGCAAGCACGTCATGTCGTGCTTCACGCACTACACGCCGTACAAGCTGAAGGGCAGCGACTGGGACACCGAGCGCGACAACCTCGGCGACACCGTGCAGCGCCGGCTCGAGGAGTTGTTCCCCGGTTTCTCGAAGCTCGTGCTGCGACGCGAGGTCGTCACGCCGCTCGACATCGAGCGCACCGTCGGCCTGTCGGAGGGCAACATCTTCGCCGGTGAGCTGATGTCGCCGCAGCTGTACTTCTTCCGGCCCGCGCCCGGCTGGAACCAGTACCGCACCCCGATCCACGGTTACTACCAGTGCGGGTCGGGCACCCATCCGGGCGGCTGCGTCACGGGCGGGCCGGGGCGGCTCGCCTCGCAGCAGATCGTGCGCGACCTTGCGCGATCGGGCCCGGCCGCCGGCGCGGCAGCAGGCGGCTGAAGGGGCCGATACTCTGGTCGCATGAACGTTGCGAACGCAAGCAATGGCGCCGTGGGGCCCGCCGGTTCACCGGTCGTCCAGCGGTTCCCGATCGGGTTCCAGTGGCCCACCATCGATCCCTTCCTGTTCTGTGTGCACCACCTCGACCACTACCCGGCCGGCAACGCGGTGCACGGCCCGGCCGCATCACTCGAGGGTCGTGATCTCGGACAGGACTTCGCCGGCAAGGACGGGTGGCGGATGTACCACGGCGACCGCGTGCCCGGCTTTCCCCAGCACCCGCACCGAGGCTTCGAGACGGTCACGTTCGTGCGTCGCGGCCTGGTCGACCACAGCGACTCGCTCGGCGCCGGTGCCCGCTACGGCGGTGGCGACGTGCAGTGGCTCACGGCCGGCGAGGGCATCGTGCACAGCGAGACCTTCCCGCTGCTCGATGCCGACGGCCCGAACACGCTCGAGCTGTTCCAGATCTGGGTGAACCTGCCGGCCGCCGACAAGTTCGCCGAGCCGTACTTCTCGATGCTGTGGGCCGACGACATCCCGCAGTTCGAGGTGCGCGACGAGCAGGGTCGCGCCGTCGAGATCACCGTCGTGGCCGGCACCCTGGCCGGGCGCGTGCCGCCGTCGCCGCCGCCGTCGTCGTGGGCGTCACAGCCGCACAGCGACGTCGCGATCTGGCACCTGCGGCTCGACCCCGGCGCGTCGTGGACGATGCCGGCCGCGCTCGGCGACGAGACCGTGCGCCTCGCCTACGTGTTCGACGGCAACGGCGACGGAGCGGGCGCGAGCTTCGACGGCGACGAGATCGCCGTCGGCAACGGTGCCGTGCTCGAGTGCGACCGTGACGTCGTGGTGCACAGCGACCTCGGCGCCGAGGTGCTGGTGCTGCAGGGCCGGCCGATCGCCGAGCCGGTCGCCCAGTACGGACCGTTCGTGATGAACGACCGGGCGGGCATCGAACAGGCCTTCGCCGACTACCGCGCCACCCAGTTCGGCGGTTGGCCGTGGACGTCGGACGAGCCGGTGCACGGCAGCGATCCCCAGCGGTTCGCCCGTCGTCCCGACGGCACGGTCGAGCGTCCGACCGGCACGCCGAGCGGCGATGTCAGGAGTGCATCGCCCGCCTGACGAGCGCGTCGACCAGCGACTCGTCGAGCTCGAACGCCGCGGCGCGGCCGACGAACTCGCCGCGGCCATCCTGGCCGAGCACCGGCCGCACGCGCGGTCCACCCCCGTAGGTGAGCACGTCGCGGCGTCGCCACGTGCGCCACCGCGACGCGAGACCGAACTGGCGCATGGTCGTGCCGGTCCCCGTCCCCCTGGTCGCGATCCGGTCGATCACGGCGAGCGCGTCGAGCGCGATGGCAGCGCCCTCACGGGCGGCGTCGATCCACGGTTGCACGCCGTCGTCGAGGCCGGCCTCGGCAGCCGTCTCGGGGAGCGCCGCCGCGACATCGGTCCACCAGGTCGCATCGGGCAGGTCGCCGTGCCAGTGCGGCTCGCCGCGGAAGGCGGTGGCGAGGGCCAGGTGGTACCAGCCGCGGGCGCGCACCTCGGTCTGCCAGGCCGCGACGTGGTCGTCGCCGCGGAGCCATGCGGCCGCGCTGGTCCACGTGGCGATCGACGCCGTCGCGAACTCCATCGGATTCCAGAGGATCCCGCTGCACACGTCACGCAGCACCGGGTCGCGACCACCGAGCGGACCGAGGTGGAGCGCCTCGCGCATCAGCCCGTCGTTGACCGGCGTGTTGTCCCACACGAGCGGTGCTCGGCCGGTCAGCTCGGCACGCCGCCGGGCGTCGACCGCGTCGATCCGGTCGTTCACGACGTCGAGGCCGGTCCACATCACCTCGACCTCGTCGGCGAGGCCGTCGCACAGGCCTTGCAGGTACGGCGAATCGTCGACACCGCAGTAGTGCGTGGGCACGATCCACACGCCCACGCCGAGCGAATGGAGCAGGGCGTGGGTGAGATCGCGGTGGGTGGCGCCCGCATCGAGCGCCGGGAGGTCGTCGCAGCTGAGCACCACGACCGATGCGCCGGCGTTCACCGCCGGCCGCAGCTTGTCGATGACCTCGCGGGCGCCGGCATCCGGACCGGGGGTGAGCCCGACCGCGAGGGCCACGCCCGGCGCTCGAGCGGCCAGTTCGGTGAACTCGTCGAGCTCGGCCGGGGTGAACGGCGCCCGCCAGTCGTCGCGATGGCGCGGCTCGGTCTTCGCGGCCCACACGTAGTGCGTGGCGCCGGCCTCGGCGAGTCGGTCGAACCAGGCGAGGCGTTCTGCGTGGGACCACGGCGGCCCGTAGAAGCCCTCGATCACTCCGCGGATGCGCACGCCGTCTCCTGATCCATGGTCCGGTCGGCTGGATGTTTCGCGGGCCCCAGACCGGTCGGGAGGACGGTCGCGACCGCCACCGCATCGGCGAACCCCTTCACGAACACCGAACCGAGCGACTCGAACGTCGCCTGGGGCAGAGCATCGGCGCCGCCGACCGCGGCGACGAGCTGCTCGGTGCAGATCGCCTCACCGGCGCCGGCGACACCGGCGACCCTCGAGGCGAGGTTGACGTCGCGACCGATGATGTCGTCACCGCGGCGGCGCGGTGCTCCCCAGTGCATGCCGATGCGGATCCAGAGCGGCATGCCGTCGACCGACTCGCACTCGAACCGTGCCAACAGGTCGAGCGCCGCGTCGACGGCCTCGACCGGATCGTCGAACCACAGGAGCAGGCCGTCGCCGAGCTCCTTCACGACGCGGGCACGCGGCGGGAGCACCTGGCGGACGAGCTCGAGCTGGCGCTCGACGACCGCGAGTGCGACGTCGTCGCCCTGCAGGTCGGTGAGTTCGGTGAACCCGACGATGTCGGTGAAGACGATCGCTCCGGCCGGGTCGGCGCCCGGCGAGGTCATCGCGAGGCGACCCGGATCGCGCCCGAGGTGGTCTGCACCTCGAGCGTCGCGCCCTCACCGTCGGGCACGTCTCGTCGGATGGTGCCGCTGCGCGAGCTGAGCCGCATCGTGGCGGGAGAGCCCTCGGGCAGGGTGATGTCGACCTTGCCGCTCATCGACCTGGCGGTGACGCGGGCGAAGGCGTCGCATCCCACCGTGACGGCACCGCTGACGGTCTGCACGGCGGCCACGGTGGCGAGTCCGACCTCCACCCGGGCCGACGCGGCGGACACGCCCACGTCGTGGGCCCGTCCAACGGACACCCGCCCGCTCTTGGTGACCACCCGGCACGTGTGAACGCACGCGCCGATGGCGACCCGGCCGGACGCGGTGCGAACGTCGGCGTCGACCGCGCGCTCGATGTCGACCGACCCGCTGATGGTGATGACCTTCACGTCCGCGACATGGCCGCTGACCGAGACGTTGCCCGATGCGGTGCTGAGCACCACGTGCGTGTGCTCGGGGCAGGTGATCCGCACGGTGCTCCGGCTCGGCGTGATGTCGACGCTGCCGTCGTCGCGGACGACCACGTCGCCGCCCTCGACGTTCAGGTCGTCGCCCGGGGTGCCGCGCAGTTCGACCCGCGTCGACCGCCCCGACACCCGCACCACTGCACTGGTTCCCACCTGCATCGGACCTCCTGTGCGGGCACTCGTGCTCGCTTCCGGGCTCGTTGCGGAACCCGGCTCCGGCGACCACCCCATCGGTCGCGCTCCACGGATCATAAGTGTGCGCCCGGCAGCGGTTGCCGTGCCATCGGGCACCCGACGGGGCGCCGTCAGATGCGCCGTCAGATGCCTGGTCAGATGCCGAGGGCGGCGCGCAGCAGTTGCTCGCCGAGGAAGTCGCGTGCGATGCGTGCCGACGCCTCGGGCGACCAGTGGACGCCGTCGGGGCGGGCCTCCTGATCGGTCGTGAGCTGCTGTTCGTCGAGCCAGGCGGGCAGGTCGACGACGGTCACCCTGCCCGGGTACGCCTCGGCGATGTCGTCCATCGCGGCGTAGAGCACGGCGTGTCGCGCCGGGTCCTCCTGCGCCTGGCCCGAGCTCCACCAGAAGACGTTCGGGATCGGCTCACGCACCCACACGACGTGCGCCGCGCCGGCGTCGAGCAGCCGCTGCGTGAGGATCGTGAAGTCGTCGTGGATCCGCTGGGCGAACACCGGATCGACGGGGGAGAGCTGTTCGTCCGGTGCCCACCGGCGGTCGAGCACGTCCCACGACGTGGTGAGCAGCATCACGACGTCGGGTGCGAGCCCACCGACCTGCTCGGCGAGCCCGGTCTCGGCCCACGTGTCGCAGCGTGGATCGGTCTCGGTCCACTCCTGCACCAGGAACTCGCCGCCGCGGACGAAGCCGCACCCCTGTTCGGCGAGGATCGACACCTGGGCGAGGTCGGGGCGCTCCACCGCCCACTGGGCGAGCCCGAAGCCGGTCGCCTCGGCGGTCGAGTCGCCGGCCACCACCACCCGCATCGGCCTCGCCAACGGTGGGATCGGCGCGAGTGTGCTCGTGGTCGACGTGGGCGCGACGGTGCTCGCCGGCGCAGCGTCGGTCGGCGCTGGTGTGGCGGACGCCGGTGTGCTGGGCGTCGTCGTCTGCGCAGCGGTCGTCGGTGCCGGGGTCGCGACGACGAGCGGCGCGAGCGTGCCCTCGCCGACCGGATCGATCGCCGCGGCGTCGGCCGTGTCGCCACCGCCCCAGTAGTCGCCGGTGCCCGCCGGCACGACGAGCACGGCGGTCACGGCCACGAGCGCAGTGGTGCCGAGCGCGATCAGCCCGATGTCGCGTGGGCGGCGGAGGAGCCCGTTGCGCACCGGACGCTCGAACAGCGAGAAGCTCGCCTGCGCGAGCACGAGGGTGACCGCCATCCGCAGCGCGAACAGCGGGACCGTGTCGAGATCGATGCGGCGCGAGTCGAGCACCACGAACACCGGCCAGTGGTAGAGGTACACGCCGTAGCTGATGCGACCGAGCCAGGCGAACGGCGACAGTGACAACAGGCTCCGCACCGGGCCCGGCACCTGCAACCCCACGATCAACAGGGCGCTCACCACGCCGACGAGCGGCATGGCGCCGCGATATGCGGGGCCGCCGACGGAGGGGAAGAGCACGAACGTCGCGCACAGCGTCGCGAGCGCAGCGGCGCCCGCGAGATGCCAGCGCGGCGACAGCGTCCGACCCGCCACGAGGAACGCAGCGAGCGCGCCGAGGAGGATCTCGGCGGCCCGGGCCGGCGTCGACCAATAGGCCGCGTCGGGGCCCCACACGGCTGCGATGACGGGCGCGAGCGCTGCGAACACGGCGGTGATCACCGCCACCACGATCGTGCGGCCGCGATGGGTGCGGCCGATGCGGGCGATACCGACGAACGCCAGCGGCCAGATCCAGTAGAACTGCTCCTCGATCGCGAGCGACCAGTAGTGCTCGATCGGGGAGGCCTGCCCGGCCGCGTCGGCGAACAGTTGCTGGTACGAACCGTCACCTGCGAGGAACACCCAGTTCGCCACCTGGAACAGACCGCCGAGCAGGTCGCGCTGCAGGGTGGCGACGCCGGCGAACAGATCGGTGGTGGCCGACAGCACGGCGATCGCGGCGATGCACAGCAGGCTCGCCGGCAGCAGCCGCTTCGCCCGCCGCACGTAGAACCCGGACACGTCGATGCGGTGGGTGACGTCGTGCTCGGCGATCAGCAGGCTCGTGATCAGGAACCCCGACAACGTGAAGAACACCGACACACCCACGTAGCCACCGCCGAAGCCGGCGATCTCGCCGTGGAACAGCAACACCGCGAGCACCGACACGGCACGGATGCCGTCGAGTGCGGGTTGGTGGACCATCCGGGGGCGGTTCATGCCGTCGCCATCCTACGGATCGGCCCCTGCCGCCCCGGCTATCTTCGCCCTGTGACCCTTCGACGCCCGTCCGACCGGCTCCTCGCGTGCGCATCGGCGGTGCTGCTGGTCGTGGTGCTGGTGGCGCTCGTGGCGACACCGGCGACACCGACGCCCGCTGCGGAGGCCGCCGGTGGCGAGGAGGCGTTCCAGATCGACACGGCCGGGCCCCTCGGCCCGATCTCCGTGATCGGCGACTCCGTGCTCGTCGGGGCGGCGATCGAACCATCGCTGCCCACCCAGCTGGCAGCCCAGGGGTGGGGTCCGATCCGTTTCCGCGCCGGTCTCGGCTACACCGCCGGCAACTTCCAGCCCGGCGGCAGCCGCTTCTCGGTGGCGAACTGGCTCACCTGGTGGCGGGCCGAGGGCTGGGATGCGCCGAACCTCGTCGTGAACCTCGGCAACAACGACGTCGGCTTCTGCAAGGCGAGCCTCACCTGCAACGCCGACACGATCCGCTACGTCCTCGACGCAGCCGGCCCGGACGTCACGGTGTGGTGGAGCAAGATCACCCGCCTCTACACGCTGCAGGCCGAGGCCGACGCCTACAACGGTGCGCTCGACCTGGTCGCGTCCGAGCGTCCGAACCTGAAGGTGTGGGACTGGCCGGCCGCGCAGGCGGCGAACGGCGTGCCGCTGTCGTGGGACGCGATCCACCTGCCCGACGCGCCGAGCTATCGGCGTCGTTCGGCGCTGATGGCGCAGGACATCACGGCGCAGCTCGCCGTGGCGGAGCGCACCGGCACCGACGCAGCGTTGCCGGTCGCGAGCGGCGCGGCACGGGAGTACCAACCGCTGCCGCCCGTGCGTGTGCTCGACACCCGCGAGGTCGCCGGTGGCCGGCTGCCGGCCGGCGGCCAGGTCGTGATCGACCTGTCGACCCGCGTGCCGGCCGGTGCCACCGCGGTTGCCGTCAACCTCACCGGTGTCGATCCCGCCGGCGCTGGCTTCCTCACCGGCCACCCGTGCGCGGCGACGGTGCCGAGCGTGTCGAGCGCGAACTACGCGGCACGCACCAACCGCGGCGCGCTCGCCGTGCTTCCTCTCAGCGCCGACGGCAAGCTGTGTGTGTTCACGTCGGCGGCGGCCGACGTGGTCGTCGATCTGCAGGGGGCGTTCGTGGCCGACGCCTCACGGCTCACGCCGCTCGCACCGGTTCGCCTGGCCGACACGCGTGAGGCCGGTCGGCCGACGGTGCTGCGCCTCGACGTGCCCCTCGGTGCCGCGACGGATGCGACGGCAGCGTCGTTGAACCTCACCGCCACGGGTGCCGCCAGGGGAGGGTTCGTGACGGCGTATCCGTGCGGCGGCAGTGTGCCGCTCGTGTCGAACCTCAACTTCGGTCCCGGCGAGACGGTCGCCGGTGCCGCCTACGTGCCGCTCGGCGATGGCGGCGACGTGTGCCTGTTCTCGAACGTGCAGGCCGACGTCGACCTCGTCGTCGACCTCACCGGGCTGTTCTCGCCCACCGGCACGTTGGCGTTCACGCCGGCGGTGCCCACCCGCACCTACGACACCCGCAACGGCACCGGAGGCTGGACGCCGGTGCACGGCGGCGGGCAGACCACCGACGTCCGCGTGGCTCCGCCGGCGGCGGCAGCGGTCACGGGCACGCTCACCATGGTGACGCCGGGCGGCGCCGGGTTCGTCACGGCGTTCGGGTGCGGCGACGTGCCGCCGACATCGAACGTGAACGCCCCACGAGGTGGCGTGCTCGCCAACTCGGTCACGGTGGGGCTCGCGGCGGCAGGGCGACTGTGCGTGCGTTCGTCGGTGGCGACACAGGTCGTGTTCGACACGACCGGATGGTGGGCGTCGTGACGCGGTCACGTCTGGCCACCGGTGTCGCGCTCGCCGCTCTCGCATCGCTGCTCGCGATCCCGCATCCGGCGCCCGTCGGGGCCGATCCGACACCGGGCCGAACGGAGATCGCACCGCCCGAGCGACGCGTGTACATGGTCACCGAATCGGTCGGCCTCGGCGCGAAGTCGGCGATGCCGGTCGCGTTCGGGCCCGACTGGCAGGTCACCGTCGACGGCACGCCCGCGCTGTTCGTCGAGCAGCTGGAATCCAAGCACGTCCGGGCACGCATGGCATCCGACCCGTCGGTGTTCGGCGACGTCGCGGTCGTGGCGGGTGGACACAACTACCCGTACTGGGACGGCCCGCGGTTCGACCGCTCCGTCGACTCGATGATCGTCGCGCTCCGCGAGGCGGGCGTGAAGCGGATCTACTGGGTCACGCTGCGCGAGGTGAAGCCCGAGTTCGTCACGCCCTCCGCGTGGCGGCAGGTGCAGCCCTACTCCTGGTACTTCCCCGAGGTGAACCGCCGCCTCGAGGCCGCGCTCCAGCGCCACCCCGACCTGATCCTGGTCCCGTGGACGGCGGCTGCCGATCGCTCCGACATCACCTACGACGCGATCCACCTGAACACCGTCGGGGCCCGCGTCTACAGCGAGCTGGTGCGCGACACCGTGCTCGCCACCGCGAACCTGCCCGCCCGCAACGCCGCGAGCCGCGTGCCGGTGCGTGGGGTGAACGGCATCCCGGCCGACGCCGCCGCGGTCGCCGTCAACCTCACCGTCGCGAACCCGCGGGCCGCCGGCTTTCTGACTGCGTTCGGATGCGGCGTCACGCAGCCGGTGGCGAGCAACGCGAACTTCGTCCGCGACCAGGTGGTCGCCGCCGCGGCGATCGTGCCCGTGGGCGGCGACGGGAGCATCTGCGTCGCGAACAGCGAACGCACGAACGTGGTCGTCGACGTCACCGGCTCGTTCCCGACGGGGAGCGGTTTCGTGCCGGTGACACCGGTTCGGCTCGCCGACACGCGCGAGCCCGCAGGTGCGGCCCGGCAGCGCGCCGGTACACCTCTGGTGGTCGACGTCGGATCGGTCGCCGGCGTCCCCGCCGGCGCTCGGGCGGTCGCGCTGTCGGTCACCGCGACCGATGCGGCCGCCGCCGGGTTCGTCAGCGTCGGACCGTGCGACCGTCCGCTCGGCACCACCTCGAACGTGAACGTCGCCGCCGGCGCCACGGCACCGAACCTCGTGATCACCCGACCCGACGCCACCGGACACGTCTGCGTGGTGTCGAACGTGGACACCCACCTCCTCGTCGACCTCAACGGCTCGTTCACCTCGACCGCCGACATGGACGTGGTCGACGCGACGCGTGTGCTCGACACCCGCTCCGGTCCGACTGCCCGCCTCGCCGGTGGGAGCAACGTGGCGGTCCGCGTCGCGGGGACGGCCGGCGTGCCGGCGGACGCCTCCGGGGTGGTGCTGAACCTGACGTCGGCCGACCCCGGTGGCAACGGCTTCCTCACGGTGTACCCGTGCGGGACCGCCCGGCCGACGGCGTCGAACCTCAACGTCCGCCCAGGGGTGAACCGGGCGAACCTGGTCATCGTCGCCCCGGGCGTCGACGGCACGGTGTGCGTGTTCAGTTCGGCCCCCACCGACGTCGTCGTCGACGTGTTCGGCTGGATGCGGGGCGCCTTCGTCGGCCTGACGCCGACGCGCCTGTTCGACACGCGATCCTGAGTCACTCGACAGCCGTCGACCGATCGCTCGGCCGGCCCGCCGGCCGCGGGACGGCCGCGAAGAAATCCGGACGGTCGTGCAACGGTTCGCGCTCGTCGGGCGTGAGAGAGGTATGAATATCGCCATGGCCGGTTCCGGCCCGATGGCCGGGATCGCGAACGTGAGGGACTCGAGGGAGGTGGCGTCGGTGGAACGGGTGAGTTGGGCCGGCGCCGAAGGCGTGTACGCCACGGCGTACCGCGACCTCCTGCGCGTCGCATACGTGCTCACCGGCTCGGGCGCTGCCGCGGAGGACGTCGTCCACGACGTCTTCTGCCGCGTCGGACCCCGCATCGCCGAACTCGACAACCCCGCCGCGTACCTGCGTGTGGCCGTCGTCAACCAGTGCCGGTCGATCCATCGCCGCCTGAAGCGCGCCCCCCGGCCCGATCGGCCGAGCGAGATCGTGCTCGACACCGGCCTCACCGAGCTGCGCGACGCGTTGGCCGAGCTGCCGGTGCGGCAGCGCACCGCCATCGTGCTGCGCTACCTGTGCGACCTGCCCGAGGCCGAGATCGCCGGCATCCTCGACTGCCGCCCCACCACCGTCCGCACGCTCGTCCACCGCGGTCTCGCCGACCTGCGCACCCGCATCGCCGACCCCGAACGCTCCGCTCCGTCATCTGAAACCGGTAGGAAGGTGACGACCCATGACTGACCCCACCAACGATCCCCGGTCCCCGCAGCCCGACGACGGCTTCGAGCTGCTGCTGCGCCAGCGCCTGCACCAGCTCGCCGACCATGCGCCCACCACGGTGCGCAGCCTCGACGAGATCCGCGTCGAGCACCACGCGCGCCCTCGTGCGCGTCGCGAGGGTCGCCATCGTCGTACAGCCGGCATCGGCGCCACCATCGCCGCGCTCGCCGGGGCCATCGGCTTCACCACCGTCGCGCTCAGCGGCGCGGGCACCGCCGGTGCGGCGTCGCCCGAGGACGCCGTGCGTGACTTCGTCGCCGCCACGGCCGACGAGGACATCCTGGGCATGATCGACGTCCTCGACCCGACCGAGGTGCCGGCCGCCCGCCAGGCCACCGAACGCGGTCGGGCCGATGCTGTCGAGGCCGACCTCGTGAGCGAGGGGTTCAGCCTCGACGGACTCGAGGGGCTCGACGTGGCGTTCGCCGATCTCGACCTCGTCACCGAGCCGTTGGACGACGGCCTCGCCGTGGTCACCTTCGCGGGCGGTTCGGCCTCGTGGACCTTCGATCCAGCGGCGTTCCCGCTGGGTGCCGACCTCCGGGAGGCCCTCGCCGACGAGCTGGCCGTCACCACCGATGCCGCCTCGTTCGCGGAACTCGACGAACCCCTCCAGCTCGCCACGGTCGAGCGTGACGGTCGCTGGTACGTCAGCGTCAGCTACACCGTGGCCGAGTACGCCCGTCGGGCGTCCGGCCTCGAACTGCCCTCGACGCCGTTGACCGCCGTGGGGGCCGACAGTCCCGAGGCGGCGGCCGACGAGTTCTACTCCAACCTCGTCTCGCTCGACCTGGCGGGTGTGCTCGCCTCGGCCGCGCCCGGCGAGGGCGACGCGGTGTTGCGCTATGCGCCGCTGCTCCTCGACGCCGCGGGCGACGACGTCGGCGGCTGGAAGTCCGGCGGCTACGCGCTCGAGCTGTCGAGCGCGAGCTACTCGGTGGAAGGTGATGGCGACCGTCGGTCGATCGTGGCCGACACCTTCACCATCGGGGGCACGGTCCCCGAGCCGGAGGTCTACGGCTACTTCGACCCGACGCTCCCGACCATCGTGTACTCCTACGACGGCATGGGGATGGCGGTGCTCGACGCCGGCGTCGCCGTGCCGGCCACGTCGGACGATCTGACGTTCACCACCGACTTCGTGTACCCGGACGGCAACTTCAACTCGACCTCCGAGAACGCCGACGGCAGCCTGGTGCCGCTGCCCGAGCTCCCGGCGTCCGACGGCCCCGACGCACTCGAGATCGTCCGTGCCGACGGCTGCACCACCTGGAGCGGCCAGGGCGCCGTGACCATGTTCGGTCCCGTCGACATGGCCTCCTCGGCAGGTGGCGGGGTCACCGTCGCCACCGAGGCCCCCACCGAGGTCGCCGTCGATGCCGGTGAGGCTGGAACGTCGTCGACGGATCCGGCAGCGCCGGTCGAGGTCGACACGTCCGTCGGCAACGACGTCGTGATCGATACGAGCGGCGAGGCGTCGAGCGGTGTTTCGGGCGGCGTGTCCTCGTACGGCGGAGCGCTCGGGTACGAACGGCTCGCCGACGGGTCGTGGCGGTCGTGTGCGCCGGTCGTCAGCGGCCTGAGCGTGCTCAGCCTGTTCACCACGTCGGGTCTCACGTCGTTGCCGACGATCGAGGTGGTCGAGGTCGACGGCAGCTGGTACGTGTCGCCCGTCGGCACGGTCGCCGCTGTCGTGACCGACCTGCTCGCCTCGGTTCGTACGAGTGGCTCGCTGCTCGACAGTCCGGTCGGCTGGTACGTGTTGGGTGCCGACCGCGGGTCGCTGCGGTCGATGCTCGTCGGCGCCGAGGTCGCCTCGCTCTCGGCCGAATGCGGCTTGCTCGTCGTGAGCGACGGCACCACCGTGATCGACATCGAGGCCGAACTCGACCTCGCCACCGTGCGAGCGTGCGCCAGCGGTCCCGTCTACAACGACGACTACTTCCCCCAGTTCGAGTCGACACCGATGATCGACGAGCAGGTCACCGAGGCTGTCGAGGTGCCGGCGTCCACCGTCGCCCCCTGATCTGCAGGCCGGTGTCAGGCGTCGCGTCGGGCGTCGCGTCGGGCGTCGCGTCGGGCGTCGGTGTCGTCGCTGCTGCCGGTCGAGATGAGTGGCCGGAGCAGGCGGGCGAGTTCCTCGTCGTGGCCGGTGCGGCGACGTGCCTGCGGCATCGCCGCGGCGGCTGCTGCGGGCGGCGCAGCTGGAGCAGTCGACGCGGCTGATGCCGCGACCGGTGCCGGAGCCGGAGCAGCGGCGGGCGGCGTCGCTGGTGTTGCTGGTGTCGCCGACCGCAGCGCACGCCGGGCCGAGGCCGGCGGTGCGGCGGCGACCGAGCTGCCCGTCGGCGGCGCCGCGAACGTGGCCGGTGTCGGCGGGGCGATCACGACCGGTGCCGGCGCTGCATCGACGGCGATCACGAGATCGACCGGGCGGCGGACGTCGTCGCGATCGGCCAGGTCCTCGAGCATGGCCGCCATCGACGAGGCGGTCAACGGTTCGGAGAACAAGAAGCCCTGGGTGTAGTCGCAGCCCATCTCGGCCAGGCCGATCACCTGCGACTCCTCCTCCACACCTTCGCCGATGGTCTCCAGGCCGAGGTTGTGCGCCATCGTCACGATGGTGCGGGTGAGCGCATCGTCGGCCTGGCGGCCGAGCGACTGGACGAACTCGCGGTCGATCTTGATGATGTCGAGCGGCAGCCGCTGCACGTAGGCGAGCGAGCTGTAGCCGGTGCCGAAGTCGTCGAGGGCGACGCGCACGCCCATGGACCGCACCCCGACCAGTTCCTCGGCGACGCCGTCGGGATCGTCGATCAACATCGACTCGGTGATCTCGAGCACCAGGCGGTGCGGTGCGAGACCGCTCTGCTCGAGCGCCTCACGGACGTGATCGACGATCGACGCGCCGCGCAGGGCACTGCCCGACACGTTCACCGTGACGAAGAGGGAGTCGTCGAGCCAACTGGCGGCGGTGAGGCACGCCTGACGGATCGACCACCAGCCGATCGGGATGATCACACCCGTCTGCTCCGCGATCTCGACGAAGTCGCCAGGGGCGACGGCGCCGTACACGTGGTGGTTCCAGCGGATCAGGGCCTCGGCTCCGACGAGCCGTCCGTCCCGTACCCGCACGATCGGCTGGTACACGAGGGCGAACTGCTCACGGCCGAGCGCCGACACGAGGTCGCGGCGGTACTCCTCGGTGCGGGCGATCTCGTGCTCGAGTTCGGCGTCGAAGACCTCGATGAAGCTCTTGCCGCGGCGCTTGGCTCGGTACATCGCGAAGTCCGCGTTGCGCAGCACCGCCGAGGCGTTCTCGCCCTCCTCGGGTTGGGCGATGCCCACGCTGCACGAGGCGGCGACGGTGTGGAACTGGCTGAGCACCACCGGTTCGCGGAGGTCGGCGAGGAAGCCCGCGGCGAGGGCGGCCGCCTGCGCGGTCGTGGCGACGGGCAGCAGTGCGGCGAACTCGTCGCCGCCGAGGCGGGCGACGAGACCGGAGGTGGCGGGGATGCGCCGGGCGAGGCGTTCGGCGATGGTGCGCAGCAGCACGTCACCGGCCTCGTGGCCCATCGTGTCGTTGATGACCTTGAAGTCGTCGAGGTCCATGAACATCACGACGGGTCGCTGATGGCCCGCGAGCTCGCGGGTGAGTCGGGAGAGGAACTGGGCCCGGTTGGCGAGACCGGTGAGCTCGTCGTGGTCGGCTCGGAAGCTCAGCTGGCGCTGCAGCGAGTGCGTCGCGGTCACGTCGCGCATCGTGATCACCACGCCGGCGACGGCCACGTTCTGCACGAGGTTCACCGCCGTCATCTCGAGCAGGCGTGGCGTCCCGCTCGAATGATGGGCGGTCGCCTCCACCGTCAGCGTGCCGTCGGGCATCTGGGTGAGGATCCGGTCGGCGACCTCCGACCAGGTGTCGACCAACGGGGTCAGTTCGAGGTCGTGGAGACGACGGCCGACCCAGTCCTGCGAGTCGACCCCGAGCACCGTGGCGACGGCGCCGCTCGTGTACGAGATGCGGTGGTTGGCGTCGACCAGCACCACGATGTCCGACGACCGCTCGACCAGCGAGGCCAGCCGGTCCTTGCCGCGGCGTTCGGTGAGGTCGCGCACGCTGAGCGCCAGGCCCCAGAGGCGGGTGAGGGCGAGCATCGTCACCAGCGCCGTGACGACGCCGGCGAACAGCACGGTCGACCGTGGGGCGTCGTCGGACACGATGAGAGAGATCAGCACGGCCTGCGGGGTGAGCGCACACAGGGCGATCGTGGTGAGCCGCAGGCGGTCGAGCTGTACCGAGTGCTGGGCGACCACGGGACGTTGCGCCCCGGTGCGGTCGAGCGCGGCGACGGCGAACAGCAGGAGCGAGATCGCGGTGAGCGCATGGATCGCCGGCCCGCCCTTCACCCCGTCGGCCATGTACGACCAGTAGCTGAGGACGTTGGCGAGCAGGCGGGCCACCAACCCGACGAGCAGGATCGAGAACGACCGGTTGCGCGCCTGGTAGCCGAGCGACAGACGGGCGGCGAGCGCCACGAGGACGAGGTCGGAGGCCGGCAGGGCCAGCGACAGCATCCGGTCGGCATCGGTGAGCGTCGACCGTCCGAGCGCCGGCTCGATCAGGAACACCCACATCACCAAGGTGGCCGTCAGCGACACGATCGTCGCCTCGATCGCGAGATAGCGCTCGCGGACGGGGGAGCGCTCGGCGATCATCGAGATGAGGCCGAGTGCGATCAGGGTGCGATCAGGGGCGCGGAGCAGGCCGGCGAGGCCGTCGAGTGTGGCGGCGTCGAACGCCGCGTCGGCGAAGGTGAGCACGTACGACGCAGCGGTCATCGCGCACGAGCCGGCGATGGCGATCCAGGCCACGCGATCGCCGTTGCTGCGCAGGCGCGATCCCCACAGCGCGGCCACCGTGGCGACCAGGGCGGGGATCACGAGCCAGCGCTGGGCCTGCTCGAAGGGCACCCTCGTGCGCCACGCATACGTGGCGCTGGCCGCGACCGCAGCCGTCACCACCACCCACACCACTGCCCGCTGCTTCACCGAGAGGTGTCATCGGCTCTCCGATCCGTCAGCTTGAACTCGCACGGTGGCGGTGCGACGAAAGATCTCGGCAAGCCCGCCTCGCATCGCGGTCGGCTGCCGGTCGGCGTCGATGTGGCGTCGATGTGGCGTCGACGTGGCGTCGACGTGGCGTCAGGGGGAGCGAATCGGCTGCCAGCGGCATCACCGTCGCAAAGCCTCACCCTCGAGTCGAGGTCGAGGATTGCCTGTGAGCAGGTGGTTCGTGGCGAACGGTCAGCTGAACTCGGCGTTGAGCGGGGTGAGCGTCAGCTCGGGCTCGTCGGCGAGGAGGCGTTGCAGGCGGTACTTGTTCTCGAACAACGCCACCGTGGCGCCGTCACCGCGGCGGAGGATGCGGATGCCGCCGATCGTCTTCAGTCGCTCGGCGCTGGCGGCGTCGGTGGCGCGGATCGCCTGGTACGGCGAGCCGGTGAGCTCGACCGGGGCGTTGAACTCGGCCTCGAGCCGGTGGGCGAAGACCTCGAACTGGAGTTGGCCGACGGCGGCGAGCACGAGCGACGAGTCGCCCATGTCGGGGTCGCGCAGCACCTGCACCACGCCTTCCTCCTCGAGCACCTCGAGGCCGCGGCGGAACTGCTTCGACCGACCCGTGTCGAGCGGTCGGGCGCCGGTGAAGAGTTCGGGGGCGAACGAGGGCAGGCCGGGGAACGTGACCGGGTCGCCGTCGTACAAGGTGTCGCCGATGCGGAGATCGGTGGCGTTCACGAACCCGACGACGTCGCCGGGGAAGGCCTCCTCGACCGTGGAGCGCTCGGCGCCGAACACGGTGGACGCGTACTTGGTGGCGAACGGGCGGCCGGTGCGGGCGATGGTCATCGTCATACCCCGCTCGAAGTGGCCGCTGCAGATGCGGGCGAACGCCAGCCGGTCGCGGTGTGACTTGTCCATGTTGGCCTGCACCTTGAACACGAACGCGCTGGTGCCGGCGTCGACGGGGCGGCCGACGCCGTCGCGGTCGGGCCGCGGCGGCGGGGGAGGGACGAGCTCGACGACCGCGTCGAGCAGGTGCTTCACGCCGAAGTCGGTGAGCGCCGAACCCGCGTACACCGGGGTGCTGCTGCCGGCGAGGAACGACTCGAGGTCGACGTCGGCGCCCACGGCCTCGAGCAGGTCGCAGCCGTCCATCGCCCGCTTCCAGGCGCTGCCGCCGATGGCGGCGGCCTGTTCGAAGCTCATCAGCTCCTCGGGCGCCATGGTGGCGCCTCGGGCGGTGCGGGTGAACCGGCTGAACACGTTGCGCCGACGGTCGATCACGCCGAGGAAGTCCTCGCCGTCGCCCACGGGCCAGGTCGCCGGGGTGGGGCGGAGGCGGATCTGCGTCTCGATCTCGTCGAGCAGTTCCAGCGGATCGCGGCTCGGCCGGTCGAACTTGTTCAGGAAGGTGATGACCGGCAGGTTGCGAGTACGGCACACCTCGAACAGCTTCAGTGTCTGCGGCTCGATGCCCTTGGCCGCGTCGAGCACCATCACCACGGCATCGACGGCGGCGAGCACGCGGTAGGTGTCCTCGCTGAAGTCCTTGTGACCCGGGGTGTCGAGCAGGTTGAACATGTGGTCGCGGTACTCGAACTGCATCGCGGCCGACGTGATCGAGATGCCGCGGGTCTGTTCGAGCTCCATCCAGTCGCTGGTGGCCGACCGGCCGCCCGCCTTGGCCTTGACCGACCCGGCGGTCACCACGGCGCCGGCGTTGAGCAGGAACTTCTCGGTGAGGGTGGTCTTGCCCGCGTCGGGATGGCTGATGATCGCGAACGTGCGGCGGCGCGCTGCTTCGGCGAGGAGATCGGCGGACTTCACGACGCACCAGGCTACGGCCACCCCCATCGGCGCGTGTGCCCACGTTCGCGTCGCATGCACGCGTTCGTGCCCGGACGCGGGTCGTCACGGACGGATTGCGGGCTGGGATACGGTCCGGGGATGCGTCTCGGAGCACTGATCTTCCCCACCGACAAGGGCATCCAGCCGATCGAACTGGCCAAGGAGTGCGAGGCCCGTGGCTTCGACTCGCTCTGGTTCCCGGAGCACTCGCACATCCCTGTCTCGCGGCGCACGCCGTGGGGTGGCCGTGAGGGCGCGCCGCCGCTGCCCGAGGAGTACTGGCGCACGCACGACCAGTTCCTCGCGCTCGCCGCTGCGGCCGCGGTCACCACCGACCTCAAGCTCGGCACCGGCATCACCCTCGTCGCTCAGCGCGACCCGCTGTGGCTCGCGAAGGAGGTCGCGACGCTCGACCAGCTGTCGAACGGACGCTTCCTGTTCGGCATCGGCTTCGGCTGGAACCACGAGGAGATGGAGAGCCACGGCACCGACATCAAGCGCCGTCGCAAGGTGGTGCGCGAGAAGATCCTCGCCTGCAAGGAGCTGTGGACCAAGGACGAGGCCGAGTTCCACGGCGAGTACGTGAACTTCGAGGCGTCGTGGGCGTGGCCGAAGCCGGTGCAGCAGCCGCACCCGCCGATCGTGCTGGGGTGCTCGATCACCGACCTGCACGTGAAGCACATCGTCGAGTACGGCGACGCGTGGATGCCGATCCAGGGCCGCTTCGACATCGGCGAGGGCTGGGCCACCATCCAGCGCGCCGCCGAGGACGCGGGCCGCGACCCGTCGACCATCCAGCTCGGCGTGTTCGGCGCCCGCCCCGACCAGGAGAACCTCGACGAGCTGCAGGCGCTCGGTGCCTCGTGGGTTGCGCTGGGTCTGCCCCCGCTCGATCGCGATCACGCGCTGGCGACGTTGGACAAGTACGCCCCGCTGGTGGCCGCCTACAACGGCTGATCGCCCGTCATCGGTGGCCGCCGGTCGCGGTCAGCAGAAGAAGTAGCTGTCGCAGCCGTCGGCTTCCGAGGTGACATCGGTGCCGGCCGAGCGCCACGTCGCCTCGTCGACCGCCACCAGCGATCGGGCCAACGCCAGGGTCTCCTCCACGGAGCCCGTGTACCCGAGCACGACCACTACGTCCGGTGCCGGCGACCAGCTGATGGTCGTACCGGAGCCGGGCTGGGAGACGAGTGCAGGAACTCCGTTCACCTCGTCGAGGGTCGCCGGGGTCCCGAATCCGAAGAAGCCGGTCCGGATGCTGTCCGGCATGCCGAGCGACACGATCAGCTCTCCTTGTGCGGTGCCGGTGTCCCACTGCACCTTCCTCGTCGCGAACTCGGCACGGCGCCATCCGGAGTGCAGCTCCACCAGACCGATTGCATCCCCGTCTGGCAGACGCCATCCGTCGGGCGTCAGCGACATGCGTGTGAAGATCGAGACGAGCTCGTCGGCGGTGTATCCGGCGCCCCACAGCGTCACCGTGCCCGACGGGTCGGAGAGCTGCACCTGAGCGAAGCCGTCGGCCATCGTCGTCACGACGACGGCGTCGTCCCATGGCCAGACGTCGATGGGTGCCACGTCCGTCGGGGCAGACACCGGAGGTTCGCCACCGGCGAGCAGTGTCGACACCTCCAGCACCTGTCCGGCGTCGGTCGACCAGGTCTGGACGAGACGGGTCACCGAGTCGATCGGCAACGCGAACTGGGTGAGGCGCACCTGTGAGGGGTCGGCGACCGGTGCGGGCGGGAGGTACGCCGGAACCTCCACGGGGTCGAGGGGTGCGGGCGCCACGAGCCCCGCGAGTGCGTCGTCGGCCGGCGGGATGAACTGGGTGGTCGTCGGAGCGGGTGACGTCTCGCTGACCGTCGAGGGCGTGGTCGTCGGCTCGGACGTGCCAGGTGCCGAGGGGTCTGTGTCGACCGTGGTGACCGGGTTGCCGTCGGTCACCGGTGTGGTGTCGGTCACCGGTGTGGTGTCGGCGGGCACCACACGTGCGTCGTCGTCACGGCCGAGCGCGAACGCGATCACCCCCGCGGCGACCACCAGCACCGCGGCCGCCGCGCCGAGCCATGCCCGCCGGTCCGGGCGGCCGCTCGACGCATCGGCGACGACGAGCGGGAGAACTCGAGCGCCGTCGTCGGTGAGCACGCGGGCGAGGGCGGCGTCGACGTCGACACGTCGGTCGACGTCGGTGCGCAGCGCCGAGGCCGCCCGGTGTGCGAGCGCGTCGTGGTCGGTGCGGTCGTGGGCGTTCACGAGGCCTCCTGTGGGATCGTGCGGGCGAGGGTCGCCCGGGCCTTGGAGAGGGATGCCTTGACGGTGCCGGAGGCGATGCCGAGCACGGCGGCGATGTCGTCCACCGACCGGTCCTCCAGGTAGTGCAGTGCCACCACTGCGCGCTGCCGGTCGGGGAGGGCTCGCACCGCGCTCCACCAACCGTCGACGGCCGGATCGGCAGGCGTCACCGGATCGACGCGGTGCAGCCAGGCCGGCGCCCGGCGATCGCGTGCGGCGGCACGCTGTGCGTCGATCGCCAGGTTCACGAGCACGCGCCGGGCCCACGCACCGGGCACGTCCATCGCCGACACCCGCGCCCAGTCGCGATGGCAGCGCAACAGCGTCTCCTGCGCGAGGTCGGCGGCCAGCTCGTGGTTGCCGGTGAGGCCGCGGGCGATGGCGACGAGCTTGGTGTACTCGGAGCGGAAGAACTCCTCGAAGCCCGCTGCTGGCGGTCGCTGCGTCATGGTCACATCGTGTACACGCCCACGTCGCCGATCGGGTTTACCTCCGTCGCGACGAGGGCGCCCGGTGGTCAGTCGAGGAGCGCGTCGGCGCCGAGCGCCAGGGGCAGGTTGAAGCCCCGCTCCACCCAGGCGTCGCTCATCTTCGCCCCGAGCTCGTTGCCCATCTCGAACGTCGCCACGGTCGACGCCGGCGACACGAGCGCCCACAACGACACGAGCTGGGCGTCGAGCCACAGGTCGTCCCACTCGTACGACTCGCCCTTGGGGGCGAGGCGCTCGTTGAGGTGGCGGTGGTAGTGGCGCATCGTGTCGACGCCCCACTCGGCGAAGTCCTCCACCGTCACCGACGAGGCGTAGAGATACACCGCGTCCTGCATCGGGACCGAGTAGGTGCACAGCTGCCAGTCGATCAGTGTGAGATCGCGGCCGCTGTCGTCGAAGAACAGGTTCACCGCGCGCATGTCGGTGTGGGTGAACGTGCGGGCCCGGGCCGAGATGCGGCCCATCAACGACGCGTACTGCTCGGCCACGCGCTGGCCCATCGCGGTGGCGGCCGGCCCGATGCGATCGCCGTACTTCTCGGTGACGACGGGCATCGCCGAGCTCATGATCCCGGGCACCACGGCGAGCTGTACCGGATGGTCGGCACGGGGGAGCCAGTCGCTGGCGCCGAGCTCGGGGTGGTCCCACCAGTGGGCATGGAGGGTCGCGAGCATCTCCATCACGGCTTCCACCTGGGTGCGCGACAGGCCGGCGAGCTGGTCGCCGACCGACTTGCCGGTGATCTCCTCGATGAGCAGCGCGAACGCCCCGGCTGCCGGATCCATGTCGGCGTGCACCACCCGTGCGTGGGCGAGGTCGGGCGTCGCCGCCGCCACGTGGCGCAGGGCGTGGATCTCGCGGGCGTAGATGTCGAGGGCCATCCCCACCGTCTTGTTCTCGACGGCCTCGGTGGGGAACTTGGCGACCATCGTCGCCGGCGCGGTGGTGGCGCCGGAGTAGGCGGGCGTGACGCGGTGCACGGTGCCGAAGACGCCGACGACCTCGCCGATCGGTTCGAGCTCGAACGACGTGACCGTGACGTCGGGCTCGAGGTGTCCCTCGCGGCGGAGCACCGCCGTGAGCCACTCGGCCGACATGGTGCTCGCTGCAACGGGAATCGTGGTCATGACGGCGGATGGTAGATCGACATGCGTCCGTCATCTCGATCGTGACGCCCGGCACAACCGATTCCCCGGCAGGTCACCGAGCCGTCACCGAAACAGTGTTCGGGAACCTCCTCTGAACAGGTCGGGGACGACGGCCGAGTCGGCGTGGACCGTGGCGTCACCTCCGGGCGCATTCGAGGGGTCCCTGAACAATTCATGTCGTCCACATTGCGACTGTTGCGGTTGTATGACAAACTGCCGTCGCGGGAAAAGCTCTTGGAGGTTCGGGCCGATGAGTGAAGTCATGATCACGTCCACCTTGTCGCGGTCAGCGACGCGCCAGCACACGACGACCGGTACGGGCTCAGGCTCGCGCTCTCGGCGGATGCCGGCGATCGTGGTGGTGCTGATGGCGTTCGTGGGCTTCGGTCTCACGGCGTGCATGCCGGCCCCGGAGGGCGGCAACCTCACCGACCTCAACGAGGTGCGGGCGGCCGTCGCCCTGCCCGGGCTCACCCGCACGCCCGAGCTCGACGCCAAGGCGAAGGCCCAGGCCGACCGCATGGCCAGCAAGGGCACGATCTTCCACTCGTCGAACCTCGCCTCCGGTGTCACCGAGGGCTGGTCGTCGATCGGCGAGAACGTCGCCCTGGCCGGTTCGGTCGACGACGCGCAGCGTGCGCTCGAGGCCTCGCCCGGCCACTACGCCAACATGGTGAACCCCGCCTTCAACCAGGTGGGCATCGGCGTCACGGTGCGCAACGGCGTCACGTACGTCGTGCAGATCTTCGTCAGCCGCTGACCAGCAGCTGATCGGCGGCGGCCCCTCGGCCGCTCCACGCCGTCGGATCGTCAGCCTGCCCGTCAGGCGCTCGGCTTCGGCTTCTTCGCCCGGCTCGGCGCGACCCTCGGCGGCTCGCCGGCCATCTTCGGATACACCGGCGGCCACGGCGCGTCGAGCAACCCGTTCGCCTGATCACGGCGCACCAGTTCGACCAGCGGCTCGAGCGACTGCGGGTACTCGTCCATGTCGGCCCACGGATCGCCCATCGTGCGGATCCGCTCCGGCACCTCGGCGATCGTCAACAGGTCGGGTCGGATCGAGTCGAGCTCGTCCCACGCGAACCCGGTGGAGACCGGTGCATGATCGCGGGCCCGCACCGACCACGGAGCGAACACCGTCTTGTGCGGTGCGTTCTGGTTGAAGTCGACGAAGATCCGCTCGCCACGTTCTTCCTTCCACCACGACGCGGTGACGAGCTCGGGTCGACGCCGCTCGAGCTCGCGTGCGACCGCGACGGCGGCCGATCGCACGGCGACGCTGTCCCAGTGCGGCGTCAGGCGGACGTACACGTGCAGCCCGCGGTTGCCGGTGGTCTTGATGTAGCTGCGGATCGCGAGCTCGTCGAACAGCAGCTTCGTCTCGTGCGCGGTCTCCTGCGCCATCGCGAACGTGGTGCCCGGCCCCGGGTCGAGGTCGATCCGCAGCTCGTCGCAGTGCGCCGGGTCGGCGGCACGCATCGGCCACGAGTGGAAGCCGAGGCAGCCGAGGTTGACGGCCCACACGAGATGGGCGAGATCGTCGATCACGAGCGCGTTCGAGGTGGTGCCGTTGGGCGTGCTGACGATGGTGGTGGAGAGCCATTCGGGGGCGTTGTCGGGCATGCGCTTCTGGAAGAACGAGCTGCCGGACGAGCCGTTCGGGAACCGCTGCAACAGCACCGGCCGGTTGCGCATCGCCCGCATGACCGTGTCCTCGATCGACACGTAGAACTGCACGAGATCGAGCTTCGAGGCGCCACGCCCGCCGAACGCGGCCGGGAAGAACACCTTGTCGGGATTGCTGATCGTGAGCTCTCGACCAGCCACCTCGACGACGACGGGTGTCCCCGCGCTCGCTCGATCGGCCACGTCCGAACGGTACCCCACAGGGCCCTCAGCCCATGGCGCCACGGCCCCGACGACGGCGAGGTCAGCAACTACGGTCGGCGCTCGTGACCACCGCAGCCGCCCAGGATCTCGCCGCCCCGATGCAGGGCACCATCGTCACCGTCGACGTGACCACGGGCCAGGCGGTGCGCGCCGGCCAGCAGGTGATGCTGATCGAGTCGATGAAGATGCACCACGCGATCGAGGCCCACGAGAGTGGCACGATCGAACGCATCCTCGTCGCGGTCGGTCAGACGGTCATGGCGGGCGAGGCCGTCGCGTCGATCGCGCCGGGTGACGTCACGGTCGCCGAGGCGGTCGCCGAGGTGGCGGAGGATCCCGACCACGTCAGGCCCGACCTCGCCGAGACGATCGCCCGCCACGAGATCGGCCTGGACGCGGCACGCCCCGACGCGGTCGAACGTCGTCGCAAGGTCGGCCGCCGCACGGCCCGCGAAAACGTCGCCGACCTCGTCGACGACGGATCGTTCGTCGAGTACGGGCCGGTCGTGATCGCCGCTCAACGTCGGCGCCGCGCCCTCGACGACCTCATCGCCCGTACACCCGCCGACGGCATGATCGGCGGCGTCGGCACCGTCAACGGCGACGTGTTCCCACAGGCGGCCGCCCAGGTGGTGGCGGTGTCGTACGACTACACCGTCCTCGCCGGCACACAGGGCACGCAGAACCACCGCAAGAAGGACCGCCTCTTCGAGGTCGCCGAGCAGCTGCAGTTGCCGGTCGTGTTCTTCACCGAGGGCGGCGGCGGGCGGCCCGGCGACACCGACCAGACCGGCGTCAGTGGGCTCGACTGCCTCGCCTTCCTGTACTTCGCACAGCTCAGCGGTCTGGTGCCGCTGGTCGGCATCAACGCCGGCTACTGCTTCGCCGGCAACGCGGCGATCCTCGGCTGCTGCGATGTCGTGATCGCGACCGCCGACTCCAACATCGGCATGGGTGGCCCGGCGATGATCGAAGGCGGTGGCCTCGGCGTGTTCCAGCCCACGGAGATCGGCCCGATGGAGGTCCAGCGGGCCAACGGCGTGGTCGATATCGCGGTCGCCGACGAGGCCGAAGCCGTGGCGGTGGCCAAGCAGTACCTGTCGTACTTCCAGGGCACCCTGCCCACCTGGACTGCACCCGACCAGCGGCTGCTCCGCCACGCGATCCCCGAGGACCGCAAGCGCAGCTACGACGTCCGCGCCGTCATCGACGCGATGTTCGACGACGGTTCCGTGCTCGAACTGCGGCGTGACTTCGGACTCGGCATGGTGACCGCGCTCGTTCGCGTCGAGGGTCGGCCGATGGGCGTGCTCGCCAACAACCCCAACCACCTCGCGGGGGCCATCGACAGCGACGGCGCCGACAAGGCGGCGCGCTTCCTGCAGCTGTGCGACGCGTTCGGCCTCCCGGTCGTCACCCTGGTCGACACGCCGGGGATGATGGTCGGGCCCGAGGTCGAGCAGACCGCGCTCGTGCGGCACTGCACCCGACTGTTCGTCACCGGCGCGAACATCAGCGTGCCGATGGTGACCATCGTGCTGCGCAAGAGCTACGGGCTGGGCGCACAGGCGATGATGGGCGGCAGCACCAAGGCGCCGCTCGCATGCGTGGCCTGGCCCACCGGCGAGTTCGGTGGCATGGGCCTCGAGGGTGCGGTGCGGCTCGGCTACCGCAACGAGCTCGAGGCGATCGCCGATCCGGCGGAGCGCGAAGCGACGTTCCAGACCATGGTCGACCGTATGTACGAGCACGGCAAGGCGCTCAACGCCGCGTCGCACTTCGAGATCGACGACGTCATCGACCCGGCCGACTCCCGTCGCTGGATCGCCACGCTGCTCGCCACGGCACCCCAGCCGCGGGCCCACCGCGGCAAGAAGCGCCCGAACATCGACACCTGGTGACCGGCCCGGTGTCGTCGCGGTGGCATCCTGGTGACATCCGGAGCGGCATCGCCGCGCCGCATCGAGCAGCAGTCCAACAGTATCCCGACCACATCCAGGTGACCGTCCGTCACCGACCAGGAGACCCACGTGCGCATCGACGAGATCGAGCTCCGCATCGTCCATCTGCCCTATCGCAGCGTCTTCAAGACGTCCTTCGGCGCCGAGGCCGCCAAGACCGCGGTCATCGTCACCGTGCGCAGCGAGGGCGTCGAGGGCTACGGCGAGGGGGTGATGGACGCGCTGCCGCACTATCGCGAGGAGACCATCGCCGGGGCGACGGGCCTGATGCGCGACGCGCTCGCCCCCGATCTGTTCGCCCACGGCTGTGACCATCCGAACGAGCTGCTCGACCGCTGGGCGAAGTGGCGTGGCAACCCGATGGCCAAGACCGCGATCGAGCTCGCCGTGTGGGACTGCTACGCGCGCCAACAGGGTGTGCCCATGCGCACCCTGCTCGGCGGCGAGCGCACCGAGGTCCCGGTCGGCGCGAGCCTGGGCATGAACCCGGTACCCGAGACCGTGGCGTCCGTCGAGAAGCACGTGGCCGAGGGCTACCGCCGCGTGAAGCTGAAGATCGAGCCCGGGTGGGACATCGACATGCTCACCGCGGTCCGCGAGCGGTTCCCCGACATCGAGCTGACGGTCGACGCGAACTCGGCGTACACCCTCGCCGACGTCGACCTGCTGCGCAGCTTCGACGCGTTCCACCTGCACTACATCGAGCAGCCGCTGCACTGGGACGACCTCACCGATCACGCCAAGCTCGCGCCCCTGCTGCAGACACCGATCTGCCTCGACGAGACGCTCACCTCGCCGGCACGCGTCACCGCCGCGCTCGACCTCCAGGCCTGCAAGGTCGTCAACGTCAAGGTCGGCCGCTTCGGCGGCATCACGGCCGTGCAGCGGGTGCACGAGATCTGCACGACTCGCGGCGTGCCCATGTGGTGCGGCGGCATGTTGGAGAGCGGCATCGGCCGGGCCCACAACATCCACCTCGCCACCATGCCCGGCTTCGTCTACCCCGGCGACACCGCCTCGGCGAGCCGCACCTACGCCCGTGACATCACCGAGCAGCAACTCGAGGCGACGAACGGCATCATGCCGGTGCCCGAGGGCGCCGGCATCGGCGTCACCCTCGATCGCCCGTACCTCGAGGAGGTCACCCGCAGCGTCGAGGTCCTGCGCCCGTGAGCGAAGAGATCCACGACGCCGATCTGCAGGCGGCGGACCCGCTCGCGCGTCTCGAGTTCGTCGATCTCACGACTGCGGAACACCTCGCCCATCTGCCGCCGTTCGAGGCGCGGATCTGGGGTGGCGGCGGCGACTGCGTGTCGGTGAACATGCTCGTCGCCACCGTCGGCGAGGGCGGTGTCGCGATCGGCGCGTTCGACGGCGGCGAGATCGTGGGTGCCGTCTACGGCTTCCCGACACGCGAGCCGCACGTGCTGCACTCGCACTACATGGCGGTCGACCCGCGGTGGCGCCGCAACCGTCTGGGCGTGGCGCTCAAGCAGCGCCAGCGGCTGTGGTGCCTCGAGCGCGACATCACGCACATGCGCTGGACGTACGACCCGCTGCAGCTCGGCAACGCGCACCTCAACCTGCACGTGCTCGGGTGCCGCGGCGTGGCCTATCACGTCGACTACTACGGCCACCTCGGCGGGATCAACGGGTCGTTGCCGTCCGATCGCGTGATGGTGTCGTGGGACCTGCGCGACGGGGCGACCAAGCCCGACCCGGAGCTTGCGGTCGACGTGCCGACGGCGACGCCCGACGACATCGCCGAGTCGAACGAGGCGGCGCTGCACGCCCGGCTCACCGTGCGCGCCGAACTCGACGAACGGATGCGCTCGGGCTGGCAGCTGGTCGACGTCGACCGCGACGGTCGCCGCTACCTGCTCGCTCGGGGCTGACCGCCTGCGCATCGACGCTGCCCGCCGAGCACGCGTGCTCAGGCGGGATCAGTCGAGGACGGCGTCGGCCAGCTGCGGGAAGACCTTGCGCACCTTGGCCGTGAGCCAGTCGCCGTAGGCGCCTTCGATGCTCGTGAGGTCGGCCCGGTCCCACCGCTGCGACCGTTCGAGCGGCGCGGTCCAGCCGTCGTCGAGCGGCAGCGGCTCGACGTGCGCATGCCAACCCGGGTCGAGGAAGAAGGGGAGCGAGATCCGGTCGTGTCCGGCGACGTTGCGCACCCGATGGGCGGTGCTCCGGTAGCGGCCGAGCGTGAGCCGGTCGAGCATGTCGCCGAGGTTGCAGATGATGAGTTCGGGGTCGGGTTCGACCGACACCCACGTGCCGCGCACGTTCACCTCGAGCCCCGGCGTGCCGTCGTGGGCGAGCAGGGTGAGCAGCCCGTAGTCGGTGTGCTCGCCGACGCCCCATCGATCGGCGGCCCCGGCTGGATGCGGCGGATAGCGGAAGATGCGGAACAGCACGGTGGGATCGGCGGTGATGCCCGCTCGGAACCAGTCGACGTCGAGGCCGAGTCCGACCGCCATCGCGGCGAGCGCGCGTTGGCCGAGCTCCTCCATCGCCACCATCCAGGCGTCGACCGCTGTGCGCAGCGCCGGGACGTCGTGGGGCCACACGTTCGGTCCGTGCAGGGGCAGGGGATCGGGCGGCAGGTCGCGCCCGACGTAGTAGCCCTCCTTCAGATCGGGCACGCCCGAGGTGAGCTCATCGCCCAGCGGGAACCAGCCGCGCCACGCAGTGCCACCCCTCGCCAGGCCCACCAGCTGCTTGCGCTCGGTCGGCAGGGCGAAGAATTCGCGGGCTGCGGCCAGCAGGTCGGTGCGCATCGCAGTCGGGATGCCGTGGCCCGTGAGGGCGAAGAAGCCGGTGGTGCGGCAGGCACGATCGATGGCCGCCGGTGCGTCGTCGCTGCCGATGTCGACGACGGGGATCTCCACTCGCGGGCTGTCCACGTCGGCAGCGTACCGAGGGCGCCGATCTGGGGGGTGGGTGGCCTCAGCCGGCGGCCGTGCGGGCGGCCAGCCAGTCACGCCAGCGGGGCTCGTCGCGCTCGGCGATCGCATCCCGGTCGTCGCCGTACACGTACGACCAGATCGACACGCCGACCTGGTCGCCCGTCCCCTCGACCGCGAGGAAGGCGGTGCCCGGCGCCGGGTCGTCGAGCAACAGCGCCAGCCGCCACGACGACGCCTGCACGACGGTGCCCGCGAGCGGCGGTGCGCCGGGAGCGCTCGCCGTGACGTGCTCGCCGACCTGCGGTGCGGTCGGCAGACCGAGCTGGGCGAGCAGGCGCGCCCACGCCTGCTGCTGATTTCCCTCCCACATCGCCATCGGGAGCAGCGAGCGCGCCTCGCGGCCGCGGAAGTGGGCGAGGTGCAGCTGGAGGTTGAACAGGAACAGCTGCCACCCCTCGCTCATGCCGTCGTACTGGGCATCCCAGTCCTCGCCGGTGCCGAAGCCGGTGTTGACGAGGCGCACGACGCACGAGCCGCCGTCGCGGGCCTCCACGAGCCACTCGAACGCGAGTGTCGCCCCGGCTTCTTCCCGGTGAAGAGCACTCGGTGCGGTGGCTCCCATGCGGCGACCCTCCCGGCGATCTGCATCTCGGGGCCGGGACCGAACGACGACACCGTGGCACCGCCTTCGCGCTCGTCCACATCGTGCGGGACGTACCACGCCGAGATGCCCGGCCCGGTGGCGATCGCCCGCCAGACCTCCTCGGGCGTGCCATCGACGGTGACCTCGAGTTCGATCGCTCGGTCGGGACGTTCGTCGGTCATGTCGGTTCCTCCATGGGTCGGGGCGTGGATCGTGACGTGGGTCGTGACGTGGTTCGGGGCGTGGTTCGGGGCGTGGGTCGTGGGTCGGGTCGGCCAGCGGGTGATGGGTGTGCGGCGACGATCAGGCGGTGCCAGCGGCCGCGGGGCGCAGCTTCGTCGTGGTAGCGGGCGGCGAGCCGCTGCACGGTCTCGGCCAGTTCGGCCGTGAACGCCGCGCGGTCGGCAGCGGTGGCGAACCGGATCTCGGTGTCGATCGTCAGCGTCGGCAGCGACTGCCCGGCCCGGTCGGCGCGGCGTGCGAGGTCGCCCACCTCGCGGAGCATGCGTGCCGCCACCGCCACCAGGTAGCGGGTCGACAGCCGGTCCATCCGGGCCGGGTCGGCGCCGCTGTCGCCGAGGACGACGGGGGAGAGGGCGTAGCTGCGGGCAGTCGCCACCATCACTCGCTCGACGAGGCCACGACGCTGACGCTCCTCCACGAGGCGAACGAGCCCGTGCTCCTCGAGTACCCGCAGGTGGTAATTCGCCTGCTGGCGGGTGAGCGGCAACGAGGTAGCCAGCGTGGTGGCCGAACCGGGCGAGGCCAGCAACGCCAGGATCTGCGCGCGGATCGGGTCGAGCGCGGCGCGGGCGGCGGCGGGCTCGTCGATGACCTCGAGATCCGACACCTCGAGATCCGACACCGCGAGATCGAGCAGTTCCGGCGCCGTCATGGGATCATCCTCTCTTTTGACAAACTTGTTTGTCAAGAGTTCGATCGCTCGTCGGAACTACCCTCGTCCGACGTGCGTCCCGTCCTCCATGTCGGCTGTCCCATGTGGGCGCACCGGCCGTGGATCGGTCGGTTCCTGCCGAGCGACACCTCATCGGGCCGCGAACTGCGCGCCTACAGCCGGGTCGTCAACGCCGTCGAGGGCAACACCACGTTCTACGCGTCGCCCGCACCGGCGACGGTCGCCAAATGGGCGACGCTCGCCGAGCCCGGGTTCCGTTTCGTGTTCAAGGTGCCCCGGCACATCACCCACGAACTCCGCCTCCGTGACGCCGATGCCGACATCGCCGCGTTCGTGTCGCTGATGGAGCCGCTCGGCGACCTCGTCGGCGGCATGACGCTGCAGCTCCCTGCGTCGTTCGCGCCGGTCGACCTGAGCGTGCTCGAGTCGCAGGTGCGTCGCTTGCCGGCAGGCATCCACTGGTCCGTCGAGGTGCGCCATCCGGGCTTCTTCGAGGGCGGCGGTCGTGTCGCGCTCGACCGGATGTTGGCCCGCAACGAGGTCGAGCGGGTGTTGCTCGACAGTCGGGCGCTGTTCCGGCAACCGCCCCTCACCGACGCGGCCCGCGACGCGTGGAGCCGCAAGCCGCGGATCCCGGCGCTCACCGAGCCGCTCACCGATCGCCCGATCGTGCGCTTCATCGGCTCCGACGATCCCGAGATCACCGCGGCCGGGCTCGTCGAGTGGCAGCCGATCGTCGCCGACTGGCTCGGCGAGGGCCGCGCCCCCACGTTCTTCGTGCACACGCCCGACAACGCCGACAGCCCCGGCCTCGCCCGGGCCTTCCACGCCGAGGTCGGCCTCCTCGTGCCCGGGCTCGATGCGCTGCCGGAGCCGATGCCGATCGAGGCGGCGGAGCAGGGCTCGTTGTTCTGACCCGACGGGGTCGATGTGCGAACATCCTCAGCCGTGACCGAGCGAACCATCGTGCGTCCGTGAGCGGTCGGCGAGCGACCGGCATCTCGTGATCGCGCTCGACCTGTCGGCGGTCGATCTGGGCCTGGTCGCCCTGATCGTGTTCTGCGCAGCCGTCGTGCAGGTGCTCTCGGGGTTCGGCTTCGGCCTCATGACGGTGCCGTTGATGACGCTCGTGATCACCACCCGCGAGGCGGTGGTGGTGAGCACGTTGCTCGGCGTCGGGCTGTCGTCGTGGCAGGCGTGGCACCAGCGCGCCGACGCGGTCCGACCGCTCGTGGTGCGGATGGCCGGCGCGGCCTACGTCGGGATGCCCCTCGGCCTGTGGGTGTTCATCGCGGTCGACGACCACACGCTGCGGCTGCTGCTCGGCATCGCCGTCCTCGCCTCGGTCGTGCTGCTGGCCCGTCGCATCAACCTGCACCACGTGGGCCCCGGCCTCGACCTCGGGGCGGGATTCCTCAGCGGGGTGCTCAACACCTCGCTGTCGACGAACGGCCCGCCGCTCGTGTTCGTCCTGCAGGCGCGTCAGCTCGAGCCGCCGGCGTTCCGCGCCACCATCTCCCAGGTGTTCGCGTGGAGCAACGTCGTCGGGCTCACCCTCTTCCTCGTCGCCGGCAAGGTGACGGTCGACGGTGTGGTCGCCGCCTCCGTGGCACTCCCGGCATTGATCGTCGGCCAGCTGATCGGGTTCCCGCTGCGCCGACACGTCCACGGCGAGCGCTTCCGTTGGCTGGTGCTCGTCCTGCTCACCGGCGCGGCGATCAGCGCGATCGTGAGCGCCCTCGGCTGACCGCCCGGGTCCCGTGCAACGGCGTCATCGCCTGCCGGCGGACAGCGGAACGATCATCGACGTCACGAGCACGTCGTAGGTGTCCGACCAGGCCTGGCGCATCGCCGGTGTGAGTTCCGGGCCGAGGCACTGCTCGAGGGTCCACAGGAAGGCCCGACCGAGCGGGGCGTAGTGGGGTGCCTGCGTGGTGTAGCCGACGTGTCGCTGCGCGAGGCGCGCCACCGTGTCGTCGTGGCCGGCCGAGTCGGCGAGGCCGGCGTGCTGCGCGGTCGACCTGATGAACAACGCCAGTTGCATGAAGCGGTGTTCGGCGGCCGGCTGGAAGTTGGGCTGCGACAGGTCGCGACGGAACTGGGGGAGCACGTCGGGGGCTGTGGCGAACAGCCGCCCGTAGAACATGGTGCCCGCCCGTGGGGCGATGCGTTCCACCAGCGGGAACGACTGACACACGACCTCTCGGGTGAGCGGGCTGAGCGCCGTCGCGGTGATCGTCATGGTCCTGACCGTCCGGCGGCTCCGGGTCCGGCGCCCGTTCTTCGCGTGTGTCAACCTCTCGGCATGGATGCGGCCAGACCTCACGTCAGCGGTGCTCCGACGAGCGTGCCCAAGAACGTGGTGGTGGTGCTGCTCGACTCGTTGAACCGGCACATGCTCGGCAGCTACGGCGGTACGGAGTTCGCCACGCCGCACCTCGACCGGTTCGCCGCACGCTCCACCCGGTTCCTCCGCCACGTCACTGGCTCGCTGCCCTGCATGCCGGCCCGTCACGACATCCTGTGCGGTGCGCTCGACTTCCTGTGGCGCCCCTGGGGATCGATCGAACTGTGGGAGCAGCCGATCACGGCCGACCTCCGCCACGCCGGTGTGGCGACGATGCTCGTGACCGATCATCCGCACCTGTTCGAGACGGGCGGCGAGAACTACCACACCGATTTCGGCACCTGGGACTATGTGCGTGGTCACGAGGGTGACCCGTGGAAGACCTGGCTCGACCCGAGCTGGATCGGTGTGCCCGCGCCGCCGGCCCAGGACGGCAGCTGGTGGCTGCAGCGCCGCTACGGCTCGAACGCCCCGAAGATGGACCGTGCCTACGACCGGTCGCGCACCCACTTCCGCACCGAGCTCGACTTCCCCGGTCCGCGCACGATGTCGGCGGCGACCTCCTGGCTCGCCGACGCCGCCGCGCAGGCAGGCGATCAGCGCTGGCTGCTGTTCGTCGACGAGTTCGATCCGCACGAGCCGTTCGACACCCCGGCCGAGTGGACCGGTCGGTACGAGGACGAGCCGTGGGAGGGTGAGCGGCTGATCTGGCCGCCGTACGTGGTCGGGGGTAGGTCGGGCGGTCACCTCAGCGAGGCCGAGGCCCGCCATCTGCGCGGCAACTACGGCGCCAAGCTGTCGATGATCGACCACTGGTTCGGCAAGCTGCTCGACCAGCTCGATGCGTCGGGTGCGTGGCAGGACACGGCAGTGATCGTGTGCACCGACCACGGGCACTACCTCGGCGAGGAGCGCGCCGACGGCACGGGAGCGAGGGTCGACCTGTGGGGCAAGCCCCAGGTGCCACAGTTCCAGCCACTCGGGCACACACCGCTGATGATCCACTGGCCCGGCGTCGACGGCGGGGGCGTGTGCGACGCGCTCACCACCAATGTCGATCTGTACGCCACGCTGGCCGATGCGTTCGGGATCGCGCCGGCGCACCGCACCCACGGCCGTTCCCTCGTCCCGCTGCTCACCGGCGCCTCGACCTCCGTGCGCGAGTGGGCGATCGGCGGCGTGTTCGGCAACTGGGTGCAGGTCACCGACGGGCACCGGATGTACGCCAGGGCACCCGAGTCCGACAACCTGCCGCTCAGCATGTGGAGCAACCGGTGGAGCACGATGCCGGTGCACGTGAAGGGCATCACCGAGCTGCCCAAGCCGGACGACCGGGCGTTCCTCGACCGGATGCCGGGCAGCTCGATCCCCGTGATCCGTCAGCCGTTCCAGCCCGGCGACGCGCTGCCGTTCTGGGTGAACCGCACCATCGGCGGTCAGCACCACCTCTACGACATCGACCTCGACCCCGAGGAGCACGAGAACCGGGTGGGTGAGGCGGTCGAGCGCGAGATGCAGGACATGCTGCGCGCCGCGCTGGCGGAGGTGGAGGCGCCGACCGAGCACCTCGAACGGCTCGGCATGGCGTGAGTTCGGGTGCCGGTGGTGATGGCGAGGTGGCCTACTGGCCGCCGAACCACTGCATCCAGGCGTCCTGGGTCTTCGGCTTGAACACGTAGTTCGTGTCGACCACGGCCTGCAGCGACGCGCTCGACGGCTGCGAGTACCGGTGCCCCGGGAACACGATCGTGTCCTCCGGGAGCGACGCCAACTGCTTGAGGCTGTGGTACATGTCCTCGGGGTTGCTGCCGGGCAGGTCGGTGCGCCCGCAACCCTCGAGGAACAGGGTGTCGCCGCTGACGAGGCACCCCTCCACGTGGAAGCACTGGCTGCCGGGCGTGTGGCCCGGCGTGTGCACGAGGGTGATCTCGGCCCCGCCGACGGTGACGACGTCGCCGGCGTCGTGCTGGACGAGGTTGGACTCGTCGAGACCGGTGGTGCGCATCACCCACGGGGCCTCATGACGCTGCACGTGGATGGGACAGTCGGTGCGGTTCAACAGCGCCGCCACGCCCTCGATCGTGAAGCCCATCATCGAGCCGCCCACGTGGTCGGGGTGGTAGTGGGTGGCGAGCACACCGGTGCAGCGCATCCCGTCGCCCTCGATCACGTCGAGCAGATCGTTCACCGCGTAGGCCGGGTCGACGAGCACGCACTCGCCGGTGGCCCGGTCGCCGATCGCGTAGACGAAGTTCACCATCTGCGTGGCGATCTGATCGCCCACCGCGAAGTCGCGGCCGGAGAGGAGCTGACGGAAGTAGAACTGCTGCGGGTCCACGTCTGCAGACTACGGCCGGGCCCGGCGGCGCAACGGGTTCAGTTGCCGCCGTAGGCGAGCCACGCCGCCACGAGCGGATGGGTGTCGGCGGTGGCAAGGGGCCGTCGCCCCCAGAGCGCGAGCGAGAGTTCCTCCGCCGTTCCGCTCATCACCGCGTCCGGGACGGCAGTGGGGTCGACCACCACGTCCAGGGGCGAGTCGGCCCGCACGACGAGCCGGTTGGAGCCGTGGTGGAACGCCGTGTCGGTGCACTCGATCGCGAGCGTGCCGACCGGCGCTGGGCGCGCGTCGCGCTGGATGATGCGTCCCACGATGACCTCGAAGTACTCGGCGACACCGTCGGCGGCGGTCCACGGGTCCATCGGACCGACCGTGCCGATCGCGTCCTCCGCATCCCATGCGTGCACGAAGGCTTCGTGCGCCTGCCGGCGAGGCCAGACGCGACCGACGAGCGGCACGGGGAACGGGTGCCAGGTCGGCCCATCGGGATCGAGCGCGGCGAAGGTGCCGATCAGCGCGTCGGCTCCACGATCGAACCAGTCGGCCAGACCGGCCGGATCGGCGGGGGCCGCGTCGATGCGACTCGCATCGGGCGGGCCGGCCGTCTCGGCGGCGAGGCGCGCCCAGCGGTGGATGAACCCGAGATGGCGGGTGAGTTCGGCCAGGTCCCACCCGGGGCACCCGCGCACGGGAGCGTCGAGGGGGCCGGTCCGGAGAGCGGTGGAGAACCGGGCGACGCTGCCCTGGAGGCTCGGGATGAAGGGGTCCATGGCCGTACGCTACGAGGCCATGTCGACCGGCATCCTGCGATTTCTCACGCCCGGACAGCTCGTTCCCTTCGGGGGCGACCGGGTCGCCACGGTCAGCCCAGAGCTGGCCGAGGCCTTCGCCGACGGTGACCGGCTGGTGGTCGTGCAGGAGACCGGCGACCTGCTGCACATCCCGCGGGCCGAGCACGAGCGCGTGCAGGCCGCGGTCGGCACTGCCGTCGACGCCTTCCATGCGCTCGCCGAGGCCACCGACGACCAGCTCACCCGGTTCTTCGCCGGCTTCGCCGACCGGCTCGCCCACGACGCCGTGTTCGCGGCGATCGCCGACGCCAACGCGGCCGACGTCGCGTCTGCCGAGGCCCGGGGCCGATCGACCACACGCCTCGTGCTGTCGCCGAAGATGCGCGCCGACATGGTGGCCGGTCTGCGGGTGTGGCAACACACCGACGGCCGTCGCGACGTGCAGCTGGCGCGGGTCGATCACGAGCAGTGGTGGGTCGAGACGCGGCGGGCACCGCTCGGCGTCGTCGGGTTCGTGTTCGAAGGCCGGCCGAACGTGTTCGCCGACGCCACCGGCGTGCTGCGCACGGGCAACACCGTCGTGTTCCGCATCGGCAGCGACGCGCTCGGGACGGCGAGGGCGATCATGGCCCACGCCGTCGCACCGGCCCTCGCCGCGGCCGGGTTGCCAGAGGGTGCCGTGCAGCTGGTCGACGCCGCGGCGCATGCAGCCGGATGGGCGCTGTTCGCCGATGCCCGTCTCGGCCTCGCCGTGGCCCGCGGTTCCGGACGTGCCGTCGCGCAGCTCGGCGCCGTCGCCCGTCAGCACGGCGTACCGGCCAGCCTGCACGGCACCGGCGGCGCGTGGATGGTCGTCGCACCCGACGCCGATCCGGAGCAGCTCGCCCTCGCCGTTCGGCACTCGCTCGATCGCAAGGTGTGCAACACGCTCAACGTCTGCTGCCTGGTGCGTTCGGGTGCCGATCGGCTCGCGCCCGTCGTGCTCGCCGCTGCCAGTGCCGCCGCCGACGCACGCGACGCGCAGCTCGTGCTGCACGCCACGCCATCGGCGGCCGAGGTCGTGGCCGCCGCCGGGTACGACGCGATCGCACAGACGGTCGACGAGCTCGGCACCGAGTGGGAGTGGGAGGACGACCCCGAGCTCACCGTGGTCGTGGTCGACGACGTCGCCGAGGCCGTCGGGCTGTTCAACCGCCACAGCCCGCGCTTCGCCGCATCCATCGTGGGTGGCGACGACACGCAGCAGCAGCGGTTCTACGACAGCGTCGACGCCCCGTTCGTCGGCGACGGGTTCACGCGATGGGTCGACGGCCAGTTCGCGTTCGACCAGCCCGAGCTCGGTCTGTCGAACTGGCAGTCGGGTCGCCTGTTCGCCCGCGGCGGCGTGTTGTCGGGCGACTCGGTGCACACGGTGCGCACCCGCGCCCACGTGCACGACCACCACCTCCACCGCTGACCACCGCTGACCACCGCTGACCGCCGCCGGGTCGTCGCGGTCACTACCCTCGCCCGCATGCTTCGACGGTCGCGTCCCGGTGCGCTCACCCTGGTCGTCGTGTCGTTCGTCGCGCTCGCTGGCTGCGCCGGTACCGACAGCGGGGTGACGGCGCAGCGCTCGACCACGGCCGGTGACGTCCCGTCGGTGACGTTGCCGGGCACCGAGACCACCGTGCCAGCTGGCGCCGAGCCGTCGACGCCGCCGAGCTCGACCCCACCGTCGACCGAACCGACACCAGACACGCCGGACACGACGGATCCCGCCAGCCCCTCCACCGGCCCCTCCACCGGCGACGGCATCGGCGACGAGCTGTACCCGGCGCTCGGCAACCCCGGTGTCGACGTGCAGGACTACCTCGTCGACATCGACTACGACCGATCCGTCGGCGTGATCGACGGGTCCGTCACGATGCAGATCGAGTTCACCCAGGACCGCGAGCAGTTCACCCTCGACTCGCTCGGACCGGCGGTGTCCAGCGTGGCGATCGACGGCGACGACGTCTCGTTCGTCGCCGACGAGCCCGAGCTGCGGATCACGCCGGACGAACCGATCGAGGCCGGCGACACCCACGAGGTGGTCGTCGTGTTCACCGCCACACCCGACGGTTCCTCGTCGTTGTCGGGCCTGCCGTCGGGGTGGTTCACCACTCCTGGCGGGTCGTATGTGCTCAACGAACCAGACGGCACCCGCACCTGGCTGCCGTCGAACGACCACCCGAGCGACAAGGCCACGTGGACGTTCCGGATCACGGTGCCGAACGGCGTCACCGCGGTCGCCAACGGGCGGCTCGTGGGCACGACGCCCTCCGACGACGTCGCAAGCCAGACCTGGGAGTGGCGCGAGGACGAGCCGATGCCCACGTACCTGATGTTGCTGGTCACCGGCGACTACGAGATCGTCGAGAGCTCGACCGCCGACGGACTGCCGCTGGTGAGCGCCGTGCTGCGCGACGAACTCCCGACGATGCAGCCCTTCCTCGACGGCATCGAGGCACAGATCGAGTTCTTCGAACCGCTGTTCGGCCCGTACCCGCTCGACCGCTACGGCCTCGCCATCACCGACAGCTTCGGCGGGCTCGCGATGGAGACGCAGGGCCGTTCGCTGTTCTCCCGCGACGACCTGCGCGCACCCGGCGGGTTCATCGAGGAACTGCTGCTCTCGCACGAACTGGCTCACCAGTGGTTCGGCAACGCCGTGTCTCCGGCGCGCTGGGGCGACATCTGGTTGAACGAGAGCTTCGCCACCTACGCCCAATGGATGTGGCTCGAACACATCGGGCTCACCACGGTCGCCGACGAAACGGCGTTCGCGCTCGAGAACCGCCAGTCGGGCGACGGCGACGCCACGGGCTCGCCTGCGGCCGACGACCTGTTCGGGTACAACAGCTACGACGGTGGCGCGGTCGTGCTGCACGCGCTGCGGCTCACCATCGGCGACGACTCGTTCTTCGAAGTCCTGCAGCGTTGGGCCGCTGACAACGAAGGGACGTCGCGCACCACCGAGGACTTCATCGAGCTGGCCGAGTCGGTGGCGGGGGAGCAGCTCGACGAGCTGTTCGACGCCTGGCTGTTCGGCGACCCGCCACCGGCCGGGTTTCCCTCGGTCAGTGCCCCAGCACTCGGTTGAGCACGGCGCTGCGCCAACGCTCGGGACGCTGGTGCTTCGCCTCGTATTCGTCGGCGCCGATGGGCAGCTTGACCATCGCGTTGATGCCGATCCACCGGAGCGGTTCGGGCTCCCACGACCGTGATCGGTGGTTCACCCGCGGCAGGTCGGTGAGGTCGGTGGTGTCGCCGCTGATGAGATCGCACAGGGTGCGCCCCGCCAGGTTCGTGGTGCCCACGCCGTCGCCGACGTAGCCGCCCGCCCAGGCGAGCCCCGTGGTGCGGTCGTGACCGACCGAGCAGTACCAGTCGCGGGGCGCCCCGACGGGACCGCCCCAGCGGTGGGTGATCCTGGCATCGCGCAGGGCCGGGAAGATCTCGACCAACGTGCGATGGATGTCGTCGTGCACACGGGCATTGCGGTCGTACTCGGGGCGGACCTTCGAACCGAAGTGGTACGGCGCGCCGCGGCCGCCGAACGCGATGCGGTCGTCGGCGGTGCGCTGCCCGTAGATGATGAGCCGTCGTGCGTCGGAGAACGTCTCGCGTCGGCGCAGACCGACCTCGTCCCAGAACGACGCGGGCAGCGGTTCGGTGGCGATCATCAGCGAGTAGATCGGGATGACCTGGCGCGCCTGGTCGGGGAGCATCGGGGTGAAGCCCTCGGTGGCCCGCACGATGTGGTCGGCACGGATGACACCACGATCGGTGACGAGGCGACGCGGCTGGATCTCGAGCACCTTGGTGTGTTCGAAGATGTGCACCCCGCTCGCTTCGACCGTGCGGGCGAGACCGCGCACGAGGCGGGCCGGGTGGATGGCCGCACAGTGGGGCGTGTACACGCCGCCCTCCACCTTGGTCATGTTCACCAGACGGGCGGCCGCGTCGCGGTCGAGCCAGCGGAGGTCGTCCTCGCCGAAGCCGTACGCGCGGTGCTCGGCGATCTCGGCCTGCATCCGTCCCACGTGGGCAGGGTTGCGCGCGGCGCGGAACGTGCCGCCCTTCGCGAAGTGGCAGTCGATGCCTTCGCGGGCGGCGACGGCACCGACCTCGTCGACGGTCTCGTTCATCGCCCGTTGCAGCCGGGTGGCGCCATCCTTGCCGTGCGTCGCGGCCATGGCGTCGAACCCCATCGGCAGCAGTGCCGAGCACCAGCCGCCGTTGCGGCCACTCGCCCCGAAGCCCGCCACCTGCGACTCGACGACGGCGATGCGCATGTCGGGATTGCGGCGGCGCAGGTAGTAGGCGGTCCAGAGGCCGGTGTAGCCGGCACCCACGATGGCGACGTCGACCTCGGTGTCGCCCGGGAGGGCCGGCCGTGGTGTGAGTTGGTCGTCGGTCGGCAGCGTGTCGTGCCACAGGGACAGGTCGCGGAGGCTCATCGCCCGCCGACAGTACCGCCGGTAGCCTCGGGCCATGTATCCATCCGGGGTGCAACCGCCCCCGCCATCGGTTTCCGGCGCACCGGCCGCCGCCGCACCTGGCGCTGTGGCGTTCCCGGCGGGGTGGTACGTCGACCCGAAGCTGTCGAACCTCGTTCGCTACTGGGACGGCACGGCATGGACCCCGTGGATCGCTGAGCGCCCGAAGCCGCCAGCGCCACCGCATCCCACCATCCCGCTGTGGGCCGGTGTCGGTGCACTGCTCACGATCCTCGTCTCCCTCGTCGCCAGCCGCTACGTGATCGATGCGCTCTCGCACCAGCGGTGGCCGATCGCGATCTACGTGGTGATCGCCGGCGTCATCGGCTACGGACCGGTGCTGGTGTTCTGCACCTGGGCGAGCCACCGGTGGGGGAGGCGTTCCCTGCGTGCCGACAGCGGGCTGTTCGCGAAGTGGGCCGACGCCGGGTGGGGGCCGGTCACCTGGTTGTGCTGCCTGGCCACCCAGATCGTGCTCGGCATCATCGTCGTGGCGACCGGTATCCCGTTCAGCAGCAACACCGAGGGCATCGACGCCGTCGGCGGCGAGCGTGGCTATGTCATCGCCACGCTCGTGCTCGCCGTGGTCGCCGCGCCGCTGGTCGAGGAGATCGTGTTCCGCGGCATCGTGCTGCGATCGTTCCTCGCCGCGATGCACCCGGTGGCAGCGATCGGCCTGCAGGGCGTGCTGTTCGGCATGGCGCACTTCGATCCGGTTCGCGGCACCGGCAACATCGGACTGATCGTGGTGCTCGGCGGCGTGGGCATCACGATGGGCGGCGCTGCCTACCTGTTCCGACGGATCACCCCCACGATCATCGCCCACGCGATCATCAACGCGATCGCGATGACGATCGCGCTGACCGGCTGGGGCCTGGCCTGATCAGCGGGGCCTGATCAGCGAGGGCTGATCAGCGAGGGCTGATCAGCGGGGCCTGATCAGCGAGGCCTGATGAGCAGGTTGTCGATCAGGCGGATCTCGCCGAACCAGGCGGCGATCAGCAGCAGCGCCGTGGCGTGCACCTCGTCGACGGGGTCGAGGGTGTCGGGGTCGACGAGGGCCACGTGTTCGAGCCGGGCCAGCGCCTCGCGATCGACCACCGCCGTGGTGGCCGCCAGCAGCGACGGCGCGTCGATCGTCCCGTCGTGCAGCAGCCGCTCGGCGGCCCGGAGCCCCTGCGACACGCAGATCGCAGCCCGTCGCTGATCGGGGGAGAGGCGGCGGTTGCGGCTGCTCATCGCCACACCGTCGGCCTCGCGCACCGTCGGCAGGCCGACGATCTCGATGCCGAGGTCGAGGTCGAGGGTCATCCGGCGGATGATCGCCAACTGCTGGGCGTCCTTCTGGCCGAACACGGCGACGTGCGGTCGTACCGCGGCGAACAGCTTCGTGACGACCGTGGTGACCCCGCGGAAGTGACCGGGACGGTGCTCGCCCTCGAGCCGATCTGCCAGCGGTCCCGGTTCGACGTGCGTCTGGAAGCCGGCCGGGTACATCGCCCCGGCCGTCGGGGCGTAGACGGCGTCGACGCCGGCGGCGGCGCAGGCGGCGAGGTCGTCGTCGATCGGTCGGGGGTAGCGGTCGAAGTCGGCCCGCACGTCGAACTGCAGCGGGTTCACGAACACCGAGACGACGACGACGTCGGCGTGCTCGCGCGCCTCGTCGACCAGCGCAAGGTGTCCGTCGTGCAGGGCGCCCATCGTGGGGACGAACCCGACGCGCCTGCCGGCGAGCCGATGGGCCTCGGACCAGGCCCGCATCGCCCCGGGTGTGTCGATCAGCTCTGGCTGCAGCACGTCCGGCAACCTAGTGGCCGGTCGGGTCCGTCACGCATCCCTCGCGGACCGCGTGCGCCGGCGGACGGCTCAGCGGTAGGCGCTCGGGCAGAGGTCCCGGTAGGCGGGCGGGCCGCCGGCGACCGACGTCGCCTCGACGATCGCCCGGGTGCAGGCGATCGCGAAGCAGTGCGCACCGGCCTCGAACACGGTGTTGAGCTCGACGGCCCTCGCCCGAGCGGCCAGGGCGTCGGTCGGCCCAGGAGCGCCGCTGCCGGTGGAGAGCGCGAACACGGTGTCGCCGTCGAACATCGTGTGCGCGGGTCGGATGGCGCGGGCCATGCCGTCATGGGCGACGCCGGCCATCTTCGAGCACTCCGCCTTCGACAGCGCCATCGAGGTGGCCACGACACCGATCGTGGTGTTGAGCGGGGCGCGGACGGCGTCGAGACGCGCCACCAGCGCTGCCCGATCGGCGGCGCTCGGGCGCCGGAGACGGTGCGCCGACGGCATCCACGGCAGCCCCGAGGTCGGATCGATCACCGCCCCGACCGAGTTGACGACCGCGAGCGCGCCCACGACCGTGCCGTCGGGCAGCGTGACGCTCGCCGTGCCGACGCCGCCCTGGAGCGAGCCGGCCACCGCGCCGGTGCCGGCGCCCACGGCGCCCTCGTCGACGGCGCCCCGTGAGCGGGCCGCCGCACGCGCCGCGCGCGAGCCGAAGTCGGCGTCGGGTCGGTTCGCGAAGACGCCACCGCGGCCGAGGTCGTAGATGACGGCGGCCGGCACGATCGGCACGACGCCGGTCATCGGCGGCGCGCCGACCGGGAACCCGATCCCGCGACCCTCGAGCTCGGCCATCACACCGGTCACGGCGGCAAGGCCGTAGGCGCTGCCGCCGGTGAGACAGATCGCGTGCACGTGCTGCACCAGGTTCTCCGGCCGCAGGAGGTCGGTCTCGTGGGTGCCGGGTCCGCCGCCGCGCACGTCGACTCCGCCGACGGCGCCCGCCGCGGTGAGCACCACGGTGGTACCCGTGCGCCACCCGCGACGCCTGGCCGTGACGTTGCCGACCTGCACGCCGGGAACGTCCCCGATCGAGCCGTCGGACCCGTCGGGACGATCACGGTGGGCCGAGCTGGGTGCCGTACGGGGAGCCATCCGTCGGTCACGGTACGACATGGCGCGGTCCGGGACCAGCCACTACGGTCTCGCTCCGCCTGCACCGGCGGCACATTCAGAGAGGGAGGACCCATGCGGGTCGGCATCACCATCGGCGGACAGCACCCTTTCGAGGGCACCGCCATGCAACTGCAGTTGGCCGAGGCCATCGGAGCCGAGTCGGTGTGGTTCCCCGATCACATCCTGGGCGTGTTCCACCCCGGCCTCTGGTCCGACATGGCGTACTCCAAGATGGCCGCCGACCCGGATGCCTTCTACGACCCGTTCATCGTGTCCGGCGTGATCGGCACGATGACCGACAAGGCCGTCGGCATCAGCGTCACCGACACCGCCCGCCGCAAGGCGGCCGACCTCGCCCGCACTGCGCTCACCCTGCAGCACATGGTGCCCGGCGGGTTCATCCTCGGCGTCGGCTCGGGTGAGGCCGAGAGCCTCGTCACCTTCGGTTACGACTTCTCCACCCCGGTCGGCGACTGCGAGAAGGTGTTGCACGAGCTGCGCTCGCTGCTCGACACCGGTCGCATGCCGGCCGAGATGAACCTCGCCGGCCGCATGGGCGTGCCGCTCGAGAGCGACAAGGGCAAGCCGCAGGTGTGGGTCGCCGGCCACGGGCCGCGCATGCTGCGCCTCACCGGCCAGTACGGCGACGGCTGGATCCCGGCATGGCCGATGACCGCCGAGGAGTACGGCGAGAAGGGTCGCACGATCGACGAGTGGGCCGCGAAGAGCGGTCGCACGTGTGCGACGAAGTCGATGCTGCCGTTCGTCGTCCTGGGCCAGAGCAAGGAGTACATCGCCGAGCTGATGGAGAAGGACCCGCTCGGCAAGCTGTTCGCCCTGTTCTGCCCCGCCGACCGGTGGGCCAAGCACGGGTACAAGCACCCGTTCGGCGACGACTGCAAGGGCTTCATCGACCTGATCATCCACGACCTCGATCCCGAGGAGCTCCGTGCGCTCGCACCCGAGATGCCGTTCGAGTTGGTCGAGGAGGTCGTGTTCATGGGCAACGCCGACGACGTCGCCGAGCGCATGTCGGGCTACGCCGCCCAGGGCATGAACCACGTCGTGCTCGCCAACCTCACCGGTGTCGTCGGCGGCATGGAGGAGATCGAGGCGAACCTGCCCCAGTTCATCCAGCTGAAGGGCATGCTCGACGCCATGTGATCGATGTGCGCGTCAGCGCGAGCGCTGCCTCGCGAACGCGAAGATCGTCTCGTCGCCGGTTCGCCAGCGCACGGTGAGCCGGCACGAGGCGATGCGCCAGCCGGCGTCGGTGCGCTCATAGCGGTTCGTGTAGTGGCCGCCGAGCAGGCACCAGGCGTGTTCGGCCGGACGGCCGAACGACACCATCGACGCCGCATCGAACCAGTGCTGCGCCTGGAGTTCGTTGATCCCCACCACGGTCGTGGCGTCGACGCGTTCCAGCCGATGGTTCGACATCAGGTGCTGGGTGGCGTCGAAGTTGCCGTTCACGCTGCGGACGGCCTGCACCCAGTCGTCGGCCGGCATCGTCGCCGGGGCGCGACCGCTCCACGACGAGAAGTCGTACTCGCACGTGTCGGTGAAGATGCCTCGGTAGAGCTCCCAGTCGCGATGGTCGATGCCCGCGGCGTACGCGTACGACAGGTCGACGATCGCCTGACGGTCGCCGGGTTCGATCGCGGGTTCGATCGGCGGTTCGATCGGCGGTTGGATGGCCGGGTCGCTGGTCACGGGTCGAACGTAGTCGCCGATAGCGTCACGGCCCGTGACGCGACGACACGATCTCGCCGGGGTCGCGATCCGCCGGGCGTGGGAGACCATCGGGCGCTGGGGAGCGATCGGACCGAACAGCTCCACCGGCCGTGGGTTCGGTGCATTCGGGCAGGGGAGCATCATCTGCTTCCCCACCAACACGATCTTCAACGAGCGCTACATCCACATCGGCGAGGGCACGATGATCGGGCCGCAGAGCACGCTCTCGGCCGGGATGGTGCCCGGTCAGGTGTGCCTCAGCGATCCGGTCGTCCGCATCGGGTCGCGCTGCCTCATCGGTAAGGGCAGCGGCATCGTCGGGCACTTCTCGGTCGAGATCGGCGACGACGTGTGGACCGGCCACCACGTGTACATCACCGACCAGAACCACGGCTACGAGGACGTGACGCTGCCGATCTCGCGCCAGACCATGCCCGAACGGCCGGTCTCGGTGGGCAACGGCTCGTGGATCGGGCACGGGAGCGTGATCCTGCCCGGTGCACAGATCGGCGAGCACGTCACGATCGGCGCCAACTCGGTCGTCACCGGGGTGATCCCGAGCTTCACCGTGGCAGCAGGTAACCCGGCCAAGGTGATCCGGCGCTACGTGCCGGGTGAGGGCTGGCAGCGGGCCTGATCGCCGCTGGCAACTGCGCCCCTGTGTCAGAGCGAGTCGCCGCCCAGCTCGCCCGGAGGCGCGCAGCGCTTCATCCGGTTCGCCGTCGTGAAGTCGAGCAGGATGTTGGTGACGGGGCCGCCGTCGATCTTGGTCTCGAGGTAGGGGCCGAGTTCGAAGTTGCGCAGCCGCTCGGTGTAGGCCCGGCGGTCGGCGAGCAGCGTGTTGAAGAAGCCCCGGTACTCCAACGCGATCTTCTGGTCGCGCTCGCTCTCGGGCAGCACGGCGAAGACCTCGGCGAGCTCCGCTTCGAGGATGTCGGTCGCGCGATCGACGACGTCGGCACGCTCGATCATCTGCGCCTCGGTGGGGTTCTCGATGTAGCCCGCGTCCATGTCGACCAGATCGAGCCGCTTGGCCTCGTAGGTCTCGCAGATCTCCTGCGCCCGCTCGGTCCACGCCTCGTCGTCGAGCACGTACACGCCCTGCTTCTTCGCGAAGCCGAAGGCGTAGACCCACATCGCGAGGAGCGCCAGCACGACCAGGGTGAGGCCGACACGGGCAGCGACCGCGCCCTTCGTGCGTCGCGGCTCGCCGGACGGCGGCAGGGGAGGGGTGGTTCCGGTGGTGGTGTCGGTGATGGTCATGTCGTCTCCGTGGGGGCGGGGCGATAGCAGACGAGGAGTTGGGCGACGGCGCCGCCGATGCCGATTGCAGCGGCCACGGCCGATCCCCACCACCCCGACCACTCGATGTCGAAGGCGTGGTCGAGCGAGAAGCGACCGGGACCGACCGTGGCGATCACCCACGCGGTGATGGCGATCGATGCGCAGTACTCCCAGCCCTGGTTGGGCTTGAAGATGAAGAACCCGACCTTCCAGTGGGCGACGACGATCGCGACGATCATCACGGCGATCATCCCTGACGCGGCCAACGGCGTGAGCAGGCCCACCGCCAGGAGAACGCCGGCTCCCATCTCGGTCGCGGCAGCGAGACGTGCCTGGACGCCGGGCCACTTGAAGCCGATCGAACGGAACCAGCCGGTGGTGCCGGCGATGCCGCTCTTCACCTTGTTGAGGCCGTGGTACGCGAGGAACAGGCCGAAGATCACCCGGAGCACGAGGACCCCGACATCGAACCGGTCGCCGAACGAGACGTCATGCACGGGGCACACGCTATGGCGGAAATCGCGTGGATGCCCGACCGGGCGCCGGTGGTAGACATGACGTACATGGCCGCTCCCTCCGACCTCGTCGCGCCCACGAACGGCCCGCTCGACCGGACGGGCACGTTCCGCGCGGCGTGGCGGCTCCTGCGCGTCCTGCTCAAGGGGCACAAACGGCTCTTCTTCACGGCCGTCGCCGGGGCATCGGTGTTCGCCGCGTGCACGGTGCTGTCGGCCGAGATCGTGGGGCGCATCACCGACGACCTGATCCGGCCTCGCTTCGAGGAGGGATCCGTCGGCACAGGCACGGTGGCCCTCGTCCTCGGTGCGCTCGTCCTCGTGGGCATCGTCCGCGGCGTCGGCGTGATCGTCCGCCGGGTGTGGGCCGGTCGCACCGGTTGGCGCATCGCCGAGAAGCTCACCGGTGACGTGATCGACCGGGTCGTCGAGCAGCCGGCACCGTGGCACCGTCGTCAGAGCACGGGTGACCTGATCACCCGCGCCGGTGTCGACACCGAGGCCGCCACCGCCGTGCTGCAACCGCTGCCGTTCGCGAGCAGCGTGGTGGTGATGCTCGCGCTGTCGGCGGTGTGGCTCGTGCTCACCGACCCGGTGCTCGGACTGGCCGCCGTCCTGGTCTTTCCCGTGATGCTCGGGCTCAACATCTTCTACCAGCGCCACGTCGACACGTACTTCGACGCAGCGCAGGTCGAGCTCGGCAAGCTCAGTTCGGCGGTGCACGAGAGCTTCGACGGGGTGCACGTCGTGAAGGCGTTCGGGGCCGAGCGTCGCGAGACCGAGCGGCTCGCGGTGATCGCATCACGGCTGCGTCAGGCCCGCATCGAGACCGTGCGGCTACGGTCGGCCTTCGAGGCGCTGCTCGACGGGGTGCCCAACATCGTCAACGTCGGTCTGCTCATCGGCGGCGCCTATCGGGTGCGGGCCGGCGCGCTCACGGTCGGCGAGCTGACGAGCTTCATCTACCTGTTCACCCTGCTGGTGTTCCCGCTGCGGATCATCGGCTACGCCTTCAGCGAGCTGCCTCGTTCGCAGGCGGGTTGGGCGCGATTGCGGCAATTGCTCGACGAGCCGGTCGAGGTCGATCCGGCGTCGAAGCTGCACCGTCGTCCCGGCAACGCCGTCGACGTCGTCGGCGTGGTGGTGAGCCACGACGGTGAACGCGACGTGTTGCGAGGCGTCGACGCCCATGTCGACGCGGGCCGGACGGTGGCCGTCGTCGGCTCCACCGGGGCGGGCAAGACCACGCTCGTCCATGCCATCGCCGGGCTGGTCGCCACGTCGGCCGGCTCGATCACCGTGCCCGACGGGTTCACCGCCGTCGTGTTCCAGGAGCCGTTCCTCTTCGCCGGTTCGGTGCGCGACAACGTGGTGCTCGGGGCCCCGATCGACGACGACGCAGTCCGCATCGCGCTGGCCACGGCCGAGGCGGCCTTCGTCGACGACCTGCCCGAGGGGCTCGACACGATCGTCGGTGAGCGCGGTGTCGGCCTGTCGGGCGGCCAGCGCCAGCGCATCGCGCTCGCCCGCGCGCTCGTGCGACGGCCCGCGCTGCTGCTGCTCGACGACACCACATCGGCGCTCGACCCGAGCACCGAGGCCCGGGTGCTGGCCAACCTCCGAGCCACCTTGCAGGACACGACCGTCATCGCGGTGGCCTCACGGCCGTCCACGATCGCCCTCGCCGACGAGGTGCTCTACCTCGCCGACGGCGTGGTCGTCGCACACGGCACGCACGACGAACTGATGGCCTCCAGCGACGAGTACGCCCAGCTGATGCAGGCCTTCGAACACGATCGGGACGAGCTCGAGGGTGGCGACGGTCAGCTCGGCGCCCCGACCGGCGGATCGGGGGTGACCCCATGACCGTCAGCGAGCCGCTCGGCCGTTGGACCGCGGTCGAGACGATCGGCAAGGGCGTGCAGGAGGCCCCGGCGCTCAAGAGCGGGTTCGGGCTCACGCTCGCCCTCGCCATGGTCGGCGCCGCCGGCCGTCTGGCGATGCCGATCCTCGTGCAGCAGTCGGTCGACAAGGGTTTCGAGCAGGGCGAGGTGCAGGTGGGCACGATCACCACGTTCGCGCTGATCGGTCTGGTCGCCGTGTTCATCGGCACGTTTGCCCAGCGCACCGCGGTGCTGCGCCTCGGCACGCGCAGCGAGGAGGCGCTCTACACGCTGCGGGTGCGGCTGTTCGAGCACATCCACCGCCTGAGCATCGCCGACCACAACGAGGAGAAGAAGGGCGCGCTGGTCGCCCGTGTCACCGGCGACGTCGAGACGCTCGCGCAGTTCTTCGCCTGGGGCGCCCTCGCCTGGCTGCTCGAGGGCACGCTGATGCTGATGGTCGCGAGCGTGATGCTCGCCTACGACTGGATCCTCGCGCTCGTGGCGTTCGTCGTCGCGGCACCGCTCGCGTTCGTGTTGCACCGCGTTCAGCGCCACCTGGTGAAGGCCTACGAGCGGGCCCGGGTCGACAACGCCCAGGTGCTCACCAGCATCAGCGAGGTGATCTCCGGCGCCGAGACCCTGCGCACCTACAACGCCGGCGAGCAGTACGCCACGATCACCAAGCGCGACAGCCATCGGCGGTCGAACTCGTTCATCAAGGCCGGCACGATCGGCGCGTTCCTGTTCCCCTCGGGCGAGGTGTTCAGCGTGCTCACCGTGTCGTCGGTGGTCACGGTCGGGCTGTTGCGCGGCCCCGACAGCGGGCTCACCGCGGGCGCGCTGATCGGGTTCGTGTTCCTCACGTACCGCTTCCTCGAGCCGATCGCCCAGTTCACCGAGGTGATCGACCAGACCCAGACCGCGGTGGCCGGCCTCCGCAGGGTGCTCGGCATCCTCGAGATCCCGACCGGACCGCCCGAGACCTCGCACCCGGTGCACATCCCCGCCGGTGAGCTCGACGTCGACATCCAGCACGTCACCTTCGCCTACCGGTCGCGCACCGACGACGACGAACCGCCGGTGCTGATCGACGTCAACGCGCACATCCCTGCCGGACAGCAGGTCGCGATGGTGGGCGAGACCGGCTCGGGCAAGACCACGCTCGGCCGGCTCGTCGCGCGTCTCGCCGATCCCACCGCCGGCGTGGTGAAGGTCGGTGGTGTCCCGCTCACGCAGGTCGCGAACGCCGAGCTGCGCACCCGCCTGGTGGTCGTGCCCCAGGAACCGTTCCTCTTCGAAGGATCGATCGCGGCGAACCTGGGCTTCGCCCGCCCCGCGCTGTCGTTGGCCGACGTCGAGCAGGCGGTGATCGACCTCGATCTGGGCGACTGGTTGGAGAGCCTGCCCGACGGTCTCGACACCGAGGTGGGCCAGCGCGGCTCGTCGCTGTCGGCTGGGGAGCGCCAGCTCGTCGCGCTGGTACGGGCGTCGCTCGTCGACCCCGATGTGCTGGTGCTCGACGAGGCGACGTCGTCGGTCGATGCGCTCACGGAGGTGCGCCTCACCCGCGCGCTCGACAAGCTCGCGGCCGGCCGCACGACGATCTCGATCGCCCACCGGCTCTCGACCGCTGCCCGCGCCGACCGTGTGCTCGTGCTCGAGCACGGCCGCCTCGTGCAGGACGGCCCGCACGACGCGCTCGTCGCCGTCGACGGTCCGTACGCCCGCATGTACGAGGCGTGGGTGGCGGCGACCACCTCGACCTGACCGGCCGACCTGACAGGCCGACCTGACAGGTGTCGTCAGAGGGTGGGGTCGACCAGCACCTTGATCGCACTGCTCGGGTCGTCGGCCATCTCAGCGATCACGTCCGGCAGCTCGGCGAGGCCGACGGTGCGGTCGTGGAGCGGCTCGGTGCGCACCAGGCCGTCGGCGATCAGGTCGATCACGTCGGACACCTCGTGGTGGAGGTGGCCGATCGCCGCGGTGACCGTGATCTCCTTGATCAGCCAGGTGGACGGGGAGATGGTGGCGGCGCCGCTGGCGAGGCCGACGATGTCGACCCGGCCGCCACGACGGGCGAGATCGACCGCCTGCTGGATGGTCGCGGGCACGCCGGCGCACTCGTACACGAGATCGGCGCCCTGCCGCCGGAAGCGTTCGGCCGCCTCCGACGGATGGATCGCCTCGGCGGCGCCCAGCTGGAGGGCGAGTTCGCGGCGGTTGGCAGCGGGTTCGATCGCCACGACGTGGGAGGCGCCGCGGGCGATCGCGCACTGGAGTGTCAGCAATCCGATCGGACCGCATCCCTGCACGACGACGGTCTCGCCGTCTCGGGGGAGCATGCGGTCGACGGCGTGGAGCGCCACGACGGCCGGCTCGACGACGGCGGCCTGGTCGTCGCTGATCGGTGCGTGCACGTGCACGAGCCGGGCGGCATCGACGGCGATCGCCTTGGCGAAGCCGCCGTGCTTGGGCGCGAGCGGATCGCGGCCGACCATGCCCAGGAAGGCGATCGGGCAGTAGGCGGGGCGGCCGGCGAGGCATTCGGCGCACTGGCCGCACGACGGGGGAGCCGCCAGCACGACACGATCGCCTTCGCTCACCCTGGTGACGCCGGCGCCGACGGCCGAGACGTGACCGACCCATTCGTGGCCGCAGATCGCCGGGTTGTACGGATCGCTGCCGAGGAACCCGTGGAGGTCGGTGCCGCAGATGCCGCACTTGGTGACCTGCACCACGGCGAGCGAGGGCCCGGCCTCGGGTTCGGGCACTTCGACCAGTTCGAAGCGCCGCTGGCCGGTGACGAGCCCGGCGAGCATCAGTTCGCTCCCGGCGTGGCAGTGTCGGCGGGTTCCTCGGCGCGGGCCGGCTCACATGCCCAGCCGATGCCTCGACGCAGCAGCGTGTGGAACTCGTCGAGCTCCCACGAGCCACGCTCGATGCGCGGCCAGTACATGCCGTTGAACGGCGGGGCGATCATGTCGTAGTGGCTGCGGCAGTGGCCAAGGGTGAAGTACAGCACGCACCCGTCGCCGAGCGGACGTCGGTACATCACCAGCCGCGGCTCGTCGACGGGCCAGTCCTTCTCGGCGAAGCCTGCGCCCGTGTCGCCGCTCCATCGGGTCTCGAGCAACGGCTCGAGGTCACCGTGGTACTCGCTCAGGTACAGCTCGTCGTTGGCGTCGAACGGGTCGATGCCGGCGACGAGCGGGTCGGTCTCGGCCCCCGGTGACACGGTGACCGTGTACGGCTCGATCGCCGGGTGCGAGAGGAACTGACTGCCGAGTGTGTCGGCGAAGACGGGGAACGCTCGCGGTGTCTCGAACGAGCCCTGGCCGAGCGCGACCGGCGGATCGATGGCCGAGTTGGTGCCGTGGAGCGCGAACCAACGCCCACCTCGCTCGACCCACGAACGCAGACGCTGCTGCGCCGCCTCCGTGGGCCGGACGTTGCAGGTGTACGAGATCAACAGATCGCACCCGTCGATCACGTCGACGTCCTCGTAGTCGCTCGCGACCGTCGTGCGGATCTCGTGGTGCTCGCCGAGCAGTTGCAGGAGCTGCAACCGGGCGTAGTCGAAGTCGTGCCACCAGCCGCCGACGACGAGGTGGGCGTTGATGCGCCGGGCCATCGTGCGCCGACTCAGAACTTGATGCGCTTGGTGTACCCGCCGTCGATCACGACGTTGGCGCCGGTGATCAGGCTCGCTGCGGGCGAGGCGAGGAACGCGATCGTGTTCGCGACCTCGCGCGGCTCACCGAGGCGCTTGAGCGGCATCTTGTCGACGATCGTGTCGTAGAACGCGGTCATGTTGGTCTTGATCATGTCCCAGTTGCCGCCCTCGAAGAACACGGGGCCGGGCGACACGATGTTGACGCGGATGCCCTTGCCGGCGAGCGACTGGGCGATGTTGCTCGCGTAGGCGACCATCGCTGCCTTCATCGGACCGAAGTTGCCGGGACCGGCGAACTCCTCCTGCGCGGCGATCGACGACAGACAGACGATCGAGCCGCCACCGCCGGCCTCCATGATCGGCGTGAGCACTTCGTTGGCGCGGGTGAGGCCGAAGATGTCGAGGTTGAGGTTGTTCAACCACGCACCCTCGCCGCGGCCGCTGGCGCCGGACATGTTGTGCACGAAGATGTCGCACCCACCGAGCTGCTCGGCGGCCTGCGCCAACCAGCCCTTGTACTCATCGGCGTTCGCGGCGTCGATGCCGGCGCCGTACACCTTGCGGCCGGTCGTCTCGAGCGCGGCGACCGCCTCGCTCACGTCACCGCGGGCGCAGATCGCGACGTCGCAACCCTCCTCGGCGAGCAACTGCGCGGTCGCGAAACCGAGGCCCCGCTTGCCACCCGTGATGATCGCCTTCTTGCCTGCCAGACCAAGATCCATGGAAGTACCCCCCACTCGAAGTTCGAACTGCCGCGGAGCATAGGGTGCGCCCATGACCCCATGGCGAGTTGCAGGGACCCCGATGCCGGTTCCGATGCCGGTTCCGATGCCGGAGCAGCTGCGATGAGCGCCGGGGGTGCGGCCGCTGCCGATCGAACCGTCGCGATCGTCACGGGTGCCGGTTCGGGCATCGGCCGCGCTGCCGCCGAGTTGTTCCTCGCCCGTGGGGGAGCGGTCGTGGCCGTCGATCTCACCGAGGAGTCGCTCGCGTGGACGGCGAGCGTGCCCGACCCGATGGCGGTCGTGGCGCTGGCGGGCGACGTCACGCTCGAGGCCACGAACGCTGCCGCCGTGGCGACAGCGCTCGAAGCGTTCGGTCACCTCGACGTCGCGGTGCTGAACGCAGGGATGGCCGGTGGGCTCCAGGTCGAGGACGACGGAGCGATGGAGCGCTTCGACCAGATCATCGCGGTGAACGTCCGCGCGGTGGCGTTGGGCATCCGCCAGGCGGCGCCGGCGATGCGGGCCACGAGCAGCCGCGGCGCGATCGTCGTGACGGCGTCGACGTCGGGCCTCGGTGGCGATCCGCGCAACTGGGCGTACAACACGTCGAAGGCCGGGGTGATCAACCTCGTGCGCGGGATGGCGATGGACTACGGCAGCCAGGGCATCCGTGTCAACGCGGTCGCGCCGGGCCCGGTCGAGACGGGGATGACCCAGCGGCTCACCACGATGCCCCAACTGCATGCGTCGATGGCGCGGCGCATACCGTTGCAGCGTTGGGGGCAACCGAGCGAGCTGGCCGAGGCCATCTGGTTCCTCGCGTCCCCGGCCGCCAGCTTCGTCCACGGGGTCGTGTTGCCCGTCGACGGGGGCCTGAGCGCGAACGCCGGCCATTTCGACCTCCCCGAGCGATCCGATCCCACCTGACGAGCACCTGAAAGCGAAACCATGAGCAGCGACGAGAAACTGATCACCAACTACGAAGACGTCACGGTCTACGGACTCGACGCCGATCGCGAGACGCAGCTGATCGCCGAGCAGAACGAGTGCACGTTCGGGTGGGTCACCAAGGACGGCTCACCGATGGCGGCGATCATGAGCTACTTCACCACCGAGGACGGCACCATCTGGATGACGGCGAGCGGTCAGCGCAAGCGCATCCCGGCCATCCGCCGCGATCCCCGCGTGGTCGTGACGATCACGTCGAGCGGCACGTCGATGCGCGCCGGCAAGACCGTCACCTACAAGGGCATCGCCACGGTGCACGACGACGCCGAGACCCGGGCGTGGTTCTGCCCTCGGCTCGCCGAGCGGTTGATGAGCAAGTACGGGCCCGAGCGCGTCGAGGAGTTCGCCAAGATGCTCGACTCGCCGCGCCGCGTGTTCATCTCGATCGCACCCGGCACTCGCGTCGGCTACGACGGCGACAAGATGGGCGCGGCGACGGCGAAGGCCCGTGAGGCCGGCGTCATCTTCAACCACGACTGATCGCCCCCTCGCGATCGCCGACCTGGCGGGCGGACTCCCACGGGGTCTGCCTAGAGTCGGCCCATGCGGTGCACGACGACGCGGTTCATCGGTCTCCTGACGGCGGTGGCCCTCGTCGGGGCGTGTTCACCGGGCGACGGCTCGTCGTCGCGTGATCGCGAGGACGCCCCGACCACCATCGAGAAGGGGTCGTCGGACACCGAGCCGAACCCGTCGACCTCCGACACGTCGGTGTCCACGGGCGGCGATGGCGGCGATGGCGGCTTCCCGACGACCGCCGTCGAGGAGCCGGACGCGACGGGGCTGCCGTCGCTCGGCGAGGCCGATCCGGACACCGTCCGCGGGCAGCTCGACAACGGGCTCACGTACTACGTGCGATCGAACGACAATCCCGGCGGCAGCGTCTCGATGCGCCTCGCCGTCGACGCCGGGGCGGTGCTGCAGGAAGCCGATCAGTCCGGCGTCGCCCACTTCCTCGAGCACATGCTGTTCAACGGCACCGAGCAGTTCCCCGGCAACGAACTGACGGCCGTGCTCCGCGGGTTCGGTGCGGCGTTCGGCGCCGACGTCAACGCGTACACCAGCACCGACGAGACCGTCTACGAGCTGACGATGCCGAACGACGTCGAGGTCGTCGACACCGGCCTCGACGTGCTGCAGCAGTGGCTGACCGCGGCGACCATCGATCCCGATCAGGTCACGTCCGAGCGCGGCGTCGTGCTCGACGAGTTCCGCCTCCGCGAGGGATCGGTCGACGGCCGTGCCTTCGCAGCGATCGACCGCCTGTTCCTCGACGGCACCCCGTACGAGGGGCAGCAGCCGATCGGCACCGAGGAGGCGATCTCGACGATGACCCCCGAGCCGCTGCGGCGCTTCTACGACACCTGGTACCGGCCCGACAATGCCGCGATCGTCGTGGTCGGTGACATCGATGTCGAGGACGTCGAGCAGGGGATCGTCGAGCGGTTCGCCGACACGGCGGCGCGCGTTGATACGCCGGAGCGACCCGCCATCGAGCTGACCACGCGCACCGACCCGGCGGCGAGCGTGTTCGCCGATCCCGACCTGACGAACGGCTACGCCTTCGTCACGTTGCCGCTCGCCCGTGCCGACGGGCAGCCGCTCGAGGCGCTCACGCAACGCGATCTGCTCGACCAACTGGCCTTCGACATCATCGCGACTCGGTTGTCCGACGGCGCGCTCGCCGGGGATGCACCGTTCCGCTCGGCGGCGGCGACCTCGAGCTCATACGTGCGTCCGCTCGACGCCCCCGAGATCTCCGTCGAGGTGGCCGGTGACGGGGTCGAGGACTCCGTGACGGCGATCCTCGACGAGTACGAGCGGGTCCGCCGGTTCGGCGTCACCGACGCAGAGGTGGCGCGGGCGGTCGACACGGTGCGCAGCAGCAACGAGGCGGCCCTCGACGGCCAGGGGTCGCGACAGGACGTCGACTTCGCCGATGCGTTCGTGGCCGACTTCCTCGAGGGCCAGGGTCTCGCATCCGATGAGCGGCAGTACGAGTTCGTCGAGGCGGTGCTCGATCGAGCGACCCCCGAGACCATCGCGTGGGCCTTCGTCGATCGCTGGGAGCGCGCCGCGCCGCACGTGTTCGTCGGACTCCCCGAGGGCGAGGCCGCCGCGGCCCCGACCGTGGACGAACTGCTGGCGATCGTGGCGGCGACGAGCACCCGTCCGCTCGAGCCACGGGCGGACGGTGCTGCGGCGATCGAGTCGTTGATGACGGCACCAGAACCCGTGGAGGAGATCGACCGGACGGATCTCGCCGGCGATGCAGCGTTCGAGAGCTTCGAGCCGACGATGCTCGAGTTCGCGAACGGTGTGCGCGTGGTGATCAACCCGTCGACGATCGTCGAGGGCTACCTGCAGTTCGACGGGCGGAGCCCGGGCGGGTTGTCGGCGATCGACGAGGCCGACCTGCCCGACGCCGTGGCGGCCGGTGAGGTCGTGTACGAGAGCGGCGTCGGTGACATCGATCCCGTGGCCTTCGACGCGTTCGTGGCCGACCGCGAGCTCGATCTCTATCCGTCGGTCAACGTCTTCACCGAGGACCTCACCGGCTACGCCGCGACCAAGGACATCGAGGCGCTGTTCCAGTACGTGCACCTGCTCATGACCGACCCTCGTGTCGACGCCGTCGCGCTCGACAACCATCTGGCGCGGGCGGTGCCGCTCGCGGAGAACCCGGCGTCGGATCCCGAGTACGCCCAGGCCGTCGCCCTGCTCGATGCCCGCTACGACGATCCGCGGTTCCTCGAACTCACACCTGCGCAGCTCGCCACGGTCGATACGGACGGCATCGAGCGAGTGATGCGCGACCGCTTCGGCGATGCGTCCGACTGGGTGTTCGCGATCAGCGGCGACTTCGAGGTCGACGTCGTCGAGGATCTCGCGCGGCGGTACCTGGGCACGTTGTCCGCGACCGGCAGGGTCGAGACCACCGACTTCGTCGAGCCCGCACCGCCTCGTGGGGTGGTGCGCAAGACGGTGCGTGCGGGACAGGGTGATCAGGCCTCGGTGGCGGCGCTGTGGACCGCACCCGCGAGCGCCGATCGTCGCGACGACACCGTGGGCCTCATCGTCGCCGAGGTGCTCTCGAACCGGCTGGTCGACCGACTCCGCGAGGAACTCGGTGAGACGTATTCGCCGTCGGCGTCGTTCCAGATCACGGGCGGCGCGACCCCCAATGCCGAGCTGTACGTGTCGGTGTCGTCGTCACCGGAGCTGATCGACCAGGTCGCCACCCAGGTGGTGCTCGAGATCGACGACCTCCGGAAGTCAGGGCCGTCCGAGGACGAGTTCGCCTCGGCACAGGCGGTCGTGGTCGAGCAGCTGGGCTTCATCGACAACTACACGATCAACGACGAGTTGCTGCGGCTGCTGGTCGATCCGGCGGGGAACCCGGACATCCTCGACTACCTCGACGAGTACTACGTCGCCTCGGAGATCGACCGTGACGAGGTCGCCGCTGCCTTCCGCAGGTGGACGCCGCCCGGGCAGTTCATCCAGATCGTGACCGTGCCGGTCTGATCTGCGCCGGTCTGATCGGGCAGGTCTGATCGGGCCGGTCTGATCGGGCCGGTCTGATCGGGGCCGGTCTGATCGGGCCGCCCGCCCTCGGGCGGTCAGGGGTTCGGGTCGAGGCCGAAGGGGAACGGGCCGTTGACCGCGAAGATCTCGCACTCGGGCACGGCGGGTGTTCGTCCGCGGGTGAGGAGGAGCCGCTCCCAGTCGCGCACCTCGCCGGCGACGACGCCGGTGAGCTCGGTGCTGTCGCGCTCGACGAGGTCGCCGTCGTCGAGCACCTCCACCACGATCGAGTAGTCGTGGGTCTCGTCGTCGAGGTTCTCGATCGTGCCGGTGATCCGCACGGCGCGGCCCTCGGCCGCGCACGAGGTGATCTCGACGTCGACCGGACCCGGCTCGGTGTACTCGCGCACCTCACGCAGCAGCGTGCCGGTGAGCACGACACCGACGACACAGGTGGCCAGACCGATGGGTCCGAGCACGAGGCCGGCGAGCGCCATGCCCGATCCCCGAGCACGACCGGCGCGGATGCGGCTGCGGGCGACGATGCCGAGGGTGATCGCGGCGATACCGGCGATCGCGCCGAGCACGAAGAAGATCGGCATCCACCCGGTGGTGACGGCGACGAGCCCGGCGATCAGCGCGAGCACGGCGAGGGTTCGCGAGGGCGGCGACGGCGGGGTGACCCAGACACCGTGGGCGGTGCCCATGGGCGGCCACCCGGCGGGGCCGAACGGAGCGGAACCGGACGGCGCGATCCCACTGACGGGTGCGACGGGTGCGACGGGTGCGACGTGAGTGGGATTCGACGGGGCGTCGAGCGGGACCGGGTCGACGAAGCGGCGACCGTCGACCGAGACGTCGGCCGTCCACGCCGTGCCGTTGTACCAACGGTGGTCGTACCGGCCGAGCGGGTCGGGGTACCAACCGGCAGGGGCCGTGTCAGGGGACCTGTCAGGCCGGTCGTTCACGAGCAGGACGCTATCGGTACAGTCGGCCGCGATGCAGTGGTTCGCCAACCTCACCTCGGCCGTCGACGATCCAGCGGGGTGGGCCCGGGATCGCGAGGCCGAGGGATACGACGGCGTCGCGTGCTCCGACCACTTCTGGGTGTCGCGCCAGCACGTCACCCCGTTCCCGCACCTGTGGGTCACGCTGGCCACGATGGCCGCTGCCACCGAACGCGCCGTGCTGCAGCCGGCGTTCGCGAACAACCTGTTCCGCCATCCGGTGGAGTTCGCCCAGGCGAGCCTGTCGATGCAGGTGGTGTCGGGTGGTCGGTTCGAGGCGGGCCTCGGTGCCGGCTGGGCGCGCGACGAGATGGAGCGCACCGGTCAGGAGTTCCCCGACGGACGCACCCGTGCGCGCATGTTCCACGAGGCGGTGCAGATCGTCCGCGAGGTGGTCGCCGGGCGCCCCTGCCGGTTCGAGGGCGAGCACTATCGGGTCGACGTGCCGGCGCTTGGACCGTTGCCGGCGACCCCGCCACCCGTGACCGCCAGCGTGGGCAGCCCGTGGACGATGAGGAACATCACGCCCCTCGTCGACCGGGTCGAGCTGAAGATGGGACGCAGCACCCGTGGTGGCGGGCTCGACATGGCCGAGCTGGCGAGCGTCACGCTCGCCGAGGTGCAGGAGATGGTCGACACGGTGAAGTCGGCCAACCCCGACGTGAAGGTGAGCATCCTCACGTTCGTGGGCTGCGGACCGCACGTGTCGGCGATGCAGCAGGTGCTGGGCGACGGCCTCTACGGGTCGATGGTCGGCGAACCCGAGCGGGTGGCCGAGAACCTGTTCGCGCTGGGCGAGCTCGGCATCGATCGGGTGCAGGTGAGCCAGTGGTTGCCAGGCTCGATGACCGCCGTCGCCCCGTTCCTGGCGCACTGAACATCGTTCCGTGAGCGCCACCCGCAGTTGCTGCGGGTACGGCTCACAGGAGGACGCAACCGGTGAGCGACACCCGCAGATGCTGCGGGCGCGGCTCACGGAACCAGGTCAGCTGGTCGCCGCGGTGACCGCCCAGCGGTAGTCGGCCTTGCCGCTCGGGCTGCGGTAGACGGCATCGACCCACACCACGCGCTTGGGCGCCTTGTACGCCGCCACCTGGGTGCGGATGTGCTCGATCACCTCGTCCTCGGTCGCCGCCGTTCCCGGCGCGCGGGAGGCGACGAGGGTCACCGCCTGACCGAACCGCTCGTCGGGGACGCCGACGGCGTTGCAGTCGAGCACGCCCGGGTGCGACCGAGCAGCGACTTCGACCTCTTCGGGGTACACCTTCTCGCCGCCGGTGTTGATGCAGACCGAGCCGCGTCCGAGCAGGTGCACCGTGCCGTCGGCGTCGATCGTGGCGTAGTCGCCCGGCACCGTGTAGCGCACGCCGTCGATCAGGCGGAAGGTCGCGTCGCTCTTCACCGGATCCTTGTAGTAGCCCTGCGGCATCGATCCGCTCACGGCGAGCATGCCGACGACGCCTGATCCGCGCTCGGCGGGGCGGCCCGTCGCGTCGTCGATCACGACGGCATTCGGCGGGGCGGTGAACACCGCGGTCGCGGTCGGTTCGGCACCGGGCATCGTCATCGAGATCGCGAACGGCCCGCCTTCGCTGGCGCCGATCATGTCCATGATCACCGCGCTGCCGCAGCGCTGCTGGAACGCCTTCTTGTGGCCGGCGGAGAGCGTGGCGCCGGTGGAGACGATGCGTTGCACCGACGACAGGTCGTACGAACGGCCGGCGGCCTCGGCCGCCTCGAGCGCCGCCACCATCGGCCGGGCGAAGGCATCGCCGACGATCGACAGCTGGGTGACGTGGTGTTCCTCCACCAGGCGCCACAGTTCGTCGGCATCGAAGCGCCGCTCACCGAGCATCACGACGGTGCCGCCCATGACGAACGCCGAGATCGCCAAGAACAGTGCGGTGCCGTGCATCAGCGGGGGAGCGCACAGGTTGACAGGGCTGCGGCCAGCAGCGTTCAGTTCGGCCGCGACGCGGCCCACCTCGCCGGGCGTGGTCGGCAGTTCGAGACCCATCGACACGTAGCCGGTGAACGCGAGCGCCCCGAACAGGTCGACATGGCGCCACATGACGCCCTTCGGCATGCCCGTCGTACCGCCGGTGTAGAGGAAGAGGTGGTCCTCGCCGGAGCGCTCGATGCGGGGCGCGGGGTCGGCTGCTTCGAGGAACTCGTGGTACCAACGTGCGCCGGGCAGCAGGGGAGCGCCGTCGTCGACCTGCAGCAGCACCTTCAGGTTCGGGAGCCGTTCGGTCACACCGGTGAGGCGATCGCCGAGCGAGCCGTGGAACACGAGCACCTCGGCGTCCGCGTTGTCGAGGATGTAGACGATCTCGTCGGTGAGGTACCGGTAGTTGACGTTCACCGGAGTGGCGCGCACCTTGAACAGCGCATAGACCGTCTCCAGGTACTCCGGGCAGTTGAACAGGAGCTGAGCGACCTTGCTGCCCGCCCCGACGCCCTCGGCGGTCAGCGCTCCGGCGAGCTTGGCCGCCCGTTCGTCGAGGTCGCGCCAGCGCATCTGCCGATCGCCCACGACCACGGCGACGTGATCGGGCTGCGCGTCGGCGAGCGCCTCCCACAGGGTGGCCCAGTTCTCCGACAGTTGCGTCATGCGTCCCCCAACGGCTCGACTGCGTGATGGGGGATCGTAGGTGGATGGCGTCGGCGCGCGCCGAGATGTGCGTCCGACGCCGTCGTGTGATCGTCAGGCGGGGCGGAGCAGCCGGCGCAGGAACATGTCGTGCACGCGCTCCCAGTGCTGTTCCGACGCAGCGCGATGGTGCCGTTCGCCGGCGGGCGCGTAGCCGTGCACGGCATCGGCGTAGAAGTCGATGGTGTGCACGATGCCGGCGTCGGTGAGCGCGGCGAGCAGGGTGTCGCGATCGGTCAGTGGAGCGGTCGGATCGTTGTCGCACCAGCCGAGGTACACCTCTGCGGTGGCTCGCTCGAGGTCGAGGTGGGGTGAATCGGCGCCTTCGCGCACCATCCACGCGCCGTGGATCGAGGCGGCCGCCTGCATCCGGCCGGGATATGCCTTCGCGATGGCCAGCGTGAGGCCGCCGCTCATGCAGAAGCCGACGGCACCGAACCTGCTCGTGTCGGCGGCCGGGTCGGCCTCGGCGTGGCGCAACATCGCGGCGGCATCGTCGAGGATGCCGGTCGGGGTGACGGTGGCCATGAGGTCGCGGCGGGCGTGCATGTCCTCGTCGCTGGTGCCGAACTCGCGGTACGGGCCACCGCGGTAGAACAGGTACGGCATCATCACGTAGTAGCCCGCGGTGGCCAGGCGAGAGGCCATGTCGTGGAGCGCCGGGCGGATGCTCGGCGCGTCCATCAGGTACATGACCAGCGGGTGCGGGCCCTCGATGCCCGGGTGGTAGACCCAGGTGGGCATGCTGCCGGCAGCGGTGTCGAGCGTGAGCTGTTCGGTGATCACGAGCTCGATGGTAGGTCGGGGTGTCGACGTCGGGTCGTTCCCGCTGCGGGTCGTCGCGTCGATCGGGTGAGCTCGCCGGTGGACCCCGAGCACGGGCTCGAAGCCCACCGGCGGGAACTGCGTCAACGCGTCAGGACGACGGCTCGAGGGTCGTGTCGTACTCGACGTCGTCGAGGCGCGGCTGCTCACCGGCGAGGGCGGCCCGAGCGTCGGGGTCGGCGTCGAGCGTGTCGCGGAGGAACGCCGTGGTGTAGTGGGCGACGATGTCGAACGGTCGCGTCTCCCAGACGGCGTCGGTGCAAAGCGCATCGCGGTACACGGAGTTCTCGACCCATGGCAGGTTCTCGCACGGGTCGAGGAAGAGCATGTGGCCCGCGCCGGGGAACGTGATGAGCGTCTTGTTCTCGCTCCCTGCATGGTCGTAGGTGAGCTTCGCGCCCCACTCGTAGGGAGTGCCGTCGTCGACCGTGCCGCCCATGGCCATGACGGGAACCTCGAGCTCGGCAAGGCCGCGCTGATCGAAGGGGTACGCGTCGCCCGCCAGCGAGATGGCGGCCGTGACCCGCGGGTCTCCCAGAGACGGCCACAGGCCCGAGGGGACCTCGTCGAGCCCGGCTCGCGCGGCCATGTCCGACTCGTTCGCGAGGGGAGCGCAGAAGAAGTTGAGGGGATCGTCCGCTGCCAGCCCACCGCAGCGGTCCGCGTAGGCCGCGAAGTCGAAGCGCGCGCCGGCAGCCGCGAGTGCGGTGTACCCGCCGTAGGAGTGACCCACGACGGCGACGTCGTCCATGTCGATCAACCCGGCCAACGGTCCACCGGACTCGGTGAGTTGCTCGGCGAGGTCGATGGTTCGACGGACGTCGACGGGCCGGTCGATCAACTCCTCCCAGAAGCCGGTGAGCGATCCGTCGAAGCTCTCGTCGTGTTCGGGTGCGAGCACGATGTAGCCGTGGGACGCGTAGTGCTCCACCAGCATGCTGTAGACGATCGGGCTCAGCGCGAAGCCGTGGGAGAAGACCACGAGCGGATACGGCTCATCGGCTGGTTCCGGCGGCGCGTCGGCGATCGCTCGGCCGACACTGGTGATGAGTTCGCCGGGCGTGATCTCGACGCCGAACTTGTTGGGCGCGCTGTACTCGATGGGCCCCGGGTCGTCGGTGGGAGGGGCCGCGGGGTACCACGCTCGTACCGTCAGCGCTTGCTCGTTCGCGCGGCTGGTGGTGAAGGCCCGATATCCGACCGCGTGGCTGCCCGGCGTGGCGTAGGTGAGCGTCGGTGTCGGGTCGGTCGGCGTCGTGGTCGCTGCCGTTGTGGTCGCTGGCGTCTCGGTCGCCGGTGTCGCGGTCGCCGGTGTCGCGGTCGCCGGTGTCGCGGTCGCCGGTGTCGCGGTCGCCGGTGTCGCGGTCGTCGCCGAGCCGGACGACTCTTCCGAGGCGCACGCGGCAGCGAGGAGGCCGGCGGCGAGCACGGCTGCGATGGCGCGGGAGGGGGTGGCCAGTCGGCCGTGGTGGAGGAGATGCATGGGGGTTGCTTTCTGTGAACGTGTTGGGGGGGGTGGGGTTCTGGACGAGGCGGCTAGCCGATGTCGCGGCGCTGGGTTCGGACGACGCCGGCGACGAGTGGGATCACCACCCAGACGAGGGTCGAGACCGCGACCTGTGGCGCGTGACCGCCCCAGTCGTTGTCGAGCACCCAGGTCCAGGTCGTCGCCGTGTCGATCCAGTCGGCGATGAGCGTCGATGCGGTGCCGAGCAGCGCGACGGCGATGTTGAGGGAGAAGTAGGCGGCGATGGCCGTCGCCGAGCTGTGCACCAGCGCGCCGACCGCCACGCCTCCGAGGACGTTGAGGAGCAGATAGAGCAGGTAGCCGGTGATGTCGCCGACGCTGAGAGACCCCTCGATGGTTCGGCCGGATGCCGTCGCCACCCCGAGGCCGGCGGCGGTGACCACCCCGCCGAAGACCGCAGCGCCGGTGCCCAGCATCAGCGCCGCCGCCACCTTCGCGGTGACGACCCGGATGCGTCGCGGTTCCTGGGTGAACGTCGTGATGACGCTGCGATGGCTCCATTCGCCGGTGAGCATCAGGATCGCCACGACGGGCAGGAAGAGCACCTGCGGGATGGACGCGACCTCGAGGTAGCCCGTGTAGGTCTGGTCGAACCTCTTCGGGGCGAGGATCGGCGCAAGCATCATCCCCACGGTCGACAGGGCGACGATCGCGAGGAGCCAGCGGGCGGCGCGGGTGTCGGTGGCCTTGGTCCATTCGACCCCGACCAGCCGTGAGAACGGGATCGGCCCTGCGGCCGACCGTGTGGTGTCGACGCCGAGCGTCCGAGTGGAGAGGGACGCGCTCACGCCGCCACCTCCCGGGCGGGGGCGTTGGTGAGCGAGAAGAACAACTGCTCCAGCCCGTTGGTCTCGGACTGGCGCAGCTCGGTGAGCAGTACGTGGTGGTCGCGGGCGACGCCGGCCAGGACTTCGGTGGTGACCCATCCGTCGGCGACGTCCACCGTGAACGCATCTCCCGGCCCGGCGACGTAGTCGATCCGTGCGGCTCGGAGCGCTGCCGACAGTGCGACGGGGTCGGGGCTGCGCACGAGGATCGTGGTGCTCGCGAGCAGATCGTCCAGCCGACCGGCCGCCACCACGGCACCGCCGGAGATGACGACGAGATGGTCGACGGTGGCCTGCACCTCGTGGAGCAGGTGGCTCGACAGCAGCACCGTGCCGCCGTGGTCGGCGAAGTCGCGCAGCAGCGTTCGCATCCAGGCGATGCCCTCGGGATCGAGCCCGTTCGCCGGTTCGTCGAGGATCAGCGCCAGCGGTTCACCGATGAGGGCCTGGGCGATGCCGAGGCGTTGGCGCATGCCGAGGGAGTAGGCCCCGACCCGCTTGTCCGCCGCGTCGGTGAGCCCGACGAGGTCCAACAGGTGGTCGACCCGTCGCGGATGGACGCCTGCCATGCGAGCCGCGATCGTCAGTGTCGATCGGCCACTGCGCCCGGGATGCATCGCCGATGCGTCGAGCAGCATGCCGACCACCCGCGTCGGGTTGGGCAGCTCGACGAACGGTCGGCCGTCGATGGTGGCCGTCCCACGATCGGGTCGTGCCAGACCGACGATCATCTTCAGCGTGGTCGACTTGCCGGCGCCGTTGGCACCGAGGAAGCCGGTGATGGTCCCGGGTTCGCAGCGCAACGAGACGTCGCGGACGACCGGAACGTCCTGGTAGCTCTTGGTCAGAGCGGTTGTCGTGATCATGAGTTCCAGCGTGAACCGACGGGTGCGCCGGCGCATCGGGCGGACGGCCACGATCGGAGGTCCGAAGGGATGCCGGCCACTGCTGACGTCTCGCCTTTCGTCGGGTGCGGTGTCGACCTTCGGATCGTGTCGTCAGCCGAACAGCATCGTCATCGTCAGCGGGGCGACGGATGCCTGGGTGTTGCCCATCACCATGAGCATCAGCACGAGGCACACGGGAACAGAGCCGAAAGCGGTGACCCGCTGCACCCGGTCCCGCGCCGCCCGCGGGCGATCAGGCACTCGGGAGGCCTGCAGCAGACCGCGCCACGTGCGCGCACCAACGGTGGCCATGAGCGCGAGCAGCACAGCGGTGATGACCGCCTTGGGGAACTGCCAGGCGAGGCGATCGTCGATCCGCTCGTCGATCGGTGGCGGCGTGGCGGCGTCGCCCGACGCCAACCACGTGGAGAACTCGAGTTGGACCTCGGCCTGGCTGCCGCTCGCCGGCGGCGAGCCGAGCGAGGTGACGACGCCGGCGAAACCCGGTCGGGAGTCGAGCGCGTTGCCGAGATTCGCTGCCACCACCACCGCCAGGAGTGCGCTGACAGCGAGGCTCATCAGGCCGAGGCGTCCGTAGGTCGTGTACTCGAACGTCCGGGGACCGGCTCCGTCGGCTCGCGATCTCCGGCGCTGCCTCCAGCAGAAAGCGGTGAGGAGCAGCAGCACGAGCAGGAAGCCGCCACCCACGACCGCGAGGGTCGCGTGGGAGGCGGCGTAGTCGTCGAGCAGGCGGTCGAGCGCGGGGTTCGATGTCGAGTCCGATCCCAGCAGTTGCGTGAGGGTCTCCTGGAGGCTGCCGTCGGGTGCGGGAGGGATGGGAGGGATGGGAGAAGTGGGAGCGAAGAGCGCGAGGGGAGTGATCATGCGTCCAGCGTGAACTCGTCGGTGCGCCACCGCACCGGAAGGAGGGCCACGATCCGATGGCCGTTGGGAGGCCCGGGGTGAGGCTGACGTGTCGCCTTTCGTCGGTCGCCTTGTCGACTTTCGTCGATGTTGCACGGGGCCTCCGTCACCGTACGATCGCGTCATGTCCTGGCTTCGCAGATGGTGGGCTCAGACCGCCTCCACGGCGATGCTGGCGCCGAGCGACACGGCGCATCCCGACACCGTGGAGCGCCGGACGGCGCGCGACTGGTCCGTCGATGCCGCTGCGTTCGTCATCGCCGTCGTGCTCGGTGTCGCCATCCTGAGCATCACCGTGGACGACATCGCCGACATGACGTCGGGTCAGGTCACCACCGACGCTGTGCTCGGAGCCGTGTGTTGCCTCTCGCTGTGGTGGCGGCGCCGCTGGCCGTTCGGGGTCGCGTTGGTGTGCATCCTGGTGGGTGCGTTCTCGACGTCGGGCAGCGTGGCCGGGCTGTTCGCGCTGTCCTCGCTGGCCGTGCACCGCAACGTGCGGCCCGCGCTGTTCGTGGCTGCGCTGTTCGTTCCGTCAGCGGTGGTGTGCTCGATCTGGCTCGGACGGGACAACGCCTGGTCGGTGCTGCTGCCGACGACGGCGCTCGCGGCAGCCGCGATCGCCTGGGGCATGTTCGTCCGCGCTCGGCGTCAGTTGGTCGCCACCCTGCTCGACCGCGCTCGACGGGCCGAGGCCGATCAGCTCGTCCGCGCCGAACGTGCGCGCCTGGCCGAACGGACCCGCATCGCCCGCGAGATGCACGACGTCCTCGCTCATCGCATCTCCCTGGTGGCGCTGCACGCCGGTGCGCTCGAGGTCGCACGCGACCTGCCGCCGGCGCAGGTGCGCGAGAGCGCTGCGCTGCTGCGGGTGACGGCGCATCAGGCGTTGGAGGAGCTGCGCGACGTGATCGGCGTATTGCGCGAGGAGCCCGGCCAGGAGCGTCCGTCGACGGTGCCGCAACCGACGCTGGCCGACATTCCACGCCTGGTCGAGGAGACCCGTCGCTCCGGCGCACGGATCGACTTCGAGATGGACGTGGACGGGGCAGCGACCGCGCCCGGCCCCTTGGGTCGAGACGCCTATCGCATCGTGCAGGAGGCGCTGACCAACGTCGGCAAGCACGCTCGCGGCACTCGGGCCCAGGTTCGCGTCGCGGGAGCGCCGAACCGCGGTCTGCACGTCAGCGTGCGGAACCCGGCCGCCGTGGGGATCCAGGAGCACCCGGCGGTGCCGGGATCGGGTACCGGCCTCCTCGGCCTGCAGGAGCGGGTGACCTTGGCCAACGGCGTCCTGGTGCACGGACCGGACGCGTCCGGCGACTTCGTCGTCGAGGCCGACCTGCCGTGGTGACGATCCGGGTGTTGTTGGTCGACGACGACGCGCTGGTGCGTGCTGGGCTCCGGATGATCCTGTCGTCGTCGGAGGAGTTGGAGGTGGTGGGCGAGGCGGCCGACGGCGCCGACGCCGTCGCTGCCGTGCAGGCGAGCCGTCCCGACGTGGTCCTGATGGACATCCGGATGCCGGGGATGGACGGCATCACCGCCACGTCGGCACTCCGCCGTCTGCCGAATCCGCCACACGTGATCGTCCTGACCACCTTCCAGGCCGACGAGCACGTCATGAGCGCGATCCGTGCCGGGGCCGACGGGTTCCTGTTGAAGGACACACCGCCCACGGAGATCGTGAACGCAGTGAAGCTCGTGGCAGCAGGGGAGGCGATGCTCTCGCCGTCGGTCACCCGCACGCTGCTCGCTCACCTCGGCACCGACGAGACGTCGGATCGCCGTCGCACCGCCGTTCAGCGTCTGTCTTCGCTCACCGAACGGGAGCAGGAGGTGGCCACCGCGGTCGGATCAGGCGCGTCGAACGCCGAGATCGCAGCGTCGCTGTTCATGAGCGAGGCGACCGTGAAGGCACACGTCTCGCGTCTGCTCACCAAGCTCGAGGTGACCAACCGGGTGCAGATCGCGATCCTCGTGCACGACGCGCACACGTGACCCGACACCGTCCCCGTGAACCGCCCCGCCTCGTCGATGCGGGCCGACTCGTGGTGCGCGACACGGTCCCGAGCCCCTCAGGGGCCCGGGACCGTGTCGGTCAGAGACGACCGGCAGCGAAGTCGGCCATCAGCTGTGGTGCAGCGGTGTCGAACCCGACGACGTCGAGCATGCCGGCGTCGTTCGGGTCGGCGATGGTGAAGCCGTTCGACACCATCGCCACGACGGTGAGTCGCGCCGGGAGGCCGGTGCGCTCGCGGTAACGGCGAAGTGCCTGCGACGGGTGGATCCCGCCGGCCCACGTCTCGCTGTCGGTGTAGATCACGAAGTGATCGATGGCGCGCCCCTTGTCGAGCGCGTAGAGCATCGGCAGCGCGCAGTCCGTCCCGCCGAAGGGCAGGTCGGACACGGTTCGCACGACGTCGTCGAGGCGCTGACGCTTCGACAGTGTGAGCGGCACGAGCCCGTCCTTGGTGTTACCGAAACGCCAGGTGCCCTGTGGAGAGACCCAGGCGCCGCGGCCGACGGACGTGAAGGCCACCGTGTCGACCGAGGGCTCGGATGCCAGGGTGACCATCGACATCGCAGCCGACGCGATGCGCGGAGTGAGGCCGACGACGCCGGCGACCACGCCCATGCCCATCGATCCCGACACGTCGAGCGCGAGCAGGGTGCGCTTGCCAGCGGGTTCGATGTTCCCGAACGACAGCCGGAACGCCTCGTCGAGCGCGTCGACGATGGCGGTCACCGGCTCCCACGGCTGGCGGCCACGCGTCCCGCGACCCGCTCGGTACGTCATGAGCGCTGCCAGTACGGCAATGGGGTGGAGGCGTGCGCGGCGAAGCTGCTCGGCGTCGGTGAGCCGATGTACGACCGTTTCGGTCGCCTCCTGGCCCGGCGCCAGCGTGCCGTTGGAGGTCAGACGTGCCAGGTTTCGCACGAGCGCGCCGAGCCCCATGTCGGGGATCAGTGCGCGCCACACGACGTCGGAGCGGAGGTGTTCCGACGGCAGGGCCTCCCACGGCAGGCCGGTGGACGTGACGAGCGCCGCGGTCTGCTCGGGTGATGTCGCGAGCGACGCCGCCCGATGTGCTCGCAGCAGCGCCGGTGCTTCGTCGAGGTCGTAGCCGACCTTGCCGACCGCCCACGCGAGAGCGAGATCGGTCGCGCCGCCCCGCTCGGGACGCGGCTTGGCGAGCCGCAGCAGGTCGCGGTGCGACCAGCCGTCGCGCTGCTGGTACTTCACCAGCTGGTACGCGAGGGCGTCCGGGTCCTTGTCGAGATACCACGAGGCCACGGCGCGACGAAGTCCACGACCCCAGCCGCGAAACTGCTCGACGTAGCCGGCGAACAGGAACAGCTGGGTGCCGGTACGGCACACCGTCGGCAGTGCCGCGAGCGCGCGGGCGCGCGTGTCGGGATCGTCCGCCGCGGCACACGCAGCGAGCGCGAACACGACGGGCTGCTGCTTGGGGTTGCGACCGGCGACGGAGATACCGACGATCTCGTCGACGGTGCGTGGTCCGTCAGCGGCGATGCACCGTAGGACAGCGTCTGCGTTCTCCTTCACGAGCTGACGCTCTGACGCGTAGTAGCTCGGGCCGTCCACGCCGAGGATCAGGAAGCGACGCAGTCGGGTCCAGTCGTCGACCGCCCAGGCATGACCGCCTGCGCCGTTCCGCACCTGGTCGGTCGCCGGGATCGGCTGGTCCTGGCGCGTGGCGCGCGTCGAGAACCAGGTGAGTGGGTTCTTGGTCATGATGATGCGCTCCTCTCGTGGTGCGTCAGGAATGGGCGATGGGCGAAGTCGATGGGCGAAGACGATGGGTGACCGTTGGTGGATCGGGCGAGTGGTGAGACCCGGGCGCCGCGACCGACCCGAGGTCGGCCGCTTGCAGACTCCCGTCTGCCTGGCTGAGGTGGAGGATGAACGGGCCGCTCCGGCCCGACCCGCCACGGTCGGGATCGTTGGTACGACCATCGAGTTGTCGATGCTGCGGGCGAGAGGTTGGCCCCGGGACCGGGCCGAAACCCTTCGGATGCTCTCCCTGCTGAGCTACCACCCGGTAGGGGTGAGGCGGAGTCGAACCGCCGACCTTCCGATCAACGAGAACCGGAACACGCCGGCCCGCAGCAGATGCGACCGTATCAATCGAGAACGTCGTGAGAAAGCTGATTTCCCCCGTCCGCACGGATGGCGCGATGAGCGGCGACCGCGCAGGCGGACCGGGCGAGTGGTGAGTCCGGAGACGAGCGACCCGCAGGCCACCCGAACGGAGTCGAACCGTTGATGCCAGAGAACCGAGCTCGACGGCCCGGTCCGCCACGTGCGTGCGGTGTCGCAGGCGAGAGTTGCCGACCGGAGTGCGGCTCTACCAGCTGAGCTACCGCCTGGTGGCGGGAGGGACTCGAACCCCCGACCTGCTCATTGACAGTGAGAACCGGACGACGCCGGCCCGCGACGATCGAATCGTAGGCGCGGTGATCCGCTGATGGTGCACGAGTTTCCCTCGATGGAGAGGGAATTCGCTCTCCGGCCTACATGCGAATCCTGGCGGTAGAGCGGTCTGCGTCCTCGAGCTCACCGGGTTCGGGCCTGGCCGATGCCGGACGCCTCGGCGAAGGCGCGTAGTCCGCGTTCGATGTCTCCCATGGGCTGTGACACCCTGCTGAGCCAGCCGATCGAGCCTGCCCGCCAACTCGAACCGCAAGCGAACGACTGAGACGTATGTCGCGCTCCACTCGATCGGTCGTGTGACACCCAGTTCGTAGGATCGTGGTGTCGGTCCGTCGGGTGTGGCCCGAATTCGGTGTCACACCCGTTTTCTAGGATCGTCGATAGTCGTTCCGTGTTCCCCCGGGACGTGATCGGGGCCTTCGGGTTCCCTCGTATCACCGTTGCACCGCGCCACCTGTTGGGTGTCGGGGGGAAGGAGCGTGTGCATGTCCACGGTCGTCGACGATCCCGTCGTGGATCCACCCGAGGTCTCCGACGAGGAGATCCTGTCCCGTTGCCGCGAGATCGAAGCGCAGCGACGGGCGATGCTCGCCGAGCACGTCCGGCTCCTTCGTGAGCTCGAGGTGCGGAAGCTGTACTACGCGGACGGGCACCGCGATCTCGCCGGGTACGGGCGGGCGGAGTTCAGGTGGGCCGACCGAGACGCCAAGGCACATCGAGACCTGGAGCGGTTGTGTCGGAACTGTCCGCAGGTGTTGGACGCGTTGACGATCGGTCGGGTCGGGTCGGCTCAGGTGTTCCTGCTGGCCAAGCTGGCGCGTGCACCGCGTGTTGGGATCTATGTGGCTGAGCAGATCGATGACTTCCTCGATCATGCAGCGAAGCTGTCGTTCCTCGCGTTCGAGCAGTACGTGATCGCATGGAAGTGCCTCATGGACCAGGACGGGCCCGATCCCGACCGCGCTCATCGCAACCGGAAGGCGTCGCTCGGCCAGACCGGACTGACCGGGAAGTTCGACGTCGAGGGGCCGGCCAGCGATCACGTCAGGTTGAAGGCGATGCTCGCTCATTTCGAGGAGATCGAGTTTCATCGCGACTGGGCGGTCGCCAGAGCGATCCACGGTGACGACGTGAGCGCCGACAAGCTCGCCCGCACCACCACCCAGCGGCGGTACGACGCGTTCCAGGAACTGCTGCGTCACGTCACGTTGCCGAAGATGGTCGACCCCGACCTCCAGGACGGCGAGACGACCGATGGCACCGATGAGAGTCCGGAACCTGACGGACCGGTCACCACGGTGTTGAACATCGTGATCGACGCCGAATCAGCCGTGCACGGGTTGGAGCAGTTGTTGGGCATCAGCTCGATGGCGCCCGTGCGGTCGCCGTTCGGACCCGATCGGGCGTTCTGCCAGACCTTCGACGGCGACCCGATCGCACTGCGCGACGCGGTCCTCGCCGGGCTCGCCGGCAAGATTCGGATCGTCGTGCGGGGCAAGGACGGGTTGCCGGTTGCGATGTCGTCCGCGCAGCGGTTGTTCACCGGCGCGATCCGCGATGCGGTCTTGATGACCGCGACGCATTGCACGGGTGATGGGTGCATCGTCCCCGCCACCAAGTGTCAGACCGACCACCTCGTCCCCGCCTCGCAAGGCGGTGAGACCTGCGTCTGCAACGGCGGCCTCGCCTGCGGACACCACAACCGATGGCGCTACCTCGCCAAGGTCAAGGTCCGGCGACTCGCCGACGGCATCATCGCCACGTTCCGGCCCGACGGCAGCCGTATCGCACCACCCCTCTGAACCGACCGTGACCTCAACCCGACGTGAACGAGGCCCGGCAGGGTCCATACCGCCACGCCCCGACATCAGTCGGTGGAGAATCGGGCGGCCCCGACGGCGTCCGGGCCGTACGCTGGCGGACGTCATGGAGATCGTGCTCATCCGCCACGGCGAACCCGAATGGGTTCGTGACGGGCTCAACGTCGACAATCCGCCGCTCACCGAACGGGGGCACCGACAGGCCGAGCAGATGGCGCAGGCGCTGGCTGGGGAGCACTTCGACGAGGTGTTCTGCTCACCGCTGCTGCGGGCCCGGCAGACGGCGGCACCGCTGTTCGCAGCGCTCGGCCGCGACGAGGCGATCGACCCGTGGCTCGAGGAGATCCGCAACCCCATCTGGCACGGCACACCGCAGGAGCAGGCCGAGGAGGCGTACCGCGAGCAGCGCGCCAGGGCCTCGCAGGATCGGTGGAACGGGCTCATCGGCGGCGAACCGATGCGCGACTTCGTCGATCGGATCCACCTGGGCATCACCCTGTTCCTCGAGGAGCGAGGCGTGCGCCGGCTGCCGAGCGACTTCTCGCTGTGGGAGATCGACGACCCCGACCGGAAGGTCGCGCTCGTGGCCCACGCCGGCACCAACTCGGTCGCAATCTGCCACCTGCTCGGCATCCCCGCCGTGCCGTGGGAGTGGGACCGCTTCGTCATCGGCCACGCCTCGATCAGCCGGGTGATGACGATGCAGATGGGCGACGGGCACACGTTCGGCCTCCGCAAGCTGAGCGACGTCGAACACCTCGTCCACGACGACCGGACCGAGTAACAGCACCCCAAATCGCACGGCCTATGGTGCGGCACATGACCGACACCACCGCCGCCGCAGGTCCCGCCGTCGACCCCGATGCGCTGAAGATGTTCTCGTTCCAGCTCTTCACCAAGCTGGAGGGCGCCGTCACCGCTGGGATGATCCATCTCGGCGATCAGCTCGGCCTCTACACGCAGTTGAAGGACGCCGGCGTCGCACTCACGACGGCCGAGCTCGCCGACCGGGCCGGCCTCGCCGAGCGGTGGGTGCGCGAGTGGGCGTACAACCAGGCCGCGGCGAAGATGGTGAGCCTCGCGACCGATGACGGCGTCGAGCGGTTCGCCCTCACCCCCGAGGCCGCAGCCGTGCTCGCCACCCCTGAGCACCCTGCGTACGGCATGGGCATGTTCCACCGTCTGCCGCAGACCATGCGTGCGCTCGAGGAGATGCCCGAGAGCTTCCGATCGGGCGTCGGTCACGACTACGACAGCCACGGCCCGCAGGGCGCCGTCGGCATCGAGCGCAGCTTCGAACCGTGGAACCGGGCCAACCTGCTGCCGAACGTGCTGCCCGCCCTCGACGGCGTGGTCGCCAGGCTCGAATCCGGCGCGAAGGTGGCCGACATCGGCTGCGGCGCCGGGGGAGCGGTGCTGCTGATGGCCGGGGCGTTCCCCGCGAGTCAGTTCGCCGGCTACGACATCTCCAAGTACGCCCTCGGCCGTGCGGCCCAGAAGCTCGAGGAGTCGGGCGTCACCAACGCCGCGTTCCACGACCCGCGCGACGAGCCGATCCCGTCGAACAACTCGCTCGACCTGATCACCACCTTCGACTGCATCCACGACATGACGCACCCGCAGGAGATGATGCACGCGATCCGCCGTGCGATCCGCGAGGACGGCACCTGGCTGCTGGTCGACATCAAGGCCCAGGACTCGTTCGAGCTCAACGCGAAGAAGAACCCGATGGCCGCACTGATGTACGGCATCAGTGTGCTCAGCTGCATGTCGTCGGCGCTCAGCGAGCCCGACGGCGCGGGCCTCGGCACGCTCGGCCTGTCGGAGAGCAAGGCCCGTGAGATGGCGGAAGCTGCGGGCTTCACGCGGTTCCGCAAGCTCGACGTCGACCACAGCGTCAACGCGTTCTACGAAGTGCGCCCCTGAGGGCGACAGGTCAGAAGACCGTGATGATCTGCAGCACGCGTGACGTGAAGACCCACTGACCGTTCACGCGGCGGTAGCCGTCGGTGTAGGTGGCGAGGATGCCGCCCGTGCCACCCTTCTTGCGGTCGAAGCGCTCGTCGACCGTCACCCGGCCGGTGGCCGTGCCGTCGTGCTCGTTCACCTCGAACACGCACACGCCCGGGGTGTGCACCACCCAGTTGAAGCCCTTCATCGCTGTCACCCACGTGGTGCGGATGGCCTCGCGGCCCTCGATCACCTTGCCGGGCGTCATGCTCCAGCGGCCGTCCTCGGCCCAGGTGGCGATCCAGGCGTCGGCGTCGTTGCGGATGACAGCATCGCTGTAGCGGGCGAGCAGTTGGCGCAGCGCCGCTTCGGTGGCAGCGCCCGGCACCGTCGACACCGCGAGCGATCCGCCGCCCACCGTCGGGCCCTCGAAGTCGGCCAGGGTGAGGCCCACCTCGGCCGCAGCGACGATGCGCACATGATCGATGAGTTTGCGCCGATCCATCATCCCGTCGTGAGCGGCGAACTGGATCGCCAGGCCGTCGACGAGGGCGGTGAGACGGATGGCCGACGACTCCGGCGAGGAGCAGGTGAACTCGCCCGAGGCGACGCCCGCCTCCAGCACCCGCTCGAGCAGATCGGTGGTCTGCTCGTCGAGTTGCTGGCTGATCTTCTTCATCATCGGGTTCCGCAGCGCTTCTCCCCAGCCGTCGATCCACAGCATCCACTCGAGGTCGTCGCTGCCCTCGGGCACCATGTTCTGGATGAGCCGATCGAGCTGCGCGGTCGCGGTGGGCACCGATGCGATCTCGCCCTCCATCTCGGCGAGGTCGTTCTGCGCGTAGTGGGCGAACGCCTCGGCGAGGAGCTGTTCCTTGGAGTCGAAGTGGTAGTGGATGAGGCTGCTCGAGACGTCGAGTCGCTTGGCGACGTCGCTGATGCGCGTGCCGGCGAAGCCGCGCTCGATCACCACCTGACACGTGACCTCGAGGATCTCGGCCCTGCGCTCTTCAACCGTCTGCTTCTTCACCGGTTCGAACGCTATCGCTGGCGTCCCCGCTCCGGTGGGACACGTGCGCCGTGCGGTCCTCTAGCGTCGGCCCGACACGTGAGCATGGGGAGGCCGAAGATGGAACTCGACGAGATCAAGGCGAAGGCAACGGCGCTGTCGCCGTGGATGCACATCGCGACGGTGGGCGCCGACGGCAAGCCCGACGTGGTGCCGGTGCACCCGTGCTGGGAGGGCGACGTGCTGTGGACGATGGCCGGCACCACGTCGGTCAAGGCGCGCAACATCGCCGCCAACCCGAACGTGGCGGTGCACTCGCAGGTGACCGAGAAGGGTGACGGCGTCGAGATCTGGGGCACCGCGACGGTCCACGCCGACCTCGAGACCAAGCGCCGCCTGTGGACCGGCGTGTTCGACTACGACCTGAACGCGTTCGCTCCGGGCGGCCCCGACGACTCCGAGGGCACCTGCTTCATCGCGATCGTTCCGGAGCGCGCCCTCTACCTCGACACCTACGGCATGGGCGGCTCGTTCCGCTGGTCGGCGGACGGTGCCGAGTCGTGAGTGCGATCACCCTCGCGGACGTCCAGGCCGACTCGAAGCGCTACGGACCGCTCGCGTATCTGGGCACGGTGTCGGCGAGCGGTACGCCGTACACGTCGCCCGTCGCGGTCAACTGGATCGATGACGAGGTCGTCGCGTTCGTCGCCACGCCCGAGGCGAAGGTCGCCAACGTCCGGGCCAACGGGAAGATGACGGTGCACTACTCCGTCGGGGAGTCCACCGGCTGGGACAGCTGCATGCTGTGGGGCGAGGCCAGGGTGCTCGACACCACCGAGCAGCGGCGTGCCGTGTGGGATCGCATGGGGTACGACCTGGGCCGGTTCGAGCCGGGTGGACCTGAGGCAGACAGCCACGTGTTCATCGCGATGCGGCCCACCAAGGCCGTGATCCTGCGCAACTACGGCATCGGTGGCCGGCTCGAATGGCGAGCGTCGTGAGCGGCCGCCTCACCAAGCTGTCGCGCTCTGTCGCCGGCAAGCGCGTCATCGTCACCGGCGCGGCCTCGGGCATGGGCCGTGCCACGGCACACCTGTTCGCCGACGAAGGCGCACGCGTCGCGGTGGTCGACCTCGACCCCGAACGCGTGCTCGCGGTGGGTCAGGAGATCCGCGACGTGCACGGACCCGACGCGGCGATCGACGTCGTCTGCGACGTCGGCGACCACGACTCGCTGAAGGCGCTCGTCGCGACGGTCGTCGCAGCCTTCGGGGGCATCGACATCGTGATCAACAACGCCGGCGTGTCGCTCATCAACTCCGCGTTCCAGGACGAGGAGAGCTACGAGATCAACTGGGCGCGCACGCTCGACATCAACCTCACGTCGCACTCGCGTCTCGTGCGGCTCGCGCTGCCGTACCTGCGCGAAGCCGAGGGTGGTGGACGCGTGGTCAACATCGCGTCGACCGAGTCGATCGTCGCCACCGCCGGCATGACCGCGTACGCGGCCACCAAGGCGGGCGTCACCGGGCTCACGCGCAGCCTCGCGGTCGAGCTCGGCCGGCACGGCGTGAACGTCAACTGCATCTGCCCGGGCCCGATCAACACGGGCATGACGGCCGGTATCGACGACGAGGCGAAGCAGATCTACGCCAAGCGCCGTGTGCCGCTGCGCCGCTACGGCGATCCCGAGGAGGTCGCCCAGATGACGCTCAGCCTGTGTCTGCCGGCCGCCAGCTTCCTGAACGGGGCGACGATCCCGGTCGACGGCGGGATGAGCGTCCGCCACACCTGAGGCACCCGCCCGTCACGGCTGCATCACGGCTGGTAGCCGTCGAGGATGCCGCGCAGGCCCGTGGCGTGGTCGCCGAAGGCGAGCTGTTCGAGGATGCCCATGCCGTGCTCGACGGAGCCGTCGGCCTTGGTGAGCGTGGCGCGGCACAGCGCCTGGATGTGCACGTTCTCTCGCGAGTTCGGTGCCTCGACCGGGGTCGCGAGGCGCTCGCCGCCCACCACGTGCTCGCCCTTCCAGTAGCCGTGGCCGAACTCGGGGTTGCCGTAGCCGATGCCACGCATGTGGAACTCGAACATCGGCTCGAGGCGCACCGTGTCGACGGAGCCGTCCCAGTGGACGAGGTCGTACTCGAACCAGACCGCCCAGCGCGTGCCCGGCCGCCACTCGAGCCGGTACTCGACCGTGCGCGTGAGCATCGGTTCGGTGTCGCCGACGGGAGCGATCGCGCCCACCTCGTGCCAGCGGCGGCCGTCGGCGTACTCGTTGACGTCGAAGTGGGTGGAGCACGACGGGAAGTTGACCGGCGCCCACAGCCAGAAGAACTGCGGCCATCCCGTCGGCGCCCCCGTTGCCGCCGGCTCGCCGACCGGACGGATGCCCCACGAACGGTCGCGTGAGCCGAGGATCTCGGTCGGGTCGAGTTCGATCCGCTCGCCGTCGATCTCGATCCAGCCGCTCCAGGTGCCGAACTGGGTGAGGCGCGTGTAGTCCATGAACGTGCGGTTGCCGATCCGCTGGAAGAAATGCGGCTCCTCGATCACGGGCGACCGATGGGTGAACGTGACGTCGGCCCGGATGCCCTGCTCGGGTGCGTCGACGAGCACCTGTACGACGCGGAGCGGCTCGACGATGCGCACCTCGATCGGCGTGAGCGTGGTGGCGTGGAGCCGGTCGTCGGGCGCTCGCTGCGACACGAACACCGACGCCTGCTCACGCGTCGTCTCCGCCCCCTCGGTGCTGTCAGGGCGGACCACGCAGAACGATGCGTCGGCCACATGGCGGTTCGGGTAGAGGCCCATCGCGGCCGCGAAGTAGAGCGAACCGTCGGGGGAGTAGCCGTTGAAGAAGTAGCGGTCGTACTGGTTGACGTCGCCGGAGGCCGAGTTGGCGATCGGGACCGAGGCCTGGTGGATCGGGAAGTCGTCGTAGCTGGTGAGCACGGACGTGACCGTAGCCACCACGCCCTGGTGCTCACGGAGTGGGCGCAGGGGTGGCTCGGCTCCTACGCTCGTCACGTGGTGTCTCCCGAGCAGCGAGTCCCAGAGCCGGTCAGCGAACAGAAGACCGGGCGCCGCTGGCAGCTCTCGCCGGAGCGCTACCGCTCCATCTGCGTCCTTGCGCTGGCCCTGCTCGCCATCATCGTGGTGTCGGGCGCCGGGGTGCGCCTCACCGGGTCCGGTCTCGGCTGCGACGACTGGCCGAACTGCAACAACGAGCGGCTGATCGACGTGTCGTCCAAGCACGCCGCGATCGAACAGGTGAACCGGTTGTTCACCGGGCTCGTCGCCGTCGGCGTGGTGCTCGCAGTGCTCGGCTCGATGGTGCGCACGCCGCGTCGGCGCGACCTGACACTGCTGTCGTGGGGCCTCGTCGCCGGTGTGGTCGGCCAGGTGGTGCTCGGCGGCATCACGGTGCTGGTTGACCTGCATCCCGCTGCCGTGCAGGCGCACTTCCTGCTGTCGATGGTGCTGATCGCGAACGCGGTGGTGCTGGTGTACCGAGCCGGTCTGCCGGCTCGCGAGCGGTCACCGAGGGTCTCGCTGCCGATCCGTCGTCATGTGTGGGCGGTGGCCGTCGCGTCGGCCGTCGTGATCGTGCTCGGCACGGTGGTCACCGGCTCGGGGCCTCACGCCGGTGACGAGAAGGCGCGCCGCTTCGGGTTCGACATCCACGACGTCGTGCAGATCCACAGCGTCTCGGTGTGGATCACGGTCGCGATCGTCACCGCGCTGATGTTCCGGTTGCGCAACCGCCACCGCGATCGCGACGTGCTCGACGGATCGGTGATGGCCTGGCTGTGTCTCGCCGTGCTGCAGGGCGGCGTCGGCTACCTGCAGTACTTCACCGACATCCCGGCCGCGCTGGTGGCGCTGCACATCGCACTGGCGACGGCGCTGTGGTCGGTCAACGTCTGGATGATCGAGGTGATGAGTGGGCCGGCGTCAGGTGAGGGCCTTGATGAACTCGGCGGTCTTGTCGATGATCGCGGAGAAGAACCCGCCCACGTCGTTGACGAAGTCGCCGAAGGCGCCCGCGGACGCTGAAGGGTTCCGCCAGAACGAGATCACCAGGAACATGACGAACACTGTCGTCAAGCTCTTCCTCACGGTTACGAACGTCACGGGCACGACCTCCAACTGACCACTCGAGCCGATCCGGGGGATTCCGGGGGTCGGCGAACGAGCAGTGAGATCTCCGCTTGTTCGCAAGCCTAGCCAGTCGGGTGCGTCAGAGCAACGATCCGAGGCCGCCGATGACGGCCCGGAACTCCCGCACGGTGGAGTGGAGGATGTCCTCGGCGGTGCGCACCCGGTCGATTCGCCCGGCGACCTGGCCGGTGAGCGCGAGCGACGCTTCCATGTCGCCGCCGAAGTACAGGTCCATCGCGGTGCCGAACTCGGCCATCGACACGTTCTCCTCGCGCTCGAGCCGCTCGCTGCGCTGGGTGCGCAACGCCCGCAGGCCCGGGCGGCCGAAGCGGTTGAGGAACACGGTGTCGGTCTCGGCGGCGGCGATGATCGCGTCCTTCCAGTTCTGGTGCACCGGCGACTCGGCGGCGCTCACCATCCGCGTGCCCATCTGCACGCCGTCGGCGCCGAGCGCGAACGCAGCGGCCATCGAGGCGCCGTCGGTGATGCCGCCGGCGGCCACGATCGGCACGTCGACCTTCGACCGCACGAGGGGGAGCAGCACCATCGACGAGACGTCGCGCGGGTTCTTGAACCCGCCGCCCTCGCCGCCTTCCACCACGAGCCCGTCGACGCCGGCGTCGATCGCCTTCATCGCTGCGGCGAGCGTCGGCACCACGTGGAAGACCGTGAGGCCCGCCGCCTTGAGTTGCGTCGTGTACTTGGTGGGATCGCCTGCCGACGTGGTGACGAACTGGACGCCCTGCTCCACCACGAACTCGACGATCGCCGGGTCGCGCACGAAGGCCTGGGCGATGTTGACGCCGAAGGGGCGATCGGTGAGCTCGCGCATCGCGATGATCTCGCGGCGGATGTTGTCGAGTTCGCCCGACGACGTCTCGATGATGCCGAGGCCGCCGGCGCGGCTGACGGCCGAGGCGAGCTGCGAACGGGCGATCCAGCCCATCGGCGCCTGGACGATGGGGTAGTCGATGCCCAGCAGCTCCGTGACCCGGGTGCGCAGCGGCGCCGGGCGCTCGGTGGATCCTGGTTCGTCGTGAGGAGCGTCAGCCATGAGGCGACGGTATCCCCAGGCCTCCTTGCAGGTTCGGTCGGACGGCTTCGATGCCCACGTACGATCAGGGCGATGACGTCGGCGCAGCACCCGCTCGATTCGTCGGGCGTGCCGCTGCCCGACGGCAGCTGGCCCGATCTGCCGGGCACCGGGGGTTCGCTCGACCTCGTCCGCCGGTTCTGCAACTCGATCAACCGGGAGCTCGGGGGAGAGGCGTGGCACGACGTCGACGAGCTCGACGGCTGGCTGCGTCGCGAGGGCTACGACGTCGGTCGGCTCACCCTGCGCGATCTCGACGAGTTGCTCGCGTTGCGCCATGGTCTGTGGCGGTCGATCGCCGGTCGATCGCTGGCACCGCTCGGCGCCGTGCTCGAGCCCCTGCGTTTCCGGCCCGTGGTCGACGGCGACGTGTTGCGCCTCGTGGCCACCGGCTCGACGTCCGACGTGGTCGCAGGCCGCCTGGTGGCCATCGTCGTCGACGCGCAGACGACCGGCGTGTGGGACCGGGTGAAGGCGTGCCAGCACTGCGACTGGATCTTCATCGACTCGTCGCGGAACCGCAGCGGCCGGTGGTGCTCGATGTCGGCCTGCGGCGGACGGGAGAAGGCTCGCGCCTACCGGTCGCGCCGACGTGAGCCGACCGGGAGCTCAGGGAGCTGAGCTGGCCGTCGGCGTCTCCTCGCCGACGAACACCACCTGACCGGTCACCACGCACGCCTCGTCGGCGGTGCGGCGCATCGGGATCCAGTCGGCCTCGTCGGGCACCACCACGAACGGCTGCAGCACACCGTCGCCGAGATCGACCTGGGCGACGAACTTGTGAGGCTGCTTCACCTCGGCCAGCGCGTGGGGATCGCACCTGCTCTCCGTGAACCGGATCGCGACGTCGATGGTCGTCGTGCCTTCGGGCAGCACGGCAACTGGCTCGCCCTCGTCGGTGCCGACCGTTTCGAACGAGTAGGGGACCGTGCCGGAGATGGCGTCGATCGTGATCGTGTCCGTCGAGGTGCCGCGGGTGAGCCGGAGCACGCCGGCCGTGACGGGCCGCCCCTCCCAGTCCTCGCGGTGCAGGTCGGCCCACTCGATCGTCACCGACGCGTCGATGTGCTGACGCTGGCAGTCCTCGAGGTAGAGCCGGCGGGCGAGGTGCCAACGATCGACGACCGGCATCTCGCGCACCGAGCCGTCGTCGAGGCCGAGCAGCACGACCGCCGTGTCGAGCGACGGCATCGAGTCGATCAGGCCGTCGCCGACGCACACCGCGCCGGGGAACGCGACCGGGAAGTCGATGGTCTGCCCGCCGACCACGGTGGTGTCGCGCGGCGTGGCCGGCGTGGTGTAGCCCGCCCACACGAACTGCACGGAGGCGACCTCGAACCGGTCGCGGGTGCCGTTCACCACCTGCACCTGGAACTGGCCCTTGGCCGGATCCTCGCGGTTTTGTTGCGGCACGGCGACGAGCTGACCCTCGGGGATCGGCAGCTTCGGTTCGGTCGTCTCGGGCACGAACTCGGTCGTGCTCGTGGTGTCGGTGGTGTCGGTGGTGTCGGTGGAGTCGATGGTCTCGGACACGGCGGCGGCGGTGGAGGCGGTCGCCGGCGCTGCG
>JAPLAA010000063.1 GCA_026393475.1 Actinomycetota bacterium
CGCCGAGCGCGGCGACCGGTTCGGCGGGCAGCGCGGGCACCAGATGCGGCGCGATCTCGGCCACCCGGGCGCGGAACATCGCCGAGGCACGCTCACCATGTCGTTCGACGTCGCCGAAGGTGGACTGCACCAGTTCGATCTGCGCCCGATTCACCCCGATCCCCTTCCGGCCCGACGGCCCTGGCCCGTGCACGACCCGTGCACGGCCCGCGTTCTGTTGCCCGGTCCCCCGGCCGGGGCTGACCGTCCCGGCCACGCCACCTCGGGGCCAGGAGGGGCCAGGGGATGCGCGGGGGAAATCCACCGGTGCCCGGATAGACACCCTCCTGTGCGACGCCCCGCCCGCCTCCGCCTGCGGTCCGTCGCCGCGGCGGGCGCGCTCGTGTGCTCGGCCTGCAGCGGTCTCCCCGGCACCGGCGGCGCCCTAGGAAACGACACGCCGGCGAGCACGGTCGTCGCGGCCAACGCGACGGTCGAGCGCGTGGTCGACGGCGACACGGTCGTCGTCGACGTCGACGGACAACGCGAGACCGTTCGCCTCATCGGCATCGACACGCCCGAGACCGTGAAGCCGAACTCGCCGGTCGAGTGTTTCGGTCCCGAGGCGTCGGCCGCGACGAAGGCGCTCCTGCCCGAGGGCACCCCGGTCCGGCTCGAGCGCGACGTCGAGGCGCGCGACGACTACGACCGCCTGTTGGTCTACCTGCACCGGTCGACCGACGGCCTGTTCGTCAACCTCGAACTCGTCCGCAGCGGCTACGCCATCCTGCTCACGTTCCCGCCCAACGTCGCCCACGTCGACGACTTCGTGGCCGCCGCCGAGTCGGCTCGCACCGAGGGACTCGGGCTGTGGTCGGGCTGCAGTCAGCCCGGTTCGGGATAACGTTCGCGCCGATGACCGCCGACCGATCGCTCGCCGAACGCCTGGGCCACGCCCCCGACGCCAAGCTGCTGATCATCTCCTGCGACGACCTCGGCTCGTGCCACGCGGCCAACGTCGGCGTCTACGGCGCACTGCGCGACGGGGTGGCCACCTGCGCGTCGCTGATGGTCCCGGCCCCCTGGGCCCGCCACGCTGCGGCCGCCTACGACGGCGACGACCTCGGCGTGCACCTCACCCTCAACTGCGAGCACGAGTCGTACCGGTACGGGCCCATCACACACGCTCCGTCGCTGCTGTCGGGCGAGGGTGGCTTTCCACGCGACGTGCCCGACCTCTGGGAGCACGCCGACCCTGCCGAGGTGCTGCGCGAGTGCCGCGCCCAGATCGAACGGGCACTGGCGTGGGGCATCGACGTCACACACCTCACGCCGCACCTCACCTCCATCACCCTTCGGCCCGAGTTCTTCGACGTGTACCTCGAGCTCGCGATCGAGTTCCGCCTGCCCGTCCGACTCCCGTCCACCATCAGCGCCGAACAGGCGGGCTTCCCGTTCCGCCGCCTGGCAGCGGAGGAGGGCGTGGTGTTCCCCGACCACTTCGACCACGACTGGCGGGCAGGCAGCCGCGACCGCGTGTACGACGAGGTGAGAGGCCTTCGGCCCGGCGTCACCGAGATCCACGTGCAGCCGGTGATCGACACGCCGGAGGTGCGGGCGCTGTCGGCGCAGGCCGAGGGCTGGATCGACGACCTCGCGCTCGTCACCACCGATCACACGCTGCGCGAACTGTTGCGCGACAGCGGTGCGGTGCTGATCGGCTACCGGGCGCTCAGGGACGCGATGCGAGCCGGCTGATCGCCGCCGCCGCGTCGCCGTTGCGCAGCACCTCGAACAGCACGCCGGTGTGCCCGGCCGCCTTCAGCTTGCCCTGCATGAACGCGACGGACGGGTCGAGCGCCGCATCGGCCACCGGGATGGTGATGACCACGTCGGCGTCGTCGGGCCCCTCGACGGCCTCGTCCTTCTTGCCGAAGGCGACTCGGTACTGCACACGGGTCTCCATGATCAGTCCTCGCCGCCGCTGACGCCGAACCCGGGCCGGGCCGGCTCGCGCAGGCCGGCGAACAGGTCGTCCTCGTAGTCGCCCTCGGCGGGCACGCCCACCAGCGAACGGGCGAGGATCCAGTCCTCGTACGGGTACACCGAGGCGAGCTGCTGGTCGTCGAGGCCGAACCACCACGGCTCGGTGGGGTCGACCTGCGTGGCGTGGGCCTTGAGCGACCCGGTGCGCGCCCAGAGGTACTCGCCGATGTCGAGCTTGGTGGTGATCCGCTCGTCCTGACCCGGGCGGTCGAGCCACGCCTGGTCGGACGGCGACTCGCCGCGGATGCGCAGCATGCCCTCGTGCACCGCGATCAGGCGGGCCTTGCTCCACGTCGAGTAGTAGAGCTTCGACGGCTGCCACGGCTCGCCGAGCTCGGGATACCACGACGGGTCGCCCGCCCGCTCGAAGGCGGGGATGGAGATGTCGTGCACCTTGAGGTGGTCGGGGTGCGGGTAGCCACGCTGGTCGTCGCCGTAGGTGATGATGACCTGCGGGCGCTGCGCCCGGATGACCTGCACGAGCCGACCGACGGACTCGTCGAGGTCGGCCATGTGGAACGAGTCGGGATGGCTGTTGGCCTCGCTGTCTGGCATGCCCGAGTCGCGGTAGCCGAGCATGACCACCTCGCTGAAGCCGATGACCTCGGCGGAGCGCTGCAGCTCGAGCGGCCGCAGCTCGGCCAGCACCTGCTTCTCCTGCTCGGGGGTGAGCCCGTGGAACGGCTGTCCCGGCTCGCGCAGGTGCGGGTTCTGCAGGTCGCCCTCCTCGCCGCCGGTGCAGCAGACGAGAACGGTGCGCACCCCCTGACGGCCGTACATCGCGAGGGTGGGCGCACCCTTCGACGCTTCGTCGTCGGGGTGGGCGTGCACGGTGAGGATGCACAGGGTCACGTGACCACGCTAGCGACCGCCGACTGCCGTAGCATCTCCCTCATGCGAGCGCGGGCGGCATCTCTGTTGATCGTCGCGTCCATCTGCACCGGCATCGCCCTGGCGAGCTGCAACGACGACGGACGTACCCTGCGCGATCCCCGACCCGACCAGCAGGGCAGCGTCTCCACCATCGCCGCGCCCACCTCCACCTCGATCGACCCGAACTTCCCGCTCGAGACCGCCCAGCTGAACCCGTTGCCGGTCGGCTCGGGCGACGTGCCGGTCCCGGTCGACACCGGCGACATCCCGGTCGCCGACATGGCCACCGCGCCCTGGGCGAACGGGGGCATCATCCCGGCTCGCCACACCTGCAGCGACCTGAACCTCGCACCGGCGCTCAGCTGGTCGCCGGCGCCGACGGGCACGGTCGAGATCGCCGTCACCCTCGTCGACCAGGACACCCCCACGTTCGTGCACTGGGTGATGTCGGGCATCGACCCGCTGTCCACCTCGCTCGGCGAGGGCATCATCCCCGAGTTCGCCAACGTCGGTGTGAACAGCAACGGTCAGCCCGGGTACACCGGCCCGTGCCCGCCCGCGGGCGAGACGCACACCTACGTCTACACCGTGCACTTCCTCGACCAGCAGACCGAACTGGGCGATGGCAGCCCCGGCGCCGATCTTCAAGCATTCGTCAACGGCGCCACGTTCGCGAGCCTGAGCGTCGTCGGCACGTATAGTCAGGCGTGAGTGTGACCAGCACGACGGACCCGTCACCTCAGTTCCTTCCAAGCCGACCGGGACGGCCGACTCACCGCGGCCAACGCAGCGTTCCGCGCCCTCGCTCTCGGTGGTGATGTGCCGTCGCCGCGCACCACACCGTGGTCGAACGCACACCCGGCCGACCGCCACACGGCCGAACTCATCTGGCGCGAGGCGTCCGACGCCGAGGCCGACTTCGCGGTCGAGTTCCGCGTGTGGCACCGCGACGGGCGGCTGCTGTGGGTGCGGGTGAACGCCAGCCCGATGCGAGACGAACTCGGGCGCCTCGAGGGATATGCGGGCGTGGCCGTCGACGACACCGAGACCGTGGGCAAGCGACTGCTGCTCGAGCGTCTGCTCGGCGTGGTCGAGCCGTCCGCCGACGCGGTCATCATCCTCGACCGCAACGGCGCGCCCGTGTACACCAACCAGACGGCCCGGGTGCTGTTCGGGGTCGACGACGCCGTCGATCTCATCCGCGACCCGTCGGTGCGGGGCCTGCTGCAGACCATCCGCGACCAGATGCCTCGCGAGCTGCTCACGTCGTCCGACACGTCGCAGTGGTCGGGCGAGGTCGGCTTCCGCGGTCCCGACGGCCTCGAACGGATCCTCGACGTCGACCTCGTCATCCATCGTGACGAGCAGGGTGTGATCGAGTACTGGGGCGGCGTCATCCGCGACGTCACGGCCCGCAACCACATGCAGGCCGAGCTGATGCGCCAGGCCACCCACGACGGGCTCACCGGCCTGCCGAACCGCATCCTCCTGCTGCGCACCACCGCCGATGCGCTCGACCGCATCCGCGGCACCCGCGGCCACGTGGCCCTGCTGTTCCTCGACCTCGACAAGCTCAAGGACGTCAACGACAACGCCGGCCACGACGTGGGCGACGCCCTGCTCGCCCAGGTGGCCAATCGTGTGGCCCACGCCACGCGACCCGCCGACGTCATCGCCCGCATCGGCGGCGACGAGTTCGTGGTGCTCTGCAACGGCAGCATCGACGAGCACTCGGCCCTCGAGTTGGCCGAGCGCATCCGCCTCGCGCTCAGCGGCAAGATCATGATCCGCGGCGTCGAGGTCGAACTCACGGTCAGCGTGGGCGTGGCGCTCGCCGACAGCACCCACCTCGACGGCGTGCCGTCGCCCGATGCCGCGCTCACGCTGCTCCGCCACGCCGACGCGGCGATGTACACCGCGAAGCGCCGCGGCCGGTCGCGCGTCGAGATGTACACCGAGGCGATGCGTGCGGCCAGCGTCGAGCAGAAGGATCTCGCGGCCGAGCTCGAGCGGGCGCTCGCCAACGACGAGCTGCGGCTCGCCTACCAGCCGATCATCTCCACCCACAGCGGCCGCGTGGTCGGCGCCGAAGCGCTGCTGCGCTGGGACCACCCCGACCGCGGTCGGCTGCTGCCCGCGCAGTTCCTGCACCTCGCGAACGAGTCGGGTGCCATCGTGCCCATCGGCGACTGGGTGATCAGCCAGGCCTGCCAGGACGCCCGAGCGTGGTTGGCGGCGGGGCTCGTCGAGCGCACGTTCAGCGTGCACGTCAACGTGTCGCCCCGGCAGCTCCAGGAGGGCACCTTCGTCGAGCGGGTCACGTCGATCGTGCGATCGATGGACCTCAATCCGTCGCAGCTCACGATGGACTTCGACGAGGTCACGCTCAACGACTCCCAGAGCGGCACCATCCGAGCGCTGCAGACGCTGCGCCGGTTCGGTGTGCAGTTGGCGCTCGACGACTTCGGCGTCGGCGTCAGCTCGCTCACCGCGCTGCGCGTGTGCGAGGCCGACGTGCTCAAGCTCGACGGCACCGTGGCTCGCACCCTCGGCGCCAACGGCGACGACGACCCGATCGTGCGGGCGCTGATCCAGCTCGCCCATGCGCTCGAGATGCAGGTCGTGGCCGAGTGGGTCACCTCCGCCGATCAGCTGCACCGGCTGCGCATGCTCGGCTGCGACATGGTGCAGGGCTACCTGCTCGGCGAGCCGATCGCCGCCGACGTGTTCGCCGCCCGCACCGGCCGCGCCACCAGCTGACCCTGCCCGACGGGCGACCGGTACACCTGGCGTCAGTCGTCGTGCGCCTCGTGGCGCGGGAGCACCACCGAGAACCGAGCGCCCCCGAGCGGTGACTCGTCGCAGAACACCGTGCCGCCCTGCACCTCTGCGAACGTGCGCACGAGGAACAGGCCCATGCCCGACCCGGGTCGGGGGCCGGAACCGTCGCCCCGCACGTACGCATCGAAGATCGCCGAGCGCATCGCGCCGGGTACACCCGGGCCGTCGTCGTCGACGTGGATCGCGACGTGGGTGTCGGTCGCACAGATCGACACCTCCACCCGCGCTCCCGTCGGCGTGTGCTTCAGCGCGTTGGTGACGAGGTTGTCGACGATGCGTTAGGTCAGCACCGGGTCGGCGTGGATCGCCGCCTCGTCGACGGGAGGGGTCGACGTGACGGCTCGTCCATCGGCGTCGAGGTCGGCGAGCACCCGCCCGATGAGCGGCCACAACGCGACGCGCTGCAACGAGGGTTCGGTGGACCCGTGCAGGAGCCGGTCGACCGACGTGAGGTCGGCGAGCAGACGCGACGTGCGCTGCGCATCGGCGTTGATCCGCGTGACGAGCTCACGTCGCTGGTCGTCGGTCAGCGTGTCACCGTTGCCACCGAGCAGGGTCGACATCAGCTGGATCGCGGCGATCGGTGATCGCAGGTCGTGCGAGACCGCCGAGATGATCGCCGTCTTCTCGTCGATGCGCCGTCGGAGCGCCTGTTCACCGTGGTGGCGCGTCACGGCGACGTTGAGCAGACCGACGGCGCGGTCGAGCAGCAGGCGGAACCACTCCGACGGCGCGAGGTCGGCAGGGTGCTCGGCGGCCACGACCACATCACCGAGCTCGACCGCGATCAGCTCGGTTCCGGCCCGGTGCTCACCGGCGACCCCCTCGGCGAGACCGCGAGCGGTGGCCTGTACGAACGAGTGCTCGGTCTGCCAGCTGACCAACTCCGCCACCTTCGACGCGATGACACCGATCGGCTCCCCGGACGCCATCGCGTCGTAGATCTCGTCCTTCAGCCGTTGGACCGTGGTCTCGGACATGATGAACACGAACCCGCGGACTGCGGGGTTCTCGATCTGATTGTTGGCCGCGATGTCGAGCGAACGCCATCCGCCGTCGGCCGAACGGAACCGGATCCGGTTGACGGTGAAGCGCGCCGGGTCGACGCCGTACGGGTGCGGATCGTTGCGTTCGGCCTCGACGAGCCGGGCGACGCTCGGGAGGTCGTCGGGATGCACGAATTCGATCGCGTTCGCACCGATCAGCTGTTCGGCCGTCCAACCGGTGAGGTCGCGCACCGACGGGCTGATCCACTCGATCGTCATGTCGACCGACGCGAGCGCGGTCACGTACGCCATCCCGCGCTCGAGTCCGGCGACCAACCTGGCAACGGCACCTTCCACGGCAGAGACCCTAGGTGCCGGGGGTTCCGAGATCGGGCCGCGCTGCCGTGGAGGCAGCGGGTGCCGGGAGCCGAACGCTGAACCGGGCGCCACTCCACGGCGACTCGGAGCAGCCCCGAGGGGCGACGACGCGGTCGTCCATGCCGGTCTCCTGGTCAGTGGCTGATGGCCAACCCGTCGAGCGAGTCCGCGAACTTCTCGAGGGCGGCGGCGCGACGCGTGGGCACGTGCTCGATCGACGGCTCGCTCGGGCGGTAGCGCTTCAGCACCTGGCGGGCGACGGTGACCTTGTGCACCTCGTCGGGGCCGTCGTAGATGCGTGCGGCGCGGGCGGCCCGATACATCGACTCGAGCGGCAGGTCGGTGGTGTAGCCGAGCGAGCCGTGGATCTGGATGGCGCGGTCGATCACGTTGTAGAGCACCTTCGCGCCCCAGAACTTGATCACGCCGATCTCCACCCGCGCGTCGCTGTAGTGCTTGCCGGCGGCGTGCAGCTGATCCATCTTCCAGGCGGCCTGCAGGGTGAGCAGCCGGGCGGCCTGCATCTCGGCGTAGCTCTCGGCGATCCAGTCCTGCACCATCTGCTTCTCGGCGAGGATCGACCCGTGCGCGTAGCGGGTGAGCGCCCGCTCGCAGAGCAGGTCGAACGCGCGCTGGCTCTGGCCGAGCCAACGCATCGCATGGTGGATGCGGCCGGGGCCGAGGCGCTTCTGGGCGAGGGCGAAGCCCTGGCCGATGCCGGCCTCGCCGCCGACGATGTTCTCGAACGGCACGCGGACGTTCTCGTACAGGATCTCGGCGTGGCCACCCGGCTCGCCGGTCTTGTGGTCGGGCTCGCCCATCGTGGGCACGTCGCGCAGGATGTTGACGCCCGGCGTGTTCGTGGGCACGACGATCATCGAGTAGTTCTTGTACGGCGTCTCGTGATCGCCGGTCTTCACCATCACGATCAAGATGTCGGCGATCGACGCGTTCGACGAGAACCACTTGTGACCGTTGATGACCCATTCGTCGCCGTCGCGCATGGCGGTGGTGGACAGCAGCGTCGGGTCGGCGCCGGCACCGGGTTCGGTCATCGAGAAGCAACTGCGGATCTTGCCGTCGAGCAGCGGCGTCATCCACTTGTCGCGCTGCTCCTGCGTGCCACCGACGGCGAGGAGTTCGGCGTTGCCGCTGTCGGGTGCGTTGTTGCCGAAGATGCTCGGCGCGTAGGCGCACTGGCCGAGGATCTCGTGCATCAGGCCGAGCTTCACCTGGCCGAAGCCGAGACCGCCCATGTCGGGCGGCAGGTGTGCGGCCCACAGGCCCTGTGCCTTCACCTGCTCCTTCAGTGGGGCGACGAGCTTCGTGAAGACCTGGCGACCCTCGGGGGTGCGCCATTCGTGGGCGAGCGTCTCCAGCGGGATGATCTCCTCCCGCACGAAGTCGCGCATCCACGCCAACTTCGCCTCGAACTCTGGTTCCGTCTCGAAGTCCCATGCCATGGCCGCGGACCCTAGTTCGGGACCGATCCCTACACTCACCCGTGGTGTTCGCCTCCTCGCTCGAGTCCTGGCCAGATGTCCTCACCACGGTGTTGTCGCTGGCCGTGCTCGGGTTCATGGCCACACGGCTGGTCACCGGGGTACGTGTGGCCCGATCGGTATCGGGCCGTGCGGTGGTGCGCGAGGTGCGCCGTCGCATCGCGTGGCGTCACGTGTGGCCGGTGCCGATCGTGCTCACCGCAGTGCTCGTCGTCGCAGGGGCGCTGATGCTCGTGCCCGGCCTCGACTGGGGCTGGTGGAGCGCCATCGGCGGCGAGGGCAACCCGGTCTTCGGGAGTACCGAGGAGACCAGCGGCACCGTGTGGGAGTGGATCATCCCGCTGGTGTTCATGGCGATGCTGCTGCCGGCACTGCCGCTGTTCGCGAACGCGGAGGAGCGCACGTTCCGCCGCGGCGCGGAGGGCTGGTCGACGGGGCGGCGGGTGCTGAAGACCGTGCAATTCGGGCTGGTGCACGCGCTCATCGGCATCCCCATCGGTGCAGCGATCGCCCTCTCGATCGGCGGCGCGTACTTCCTCGGTGTCTACCTGCGCGCGTACGCCCGGTCGGGGTCGGTGTCCGACGCGACGATGGAGTCGACGACTGCGCACACCGTCTACAACGGTGTCATCATCGGCGTCGTGCTCCTCGCCCTCTTCCTCGCGGCTGTTCTGCCGTGACAGCTCCTGCCATGACGGTCCTGTCGTGACCCTCCGCCCCGCTTCGGCGGTCGACATCGACATCGTCCGCGACCGATCGGTGACCATCACCTTCGACGACGACGTCGTGGCCGTGTACCCGGTGAAGGCGCTGCGGGCCGGCTGTCCCTGCGCCAGCTGCCGGGGTTGGCGCGAGCGTGGCGAAGTGGCGTGGCCGCGGCCGGGCATGTCCGACGAGGTGAGCATCGGCCACGCCGAACTCACCGGCGCCTGGGGCCTCTCGATCGACTGGAGCGACGGCCACAGCACCGGCATCTACGCCTGGTCGGTGCTTCGCGACTGGTGGGACCGCGGCCTGATGGGCGAGCTCGTCACCGATCCGACCCCTGGCCCCTCCCTGGACGACCCTCGGTAGCCTTTCGCCATGTCCCTGCCGCCGCCTCCCCCGCCAGCGCAGCCGACCGTCGGTGCCGGTGCGGGCACGTTGCCCCGCTGCTATCGCCACCCCGACCGCGAGGCGGGGCGCAGTTGCACCCGCTGCGGCAAGTCGGCCTGCAGCGAGTGCCTCGTCCAGGCGGCCGTGGGCTCGCACTGCGTCGACTGCGCGAAGGCGGCCCGGCCCGATGTCGCGACCCGGGCGAAGTACTGGAACGCCCGCCAGCACACCCTCGTCACCTATGTGCTGATGGGCATCAACTTCGCCGTGTTCCTCTACGTCACGATCGCCGATCCGGCTTCGCTCGGCGGCCGCGGCGGTGTGACCCAGGCGCAATTCGACCTCGGCCTCAACGAGTTCTTCCTCACCGGCGGCCGGAGCGAGTGGTACCGACTCGTCACGTCCGGCTTCCTGCACTTCGGCGTGATCCACCTCGCGTTCAACATGCTGATGCTGTACCAGCTGGGCCAGCTGCTCGAACGCCCGCTCGGCCGGGCCAAGTTCGCCCTGCTCTACTTCGCTGCGCTGCTCGGCGGGTCGTTCGGCGTGCTCATCGCCGGTGGACAGGGCATCACCGGCGGCGCCTCCGGTGCGGTCTTCGGTCTCATGGCATGTGCGGCGATCGGCCTGCAGCGCCAGGGCGTCAACATCATGAGCACCGGGCTCGGCACCACGCTGCTGCTCAACTTCTTCATCACCTTCGCCATCCCCGGCATCTCGATCGGTGGTCACGTCGGCGGCGCTGTCGCCGGGGCGATCTGCGGCTTCGTGATGCTGGCGCCGCGCTGGAAGCCCGTGCCGTCGTGGGCCAAGTGGGCCACGCCCGCTGCCGTCGCCGTCATCTCCGTGCTGGGGAGCGTCCTGGTCGTCGGGTAGAACCGGTCCGGGCCCCAGCGGTCGGTCCGAGTGGTCAGTGCCACCTGGGTGGCAGGTGCGACTCGGACCCGCGCTGTGGGTGGATCAGCGGACCGTGGTGCCGGCGACGCGGGTCCGTCGCGTCGGCCGGAGCCGCACCTTGGGCCGGGGCGGCATGCGATCGCTCGACCACCGAGCCGGCGGTGCCATCACCAGCGCGCACAGCTGCAGCAGCACCGCGTCGTAGTTCACGCGCCAGCCGGCGAAGTCCTGCCATGCCTTGTCGCGATCGGCCTTCAACGGGACGCCCGCGGCCTGCAGTTCGACGCACAGGAGATCGAACTCGCGACGGCTCACCGAGATCGGAGCGTCCGGCGAGGGGTCGGGGTCGTAGGGCAGGGCGAAGAAGTCGGCGATCCGGCGCAGGCTGAAAAAGCCGGTGCGCAGCATCAACGGGCCGCGTGGCTCGTACGGGCGGTCGACCACCGATGCGGCCAACGCCGCGGTGTCGAGCACGCAACCTGCAGCGGTGATCCAGCTCCGCTCCGGGTGCGGCGACCGGAAGTACACGAGCGAGGGATGGCTGGTGTGACTCTCCTCCACGTCGACGAACCACGCCTCCCACGGGATGAACAGGTCGTCGGCGAGGCGTTCGAGCATCTGGATGCGCGAGTACCGGGTGAGCAACTCCGCCGGCGAGGGTGGCAGGCCGGCGCGAACCTCGAGCATCCCGACGAGCGACTCCCGTCGGCTGAAGGCGCCGTAGATCGTGGGCAGGTACGAGATCATCAACGACACGAGCACGAGCCCGATGCCGGCCTCGACGAACGCGATCACCACGCGCCACGTGCCAGGCGGTCGTACGAAACCGAGCGTCAGCAGCGACGAGCCACTCGTCACGAACGCTTCGGTGAGCGGGCGGACACCACTCCCCCAGTCGATCGCCGTGAAGCCGATCACCACCAACGTCACCCACTGGGCGGGCAGGGTCACCAGCGCGATCGGCGAGTACAGCGCCATCGCGGCGTCGCGCTGGGCGAACGTCCGGCTCGGCCGGGCGATGAGGTCGAAGACCCGCCGCCATGCGAGGAAGTGCACCCGGGTGAGCGAGCTCTGGTACGCACGGGGCACGACCACCGTCTTGATGGCCGAACCGAGGGTGTAGACCACCAGCGCCGCACCCACCACGACGGCCGCCGCCTGTGCCGCGATCACTGCCTCATCCCGCGTCCACGCCCGTCCACAGGTCGGCACTCTGCCACACCCTCGGACGGTCGTGCCGTTGTGCCCGGACTTTCGGACACCCACCGTTCATAGGGTGGTGGTGTCAGGAGGCCCCGATGCGGCCATGGAGACGTGAACGAGATGCAAGGCCCGGCGAGCCGGCGCCGACGGCGATGACGAACACCGCGCTCGGCATCGCGATCGGCCCGGGCTTCGGGATGTGCCTCTCGCTCGCGATCGGCGGTGCCGACGCGATCCCGATCGGTCTGTCGATCGGGGCCGGCGTCGGTGTCGCGGTGGGCGCCGCACTCGATCGACGCGATCGAGGACGAGACGACTGATCGAGCTGCGTGGAGCGGCCGAACGGTGTCACACCCTCTTGCGAGGATGGGGGTGTGAACGGTGGGGCGGACACACACGAGCAACTCGAGGAGATGCTTCGCGACATCGATGTCGCGGTGCTGTTGCGCCATGTCACCGATCGCCTGCTCGACCACGGCGCGGAGGGCGCGGACGGTCTCGACGACACGGCTCTGCACGAGACGTTGGTGCTGGTGCATCGGGAACGCTCACGCCTCGGGGTCGCGTTCGCAGAACTGCTCGCGGAGTGGGATACGCGACGGATCTGGGAGTCCGACGGATCCCGCAGCCCCGCACACCGGCTGGCCCGAGAGACCAGATCGTCGGTCGGTGCCGCACGTGAGGATCTGCGTCGGGCGCGTCGGGTGCGACATCTGCCGTTGGTGCGTGACGCGGTCGCGGCTGGGGTGTTGTCGCTCGATCACCTCGATCTGATCGGCCACGTCAACACCCCCGAACGTCGGCATCTGTTCCAGCGCGACGAAGCACTCCTGGTGCGGAAGTGCAGCGAACTGTCGTATGCCGACGGTGCACGGCTGGTGCGCTACTGGGCCGGTCACGCCGACGAGCAGCTCGCCGACGAACGAAACGCAGCCCGACCCGATGACGGTGCGCCCGACGACGATGCTGCGGCGCCGGGCGATGCGAACGCACCGCCCGACGACGAGTACGAAGCGCACGCGCCGACCACGGGGTCACGCCTGCATGCGTCGCGCACGCTCGATGAGGCGCTCATCATCGACGGCACGCTCGATGCGATCGACGGGACGATCGTCGAGAACGAGTTGAACCGGCTCGCGGAGGAGATCCGACTCGCCGACCGACACGCCGGCATCGACCGGTCACCTGCCCAACGCCGTGCTGCGGCGCTCGTGGAGATGGCCCGCCGGTCCGCCACCGCACCCGAACACGGTCGCCGACCGCGACCGCTGTTCACCGTGCTCGTCGGCGAACGCACCCTCGACCGGCTCTGCGAACTCAGCAACGGCATCGTCGTCACCCCCGCCGCACTCCTCCCCCACCTCGGCGAGGCCGAGATCGAATCCGTCCTGTTCGACGGACCCAGCACCGTCATCGCCGTCTCCTCACGCCGCACCTTCACCGGCGCCGTCCGCCGGGCCGTCCAAGTACGAGATCGTCGCTGCCGACATCGATCCGACTGCGACGTCCCCGCCGACGACTGCGATGTCGACCACATCGTCCCCGCAGTCAAAGGCGGCCCGACCAGCCAGTTCAACGGCCGCCTCGAATGCAAGGTCCACAACCGCATCCCACACATGCACGACCACGACACCGAACCAGCACCCGAACGCCACCTCGACCGACTCGACGAACTCCGCGCCAAGATCCGCTGGCGCTGCCGCAACGACCCCTGGTACCTCGAAACAGACGACGACGCCTGACCGTCGCTCGTCCCTGCTAGCGACGCTCGCCGCCGGCGAGCAGACATTCGAGGCGATCGGTGGCGCCGTCCATGCCGGCCACATCCTCGCGGAAGGCCGCGTACTGCAACTCCCCGAGGGCGATGTGCAGCTCGTACAGCGGCAGCAGCCGGTCGAGGTCGTCGTCCGGGAATCGCAGCCGGGCGAGCTCGAGCACGTGCCGCCGGTCGATGGCCGGGAACCAGGGGATGCAGTACACGATCCAGGCGATGTCGTACAGCGGGTCGCCCGCGAGCGCGTTCCCCCAGTCGAACACCGCCGTGATGGAGCCGTCCGGGCCGATCAGATGGTTGAGCAGGAGGTCGGCGTGCACGAGCCTGCGAGCGGTGGGGAACGCGTCGGCGGCGGCCTGCAGCCTCGAACAGCCGACACGGAACGCGTCGCTGCCGCGCGGGTGCCGGGCGAGCTTCCCTCGCCACCCGACGAGTCGTTCCTCATCTCGGTCCGCCACCGAGCACAGGTACTCCGGCCAGGACGCTGCAGGTGCATCGGCCTCGGGCGCGAGCCAGATTCCGTACCCATCGCCGGGCAGCTCCACGCGGCGGATCGCAGCCAGCACCTCGACAAGACGCTCGATGGCTGCAGGGACCCGAGCCGTCTCGAGATCGGCGAGCTTCGTCCCGTGATGGCGTCGGGTGACGATGTAGTGGCAGCCGAACGCATCGCCAGTCTCGAGCACCTCGGGCACCGGCAACCCGGGCTGCTGCCAGGTCGCGGCGACGCACTCCTTCGCGAAGTCGTCGCGATGATGGCCGACGCGCAGCACCCACTCCGTCGCATCTGCCACGAACCCGTAGGCGCTCGACCAACCGCCGGCCTGCAGGGTGACGAGGTCGGCCACCGGACCGAAGCGTTCGGTCAGGAAGCGGTCGATCTGTTCGAGGCTCGGCATCATCGACGCCGAGTCTGCACCAGCGTCGGACGTCACCCGGTCGGGTTTCCCGCGCCCGGCATCCACCGGATCAGCCGTGTCACACCCCTTCTGCATGATGCGGGTATGGCAACTCGTCACCGCAACTCCCGCACCGAGGCTCCCGAGCAGCTGTCGTTGTCGATCGACTCGCCGCTGCCCGTCCAGTTCCGGCTCGATCGCCGCACTCGCGAGCGTGGCCTCGCCCACATCGCCGAGATCCGCCGCCAGCTGGCCGAGCGCCAGGGCCTGGCCCCGGCCTGGGTGCTCGACCAGGCAGCCTGATCGCCAGACCGGCTCAGGCGTTGGGCGCCAGCGCCTTCACGGCATCCCAGTGCTTGAGCTCCGGATCGAACGGCATGATCGCCAGGCTGCTGGTGGTCACGCCGTTGTCGAAGTAGCGCTGGATGGTGGCACGGCACTGCTCGGGCGAGCCGTGCACGATCAGTTGGTCCACCAGCTCGTCGGGGATCGCGGCCAGCGCGGCCTTGCGGTCGCCCGCCTGCCAGGCATCCCACATCGGCTGGAGCACGTCGGCCCGGCCCAACCAGCGGTGGAAGTCGGCGTACACCGGCACGTTCAAGTAGGCGGCGATCGCGAACTTGCCGGCCGCGCGAACGGCGTCGGCGTTCTCGCTCGGGCAGCAGAAGATGCGGGCCACGATCTCCTTCGGCACGCCGCCCGCCGCGTCGCGCACCACGCCGGCGACCTTGCTCACGTCGTCGGGCGACAGCCAGTTGATGATCGCCCCGTCGCCCTCGCGGGCCGCCAGCTTCAGCATCCCCTCGCGCAGGGCCGCGACCAGGATCGGCGGCTGCTGCTCGGGCCGGATGCCGAGGCGGAAGCCCTGCACCTCGAAGGTGTCGTAGCTCTTCGCGACCTTCTCGCCGCCGAGTGAGTCACGCAGGAAGCGCACCACGTCGCGGACCTTCTTGTACGGCTCGACGAACGGCACGCCGTTCCACCGCTCGACGATCACGTTGCTGCTCGAGCCGATGCCGATCGCGAACCGGCCGGGAGCGGCGTCGGCCATCGACGCCACGCTCTGGGCGAAGCACGCGGGCGACCGGGTGAACGCCGGCACGATCGCCGTGCCCAGCCGAAGTCGCGGCTCCCACGCCGAGGCGAGCGCCAGCGGCGTGAAGGCATCGGCACCGTCGGCCTCGGCCGACCAGATGTCGGTGTAGCCCATGTCGGCGAGCTCGACGAGCTTGTCGCGATGGCTGTGGAGCGGTCCGGGCAGGGGCACGGTCATCCCGGGGCGGACGGGCATTCCATGAGCCTGGGGCGAGGAGGTGGCGGCGTCGGTCATGGGCTCAACCCTTCCAGAAACGGACGATGCAACTCTGACTGGCCGTGGCCAGCAGCGTGCCGTCCTCGGCGAACATGTGCACCAGCCCGTGGCCGAAGCCGCGCTCGACCGCATGGACCCGGATGTCGAGCAGCACCCACTCCGTGGGCACCAGGTGCACGACGCGCAGGGTGTTGTCGAGGCTGTTGCCGCCGCCGCGCACGCCGAGGGCCTGACCGACGCCCATGGGCACGAAGTCGCCCAGCACCGCGAGTGTGGCGGCGTCGACACCCTCGATCACGTCGGGGATGCGGGCCCACATGAGCGTCTGGCCGTCACCGTGGGTGCCGTCGAGGTCGGCGAAGTCGCGGCCCTTGGCGAGACGCTCCTCGATCCGGTCGGAGATCGTGCCGTCGACCGGCAGGCGGTGCTGGCGCTCCTCGCAGTCCTCGGGTCGCGGGACGTCCGGCATGGTCTCCCACTGCCCCGCCACCTCCATCTGACGTTCCCCGAGGGCGGCGTTGACCGTCAGGATCTCACGGTTGCCCACGTGGCACACCGCTCGCGCCTGGGTCATCTGGTGGCCTTCGACCGCGAGCGTGACGTCGATGTCGAGGATCTCACCGGGCTTCGCGTACGACAGGTACTGCGCGGTCGCCCAGATGGTCTGGCGCCCGCTCGTGCCCTCCATCGCCGAGATCGCGGCGCCGAGGCCCGAGCCGCCGAAGAGGAATCCACCCATGGTGCTCACCCCCTGGGTGACCTCCATGCTCCAGCGAAACGGGTTGTGGCTCTGTTGCAGGCCGAGGAAGCTCCGGGTGTCCATGGTCCCGTCGACTCTAGGGCGATGCCCCGTCGGGATCACACGGTCGCGAAGTAGACCGGTTCGGTGTCGAAGCCGGCCGCCACGTAGAGCACGCCCTCACCGACCTCTTGCTGCGGGACGACGAAACACATCGTGCCGGTCACCGATCCGCCGGCGAAGACGTCGGTGAACTGGTCGAGCTCGCCGTTGACCACGCCGCAGAAGCCGACCCGCTGCACGTTGCCGCCACCGACCCATTTGGCGGTGACCTCGAACCCCGATGCCGAACCCGTGCCGCTGTAGGCGAGCGCGACGTCGACGCCGACGAACCGGAAGCCCTCCGGCGGCGGGTCGTTGAACGTGTTGTCGGCCAACACCTGGTCGGTGATGTCCCGGGCCGGCGATGCGACCGCGAATGCCCAGCCGTCACCGACGTCGCCGGCGGACCCGATCGGGAGCGCTCCGGTGGTGCGGTTCTCGGTCGCCGCGGCGCCGGGCTGTGGCCCGATCACCGGACGGAACGGTTCGATCGGTGCCGGCGGTTGGGTGGCGTCGAGGAAGACCTCGTTCTCGAAGAAGAAGTCGGACGACGCATAGAGCTGCAGCACGGGCGGATCGGCCGGCGTGGTGACGAAGCAGATGTTGCCGACGATGGCACCGCCGGCGAACACGTCGGTGAAGATGTCGAGCGGCTGCGGGATGACGCCGCAGTTCGTGTCGAGTTCGACCGACGCCGCACCCAACGCAGAGATCGTCGGTGAGAAGAACGACTCGGGATCGTCGAGCCCGAAGTACCCGAGCGCGATACGCACGATGGTGAACGTCGACCCGGCCGGCGGCGGCTCGTTGAAGTCGTTCTCGGCCATCACCGCGGGGGTGGCGTCCGGGACCACGTCGACCACCTGGAGCCGCCACCCGGCACCGATGTCGGCGACCGACCCGAGCGGGACCGGCGCCTCGCGGGTGCCGCCCTGGCCGGCGGGAGCGCCGGCGACCAGGTCGCCGGCCGGGGCCGTCGCCGGGACGGTCGTGGGCGCTGCGTCGGTGGTGTCGGGCGCCTCGGTCACCTCGGTCGCGGGGACCGCCGTGGTGGCGGCCGCCTCGGTGTCCTCGGGAGCCTGGGTCTCGTCGGGGGCCTCGGTGTCGTCGGAGCCGACGACCTCGGTGTCGTCGCTGGCCGACTCGTCGTCGCCGCCGCGAGTGACCACGAACCCGATCGTGGCCAGCACGACTGCGAGCGCAGCACCGATCACGATCATCATCGACCGCCGCGACGCCTTCGAGCCGTCGTCGGGGGCCGACGGCATCGGCGTCTCCTGGACCGGCACCTGCTGGGTCGGTGCGGGCTGGACCGGCGGCGTGTACGCGGGTGCCGGGCCGGTCCCGGGTGGCGGCAGCGCGGACCCACCCGTCGCGGCGCCCTGGTCGCTCGGCGGCGGGGGCGGTGGCGGGGGCGGGAAGGCGGACGGAGGCACCGGAGGTTCAGCCACACGGCGACCGTACCACCGTGTTCGAGGGGGTCTCGGGAGCCCGGGGAGCGCGCGGGTCCGCTACCGTCCGGGGCATGGGTGACACACCGTGGACGGGCGACGCATGCAGCCTCGTGGAGGAGTTCCGCGCCGGCCGCCGGTCGCCGCTCGAGGAGCTGCAGTCGTCGTACGCAGCGATCGATGCGAGCGAGCTGAACGCCTTCGGCTACCTGGCGCGTGAGGAGGCCGAGACAACGGCCCGTTCCGCCGACACTTCGCTCCCGTTCGGTGGTGTACCCATCGGTGTGAAGGAACTCGATCAGGTCGAGGGATGGCCCGACACCGAGGCGTGCGTCGTGTTCGCCGACCGGATCGCGCGGCACACCTCGTTCATGGTCGATCGGTTGCGCCGGCGCGGTGGCGCGGTCACGGTCGGGCAGACGACGGCCAGCGAGTTCGGCGGCGTGAACGTCACCCGTACCGTCCTGCACGGCGCGACGCACAACCCGTGGCAGCAGGGGCGTACACCCGGCGGGTCCTCCGGTGGCAGCGCGGCTGCGGTGGCCGGTGGTCTGGTCACGCTCGCCACTGGTGGCGACGGCGGCGGGTCGATCCGCATCCCCGCCGGCTTCACCGGCCTCGTCGGTCTGAAGGCCACCTACGGTCGCATCCCTCGTGGCCCGCGAGCGGAGAACGGCAACTACACCGTCACCGTCGGCCCCATGGCGCGCAGCGTGCGTGACACGGCCCGCTGGTTCGACGTGTGCAACGGCCACGACCCGCGCGACCAGTTCAGCCTGCCGCGCGAAGAGGGCTGGGAACGCGACCTCGGTTCGCATGTCGCGTCGTTGCGCGGCGCCCGCGTGGTGTTCGATCCCGAGTGGGGCGGAGCCGTCGTCTCGCCCGCGATGTGGGAACAGCTCGAGGAGGCCGGCGAGCACCTGGTGCGCGAACTCGGCATGCGTCGCGTCGAGCTCGACACGTCGCTGCCGTCGATGGGTGCGGCCTGGAGCATCAGCGGGATGATCAGCATCTTCACCGAGCTCGGCGACGCCTGGCCCGGGTGCGCCGACGTGCTGACGCCCGAGATGCGCGGCGGCCTCGAGGTCGCACCGCAGCGCTACGGCATCGAGGCGCGGGCCAAGATCGAGCACCGCCGCATGGAGCTGAACCAACGGATGGCGGAGATCTTCGATCCGGCCGAGGGTGTCGACTTCGTGATCACCGCGAGCAACCCCGATGTCGCCTTCGATGCCGAAGGGCCCCTGCCGAAGTCGTTCGGTGGCGTCCACGCCGGTGCCGGCAACAACGGCAAGCTCACCTTCCCGGCGAACCTGCACGGCAACGCGGCGATCTCGATCCCGGCCGGCTCGCTCGACGGGCTGCCGATCGGTCTGCAGGTCGTGGGCCGTCACTTCTCGGAGCAGGCGCTCCTGGACGTGGCGCTGACGATGGAGCGCACGCGGCCCTGGCCGCTCGTCGCCCCGTCGTCGCCACGGTGACGGGGGTCGCGGAGCCACCGGCTCCTGCACAGCCGGCGTCACCCGCAGCGCCGATGGAACCCGGTCTGCGGCTGCTCGCCGTCGGGCTGGTGCTGGGCGTCACCCTGGTGGCGTTCGAGACCACCGCCGTCATCACCGCGCTCCCGACCATCACCGACGAGCTGGGAGGCGACTCGCTCTACGGCGTCGCGCTGGCGGCGTACACGCTCGCCAACATGCTGTCGATCGTGGCTGCCGGCCGTCTGGCCGACCGCAAGGGACCGTTGCCGGTCTTCCTCACCTCGGTCGCGGTGTTCGTGATCGGCCTCGTGGTCGCGGCCGTGGCGCCGAACATGGTGATCGTCGTGCTCGGCCGCACGTTGCAGGGGGCCGGCGGCGGCGGGTTCGGCCCGATCGCGTATCAGCTCGTCAAGCGGGCCTACCCCGACGACCGGCAGGCGACGATGTACGTCTACCTGTCGGCCGGATGGGTGTTGCCGAGCTTGGTCGGTCCGGCCTTCGGCGGACTGGTGACCGATCACCTCGGCTGGCGGTGGGTGTTCGCCGGCATCGTGCCGATGGCGATCGCCGTCGGCGCGATCACGAGCCGACCGATGCGCCGCTACGGCCCGACGGCGGCGACCGACGACCCAGCCGAACTCGCCGCCGACCGACGCAAGATCGCGACCGCCGGCGGCGCGGCGCTCGGTGTGGCGATCCTGGTGATCAGCCTGCCGGCATCGCAGTGGGCGGTGATCGTGTTCGGCGGTCTGTTCGGGGGCTGGATCGCGGTGCGGATGCTCGCCAAGCTGCTGCCTGCGGGCATCCTGCGCGCTCGCCGAGGTCAACCGGCGGTGCTCGCGTGTCGTCTGTTGGCGACGTCGACGTTCATGGGCGTGGACGGATTCCTGCCGCTCGCGGCCGACCGCATCCACGGCGCGAGCCCCATGGCCCAGGGCTTCACCATCATCGGCGCAGCGCTCACGTGGACGGGCGGCCAGGCGCTCATCGCCCGCCGGCCGGACGTGAAGCCACAGCACGCGGTGCGTCTCGGTTTCTCGATCCTCGGATTGGGCGCGTTGCTCGTCACCCCGGTGCTGTGGAGCGGTTGGCCGCTGTGGGCGACGTTCCTCGGTTGGGCCGTGGGCGGCCTCGGGATGGGCGTGCTGTACAACCCGACCACGGTGGCGGCCATGAGCTATGCCGTCGAGGGCAGCGAGGGCGACACGGGTGGGCAGATGCAGCTCGTCGACTCGCTCGGCTTCTCCCTGATGGGCGGTATCGGCGGCGCGGTCGTGGCCTTCGCCGACCGGTCGTCGTTCGCCCTCCGCGACGCGATCGGGGTCTGCTTCGGCCTCGCGTTCGCGTGCGCCGTCCTCGGCGCGTTCGCCGCGCGGGGCGTTCGCGCCGCCACTCCTTGAACGACTCTTGCCGACCTCGTCGTTGACGGCGCGCACCTGCGTCTGGGTACGTTTCTCGACAGGCGGAAGGACAATTGAAGATGTCGGGGCGGACAACATTTCTCACCCGTCGGCGCGCGCGGCGTGCCGTCGGGGCTGTACTCACCTGCGCGGTCGCATCGGTCGGCCTCGCATCGACGTCGACGGTGCCGGCGGGCGCGGCACCGGTGACGGACTTCCTGCTCGAGACACGGGCCTCAGGGTTCACCGTGCCGACCGACCTGGCGTTCGCGCCGAACGGCCTGCTGTTCGTGGCGGAGAAGTCGGGTCTGCTGAAGGTCGTGAACGGCACGACGACCACCGTGTTCGCCGATCTGCGCGCCGAGGTCAACGACGCCGGAGAGCGCGGGTTGCTCGGCATCGTCGTGCATCCCAACTTCGTGTCGGGCTCGCCCTACGTATACGCCCTGCACACCTACGACCCGCCGCAGGCGGCCACCGGCGCGGGCAACGCCGCCCGCGACGGCGACGGTCAGCGTGTGTCCCGGCTCGTGCGGCTGACGGCCAACGCCGCCACCGGGTACACGACGATGGTGACCGGCTCGTCGACCACGATCCTGGGCGGTGCGAGCACCTGGGCCAACACGGGTGACCCGAACGCTCGCGACGCCGACCAGAGTCCGCAGTGGGCGTGCGGTCGGACGACCTTCGTCGACGACTGCCTGCCCAGCGATGGTCGCAGCCACTCGATCGGCACCGTCGCGTTCGGCCCCGATGGCATGTTGTACGTCGGGAGCGGCGACGCGAGCGACTTCTCGAACGCCGACCCGCGATCGCTGCGGGCACTGGACGTGAACAGCCCTGCCGGCAAGATCCTGCGCGTCGATCCCGACACGGGGCTCGGCCTGCCCGACAACCCCCACTGGGACGGCGACGCCACGAGCAATGCGTCGCGCGTCTACGTGTCGGGTCTGCGCAACCCGTACCGGTTCAGCTTCGGCGGCGGGTCGTTGTGGATCGGTGACGTGGGCGAAGGCGACTGGGAAGAGGTCAACCGCGGGGTCGCCGGCGCGAGCTACGGATGGCCCTGCTACGAGGGCGGCGCCCCCGGGACGCCGGCGCCGAACGCCGGCTTCAGCACGATGCCCGCATGTGTCGCCTACATCGCCGCCGGCAACACCACGGCACCGACGTGGTCGTATGCACATGGCGCCGGCGGCGCGGCCGTCGTGGTCGGAGACATGTACGAGGGCACGTCGTGGCCGGCCGAGTACCGGGGTGCGCTGATCGTCGGCGACTTCGTGCGGCAGTCGTTGCAGGCGGTCCGCGTCGACGGCACGCCGATCACGACCGTTCCCCTGGCCACCGACCTCCTCGCATCGGATGCCGAGTTCGGACCGGACGGCAGCCTCTACCTCTCGGGCCTCGCGACCGGCGTCGTGCAGCGCATCCGATACGCGCCGGGTGAGCAACTGCCCGGCTCGCTTCGTGTGACGACGTCTCCGGCAGTGCCGGCGAAGATCGTGATCGACGGCGCCGAGCGCACCAACTGGGGCCTCGACTGGATGACGATCTCCGCGGGCACCCATCAGGTCTGCGTCACCGACGTCCCCGGCTACGCCACCCCACCGTGTCAGGCGGTGGCGATCGCCTCGGGGGCGACCACCACGATCGTGTTCCCGTTCCAGGCCAACGCCGTGTTGGCGGTGTCGACACGGACGAGCGCCGGGGTCGTCGGGGTGCCGTCGCGCATCTCGATCGACGGCGTGCCCGCCGGAGAATGGGGCCTCGAGGTGGGCCGCGCACCAGGTTCCGCCGAGGTCTGCTTCGGGGCGGTGGCCGGGTATGCGACACCCGCGTGCGAGACGGTCACACTCACGGCCGGGACGCGAACGGTCGTCGATGGTGTCTTCACCCCGAGCGCCGGCGCGCCAGGGCTCGCCGGGCCGGTGGGCCAACTGCGCGTCGCGACCTCACCGGCCGTGCCGTCGACGATGCTGCTCGACGGCGTCCCGATCAGCACCTGGTCGATCGACTGGGTCCGCATGTCACCCGGACAGCGCACGGTCTGTTTCACCGATGTGCCCGGCTACACGACACCACCGTGTCGGACGGTGACGATCACGGCCGGGGTCACCACGACCTCGGCTGCCAACTTCGAGCGCCGCGGCACGCTCCGCGTGACCACGGCGCCGCCGACGAACGTGACGATCAGCGTCGACGGCGTCGATCGCAACCAGTGGGGCTTGTTCACCGATGCCCTGCCGGGCGTGCACGAGGTGTGCGCGGCGTTCCGCTCCGGTCCGGCCTGTGCCCAGGCCGACGTGACATCAGGCGCCGTCACGACGATCGCGTTGAGCCCACCGGTACCGCTCAACCAGCCGCCGCTCGCCGGCGCGGGCGTGGACATCACCGTCGTCGACACCGACGGCTCCGGCGCCGAGATGGTCGCGCTCGACGGCAACGCCTCGCACGATCCCGACGGTGCGATCGTCACCTCGGTGTGGACCGAGGCAGGCGCGGAGATCGCCACCGGGCTCACGCCGAGCGTGTCGTTCACGGTCGGCGCGCACACCGTGCAGCTCGCGGTGACCGACGATCGCGGGGCCACGGCGACCGACACCGTCGTCGTCACCGTCGAGGAGCCGGCACCGCCGGCCGACCTCGTGCACCTCAGCACCACCGCGGACGGCACAGCGGGCGGCCTCGCGTTCACCGACGAGGACATCGTCTCGTGGTCGGAGGCCACCGGCACCTGGACGATGCTCTTCGACGGCAGCGACGTCGGCCTCGGGAACAGCAACGCCCGCGACATCGACGCCTTCACGATCATGCCGGATGGCTCGATCGTGATGAGCATCACGGCGGCGTCGACGATCCCCGACGTCGGCTCGATCGACGACTCCGACCTGGTCCGGTTCGTCCCGACGAGCCTCGGATCGACCACAACGGGCACGTTCGAGTGGTACTTCGACGGGTCCGACGTCGGGCTCACCACGAACGAGGAGAACATCGACTCGGTCGAGGTGCTCGACGACGGCACGCTCGTGATCGGCATCGCCGGGGCCGGCTCGGTGACCGGCGCGACGACGGTCGCCGATCACGACCTGCTCAGGTTCCTGCCCGCTGCGCTGGGTGCCACCACGAGCGGCACCTGGTCGATGTGGTTCGACGGTTCCGATGTCGAGCTCACGACGGCCACCGAAGGCATCGTCGGCGTGTCCATGCCCCGTGCGGGCACGGTCTACCTCGCGACCCGCGGTGCGTTCGCGACCGGCACCACGACCGGCGACGGGGTGGACGTGTTGTCGTGCACGACGCCGGTCACCAGTGACGCCACGAGTTGCGCCACGACCGCACGGTTCTGGGACGGCTCGACCAAGGGCCTCACCGGCCTGCAGATCGACGGGATGCAGCTCCGGCCAGCCTGACCGCGCGCTGACTGCACGGCTGCGATCGTCTGCGCGCAGGGGTGGCCGCAGCCGCACACGACCTGTCACCATTCGGCCCCATGGGGCCACTCGAAGGTGTGAACGTCGTCGACCTGTCCGTGATGATCTCCGGTCCGCTGGCCGGGATGATGCTCGCCGATCAAGGGGCGAGCGTGATCAAGGTCGAGTCACCCGGCCTCGGCGACATCATGCGCTTCCTCGGCACGAGCAAGGGCGGGATGACCGGCATCTTCGCCAACAACAACCGCGGCAAGCGCAGCATCGTCGTCGACCTGAAGAAGCCCGAGGGCATCGAGGTCGTCCGCAAGCTCGTGGCCGATGCCGACGTGGTGATCCAGAACTTCCGGCCGGGCGCGATGGAACGCCTCGGTCTCGGCTACGAGGACGTCAAGGCGATCAACGACGACGTCATCTACGTGAGCATCAGCGGTTTCGGCCCCGACGGCCCGTACAGCCACCGCCGCGTGTACGACAACGTGATCCAGGCAGCGTCGGGCCTCGCCTCGGTGCAGACCGACCCCGCGACGGGAACGCCCGCATTGTTCCGCACCCTGCTGTGCGACAAGATCACCTCGTACACCGCGGCGCAGGCGATCACCGCCGCACTGTTCGCCCGGGCGACGGGCAAGGCCAAGGGTCAGCACGTCGTCCTCGCGATGCTCGACGCCGCAGTGGCGTTCATGTGGCCCGACTCGGCGATGGACGCCGCCCTGCTCGACGACGACGTCAACCGCACACCCACGATCGGGTCGAACTACGCGGTCACGTCGTTGAGCGACGGTCATGTCGCGGTGAGCGCCGTGACCGATGCCGAGTTCAGGGGTCTGTTCGCCGCGTACGGCCGCCCCGACCTCGGGGACGACCCGCGTTTCTCGAGCGCTGGCGCCCGGATGCAGAACCTCGCCGACCTCATCCCGCTGATGCGCGAGTTCGCCGAGCGCACCACGGTCGACGAGTTCATGCAGGGCGCCGAGACCCACGACGTGCCGGCATCGAAGGTGAACTCGATCGACGACCTGCCGACCGATCCGCAGGTGGTGCACAACGAGATCTTCGTCGAGCGCCAGCACCCGCTGGCCGGCACGATCCGCGAGCCCCGGCCCGCGCCGCGCTTCTCGCAGACGCCGGCCACGGTGAGCAGCCTGGCCCCGCGCTTCGGCGAGCACAGCGACGAGATCGCCGCCGAGCTCGGCTTCGACGCCGCAACGCTCCGCGCCGCCGGCGTCATCTACTGACCCGCGTCTGCTCACTTCCGCGTCACCACGACGCGTTCGTGCACGAACGCGTCGGAGAGCCGGTCGTTCGGCACGCGTTTCGCGTGACGAATCCCCGCGCTCGTAGCATCGGCCCCTCATGGCTACGACCCCCACCGCTGCGTTCTCCATCACCCTCGACTGCCGCCTCGACAACGTGCCCGGCACGCTCGGCAAGCTCTGCGTCGCCATCGGCGAAGCCGGCGGCAACATCGGCGCGCTCGACGGGTTCGACGTCCGCGGTCCCGAGCTGCGTCGCTGCATGGTCGTGCACTGCCGCGACGAGGCTCATCAGCTGAAGGTCGTCGAGGCCGTCCGCGGGCTGAAGGGCGTCACGCTCGTCGACTGGTGGGACCGCACGTTCCGCATGCACGAGGGCGGCAAGATCGAGACCACCGCGCTCGCACCGGTGAACGACCGTGACGACCTGTCGATGGCGTACACGCCCGGCGTGGCCCGGGTGTGCATGGCCATCCACGACGATCCGGCGCTGTCGCACCGCTACACGATCCGCAAGAACACCGTCGCGATCGTCAGCAACGGCACCGCGGTCCTCGGCCTCGGCGACATCGGCCCCGGAGCGGCGATGCCCGTCATGGAGGGCAAGGCGATGCTCTTCAAGGAGTTCGGCGGCGTCGACGGCTTCCCTGTGTGCATCAACGCCCGCACCGCAGACGAAGTCGTCGACTTCGTGCAGCGCATCGCCCCGACGTTCGGCGGCATCAACCTCGAGGACATCAAGGCGCCCGAGTGCTTCGAGATCGAGGAGCGCCTGAAGGCGAGCCTCGACATCCCCGTGTTCCACGACGACCAGCACGGCACCGCGGTCGTCACCCTGGCCGCACTGTGGAACTCGCTGAAGATCACCGGCAAGAAGATGGAGGACCTGTCGGTCGTCATCGCCGGCATGGGCGCCGCCGGCGTGGCCATCGGCAAGATCCTCATCAATGCGGGTGTCGGCGAGATCGTCGGGTGCGACCGCACCGGCGCGGTGTACCAGGGCCGCAGCGACCTCAACGTCGCGAAGGAGTGGTTCGCCGAGCACACCAACCCGTCGCGCAAGATGGGCACGATCGGCGAGATGCTCGTGGGCGCGGACGTCTTCGTCGGCGTCAGCGGTCCCGACCTCATCACCGCGGCCGACCTGCGCAGCATGGCGAAGGACCCGATCGTGTTCGCGATGGCCAACCCGAACCCCGAGATCCGTCCGGAGGCGGCCGACGGCCTCGCCGCCGTGATGGCCACGGGCCGCAGCGACTATCCGAACCAGATCAACAACGTGCTCGCGTTCCCAGGCCTGTTCCGTGGCGCGCTCGACGTGAACGCCACGGACATCACCGAGAACATGAAGCTCGCCGCGGCCATCGCGATCGCCGAATCGGTCACCGACGCCGAGCTGTCGCCGGCGTTCGTGGTGCCCAGCGTGTTCGACCGCAGCGTCGTCGAGCGCGTGGCCCCTGCCGTGAGCCAGGCCGCGATCGCCGACGGCGTCACCCGCCTCGCCTGACGCGCGATCGATCGCTGGGGCCCGCATGACGCGCCTCCGCGCCCACACTCGATCCCGGTTCCGTCGCGTGTGATCGCCCAGGCCCGTCCCGCGTGCCATCGAGATCAAACGCCGCGAACAGCGCGGAACCGAATGGCATGCTCGGGCGTCTGTGTGACGTGGATCCGACCAGCGAGGCAACCGACGCCGACGAGGTGATCCACCTCGAACACGTCCTCGACGCCGACGGCACACCCTCCGCGCCGTCGCCGCTCGAGGGCTTCGAGGCGTTCTACGCACGAGAGCGCAGCGCAATCGGCCGGGCACTCGCGATCACGCTCCGCGACGAGGCCCTCGCCGCCGACGCGCTCGACGAGGCGATGGCGCGCGCGTACCAGCGGTGGGACGAGGTGAGCCGGTACGCGAACCCGACGGGCTGGGTGTACCGGGTGGGCCTCAACTGGGCGCGATCGGTCGTGCGCAAACTCACGCGCCCGGGCCGAGCACCCCGCGCGTTCGAACTGGTGTCGTCCGCGCCGACGTTCGACGCCGACATCGACCGGGCGCTGCGCTCGCTGTCGGTCGATCAGCGAGCGGTCGTGGTCTGCCGGTTCTTCATCGGCTACTCGGAGGCGGAGACCGCCCTCGTGCTCGGCATCCGGCCGGGCACCGTGAAGAGCCGACTCAGCCGAGCGCTCGACGCCCTCCGGTCGTCCACCCTGATCGACCCCACGGCCACCAGGGAGGTGACCCGATGAGTGACACGATCGACGAACTGGTCGACGACCCCATGCTCCGCCACCGCCTCGAGCGCCATCTCGCATCCTTAGCCCACGACACAACGCTGCGGCCCTCACCGCTCAGCGGGATCCGTGCCAGGGCAGCACGACGTCGCCGACGCCACCGCATCGCTGGCGTCGTCGCAGCATCGACCCTCAGTGCCCTCGCCATCGTCGCGGCGTTCTCTGCTTCGTCATCACCTCCCGCGATCACGCCGGCTGACATCCCTCCCGGGCTCGAGAACACGACCGGCGAGACGTCGACGACCGCTGCTTCGATCAACTCGACGGATTCAGTCGTGTCCCAAGTCGATGGCGACGGTCCCCCGACGACCCCGCCGGCAACGGTTGCCGGCGTACTCGGATCCAGCGCGCAGACCTGGCGGTCGGCCGCACCCGATCAGGCTTCGGCAGCGGTCATCGGTCAGGTGTACGCCGCCACAGGCATGCGTTCCGGTCACGTCCTCTGGACGACACTGGAGCAGAGCCCTCGAGGTTTCACATCGGAGGTGAGCATCTCGTCCGACGGCGAGAGATGGGCGCCCGTTGCGACGTCTCCCGGTCTCGCGGTGATCGGCGGTACCGAACGTGACGGCACCCTCGTCCTCGTCGGATACGCCCCCGAGGAGGACCCTGCTGCCGGTGCCGTGCTTGCGACCACGTCCATTGATGGCGGTCGAACGTGGCAGAGGATTCCTCTCGGCTACGACCTCAGCGCAGCGTGGGAATCGGGCGTGATGAACGTGAGCCTCATGGCGAGTGAGGTGGACGTTCGGGAGGGCGTCATCGTCGTCTCGATCGAACCGCGAGCGAATCTGGCCATCGACGCCATCGCCGGCGACGGCACCATGATGAACGGCTACGTGATCGAGGACGATGGCATCGCCTTGCTCGCTCCGTGCGAGCCGACCGCCGGACGATGCTTCTCAGGCCCGGCACCGGACAGCAGTGGACGTGAGATCGAGCGCATCTTGACCTGGGAGGAGGCCGGCCTCGACGAACGCGAGCGTTCGTACCTCGACGATGAACCATTCCTCGTCCGGATCGAGGATGGACGTGCCGAGCGGGTGTTCGACCTCCCGTCGACCTACCCAGGTGGCACACGCCTCGGCCACGGCGAGCGCGGATTCCTCGCACTCGTGCAGACATACCCCGAGCAGGCCCCTGGGACGGTCCCTGCTGCCTCGTTGTTCTCGAGCACCGACGGCCGAAGCTGGACCCTCCTCGGTCAACCGCCCGCGCAGGCCGGCGCGGTCGGATTCGTGAACGGCATGGTCGTCGTTGCAGGCCCGAGCCTCGACACAGGATCCATCATCGTCCTGGCCAGCGCTGACGGGACGGACTGGCAACGGATCGAGCCGCCGGTGCAGGGCGCCGGGACATGGGAACCGACCCCCTACGGCGCTGCGATCGCGGACGGGAGAATCGCCCTCCTCCTGGCGCGTCATATGGATCCGCGATTGGTCCGCCAGGTCGAGAACGGGGTGGTCCTCGAGGCTGAGGATGGGATGGGCGACTCAGTCGTCTACGACGAAGCGACCGGTGAGGTGCTGGGCGGCTGGACGTCCGCTGGCGGCTACACGGGCCGGGTCAGGAAGGGCGAGGAGGCCAGCATGGTGGTGACGGACGAATCGGGCGCGGTAATCGCCGAGTTCACCCTCGATGAGGCGATGCAGGCGATGCAGGCCCAGATGACGGCGAGGGAGACCGAGATGAGCGTCGTGGTGTCGAACGACGTGTGGACATGGTCGTGGACATCCTTGAACGACCTGGTGGACGAACCGTTGGCGGGGGCCGAGTTCATCCTCATGACCCACGACGGCATCGTGGTCCCGGCCCAGGTCGCACTCGATCCCGACTTCGCCACCACAGACGGTCGGATCTTCGTCGCCTCCTGACCATCGAGTCCAGCCCTTCTCGGGACCTTGCCTCGAGGAACCATGCGCAGCCGCGCACGACCGCGCTGCGCTGCGCTGCGCTGACGGAGGGAACCGAACTCGTACGGTGGGCGTGCATGGGGGTGCGCTGGATTCCGTTCACCCTGGGGGCGATGGTCGTCGCGGCCGTCCTCGCGGTGGACCCGGCCGGGCTGAGCCCGTTCGGTCCCGCCCGGTGGTGGCTCGTCTCCACCCTCGGCCTCGTCGGTAGCGGACTCGGGCTCCGAACCGCACGCACGAACCTCGACCGGCGCTCGACCTGGTGCTGGGGTGCACTCCTCGCACTGTTCGGCGTGTCTGCGCTCGTGAACGGCGACGTCGCCGTCTCGGTGCTCGGCCATCCGGTCCGCCACCTCGGGCTCGTCGCCTGGGTGCTGTTCGCACTGCTGTTCGCCGCCGGACAACAGTTGACCGCCGACGTCGATCGACGGATCGTCCTGCGATCGACCGTGATCGCCGCGCTCGGCCTCGGTGCGTGGACCGTGTGGGAGCTCTTGGTCGGGCCGCCGGTCGCGCTCGCGACCGACAGCGACCGGCTGGTCGGCCCCTTCGGCTCGGCCGCGATCCTCGGCGCTGCCTGCTGCTTGCTCCTGCCCGTGTGCGCCGCGCTCGCCGTCGACGCCACGGAGCGCCGAGGTTGGCGGATCGCGTCGTCGGTCGGCGCTGCGACCACGACGCTGGCGCTGCTCGGGTCGGGCACGCGGGCCGCGTGGATCGGCATCGGGGCAGCAGCGGTCGTCCTCGTCGCGGTCCGCCGACCGAGTCGGCGCGTGCTGCTGGCCGGCGCAGGGCTCGCGGTCGTCGCACTGATCGTCTCAGCACCTCGACTCGATGACGTCGTGCAGCGTTCCAACGGCGCTGCGTCCCGTCTCGACGAATGGACCGTCGCGGCGCGCATCATCGGCGATCATCCGGTACTCGGCGTCGGTCTCGAGGGCTATCGCATCGCGGCGATCGGCGCCGTCGACGCCGACTATGAACGCAGCTACGGCCGCGACCGAGTGCTCCCCGACCGCGCCCACAGCGGGCCCCTCGACGTGGCCGCCACCGGCGGGCTGCTCGCCGGCGGCCTGTACCTGCTCCTCGTCGGCGGGTCTGTGCTGGTCGCCCTGCGCGCCATCCGTCGTGGCACGCCGGCCACCATCGGGGTCGCCGTCGCCGTGATCGCCTACGCGGTCCAGCAACTCCTGCTCTTCCCGCTGGCCGAGCTCGATCCGGTGTGGTGGCTCTTCGCCGGGATGCTGATCGCCTCGACGCCGAGCGATGCCGAGCACGAGCCGCGACGATGGACGAGAGCAGCGGGGCTCGCAGCCCTCGCGCTGGCACCCGTGGCTCTGGTCGCCGGCGTGCTCGACGTAGCGGCCGACCGACTCTCCGAGCGATCGCTCGCGGCGCACGACCTCGACGATGCGATCGCGTCCGCTGAACGCGCCGTCGACCTACGCCCCGACGACCTCCGGTACCGCTCGGTCGCCATCGAACTCCATCGCGAGCGGGGCTCGCTGGCCGACATCGACCTCGCGCTCGAACACGCCGACGCCGCCCTCCGCTGGTCGCCAGACGACCCGATCGCGCTCGACGCGTTTGCCACGCTGCTGCTCGACCGCTCGGCGATCACGGGAACGGCGGCCGACGTCGACGCCGCGCTCGACGCGTGGCGATCTCTCGTCGAGCGCGACCCGGTGCGGACCCGATGGCTCGTGCAGCTGGGGCGCGCCGCGTCGCTCGCCGACCGCATCGACGAGGCGCACGCAGCGTTGACAGCTGCCGCTGAGCTGCGGCCCGACGATGCATCGATCGCCACGCTGCTGGCCGAGCTCGAGGCGCGACGGTGATGGAACCGAATCCGCCCGATGGGTGTGTACCGGACGTGGACTTCACGATCGATGCTGCGAACCCGCCCGGCACCCCGGGCTCGGTCGCTCGAGACGCCATCGTCGACGCCATCGAAGAAGACGACGTGCGAACACGGTTCGCCAGCTTCGAGGACTTCTATCTCTCGAGCCGCGCGTCGGTCGGTCGAGCGCTCGCCCTCACCCTGCGCGACGACGACCTCGCCCGCGAGGCGATCGACGAAGCGATGGCCCGCGCCTACCAACGCTGGTCGCACGTCGGTCAGCTCGACAACCCCGGCGGCTGGGTCTACCGGGTCGGCCTCAACTGGAGCCGCTCGGTCATCCGCCGGATGCGCCGCAACCCGCCGATCTGGATCGCCCAACCGGGCGACGCGCCGGCCACGGCACCCGCCGATCCGTCGATCGACGCCGCGCTCGACACCTTGAGCGTCGACCATCGAGCCGTGGTCGTCTGCCGGCTGCTGCTCGGCCTCAGCGAGCAGCAGACCGCCGACGTACTCGGCCTGCGCCCCGGCACCGTCAAGAGCCGTCTCGCCCGCGCGCTCGATCGCCTCCAACCACTACTCGCTCCCCTGCACACATCCCCCGAGGAGAACCGCTGATGAACACCCCGCATCGCACCCCCGACCACCAGCATCTCGCCGACCGCCTCGAGCACCGGGCCGGCCACATCGATCTCGGCCCCCCGATGCTCGACGTGGTGATCGCCCGCGGTCGACGCCGGCAGCACCGCCGGCGCACGGTCGTGGGTGTCGCCGCCGTCGTCGGCATCGCCGGTGGATCGGTCGCTGCCGTCTCCGTCCTCTCGCAACCGGCCGAACCCGGTCGCATCGCCGCGGCGCCGACCGACGAGCCGGCCGGCACCGATGTCGCTGCTGCCAGCACCGTGCCCGGACCGACGGTCCCGGCCGGCGCAGACCCGGTGTCCGCCGAGTTCGTGCCGTCGCCGTTCGTGTGGAACCGGGTCGATCCGGACAGCGCCGAAGCGGTGAGCTTCTACATGGGCGCTCCCGACAACATGGTCGCCGGCAGCGGACCGTTCGTCGTGTGGTCGACCGCTCCGGCGGTGAGCGACGACTACTCGGGCGTGCTCTGGCGGTCCGACGACGGCCTCACGTGGGAGCAGGTCGCGACACCGCCAGCGCTGATCGGGCGGAACATCGCCGAGCTGAACGGACGGTTCCTCACCTACGGCACGGCACCGGCGACTGCCGCTGGCCGCCGGAGCGATCTGGCCATCGGCACCTCCGACGATGCCGGCCGCACCTGGGCGACCACGGTGCTCCCGCTCGACACGAGCGAACTCCTGGCCGAGCAGGGCGTCACCTCGGTCGGCGTGAACGCCACCTCGATCGCGGCCACGGCCAACGGAGTGTTGGTGAGTGCTCAGGTGAGCGCCAACGTCGATCTCGCATCGAAGCTGCCGGCCGAGGTGCGCGACCTCGGATGGGACCTCACCGAGTCGGGCGTCAGGGTGCCGACCGGCGAGGGCTGCGACCCCGTCACCGCCACGACGATCTCGTTCGGCGGTCCCGTGGGCACCGTGACCGAAGAGGCCTCCGTCGGCACGGCGACGCCGACGACCACGTCAGCAGCATCGTGCGACACCCGCATCTACACCTGGGCGGAGCTCGGCATCTCCGAACGCGCCGCCCTGGCGATGACCCATCCCGATGTGCGTCTGTTCTTCTCGGCCGACGGCGACACGTTCACCGAGATCGACCCGGTCGGCATCGACGACGGGGCGACCGACGTGCGCCTCACCACGCTCGGCGACTCCTTCGCCGCCTCGGTGAACCAGGTGAACCCGGATGGCTCGATGTCCACCGCCGTGTCCACCTCCCCCGACGGGCGTGAGTGGACCGACCTCGGGTCGGCCCCGGTGACATGGACGGAAGGGTTCGGTGCCGTCGGCGATCGGCTCGTCGTCACGGGCTACGACATCACCGCCAGCATGCAGATGATCGCCATGCGCGACCCATCGGGCACGTGGACCACGACCCCGATGGACAGCTTCGTCCTCCCGACCGACGGCGTGAAGACCTCGATGGGTGCCGGTTCACTCGCGATCGGACCGAACGGCATCTCGCTGGTCGGTGCCTTGTTCGTCGACCCCGTCGCCGAGATCGGTGGCGTGACGTTCTCGACGGACGGCTTCACGATCGAGGTCGACGACACCAGCTACACGCAACGGGTGATCGACGACTCGACCGGGGCCGTGATCGCCACCGTGACGGGAGACGGGTCGTCGAACCCGGAACTCGTCACGATGGTGTACGGCGACCAGCAAACGGTGATCGAGGTTCGCCGCGAGCCGGGCGGCGAGGTGGCGGCCAGCTACACCTACGACGACCTCTCGAACGCCGTCGCCACCGCCACCGGTGCGCAGCCCGCCGGGCCACAGATCTTCCTGCTGCACAGCCGTGACGGGATCACCTGGTCGCGGGACGCCCTCGACGACATCGCCGGCGAGACCATCACCGGCACCGGCGGCATCCGGGTGACCGACACGCAGGTGATCGTGGCTGCCCTCCTCGCCGGCGAGCGCAACCCCAACGGCACCCCCAAGCAGACCCTCCTCATCGCCACCCCCACCTCCTGACCCACCAGCGTGTGGTCGCTCGGGCCTGCTCAGCGGGCCTGGGCGATCACACGCGAACGTCGTCAGCGGGGGCGGGGGAGTTCTTGTTCGAGGGTGAGGACGGGTTCGAACAGGTCGCCGTGTTCGGCCACCCGGTCGAGCACGTCGCTCGTCTCGAACACCAGTCGCAGGTCGCCGTCGGCGCAGCGCTGCACCTCGTCCCACGTGACCGGCGTGCTCACCCACGGCCGCACACGAGCCCGCATCGAGTACACGCCGATCGTGGTCTTGTGACGGCTGTTCTGGCTCCAGTCGACGAAGATCTTCCCGGGCCGCTCCACCTTGGCCATGATCGTCGTCACCCGGTCGGGCAGCTTGCGTTCGAGCACCTGGCCGACCGCGAGCGCGAAGTCGCCGGCGGCCTCGTGGGTGCACGGGGTGTTGAGCGGCACGTACATCTGCAGGCCCTTCGAACCCGACGTCTTGCAGAACCCGTCGAGGTTCACCGACGCCAGCACTTCCTGCACCTCGAGCGCGATCTGGCAGCACTCCACCACCGTCGCCGGCGCACCGGGGTCGAAGTCGAACACCACCGCCCGGGGCGATTCGAGGTCGGCGGCCAACGCCATCGGCACGTGCAGCTCCAGCGCCGCCAGGTTGGCCGACCACACGAGCGACGCCGGTTCGTCGAGCCGGCAGTAGCCGATGTCTCCCCCGCGGTCACCGGGACCGATCGCGGTCTGCACCCAGTCGGGCCGGTGCTTCGGGCAGCGCTTCTCGAAGAAGCCCGGCTTGTCGGCGCCGTCGGGGAACCGGAGGAACGTGATGCACCGACCGGCGAGGTGCGGCAGCACGAACGGCGCGATGCGGGCGTAGTAGTCGATCACCTCGGCCTTGGTGAACGCCGGACCGGGGTTCCCGGTCGACGGGTCGCTCGCCGGGTAGAGCACCTTGTCGAGGTTGGTGAGCGTGAGATCGCGCCCGCCCACGCTGACGGGCGTGCCCTTGCTCGCCGCCATCGCTCAGCGGCCGGTCAAGCGCTCTTGCGGACGCGCTTGGGCTTCGCGATCGCGGCCGTGTCGTCTTCGGAGACGTCGGCGGCAGCGGCCTTCGACGAGGACTTCTTCGCCGTCCCCGACGTCGAGGCCTTCGCGACGGCCTCCTCGTGCGGTCCGCCGGCCGGGTGACGCTTGCGCGCGTCCTTGGCGGCCTTCACGCTCGCCTCGAGCGCTGCCATCAGGTCGACCACCTTCGGCGGCGCAGCGACAGCCGCCGGCGCCTCGAACTCCTCACCGCCCGCCTTGCGCTCGATGAGATCGAGCACCTGCTCGCGGTACTCGTCGCGGTACTTGTCGGGCTCGAAGGATGCCGACAGGCTCTCGACGAGCGCCTCGGCCATCTTCACTTCCTTCGAGCTGATGTCGATCTCGTCGAGACCCTCGAGCTCGTCGATCGACTCGATCTTCACGATCTCGTCGGCGAACACCATCGTGCTCATCAGCAGCTTGCCGTCCTGGGCGCGCAGCGCGGCGACGTACTGCTTGTTGCGCATCACGAAGCGACCGATCGCGACCTTGCCAGCCTCCTCCATCGCCCGCGCCAGCAGCACGTACGGCTTCGGCGTCTTGTCGGGGGCCACGATGTACGGCGTGTCGAAGTAGACCGGGTCGATCTCGTCGAGGTCGACGAACTCCTCGAGGTCGATGCTCTTGGTGGCCGACGGGATGAACGGTTCGAGCTCGTCGGGGTCGACCACGACGTAGCGGCCCTTCGACAACTCGTAGCCCTTCACGATGTGATCGTCGGGCACGTCCTCGCCGGTCTCGGCCGACACCTTCTTCAGACGGATGCGGCTCATCGTGCGGTCGTCCAACTGGTTGAACGACACGCTCTTCTTGCTCACACCGTGGAAGAGCTTGATCGGGATGGCGACGAGGCCGAAGCTGATCGTCCCACTCCACACTGGTCTCGGCATCCCCGTAGTTTGCCCGAAATCGTCCGATCCAAACAGCCCCGGATCGCGATGCCCGCGATCGACCAGCGATCGGGCCCCGGCCAGTGTCAGCCGGCGAGGACCGCCCGTGCGACGAGGTCGGTGCCGAACGCGGTGAGGATCGCCAGGTAGAGCAGGCCGGTCGCGGCCATCACGGCCGAGTAGTACCGCTCCTTCAGCGCAGCCTTGGTGACGTACACCAGCACGATCGTCGTGATCGCGCACGCCGCCCAGAACCACCCGAGGGTGCCGTTCCAGCCGTCGTCGACCTCGCCGGTCCACACGGCGATCATGCCGACGGGCAGCAGCAGCGCCACCACCTCGATCGGCCACACCCACCCGAGTGCACGCACGAGGTCGTTCAGGTGCTTTCGGGGCAGGCCGGGCTGCACGAGGTACCAGTGACCGAGCAGCATCGCGTCGGTGACCGCACCGAGGAACAACGCACCCGTCAACGTGCGCAGCAGGGCGACCCCCATGTTCTCGGCGCCACCGGTGCTCGCGTCGATGCCGGCCGCGATCAGCCCCACGAGGCCAATGGCGGGCGCCACCAGGTCGAGCACGGGCGGGAACTCGGGACCGGCGCCCACCTCGGTGTCGGCGGGCGCAGTGACGGTCGCGGTGCGGTCGATGCCGGTCATCTCGGCCACACGGGCCGACCGCCGGTCGTGCTCGGCCGCCGCGCCCGACACGCCTGCCGCTTTGCGCCGCACCGACACCACCAGGACCACGGTCGCCGCGATCGCGACCAGCAGCGCCGAGATGTCGCGCACCGGAACGAAGCCGAATGCGACGCCCGCGGCGAATCCGCCGAGCGCCATCAGCAGGTAGGTGCCGCGCAGCAGCCAGCCGTACCCCAGACCCACTTCACGACGCCGAGTGGTGAACCAGAGGAAGAACAGACCGCCGACAGACCACTGCAAGAGGACCGTCGCCGCATCGAGCCGAATCACGGGGCCTCGCAGGGATCAATCACTGAAGGGAGGCTAACGACGTGCCGATGGACTTGTGAAGCCTCCCGCCGGCACCGCCGTGTCACCGCCTGGGGGATGCACGTGCTTCATCGTTTCCTCATCATCCGCTGCGCATCATCCAGGAGTGCCATCCCATGACGACCCCTGCCATGACGACTCGTCTCCTCGCCGCCCGCGCCGCCGTGGCGGTCGTGGTGCTGGCCGCAACGGTCTCACTGTTCGTCACCGCGTTGGACGTCGCAGGATGACCGGCAACGGGACGGCTGGACGAACGATCGGTGGACTGCTGAGCCCGACCGGTCGACGTGCCCGGGCGTCGAAGGTGATCGCCACCGGGGTCAGTGTTTCCGCGACGCTCGCCGGAGTCGGCTTCATCGCCCACGCGGACGACACCGGCGGCGGCGACGGCGATGCGGCCGCACCTGCGCCGAGCGCGATGCCCGTCGCCGTCATCGAGACGATCGCGGCGACGACCACGGTCGTCACGCCCACCACGGTGCTCGAGCAACCGGGGCCGGCCCTGCTGCCCACCAAGTCGACCGAACCGGCGCTCGCCGTGCCGGCCCCGTCCTACGAGACGGTGCCGACCACCGTCCCGGTCGACCTCGCAGCGCTGCCCCCGGCCGACGCTCCCCCGGTCACCGCGGCAGCGCCCCGGGCGAACAACGGCGGCGGCTCGACACCGGCTGCCACCGCGGCACCGGTCGCCACCGCGGCGCCGACGCCCGAACCGGCACCCGTCACCGAGACCACGGCCCCGCCGCCGCCGCCTCCGCCGGTCACCACCGCTCCCCCGCCGCCCCCGCCGACCCTGCCCCCGCTCACCGCACCGCCCGACGGGTCGTCGCGAGGCACCCAATGAGCCAGGTTCTGAGCCCGGTTCTGAGCCCGGTTCAGCTGGCGCCGCGCCCGGCCCATCTCGCCTTCCGGGCGATGAGCACCGACGTGACCGTCACGGTCGTCGGTGCCGACCTCGACGCACTCGACTGGGCCCGGAGCCGGGTGTGCGAACTCGAGCAACGATGGAGCCGGTTCCTGCCCGACAGCGACATCGGCCGTCTCAACCGCGCCCAGGGTTCGGCCGTCCAGGTGCACGCCGACACCGTCACCGCAGTCCGCGCCGCCTGCGCGGCCTGGCTCGTGACCGACGGGTGCTTCGACCCGACGGTGCACGACTCGCTGCTCCGGCTCGGCTACGACGACACGATCGAGGTCGTCCGCGAGCGAGGCGGCGGATCACCGGCCGTGTCGCTGCCGGCACCCGGCTGCGCGGGCATCGAGTTCGACGAGACCCGCTCGGTCGTCCGTCTGCCGGCCCACGTCCGGCTCGATCTCGGCGGCATCGGCAAGGGGCTCGCCGCCGACCTCACCGTGACCGGCCTGCTCGAACGCGGTGCCGACGGAGCGCTCGTCTCGGTGGGCGGCGACCTGCGAGTTGCCGGCACACCGCCGAACGGCGATGCCTGGGTGATCGAGATCGAGGACCCGCGCACCGAGCAGCCGCTCACCTCCGTGTCGCTGTCGTCGGGCGGTGTGGCGACGAGCACGACCCTGCGCCGCCGCTGGCGTTCGGGCCAGCGACCGCATCACCACCTGCTGGCGCCCACCACCGGGGCGAGCACGACCAACGACGTCGTGGGCGCCACCGTCGTGGCCGACACCGCCGCGTGGGCCGACGCCCTGTCGAAGGTGCCCTTCGTCGATCCCGACCGCCGCGACTGCTTCCAGTACGCCTCCTGCCTCGTCATGTACGCCGACGGCACGTCGTCGACCGTCGGCACGTTCCCCGCATGAGCGACCTGCGATGAGCGACAAGCTGGCCTGGTACATCTCGCGTTCGAGCGGCTGGGTCGCGTTCGTGCTGCTCGCCTTCACGGTGCTGTGGGGCATCCTCGGCATCACCCGGCTGATCGAACGCAAGGGCCTGCCCCGCTGGCTGCTCGACCTGCACCGCCACCTCGCGTTCCTCACGCTGGTGTTCACCGCGATCCACCTCGGGGCGCTCGTGGCCGACAACTTCATGCAGATCGGGTGGCGCGAGATCATGGTCCCGTTCGCGCTCGAGTACCGATCGGGTGCGGTGGCCTGGGGCGTGGTCGCCATGTACCTGCTGGTCGCGATCCAGGTGTCGTCGTGGCTGCGGAACCGGATCCCCCGCCGCTGGTGGCGCGGCATCCACCTGTTGTCGTACCCGGTGCTGTGGATGGTGGCCATGCACGGCCTCCGGGCCGGCACCGACGCCGACGTGACGGCCGTGCGCTACGGCGTCATCGGCATCATCGGTCTGGTCTCGTTCCTCACGCTGGTCCGCGTGTTCACCGTCGGCCCTCGTCGTCGGCGGACCGACGTGTTGGGCGTCGACACCACCGCGTCGACCGGTGATGATGCCGCCGGTCGAGCAGCCGTCGGTACGCTGGCCCAGGATGACGCCGACGAGGATGAAGCAGATCGCACTCGGGTTGACGTCGGCCGTGCTGCTGACGGCGTGCGGACTGGGTGAGCGTCCGTACTTCGAGGAGACACCCACCGGCGTCGGCACCGATAGCGGCGACCCGGCGATCGATGCGGTCCTGCAACTGCTCGACGGCGTCGGCGGCGCCCAGTTCACCGGCTCCTATCAGGCCACCTTGCTGTTCGGCGGGGTCGTGTCCGCGGCGCAGGTCACCCAACTCGGTCCGCGCCGCTCGGTCACCATCGGGCAGGTCCGCTACCTGAACGACGGCGGGTCGAGCCGCACGTGCGTGCTCGACACCGGCGTCTGCGACGACGGCATCCAGGCCGCAGCGGTCAGCAACACCGGTCTCACGCCCGAGTTCGCGTTCGGTGACATGGCCAAGCGGCTGCGCCGCGACGCCGTGGCACGCATCGCGCCGTCCACCGGTTCGATCGAGATGATCGCCGGTGTGTCGGCAACGTGTGTCGACGTCGCGGTCAGCGGGGGCACCAAGCAGTACTGCGTGCTGTCCGACGGTGCCGTCGCACGCTTCCGCGGCGCCGACATCGAACTCGATCTGATCAGCTACTCACCGGTCGTCGACGAAACCCTCTTCGACGTCTGATCCCTCGCTGCTGACCGCGCTCTTGACCGCGCGGCCGCCGATCACTCGTCGGCGAACCAGCTGCCGTGGAAGCCGTGCGGGATGCGCTGCGGCAGCGGCACGGTGGCGATCGGCGCGGCGTTCATGTCGGCCGCGTCGAGCACGACGAAGCTCGACGAGTTCGAGCTCGTGTCGTACAGGTAGGTGACGAGGTAACCCTCGTCCTCACCGGCCGCATCGCTCGCCGGGACGAACACCGGCTCGCCGCTCATCATCGTCGGACCGAAGTCGTGCGTCGTCCGCTGACCGGTCTGCAGGTCGTACTTCATCACGTTGGTCGGTGCCGTCTGGCTGTTCGGGTCGGCGCCGTGGCGGGGCCCCACGGCCCAGCCGTAACGGTTCAGCAGGCCGGTGCGGCGGTCGTCGATGCGCGGGAAGGCGTGCGACACGTCGTCGAGCTGCTCCTCGGTGACCTTGCCCGTGGTGAGGTCGAACGCCCACCGGTGCATGTAGCACGGCTCGAACTTGTCGGCGCCGCCCTTCCACATCGACGCGTGGCGGCCACCGTCGAGGTACACGGTGTTGCCGTCCGCGCTCTCCCACGCGTTCATGATGTGGAACACGTAGCAGAGGTCGACGTCGAACCAGCGGGGCTGCTCGCCCTGGCGGGCACGGTCGCGGTGCAGCAGACCGATGCGAGCGCCGTAGCTCTCGCGCCACTGGAACGGCATGCCACCCTGGATCGCGAGGTCGAGGTCGAACACGACCGGCATGTCGAGGAAGATCGCGTAGTTCCGGCTGAGCGCGAAGTCGTGCACCATCGTCGGCCCGGCCACCTCGATCGGCTGGCTGTGGATCAGATTCCCGGCGGCATCGGCCACGTGGTACGTGACGAAGGGAGCGGAGATCAGCTCGTAGCCGAAGAAGTGCATCTCGCCGGTCTCGGCGCACGTGTGCGGGTGGGCGGTGAACGGGGTGGCGAGCTTGCCGCCGAAGTCGTACGGGCCGAGCGTGTCGAGCTCGGGCGAGATGACGTTCGGGAGGCTGCCCTCCTCGAGGGCGAAGATCGTGCCCGCGTGACGCACGACATGGGTGTTGGCGAGGCCGACGGTGAGATCCATCGTGCCGGTCAGCGCATCCATGCGATCGGCGCCGGCGAGGGCCTTGGTGCGCACCCAACGGTTGCGGTACCACTCGGCCTTGCCGTCACGCAGCCGGATGCCGTGCAGCATGCCGTCGCCCGCGAACCAGTGCATCGTGGGGCCGTGCATCGGGTTGGCGCCGTTGCGGAAGTAGCGGCCGTTCAGGTCGGTCGGCAGGCTGCCGGTCACGGGGAGGTCGAAGGCCTCGATCTCCTCCATCACCGGCGCGTAGTTGCCGCGCATGTGGAACGGGAGCCGGGCGTCGGTCGTGGTGTCGTCATCGAGTGCCGTCATGTCCGAAGCCTTGCACAAGGTCACAACCGATGTGGACGCGGAGCGAGGAACCGACTCGGGCAGGCGCCTGCTGAGGACCCGGCCAGCGTGATGTGCGACGATTCGCCGCCATGGCCACCAACGGTTCGAACACCCGTGTCGTGCTCGCCCGTCGCCCCGAGGCGACCGCGACCCCCGACTGCTTCTCGGTCGAGACCCTGCCGCTCGAGCCGCTCGACGCCGGACAGATCCGCGTCGCCGTCGAGTACGTGTCGGTCGACGCCGGCACCCGCACGATGCTGCGCGGCGAGGGCTTCCACGCCCAGGTCGCCCTCGGTGGGGTCATCCATGCCACAGGCGTCGGCCGGGTCATCGAGACCACCGATCCGGCGTGGCCCATCGGCCAGGCCGTCCGCGGTCGCCTCGGCGCCCAGACCATCGCCACCGTCAAGGCGTCGGGGCTCACCCGTGTCGACGACTCGGTCGGCTCGCTGAGCCTCCATCTCGGGCCGTTGGCCGGCTCGACGGGCGTGACCGCATGGGTCGGCGTGCGACACATCGGCAAGGTCGTCGCCAGCGACACCTTCGTCGTGTCGGGCGCCGCCGGCGCCGTCGGCTCGATGGCTGGCCAGATCGCGAAGCTCGACGGCGCCCGGGTGATCGGCATCGCCGGAGGACCGGCCAAGTGCGCACATCTCGTCGAGCACCTCGGGTTCGACGCAGCGATCGACTACAAGAACGACGACGTCCGTGCCCGGCTGCGCGAGCTGTGCCCCGACGGTGTCACCGTGTTCTTCGACAACGTGGGCGTGCCGATCCTCGACGACGTGCTCGACAACCTCGCCATGGGAGGTCGGGTCGTCATCTGTGGCGCAGTGTCCCAGTACGACCACATGGACCGGGTGGAAGGCCCGTCGCTCTACCTGCGTCTCGCTGAGCGTCAGGCGACGATGGCCGGCTTCGCCTACTTCCACACCCCGGAGTTGATCGAACCGGCGACCGCCGAACTGACCGCATGGGTCCGCGACGGCGTGGTGTCGCTCCCGGAGACCGTGCTCGAGGGCATCGAGCGCTACCCGGAGGCCCTGCAGTTCATGTTCGAGGGCGGCAACGTCGGCAAGCTCCTGGTGAAGGCGAGCTGACCCGACGCACGCCGCGCCTCCGGCATCAGGCGATGGTGACGAGGGCGTGGTTCGCGTGGTTCATCGACAGCGGGCCGGCATCGGTGGCGACCACGATGTCCTCGAGGCGCATGCCCCACTTGCCGGCGACGTAGATGCCCGGCTCGACGCTGAACGCGTGGCCCGCCTCGATCGGCTGGTCGTTGCCTTCGACCATGTACGGATCCTCGTGGGCCTCCATGCCGATGCCGTGGCCGGTGCGGTGGATGAAGTACTCGCCGTAGCCCGCATCCGCGATCACGGCGCGAGCCGCACGATCGACGTCCTGGCACGCCGCGCCGACGACGCCGGCACGAACCCCGGCGGCCTGCGCTTCGTGCAGCACCGCATAGGCCTCGGCCACCTCGGCGGTGGGTTCGCCGGTGAACACGCAGCGGGTGATGTCGCTGCAGTAGCCGGCCATCGTGCCGCCGAAGTCGGTGAGCACGATCTCGCCCGCGCGGATCACCCGATCGCCGGCGTGGTGGTGCGGTGACGCTGCGTTCTCGCCGGCGGCGACGATCGCGAAGTTGACGACGTCGTGGCCCTCGGCGATGAGGCGGGCCGAGATGTCGGCCGACACCTGTGCCTCGGTGCGGCCGACGAGCGCGATCTCGCCGGCGTGCAGCTGCGCGGCGACACGGTCGGCCGCGGCACCCGCGGCCTGGAGCGCTGCGATCTCGGCCGCGTCCTTGCGGGTACGGAGGGCGTTCATCACCTCGACGCTGCGCACGTAGCGCGTGCCGCTCGTGGGCCAGTGACCCAGCAGGTCGACGAGGAATCGCGCCCACATCGTGTCGCCGACGGCCGCGACGGCGGGCGTGCCGGCCAGCTCGGCGACGATCCCCACCGGGTCGTCGGTCTCGTTCCACGGCCGCAGCGAGAACACGCCCGGCTGCTCGGCGACGCGCGGTGCCTCGAGCCGCGGGATCACCAGCGTCGCTTCACCGTCGCGGGGCACCACCAGCATCGTGAGCCGCTCGAGCGGCATCGCCTCGTAGCCGCTGAGGTAGGGCAGGTCGCTGCCGACCGAGAGCAGCAGGACATCGACCCCGCGCTCGGCCATGACGGCACGGGCCCGACCGATGCGGTCGAGGAAGGTGGCGGTGCTGGCGAGGGCGCTGCTCATGTGCCCATTCTGCCCCGACTGCGTACCCGCCCCACCGGCGTTGCGTAGTGACTACGCATCTGGCGCCGGGCCGTCATCCGGATGATGGACACATGGGAATCTTCAAAGCACTCAAGGACGTCAAGAACGTCGTCTCCTCCTCCAACGGTGTCGGCGCGGACGCCGTCGTCGGTCGCGCACTCGTGCTCGATGCGAGCCTCGCCGGCATGGCGGTCAGCGTCGGTGTCGAGGAGTACCGGGTCGTGAACATGCGGCTCCAGGTGTTCGTCGACGGTCAGCAGGGCTACGTCACCGACTGCCGCCAGAAGGTGGAGGAATGGCGGCTCGGCCAGCTCGTCGGTCAGGCGTTCGCCGTTCGCGTCGACCGTCAGAACCCGATGCAGGTGGCCCTCGACTTCTCGACGGCCGCACCGATCGTCACCATGCCCCGGCCCGCCGACGGAGTCGGCAGCGCGGCTGCGCTGTTGATGACGGGCACGCCTGCCGACGCGGTGATCGTGAGCAACAGCCCGCTCGGCCTGCGCACGTGGGATGGTCACGACATGTACCTGTTCACCCTGACGGTGATCCCGCCGAACGGTGCGCCGTATCAGGTGCAGGTGGGCAACCCCATGCCGGCGAACGCGCTGCCGTACGTGTTCCCCGGTGCACGGGTGCCCGTGAAGCTGGGTGTGGGGGCGAACGACCTCGCCATCGACTGGTCGATGGCTGCGACTCGCTGACAAGGGGTTCCGTCGGCGGGTCGCCGTGACACGGCCATCGACTGGTCGATGGCTGCAGCTCGCTGATCACGCGGTTCGATCAGCGGGTTGCGGCAAGAACGGCATCGACTGGTCGATGGCTGCGACTCGCTGACAGCGGGTTTCTGTCGGCGGGTCGCCGTGACAGGGCCATCGACTGGTCGATGGCCGCGACCCGCTGATCACGCGGTTCGATCAGCGGGTTGCGGTCAGAACGGCCATCGACTGGTCAATGGCTGCGACCCGCTGATCACGCGGTTCGTCGGTAGGTGCACGGGCGAAGTCGGTGGAGGCAGGTTCCAGGGCTGGGTGAGAATGTGGCAATGGGTTCGCTCTTGATCGTCACGGGTCCACCGGGCGCGGGGAAGTCCACCGTCGCCAAGCTGCTGGCGGACTCGACATCCCGGAGCGTTCTGGTCGCGGGTGATGCCTTCTTCGGATTCCTGGCGAACGGCGCCATCGATCCGTGGCTTCCGGAGTCGCACGAACAGAACACGGTGGTGACCAGAGCTGCCGGCAAGGCGACGGGCGAGTTCGTGGCCGGCGGGTTCGCTGTGGTGTACGACGGCATGATCGGCCCGTGGTTCCTCGACACGTTCGTCACGATGGCCGGCCTGACGGAAGTCGACTACGCGGTACTCCTGCCGACGGTCGAGGTGTGTCAGCAGCGCGTGGCAGCACGACATGGCCATGGCTTCACCGACATCCCGGCGACGGCATCGATGCACCGCCAGTTCTCCGAGGCTGAGCTCGAACAGCGACATCTCATCCGCGACCACGGCCAAACACCCAGCGAGACCGCCGACTCGATTCGCCACGCCTTGAGCACTGGCACGCTTCGTCGCGCCGCCCACTGAGCGCTCGTCGACGAGCGCTGCCTCGGTTTCGCCTGACCGTGCGAGCTGTGGACCGGCCCGGCCTCACCAGGGGTCGATGACCACGCCGATGACATGATCTGTGCCCTCCGTTGCCTTGCGATCGAGCGCCAGAGCGGGCACTCGGCGCTACCTGGCACTGCTTCAGACCCGACTGCCGGACCGTTCTCGACCCGCAGATCTCGGTTGGCACTCGATCGTCAGGTGCGACCGGCCAATCGTGCGAGCGCTGCGCCTAGGTCGTTGCTGTCCGTTGGTACCCCGACGGCTCGGAATCCGACGTAGCCGTCGGGGCGCACGAGCACCGCGCCAAGCGGACCGACCCCGTAGAGGTCGGGCCATTCGGGATGGTCGATCACGTGGACCCGAATCGGGATGTGCGATTCCCTCTGGACGACGGTGTGCCAAGCGGTTCCTGCAGGGGTGGTGAGCAGAACGAAGCCGTCACCGAACAGATCCAAGGTCGAGACGACCCGGGCGTCGTCGAGCCATAGGTGAGGCGCTCGATGCCCGGGGCGGCCTGTCGGCAGATATGTACCCAGGGGGTCGAGGGCAGCCGGCGGTTGGCTCCCGTCAGGCACGACCGCCGATGACTCGTAGCTGGCGCCGAGCACGAGACCGTCGGTCTGGGCCGGAGGTCGAGCTGCTCCCAGGCTTGCTTGCACGGTCAGTTCCGCCACCGGCTGGCGTTCGGCTTCGTAGGTATCGAGGAGCGACTCGTCCGCCCAACCAGCCACCACGGCAGCAACCTTCCACGAGAGGTTGTCGACGTCGCCGATGCCGCAGTTCATCCCGAGCCCGCCGATCGGCGTGGTGACATGGGCCGCGTCGCCCACCAGGAAGGACCTGCCCACCCGGAAACGATCAGCAACGAGCGCGGTCGACTTCCAGAACCGGACTCCCGCGATCGCGAGATCGAGGTCGGGATCACCGATCGCCGTTCGAGCAAGACCGAGAAGTCGGTGCTCGGTGAACGACTCCTCCGAATCCACTGCCGGGTCGTACTCGTAGATCAGGCCCCAACGATCTCGATCGTTGTCCATGCCCAACAGCGTCGCTCCAGGGAGACAGCCGATTCGATACAGCACACTCGCCCGGTTGACGGTCCTGTCACGGAGGTCCGCGTCGATCACGATGCTCACGACGTGCGCCACGAGGCCGGGTCCATGCCGTCCAACACCCAACCGGAGTCGCGTTGGGCTGTGGGCACCGTCAGCCGCGACCAACCACGACGAGCGCACCGACCGTGGATGTCCCGAAGAGCGCTCCACCAACGACGCCGTGACACCGTCACCATCGTCGTCAGCATCAACGAGTTCCCAGCCATACCGAATGTCGGCGCCTGCAGCGAGCGCGGCGTCACGCAGGACCACCTCTGCCACGTTCTGGAAACAGATGAGCCGATCCGACGGGCTCGACGCCGAGGCACGGGCCGCTGATGTAACAAAGCGGTCGAACTTCGGTGCAAGCAGACTGTCGCCCACGAACACCGCGACCTCCGATGGCGGCACCCCCACCTCACGCAACGAAGCCTCGGGTCCCCATCGGCGCATCAACTCCATCGTGCGCACCGTGATCCCGCGACCCCGCGGAAAGTCCATCGGGCTCTCATGCTTGTCGACCACAACACACCCAACGCCGAGATGTCGCAGCGCCAGAGCCATCGACAACCCCACCGGCCCGGCACCCACGATCAGTACATCACAGCGCTCAGCAACGATCACCCGGCCAACGTAATGCGACGTGAAACGCCGGGGACGCGCCAGATCTGCCACTCGGCGCTACCTCGCCGATCTCGCCGGAGAGCGCATGACGACGGCGCCACGAGCCGGCGGTAGGTGGCGGAACGTGGAGGGTGGCTTCTCTGTCGAGTTGTGGTCGCTGTACGACCACAACCCGACATGGAACGCTCGGTTCCGGGTGCGCGTACCGGACGGGCGACCGAGCGGCGTCGTTCGGTCCGTATCTCGGCCGGGTTTCGGTTCCCTGCAACAAGAATCCGCCGAGATCCTGCCGACTCGATGATCGAGCGCCTCGGCGTCTCCGGTGCGTCGGTCGAGGGTCAGTCGCGGGTGGCGAGGCCGGCGATGAGGGGGTGCGGCGCCATGTGCTGGGGCGGATCGCCGGAGCCGGGGCGTCCGAGCAGGTAGCCCTGCGCCACGTCGCATCCCACCTCGCGGAGCTGCTCGAGCGCGGCCGGCTCTTCGATCCCTTCGGCGATCACCATCATCCCGAGCGAGTGGCCGAGCTGCACGAGCGAGCGCAGCACGTCGCGGTCGATCTCGCTCTGCACGGTCACGAAGCTCCGGTCGATCTTCATGTAGTCGAACGGGAAGCTGCGCAGCAGGGCGAGCGAGGCGAAGCCGGTGCCGAAGTCGTCGAGTGCGATCCGCACGCCCATGTGCTGCAGCTCGCGCAGCGTGGCCTGGCCGGGGCCCGACTCGGCGAGCTTGGCCGATTCGGTCAGCTCGAGGATCAGGCCGGAGGGATCGAGGCCGCTGTCGTTGAGGGCGGTCGCGACCTCGAGGATCACCTCGTCGCGCTCGAGCTGCACGGACGAGATGTTCACCGTCACGGCGGAGCTCATCTCGCCGGCGGCACGCCGACGCGACGCGAGGCGACACGCCTCGCGGATCGTGAACTTGGTGATCTCGCCGACGAGGCCGATCTCCTCGGCGGTGGCGACGAACTCGCCGGGGCCGATGACCGGTGCACCTGGCGAGTCCCAGCGCAGCAGGGCCTCATGGGCGATGACCTCACCGGTCGACAGCGACCAGAGCGGCTGGAATTCGAGGCGCAGCGCACCGGATCGCACCACGTGGCGGACGAAGGAGTGGGCGTCGAGCCGGCGGGTGAGCTCGTTGGCCACCCGGTCCTCGAAGGTCACGGTGCGGTTGCGGCCCTCGAGCTTGGCGTAGTTCATGGCCGCGCTGGCGTCGCGGAGCAGATCGCCTGCCGACAGCACGTGATCACCCCAGCGGGCGATGCCGATGCTCGCCGAGACGTTGATCGCCATGCCCTTGTGCTCGACGGGGACCGCGATCGCCTGCAGCAGGCGCCGGGCGAGCGCTTCCGCCGCGTAGGGCACGGCGTTCGGGATGACGACGACGAACTCGTCGCTCGCCAGGCGGGCGACCGCGTCGTCGCCGCGGGCGCCGAGATGGATGCGGTCGGCGATGGTGACGAGCACCCGGTCGCCGGCCTCGTGGCCGTAGGCGTCGTTCACGTCCTTGAAGTGGTCGAGGTCGATGAACATCACCGCACTCGACACCGAGCCGCTCGCGTTGGCGGTGGCCAGCCCATCGATCAGATCGGTCACCGCACGGCGGTTCAACACACCGGTCAGCGGATCGTGGGTCGCGAGGAAGTTCAGGTTCCGGTTCGCCATGTCGAGATCGTCGAGCACGTCGGCGTGGTCGTCGACGAGCTGGCGCAGGCGGAGCTGCGCCATCGCCTGACAGGCGAGGATCTGCAGCATCTTCTCCTGCCACGGCTCGATGGTGCGGGCGACGGTGTCGACGACACAGATGGTGCCCACGGCGTAGCCGTCGGCGCTGATGAGGGGTGCTCCGGCATAGAAGCGGAATCCCTCGTCCGTCACGAGCGGGCTGTCGAAGAAGCGAGCGTCGGTGCTGGCGTCACGGACCACCATCACCGAGTCGCTCATGATCGTGTGAGCGCAGAACGAGGCGTCACGCGACGTCTGGGTGCTCGGCATGTTGCGGTGCGACTTGAACCACTGGCGGTGCGAGTCGACCAGCGACAGCGCCGCCATCGGGGCGCCGCACAGGTCGGCGGCGAGCCCGACGATCTCGTCGAGCCGCTCGTCGGGCGGCGTGTCGAGGACCTCCAACTCGAGCAACGCATCGAGTCGTTCGTGTTCGTTCGTGGGAATCGGTGCCCGCATGACCATTTCTATCGGACACCAAACCCCGCACTTGAGGGGTATTCCCGTCCTTCCTGCTCAATCACGGGAAACGTGGGCTGAGCAGGGAGTCGTCACGGACCGCGCGAGGCGCCGACCTGCTGACGCGATCACATCAGACCGGCCCGTGCATCGCGTCATGTGCGCGGCGCCACCGGACAGGTGCGGGGCGGGTCGACCGCGGTCAGCGCAGCGAGACGGGCGTCGCCGTGCCGACGAGCACGCCAGCCGGATCAGCAGCCGGATCAGCAGCCGGATGAGCGGCTGGGCCGGCGACCTGATCGGCCGCCTGCTTCGCGTGGTAGCTCGACCGGGTGAGCGGGCTGGCCTCCACATGACCGATGCCGAGGCGTTCGCCGATCACCTTCCACCGCTCGAACTCCTCGGGGAGCACCCAGCGGCTCACCGGCAGGTGGTGCGACGTGGGCCGCAGGTACTGGCCGATGGTGACGATGTCGACGCCGATGCCGGCGAGGTCGGCGAGGCAACCGTCGATCTCGTCCGACGTCTCCCCCATCCCGACCACGAGCCCCGACTTGGTGGTGAGCCCGGCCGCCTTCGACCGCGACAGCACCCCGAGGCTGCGCGCGTACCCTGCCGACGGCCGGACCGCCCGCTGGAGTCGGGCGACGCTCTCGATGTTGTGATTCATCACGTCGGGGCGTGCGGCGAACAGCACCTCGAGCGACGCCGGATCACCCTTGGCATCGCTCACGAGCGTCTCGACCCGCGCCGACGGGCGGACGGCGCGGATCGCGGCGATGCAGGCAGCGACGTGGGCCATGCCACCGTCGGCGAGGTCGTCGCGGGCCACCATCGTGAGCACCACGTGATCGAGGCGCATCCGCTCGACCGCTGCCGCCACACGCTGCGGTTCGTCGGCCTCCGGCGCGAGCGGCTTGCTGGTGTCGACCAGGCAGAACCCGCACGCGCGGGTGCAGCGCTCACCGAGGACCATGAACGTCGCCGTGCCGTCGGACCAGCAGTCGCTCAGGTTGGGGCAGCCGGCCTCCTCGCACACGGTGACCAGACCGAAGTCGCGCACCGTCTTCTTCAGCGAGAGCACCTCCGGCCCGTGCACCACCTTCGGCCGCAGCCACTCGGGCTTGCGGGTCGCGATCGTGAGCCCCTCGGACACGCCGGCCTGGCCGAGCCTGGCCATCATCCGACCCGTGTCCTTCTCGGTCGCCTTCTCCGGCGCGACGGCGGCGATGCCGTGATCGGCGGCCGTGCGCACCGCCGTACCCGGACCCTCGCCGCGCGAGAACGCCGACAGGTCGTCGGGACGGTGCTTCCAGGCGACGTCCTGGCGCTCGAGCCCGCCCCCGCCCCAGACGTCGGCGGCGTGGCGAGTCAGTACGTCGACGACCTCGCGCATCGTGATGTCGCGCCCGATCGCGCCGAACTCCTCGGCCAGGGAGGTGACCGGCTTGTCGGCGATGCCGCACGGCACGATGTGGTCGCGCATGTACGTGAGGTCGGTGGTGACGTTCAACGCGAAGCCGTGCATGGTGCGACCCCGCGACAGCCGCACCCCGATCGCGCAGATCTTGCGCGGGTTCGGCCCGTCGGCGTCGATCTACACGCCGGGGTACTCGGCAAGCACGCCGGCCGTCGTGAGCCCCAGCTCGTGGAGGGTGCGCACGACGACCTGTTGCACGGCGGCGACATGGCCGCTCGCGCCGAGTGAGTTGGCGACCGACACGATCGGGTAGCCGACCAGCTGGCCCGGGCCGTGATAGGTGACGTCACCACCACGCTTCACCGACACGAGCTCGGCACCCACCGACGAGGGTTCGACCTTGAGGTTCACCGACAGGTCGGTGCGCGGCCCGTAGGTGAACACGTGCGGGTGCTCGAGCAGCAGCAGGTGCTGCTCACGACCATGCGTGAACAGGCTCTGTTGGAGCGCGAGCGCTTCGCGGTACGGCACCGTGCCGAGCCACCGGGCGCGCAGCGCGCCCGGGGCCGACCGGTCAGGGGTCAGGCGATCAGAGCTCGCTGGTCCAGTCACGCGTCTCGAGGATCTGCTTGACCTTCACGAGGAAGCCGGCGGCGTAGGCGCCGTCGAAGGCACGGTGGTCCCAGCTCATCGCCAGGTTGCCGACCGGGTGGATCACGATGGCCTCGTCGCCGGTCGGGAGCGTGACGACGACGGGCTTGCGGACGATCGCGTCCGTGCTCATGATCGCGACCTGCGGCTGGTTGATGATCGCCATCGTGAGCACGCTGCCGGCCGAACCGTTGTTGGAGATGGTGAACGTGCCGCCCTGGATCTCGTCGGGGCTGAGCTTGCGAGCGCGGGCCCGGTTGCCGAGATCGCTGATCTCGCGGGCGATGGCCCGCAACCGCTTCGTCTCGGCCGAGCGCACCACCGGCACCAGCAGGCCCTGGTAGTCGAGGTCGACCGCAATGCCGATGTCGATGAAGTTGTGCACGACGAGCTCGTTGTCGCTGACGCTCGCGTTGAGGTGCGGGAACTCGGCGAGGGCGTCGACGATGGCCCGGGTGATGAACGGCAGGTAGGTGAGGCTGAAGCCCTCGGTCTGCTTCCAACTGGCCTTGACGGCGGAGCGGGCGGCATCGACGTTGGCGTAGTCGACCTCGACCACGCTGAACGCGTGCGGCGTGACGGCCTTGCTCATCACCATGTGGGCGCCGGTGAGCTTGCGGATCTTGCTGAGCTTCACCGACGAGTCGCGGTCGCCGCTGACGACGACCGGCGCAGCCGCGGCCGGAGCGGCCTTCGCTGCCGGGGCCGGAGCGGCCTCGGGTGCCGGAGCGGGGGCGGGTGCGGGTGCGGGTGCCGGAGCGGCCTCGGGTGCCGGGGCGGGAGCAGCGGGCGCAGGAGCAGGAGCAGGCGTCGGGGCTGCGGCGGCGGGAGCCGCGGCCGTCGAGCCGACGCGGTCGATGTGATCGAGCACGTCGTCGCGGGTGATGCGACCGCCGGGGCCGGTGCCCGTGATGTCGTCGGGGTTCAGGCCGTGCTCGGCGACGAGGCGGCGCACCACCGGCGAGAGCAGACGGTTGTCACCGGCGGCCG
>JAPLAA010000038.1 GCA_026393475.1 Actinomycetota bacterium
GGCGGTGAGCCACGTCGGCCACGACGGTCCAGTAGGGCTGGTAGCGATCGACGAGCACGAGGTCGATCGCCGCCAGTGCCTCGGCGGCGACGCCGACGTTGCCCGCCTCGAGGTGCGCAGCCGCTCGCGCCACCGCGACCCCGGCGGTGGGCCGCAACACCAGCAACCGGTCGTAGATCGAGGCGACGGCGCTCCAGTCGATCCGGCCGTCGATCACGCGACGGTTGTGCATCGACCCCACCGACGCCAGCAACGCGTACGGACCCGGCGGTGCGAGGGCGAGCGCCCGGTTGAGCAGCTGTTCACCGGCGGCGAGGTGCACGGGCGACCATCGCCATGGGTCCTGCGCGGTCAATGCCACGAAGCGACCCTGATCGTCGCGACGGGCACCGGCGCGGGCCTCGAGATGGTGCAGCAGCGACGCGAGACCGAGCGGCTCGGCATCGGACGGGCGGAGCTCGACGAGGAGATCGGCGAGCCTGATCGCCTCGGTCGTCAGACCCGATCGCCCCGGGTCGAGCCCGGCGGGATCGTCCCAACCGGTGCCGTACGCGCCGTAGACGGCGTCGAGCACGACGGCGGTGCGCGAGGCGAGATCCTCCGGACCCGGGAGTTCGAAGGGGATGCCGGCCGCGGCGATCTTCCGTTTGGCCCGCACGAGGCGCTGGCCGAGGGCCGGCGCCTCCACGAGGAAGGCGGCGCTCATCCGGGCCACGTCGATGCCGAACACGGTCTGCAGCATCAACGGCGCATGGATCGTCGGATCGATCGCAGGATGAGCGCACGCGAACAGCAGTTCGAGGCGCTTGTCGGGCACAGCGCTCGCCACGGTCTCCGACCGTTCGTCGGCGAGGATCGCGAGCGTGGGTGCGGCCCGCGCCGCCGTGTCGGACCGTCGTCGCCGGCCGATCATCGACCGCTTCGCCGCCGTGAGCATCCAGGTCACCGGTCGATCCGGCACCCCTGCGGTGGGCCAACTGCGCAGCGCCGCCTCGAACGCGTCTGCCAGCGCGTCCTCGGCCCCAGCGAGATCACCCGTCCGCGACGCGAGGTACGCCACGAGGCGGCCATAGGAGGTGGACGCGACCTCCTCGACCGCCTCGTGGACGTTGCGCGGTGTCATCGCATCGGCAGGAACGGCCGCACCTCGACGGACGCGTACGTGGCCGAGGGGCACCGCTCGGCCCAGGCGAGCGCCTCGTCCAACGTCTCCACCTCGACCACGAAGTAGCCACCGAGGTGCTCCTTGGAATCGGCGAACGGCCCGTCGTGGAGCACTCGCTCCCCCGCCTGCACACGAACGGTCGTCGCCGTGTCGGGGCCCTGCAGCCCGGCGGCCGCGGTCATCACACCGGATTCGGCCAGCGCGCCGATGTAGGTGTTCCACGCCTCCCAGTATGGGCCCGAACGTTCCGGGTCGGTGCGAGCAGCGAACGCCTCCGGGGTCTCCGTCGCCATCAACAGGTACTGCATCTCGTGCTCCTCTCAGGCGGCGGCGCCGAGCATCGGCGCCCCGGTCTCGAGCAGAGTCTTGAGCCCCGAGAGGATCGACACCCAACCCAGCTCCAGATGACCGCGAACCGGTCCGACGGGGAGCCCGCGATGCGTGCAGGACAGGAAGGTCACACCGGGCATCGGCATGAACGGTTCGATGAGCTCGACCGTCACCTCCGACTCGGGCAGATCGGCGACCGCCGGTTCCCACGCGCCGTTGAACGTGGTGACGAGGCGGTGCATCGGCTCCACCTCGACGACGGCGCCGGTGATCATCGATCCGCCGCCGGCCGAGTAGCGGTACGGCGCACCCGCGTGGAGATCGAACTCGGCCCGGAAGCCGAGGTAGTAGGCGGGCGTGGTGTCACCGTCGACGAGTGCATTCCACACGGCCTCCGGGGTCGCTCGGATGGCGAGGGTGATGTTGATGTCGGTCATGTCCATTGCTGGGTGCTCCTTCGTGGGATGTCGCCGGCCACTCCGGCGACTCACCCCACAGACGCGGACACCAGGCCCATTTCGACAACGGCGACAGATTTCGTCGCGCCGGCATCGCGACCGGTCGTTCGCCCTGGTCAGAGGCCGGTGAGGCGTTCGGCCAGGCCGCCGAGCACTCGGGACGGGCGCTCGGTGCGGGACTCCCGATCGTCGGCCAGGTGCGACAGGCGCGACCCGACGGTCACCCCGAGGTAGCGGAAGGGCTCGGGTTCCCAGCGAGGGCTGGCGTGCTGTGCGATCGGCAGTCGGACCAACTCGGTGTCGCGTCCGAGCACGAGGTCGGCCAACGTGCGGCCGGTCAGGTTGGTGAGCGCGACGCCGTCGCCGGTGTAGCCCCCGGCGGTGGCGAGCCCGCTGCTGCGATCGAAGGTGACCGACGGTGTCCAGTCACGCGGGATGCCGAGGACGCCACCCCACCGATGGTCGATGCGCACGTCGGCCAGATCGGGGAACTGCTCCACCAGCGCGGTGCGCAGCCGCGCCTCTGCCCCGGGGAGGTCCTCGACGACACCCAACCCGCTGCCGAAGCGGTACGAGCGCGGCTCCGGCCGGCCGATCGCGATGCGGCCGTCGGCGGTGCGCTGGGCGTAGAAGATCACCCGCCGGGCGTCGTTGAAGGTGGCGCGCTGCGTCCAGCCGACCTTTTCCCAGAAGGCGTCGGACAACGGTTCGGTCGCGACCATCGTCGTGTACACCGGCAGGATCCGACGACGGTGGCCCGGGAGCGCTGCCGTGTACCCCTCGGTCGCGCGCACCACCACGTCGGCGCGCACGGTGCCGTGTTCGGCGACGACCCGGCCGGGCTCGATCGACAGGACCCGGGTGTGGTCGTGGATCACGCCGCCTCGCCGTTCGACCGCCCTTGCGAGGCCACGGACGAGCTTCGCCGGTTGCACCGCCGCGCAGTGCGGCGTGAAGAGCCCGCCCTCCACTCTCGCGGCGCCGATCAGCGAACGGGCCTCCGCTGCGTCGAGCAGGCGGAAGTCGTCCTCGGTACGCCCCCACGCACGTGCCTCCTCGAGCTGGTGCCGCAACGAGTCGAGCTGCACCGGGTTCGACGCGGTGCACAGGTAGCCGCCCTTGGCGATACCGGCCTCGATGCCTTCCTCGGCAGCGACACGCACGATCTCGTCGACCGTGCGATCGGCTTCGCGTTGGAAAGCGAGGGTGGCGTCACGCCCGTACCGGCGGGCGAGGTCGTCCCAGCCGAGCGGCAGCAGCCCGGAACACCAGCCACCGTTGCGGCTGCTCGCCCCGGCGCCCGCGACCCACTGATCGAGCACGAGCACGCGCATGGTCGGGTCGGCGGCCAGCAGCGAGTACGCCGTCCACAGTCCCGTGAGCCCGGCACCCACGATGACGACGTCGCACTGCACGTCGCCGGCCAGCGGCGCGCGGACGGCGCTCCGCTCGTCAGGGTCGAGGTCCTGCCACCAGAACGACGTCTCGTGTTCCCGGGCGAACGAACTCATCCCGCCATCTTCCTCCACCGAGCCGGCCGTCACCGTGTCGCCCGAGGCCGCCCTCATGTGAGGCAGGATGTCAGGCGGGGCCGACGGTGACGACGATGGGATCGTCGCTGAAGACGCGATCGATCACCCGACGCACGGCGGCCTGGTCGACCGCCATCCAGCGCCGCACCTGATCGGCCACGGGCATGATCTCGCCACGCGTGCACAGGAGGCCGCCGTTGCGGGCCATACGGCTGCCGGTGTCCTCGAGGCCGAGCTCGTAGGCACCGGTGAGGTAGCCCCGGGCGATGTCGAGTTCGTCGTCGGTGATGCTGTCGGCGACGAGCTTGCGCAGCTCGGCCATGACGAGCTCGACGACCGCGGTGGCGTGCCGCGGTTGGGTGCTCGTGCTGATCGACCACGACCCCGTATCGCTGTAACAGGCGAGACCGGAGAACACCGAGTAGACGAGACCACGCTTCTCGCGGATCTCCTCGAACAGCCGGCTCGACAGCCCGCCGCCGAGGACATGGTTGACGACGTCGAGCGCTTCACGCTCGGGATCGGTGCGGTCGAGGCCGCGGCCACCGATCACGAGGTGCACCTGCTCGGTGTCGTCCTCGATCGTGACGGCCGTGCCGGTGCCCGACGGCGCGGTGCGAGGGATGCGGCCGTCGCCGGGGCGCACCCGCGAGAACGAGGTGTCGATCATCGCGAGCAGGTCGTCGTGATCGCTCGGACCCGCCACGGAGACGACCATCGAGCCGGCGGTGTAGTGCTGCTCGAAGAACGCGCGCACCTGCTCGGCCGAGATCGTCTCGACCGTGTCGGGCGAACCGGCGGTGTCACGGCCGAGGGGGTGATCGACATACAGCTGTTCGGCGAAGCGCTGTTGGGCGACGTCGTCGGGACTGTCATCATCCATGGCGATCTCCTCGAGGATCACCTGGCGCTCGGTGTCGACGTCGTCGGGCCGCAGCGACGGGTCGGTGAGCACGTCGCCGAGCAGGTCGATGCCGATCGCGGCGTGGCGTTCGGGGAGCCGGCAGTAGTACGCCGTGTACTCCTTCGTGGTGAACGCATTGATGTCGCCGCCGTAGCGGTCGATGGTGCGCGAGATGTCGCTCGCGCTGCGCCGTTCGGTGCCCTTGAAGAGGAGGTGCTCGAGGAAGTGGCTCGCGCCGCTCATCGACTCGTCCTCGTCGCGCGCACCGACGGCGACCCAGACGCCGGTGGCCACCGACCGCGTGCCAGGCACGCGTTCGGTGGCCACCGTCAGGCCTGCATCGAGTTGTGTGATCCGGAGATCGGTCACCGGTTCGGCAGTGCTTTCATCTGATGGGAATCAGCAGCAGATGATCAGCGGTGACGACGGCCACCGCGGTCGCCGCCGCGCTCGCCGCCACGGCCACGGCCACCACGGCCACGATCGCCGCCGCCGCTGCGCTCGCCGCCGCCGCTGCTGTTGCCACCGGCTTCGCCGCCGGGACCCAGATCGCCGAGTTCACCGGCGAGCTCGGCGTCGAACGCGTCGTCGAACGACACGACGTCACCGACCGGGGCCGACGAAGCGGACGAGCCCGACGAGCTGGAGGGGCTGGAGGACTCGCTCGAGCCGCCGTCACCCTCGCCACCGGCTGCCGACCATGCGGCGGTCGGGGTGAGGCTGACCTTGCCCTTCTCGTCGATCTCCTCGACCACGACCTCGATCTCCTGACCGAGCTGCAGCACGTCCTCGACCGAGTTGATCCGCTTGCCGCGGCCCAGCTTCGAGATGTGCACCAGACCGTCACGACCCGGGAGGATGTTGACGAAGGCACCGAACTTGGTGATGTTGACGACCTTGCCCATGTAGGTGGCGCCCACCTCGGCCATCGGCGGCGACACGATCGCGAGGATGCGTGCCTTGGCCTCTTCCATGCGGAAGGCCTCGACGGCACCGATGGTGACGATGCCGACCGAGCCGTCGTCGTCGACCGCGATGTCGGCGCCGGTCTCCTGCTGGATGGTGTTGATGACCTTGCCCTTGGGCCCGATGACCTCGCCGATCTTGTCCATCGGGATGGTGATCGAGATGATCTTCGGCGCCGTGGCGGCCACTTCGTCGCGCGGGGCGGCGATGCAGGCGTTCATGTTGGCGAGGATCTCGGTGCGGGCTTCCTTGGCCTGGTCGAGCGCGGCGGCCAGGACGTCGGCGGGGATGCCGTCGATCTTGGTGTCGAGCTGCAGGGCCGTGATCGCGTCGGCGGTGCCGGCGACCTTGAAGTCCATGTCACCGAAGGCATCCTCGGCGCCGAGGATGTCGGTGAGGGTGGTGTACTTGCCCTCGGCGTACACGAGGCCCATGGCGATGCCGGCGACGGCTGCACGGATCGGCACACCAGCGTCCATCAGCGCGAGCGAACCCGAGCAGACCGACGCCATCGAGGTGGAGCCGTTGGAGGCGAGCACCTCGGCCACGAGGCGCAGCGTGTAGCTGAAGTCTTCCTGGCTCGGGAGCACGGGGATGAGCGCACGGGCGGCGAGCGCACCGTGGCCGATCTCGCGACGCTTCGGCGAACCGACGCGGCCCGTCTCACCGTTGGCCCACGGGGCCATGTTGTAGTGGAACAGGAAGTACTTGTGGGTCTCCGGGCTGAGGGTGTCCATCAGCTGGTTCATGCGCGGCATGGCCATGGTGACGACGTTCATCACCTGGGTCTCGCCACGCTGGAACAGGCCGGTGCCGTGCGCCGTCGGGAGCACGGTGACCTCGCTGCTCAGCGGGCGAAGATCGCGAGGACCGCGACCGTCGATGCGGGCGCCCTCGTCGACGATGCGCTTGCGCACGGCCTTCTTGGTGAGGCTGCGCACGGCTTCTTTGATCTCGCGCTCGCGGCCGGCGAAGGCGCCGCCCTCTCCGGCGAGCTTGGCGATGGCGTCGGCGGCGACGGCGTCGGTGGCGGCGTTGCGCTCGGCCTTGCCGGCGATCGCAGCGGCGATCGCGAGCGGGGCGGTGGCGTCGGGCGCCACGGCGTCCATGACGTCCTGGCCGTAGTCGAGCTGCGGCGTGTAGGTCATCGGCGTGATCGGGCCCTTGGTGGCGATCACCGAGGCGACGAGCTGACGCTGGAGGGCGATCGACTCCTTGATGTACTGCTTGCAGGCCTCGAGGCCACCGGCGAGGGCAGCCTCGTCGACCTTCGGGGCGCCGTTGGCGTAGTAGTCGAAGCTCTTGGCGGTGCCGCCGGCCTCGACCATCATGATCGCGACGTCGCCGTTGTCGAGCTGGCGACCGGCGACGACGAGCTCGAACGTGCTGGCCTCACCCTCTTCGTAGGTGGGATGCGGGATCCACTCGCCGGTCTGGCTGTGGGCGATGCGCACCGCACCGATCGGGCCGTCGAACGGGATGCCAGAGATCATCAGTGCGGCCGAGGCGGCGTTGATGCTGAGCACGTCGTGCGGGTTGGCCATGTCGGCGCCGAGGATCGTGAGCACGACCTGGGTCTCGTTGCGGAAGCCCTCGGGGAAGGCCGGGCGCAGCGGGCGGTCGGTGAGGCGACAGGTGAGGATGGCGTCCTCGGTGGGACGGCCCTCACGACGGAAGAACGAGCCCGGGATCTTGCCGGCTGCATACGCACGCTCTTCGACATCGATGGTGAGCGGGAAGAAGTCGGTGCCCGGACGGACGTCCTTGGCGGCGTTCGCGGTGGCGAGCACGGTGGTGCGGCCCAAGCTGGCCACGACGGCACCCTGGCTCTGCAGCGCGAGCTTGCCGGTCTCGAACGACAGGGTCTTGTCGGTGCCCGCAACGGGACCCGACACTCGAATGGCATCTGCCATGTCGAGCTCCTTTCGGTCGGGCGAGTTGTGTCCCTCGCCTCGACGGTTGGAGCGGAGGCCGGTTCCCAGTCGGCACGGTCGAGGCTGCTACCGGCGAGACGTCCGGTCGGACGATCCCCCCACGGGAGCCTCGGCTGAGGCGACTGACAACCGATCCAGTGATCCGCTCGGTTGATGTATCGAGCCGACCCTACCAGCGGGGACGCCGAAACGGGCGGATCCCCGGGCACGCGGACCCGGCCGCACTATCGCTGAGCTGGGGCGGAACCGTCGCCCGACGGTGGCAGCACCGCCGCGGCACCGGCCCGGGACGCGAGCACGGGCCTCCGCGGAGGCCCGTGTTCCAGAGATCAGGTGGACGGCGGGGCCGTCCGAGGAGAGCCGACGCGTCAGCGACGACTCAGCGGCGACTCAGCGACGACTCAGCGACGGAGGCCGTTGGCGGCGACGATCGCGCGGTAGCGAGCGATGTCGATGTTCTTCACGTAGTCGAGCATGCGGCGGCGACGGCCGACCATCATGAGCAGGCCACGACGGCTGTGGTGGTCCTTCTTGTGCTTCTTGAGGTGCTCGGTGAGCTCGTTGATGCGAGCGGTGAGCAGTGCGATCTGCACCTCGGGGGAGCCGGTGTCGCTCTCGTGCAGCTTGTGCGCGCCGATGGTTGCGTTCTTGTCGACCATGATTCATGCCTTCCGGAAGGAGGTCGCCGGCACCGGTCGGTGCTCGGCATCACGCGAGAGGCCCGGTTCGCCGATCGCCGACCGGCAGAGCCGGACGGTGGTGGCGGGGTCCCTGACGGACGCAGCGATGCTATCGCCACGATCGCGGCCTTCCCAACGGCTCCCCAACGGCTCCCCGACGGCTCCCCGACGGCTCCCCGACGGCTTCCACAGGGCGGGGGCGGTCGTGCCTCCCTACACTCGGCCCGATGTTCACCGGGATCGTCGAAGAGCTGGGCACCGTGATCGACAGCAGCCCGCACACCAGCGAGTGGGGCGAGGGCGTACGGCTCACGATCGCCGCGTCGGTCGTGCTCGAGGGCTCCGGGCTCGGCGCATCGATCGCTGTCAACGGCTGCTGTCTCACCCTCGTCGAGCAAGGCATCTCTGACGGGGCCGATGACGGCAGCGGCTGGTGGAGCACCGACGTCAGCACCGAGACGCTCGGCCGCACCAACGTCGCCGCGCTCCAGGCCGGCGATCGGGTCAACCTCGAGCGACCGATGGCGCTCGGCGACCGGTTGGGCGGCCACATCGTGCTCGGCCACGTCGACTGCACCGGCACGGTCGTGCAGGCAGCTCCCGACCTCGTCGTGCGCATCCCCGCCGACCGGATGCGCTACCTCGTCGAGAAGGGTTCGGTCACCGTCGACGGCATCAGCCTCACCGCGTTCGACCTCACCGACGACACGTTCCGGGTGGCCGTCATCCCGCACACCGCCGACGTCACCACCCTCGGCGTGAAGGGCCCCGGCGCCGTCGTGAACATCGAACTCGACGTGCTCGCCAAGCACATCGAGCGACTCGTCGCCCCGTACACGGCCTGAACCGGCGGACGGTGCCGGCATGAGCGTCGCCGTCGAGCTCCGCGGCGTGTCGAAGTCGTTCGGCGACCTGCCGGTCGTGCAGCGACTCGACCTCGACATCGAGGCAGGCGCGTTCGTCTCGCTCGTCGGCCCGTCGGGATGCGGCAAGAGCACACTGCTGCGCATGATCGCCGGGCTCGAGGACCCCACCGCCGGCACGGTCACGATCGGCGGCGCCTCCCCCGCCGAGCTGCGCCGCACGAAGCGGCTGGCCGTCGTCCCCCAGCAGCCCGGTCTGCTCCCGTGGCGCACCGTCGCCGAGAACGCACGGCTGCTGCTCGAGGTCAACCGCCGCCACCAACCCGCCGATCACCCCGACCCGCTCGAACTGCTCGACGAGGTCGGGCTCATCGACTTCCTCGGCGCCTACCCGCACGAGCTGTCGGGCGGCATGCGCCAGCGCGTGGCCCTCGTGCGCGGCTTCGCACTCGGGGCCCCGCTCGTGCTGATGGACGAGCCGTTCGCCGCGCTCGACGAGATCACCCGCTCGGAGATGCGCGACCTGCTCGCCCGACTGCTCGAGCGCCATCCGGCGACCGTCGTGTTCGTCACCCACTCGATCAGCGAGGCGGCGTTCCTCAGCGATCGCGTGCTCGTGTTCTCCCCGCGACCCGCCGGTGTGGCCGCCGACGTGACGGTCGCACTCCCCCGCCCGCGTCCGCCGGAGCTCGAGGACACGACCGCGTTCGTCGAGGTGTGCGCCGAGCTGCGCCACCGATTGCACGGGGCGATGTACGGAGCGACGTCGTGACCGATCGCCCGGGTGCCACCTCACGACGTCTGCGCGTGGTCGCGCCGATCGTCGGCATCGTCGTGTTCCTCGCCGTGTGGGAGGCGTTCGTGCAACTGCGAGACGTGCGCCCGTTCGTGCTCACCGCGCCGAGCGACATCCTCGGATATCTGGGCAAGGCCCCCGGCGACTTCTTCGCCGCATCGCTCATCACCACCCGCCACGCGCTCGTCGGCTTCGTGGCGGCGCTGATCGTCGCGCTCCTGCTCGGCTCGGTGCTCGTGGCATCACCGTTCGCCGAGCGAGCGACTCAGCCGGTGCTGGTGCTGATCCAGGTGGCGCCGTTCGTCGCCTACATCTCGTCGATCGTGCTGTGGCTCGGTGCGGGCGATCCACCCGCCTACTTCACCACCGGGCTCGTCTGCCTGCCGGCGTTCGTGTTCGCCGCCGTGAGCGGCATGCGCAGCGCCGATCCGGCCAGCCGCGAGCTGTTCGCCTCGGTCGATGCGTCGAGGTGGGAGGTGATGTGGCGTCTGCGCCTGCCGTCGTCGATGCCGTCGCTGTTCACCACGGCCCGGTACTCGATCGGGCTGGCGCTCATCGTCAGCTATCTCGTCGAGGGCAGCAACTTCTCCGACGAGGGCCTCGGAGCGATCGGCAAGCGTGCGGCGGCGAGCAACGTCGGCGACGCGCTGTGGGCGACCGTGTTCTGCATGGTGATCCTCGGCACCCTCGGGCTCGGGCTGATCACGCTGCTCGAGCGGTGGCTGCTGCACTGGCACGCGTCGCAGCGCACCGTCTGAGGCGCCGTCGGCGACCTCAGGCGTCGACGTCGTCGGCGACCTCGTCGCCCTCATGGTCGTCGTCCGGGGCCTGGGGGAACCGCTCGGTCATGGCTCGTCCGATCTCGTAGTGGCGGACGAGGAACGCCCGCTCGTCGCGCTTGGTGCGGCGGAGCCAGTGGGTGACCTCTTCGTTGCACTTGCTCGCGTTGCACGAACGGCACGCGGGGGCGATGTTGTCGAGTGTGTAGCGGCCGCCGCGAGAGATGGCGAGCACGCAGTCGCGTTGCAGGGGAACGTCGGCAGCACCGCAGTACGCACACCCACCCCACGCCTCCTGCAGCGCCGACCACTGGACAGGGGTGAGGTCGTGCTCCACACGGTCCATGCGACGCTTGCGCTTGCGGGCTGCCCGAGCGCTCTTGGTCCGCTTCACCGCCATCCGGTCAACGTAGCGACGCGACACCGGCGCGACGCGTGATCGCCGGTTCATGCACGGTGCCGGATGGCGCGTTCGATCTCGTCGATCTGTTCGCCGCCGGCGACGACGGCAGCCTCCCGGATCACCGTCGCGAGCGGTCGGTCGAGCTGCACGGCGAACGCCCGCCGGAAGTGCCAGAGCGTCGCGAGGAACGAGCGCATCGCCGCCGTGGTGGTGCCCGCTTCGGCGGTCAGCACGAGGCGCGTCTCGTCGGCCGTGGAGTCGTCGTCGACACCGATGATCGGCGGCAGCGGTCGCTCTCGACCGAGACGTCCGGGCGCAGCGTCACCCCATCGCGCCGCCGACTCGACCCGCGCCGCGATCGAACGGGCCAGTTCACTCGCCGATGCATCGGGCGGGAGGCCCGTCACGACGAACCGGTCGCCTTCGATGTGCAGCTGAGCCGTGGTCGTCAGCGTGGTCTCGTGCCCCTCCACGAAGGCATCGACGTCGAGCTCGACGTCGCACCCCGTCGGGAACGACGGCCTGCCGACGAGGTCGACGAGGTCCCGGTCCGCGGCTCCGGCGGACACCGCTCTCAGCGCCGCCACGACACGGGACGGATCGAACGGTGGCCGCACCCCGCCGACGTGGAGATCGCCGTTGACCAGTCCGATCGGGATCGGCGACCGGACGGCCCGTTCCGCACCGAGCGCCGCGAGGCCCAGCGGGGCGAGCCGCGACTCGGTGTACCGCGGCGAGGCCGGCTCGAAGTCGGGCGATCCGACGTTGCCGTGGAAGTCCACGAGCAGGAGGTGCACCACCCATGGCCGGGCCATGGTGCACAACGGTTCGTGCGCGATCCGGGGACCGATACCGGCGCTGTCGTAGAGGACATCGAGGACCCGCTGTGTCTTCACGTACGGCCCGTCGGGAACCGCCCCGACGCTGGCGAGCGCGTCGAGGATCGCGACGTCGAGCATCCCGAGCCCGGTGCGATCGCTCATGCGACACGGCTCGTCGGATGGACGCGCACCGAGGTGCCACACCAGAGCGTGGCGACGGTGGCGACGCGTTCGTGATCGTCGATGCCCGTGCCGTCGATCAGGCGCGAGATCACGTCGACCGGACCGAGGCCGGTCTGCACCGTGAACCCCCAGTCCCAAGGCAACGAGCGCGAGACATCGCCGGGCGATCGCCATCCGTGTCGGGTGACCACGCGCCCGTCGACCTCATCGAAGGACGCCACGAGGCCGGGCCGCATCGCCGGGTCGGCGTCGACCACGAGGTCGAGATCGGACGGCTCGACGGCATCCCCGCACAGCATCCTCGCGGCGGAGCCGATCACGACGAACCGACAGCCATGACGGACGAAGGGAACCAGGAGCCCGTCCACGAACATCGCCAAAGTCTCGCGGCTCGCCCAGCCCCCGTTCGACCACACCCGCAACGGGCGTCTCCGTGTGACACCCCGTTGGCATGATCGTGGTGTCGGTTCGTCGGGTGTGGCCCCTGTGTGTCCATGATCGGTGAGACAGGTTTGGTGCCTGGCGACTGATCGGAGTGAGCGGTGGGTGGCGCAGCGTCGAGCGGTGTACGAACGGGACAGACTGGCCGGAATGGAACGCCACGAGACCAACTGCGGGCACCGAAGAAGCCGAACGGTGGCCGAGCTGCACGCCGGATCTTCACCAACGACTACAAGCTCTCGGTGCTCGCCGAGTACGACCGCTGCTCCGAGCCCGGTGAGCGGGGCGCGCTGCTTCGCCGCGAGGGCCTCTACTCGTCGCTGGTCACCGACTGGCGCCGCCAGCACCGCTCAGGAACACTCGTCGTGAGCGAAGGACGCACCTCCGAAGGCGGTCGCGGGATGCCCTCTGCTGGCGAGGTCGCCCGGCTCCGTGCCGAGAACGAACGGTTGAAGATCCGTCTCGCGAAGGCCGAAGCGATCATCGAGGTCCAGGGAAAAGTGCAGGCGCTCTTGGAACAGCTCTCCAAGAGCGCGGACAACGACGACTCGTAGAACGAATCCTCGACGACAGCATCGACACCCTCGCCCCGATCGTCGGTCGGGTCCGTGCGTGCGAAGCGCTCGGCGTTTCCCGAGCGACCCACTACCGCCGGCATCGCAGCTCACCGCTGCACGGCCCGCCCGCACCACGACCACGATCGGCCCGGGCCTTGACCGACGATCAGGTCGACGAGATCGTCGAGGTGTTGAACAGCGAACGGTTCTGCGACCAGGCCCCTGCACAAGTGTGGGCGACGCTGCTCGACGAGGGCCGCTACCTGGCATCGGTGTCGACGATGTATCGCATCCTGCGCTCCAAGCACCAGGTCCGTGAACGCCGCCGCCAGGCACGCCACCCCGCCCACATCAAACCCGAGCTCGTCGCCGACGGGCCCAACCAGGTGTGGTCCTGGGACATCACCAAACTCGCCGGCCCACACAAATGGACCTGGTTCCACCTCTACGTCATCTTGGACGTCTGGTCCCGCTACGCCGTCGGCTGGCTCGTCGCCCCACGCGAATCAGACCGCCTTGCCCGCGACCTGATCGACGCCTGCGCGACCGCCGAGAACATCGAACCCAAACAGTTGACCCTGCACGCCGACCGGGGCAGCTCGATGACCTCGAGAACCGTCGCCCAATTACTCGCCGACCTCGGTGTCACCCGCTCACACTCCAGACCCCACGTCTCCAACGACAACCCGTTCAGCGAAGCCCAATTCAAGACACTGAAGAACACGCCCCAGTTCCCCGCCCGCTTCACCAGCCTCGCCCACGCCCGCGCTTTCACCGACGCGTTCTTCGCCCACTACAACCACCACCACCGCCACTCCGGCATCGGCCACACCCCAGCCACCGTCCACGCCGGCCACCACCACGCCATCCGAGACCACCGCCAAGCCGTCCTCGACCACGCCTACGCCACCGACCCCCACCGCTTCCGTCGACCACCCATCGCACCCCAAGTCCCCGACATCACCTGGATCAACCCACCCGAACCGAACCTGTCTCAGACCGCTTGACAGGTTCCGGGCCGAGCTGCTCTGTCACACCCGTTTTCTAGGATCGTCTTCAGTCGTTCCGTGTTCCCCCGGGACGTGATCGGGACCCTTCGGGTTCCCTCGTATCACCGTTGAACCGCACCCGGTTTCGGGTGTCGGGGGAAGGAGCGTGTGCATGTCCACGGTCGTCGACGATCCCATCGTGGATCCACCCGAGATCTCCGACGAGGAGATCCTGTCCCGCTGCCGCGAGATCGAAGCGCGCCGACGTGCTGATCTCGCGGAGCACGTCCGGCTTCTTCGTGAGCTCGAGGTGCGGAAGCTGTACTACGCGGACGGTCACCGCGATCTCGCCGGGTACGGGCGTGCCGAGTTCCGGTGGGCCGACCGCGAAGCGAAAGCACACCGCGATCTCGAACGGCTCTGCAGGACCTGCCCGCAGGTGTTGGACGCGTTGACGATCGGCCGGGTCGGGTCGGCTCAGGTGTTCCTGCTCGCTCGCCTGGCGCGTGCGCCGCGTGTGGGGATGTATGTGGCGGAGCAGATCGACGACTTCCTCGACCACGCGGCGAAGCTGTCGTTCCTCGCGTTCGAGCAGTACGTCATCGCATGGAAATGCCTCATGGACCAGGACGGACCCGACCCCGACCGCGCACACCGCAACCGCAAGGCGTCGCTCGGGCAGACGGGGTTGACCGGGAAGTTCGACGTCGAGGGGCCAGCGTCGGATCACGTCAGGTTGAAGGCGATGCTCGCCCATTTCGAGGAGATCGAGTTCCATCGCGACTGGGCGGTCGCCAAGGCCATCCACGGTGACGACGTGAGCGCCGTTGCCGAAGATGGTCGACCCCGACCTCCAAGACGGCGAGACCGGCGACACGGACGAGAGCCCGGAGCCGGACGGACCCGTCACCACGGTGTTGAACATCGTGATCGACGCCGAGTCCGCCGTGCACGGGCTCGAGCAGCTGCTCGGTATCAGCTCGATGGCACCCGTGCGGTCGCCGTTCGGGCCCGACCGTGCGTTCTGCCAGACCTTCGACGGCGACCCCATCGCACTGCGCGACGCAGTGCTGGCGGGTCTCGCCGGCAAGATCCGCATCGTCCTGCGCGGCAAAGACGGACTGCCGGTTGCGATGTCGTCCGCGCAACGGTTGTTCACCGGCGCGATCCGCGACGCGGTGTTGATGACGGCGACGCACTGCACGCATGACGGATGCATCGTCCCCGCCACCAAATGCCAAACCGACCACCTCGTCCCCGCCTCGCAAGGCGGCGAGACCTGCGTCTGCAACGGCGCACTCGCCTGCGGGCATCACAACCGCTGGCGCTACCTCGCCAAGGTCAAGGTCCGGCGACTCGCCGACGGGATCATCGCGACGTTCCGGCCCGACGGCACCCGCATCGCCCCACCCCTCTGACCCGACCGTGACCTCAACCCGACGTGAACGAGGCCCGGCAGGGTCCATACCGCCACGCCACGACACCGGTTCGGCCGGTGACGGTGTCGTGTCGTTATCGTCGGCGCCATGACGGACAGCCCGAGCGCCGACCTGGCCAAGCTCCGCGAGCGCATCGACGAACTCGACCGCGAGTTCGTGCGCGTCGTCGCGGCGCGGCTCGCGGTGTGCGAGGAGGTCGCTGAGTACAAGCGCGGCACCGGCACCGCGGTGATCCAGCCGAACCGCGTGCGCGACGTCGTCACGTCGCGTCGGCAGCTGGCGATCGACGCCGGGGTCGATCCCGACTTCGCCGAGCAGCTCTTCCGCGTGCTGCTGGCGGAGACCCACCGCATCGAGGTGGCCGGCCACCGTCCCGACGCGGCGCCGGACAAGCTGGCCGCCCCTGACGGCATCCGCTCGGGGCTCGACACCGTCGCCACCCGCATCGACCACCTGGTGGTGGCCGTCGACGATCTCGACGCAGCGGTCGCCTCGTTCACCGGCACGTTCGGCTTCCATCACACCCCGCTCGCCGGCGGCGACGTCGCCGGCATCACGGCGCTCAACGCGGGCGGCGTCACCATGGTGCTGGTCGGCAAGGAGGCCTCGCCGGCCGTCGCCCGCTACCTCGCCCGCCACGGCGGCGGCATCCAGCACGTCGCGATCGAGGTGCTCAACGCCGGCTATGCCCGGGCGTGCCTCGCCGACGCCGATGCCTCGCTGCTCACCAACGTCGTGGTCGACGAGGCCGGCCACGAGCAGTTCTTCGCCGCTCGCGACGCGACCACCGGCGTGCAGCTCGGCTTCATCGCCCGCACCGGTCACCGGGTGGGCGTCGCCGCGGCGAACGTGCTGACCATGTTCGACGAGCTCACCGACCACTGATCTCGCCACCGCCGGTCGACCCGCCACCACCGAGCGCAACCGCACGATCGCACGCACGACCACGCAGCGTCCCCCATTCGGGTGGAAACCGATGATCCCTGAACGGAAACGGTGCGATTGACCTGCCCGCCTTCGTCAAGGTTCTCGTCAGATCCTCACCCCGCGCTTGACCTGGGTTCTCATCTCATTAACCTCTCGCGAATGATCCGAAAGAAGACACGTCTCTTCCTCGCGGCCACGACCCTGGTCGCGGCGGGGTTGGTGACCACCCTCGGTGGTACCACCTCTGCTGCTCCGGGCGACCCCGTGTTCCAGGGACTCACCCCCGCCCGTCTGCTCGACACACGCCCCGCAGGACCCGGCATCGCCACCATCGACGGCCAAGCGCTGAGCAGCGGTGCGGTCGGCGCCGGTCAGGTCCTGAACCTCACGGTCACCAACCGCGGCGGCGTGCCCAGCAGCGCCGCAGCCGTCGCCCTGAACGTCACCGTCACCGAGCCCACCAACAGCTCCTACGTGACGGTGTACCCGACGGGTGCCCCAAGTCGCCCGACGGCGTCGAACCTCAACATGACGGCCGGCCAGACCGTGGCCAACATGGTCATCGTCCCGGTCGGCACCAACGGCCAGGTGAGCCTGTTCAACTTCTCGGGCTCCACCCACATCATAGCCGACGTGCTCGGCTACTTCCCCACCGGCAGCGTCACCGGCCTCACCCCGGCCCGGCTGCTCGACACCCGTGCCGACGGCACCACCATCGACGGTGCGTTCCAGCGTGAGGGTGCGGTCGGGCCGAACACGGTGAAGACCCTCACCGTCGCGGGTCGCGGTCTCGTCCCCGCCGGCGCCACCGCCGGCGCCGTGGCGTTGAACGTGACGGCCACGGAGCCCACCGGCAACTCGTTCATCACCGTGTTCCCCACGGGCAGCAGCCAGCCGACGGCGTCGAACTTGAACGTCGTGCCCGGCCAGACCGTGCCGAACATGGTGATCGTGCCGCTCGGCACCGCCGGTCAGATCAACCTGTACAACCAGGGCGGCAACACCCACCTGATCGTCGACGTGCTCGCCTGGTTCCCGTCGGCGACCGCCTCGATCACCGGCGTCAACCCGGCCCGTCTCCTCGAGACCCGCAGCGGCCTCTCGACGGTCGACAATCTCTTCAACGCAACCGGCTCGTTCCTGGCCGGTGGCACTCAGAGCGTCCGCGTCGTCGGCCGCGGCGGTGTGCCCACGAGCGGCGTCGCCGCCGTAGCCCTCAACGTCACCGCCACCGGTGGCACCAACGGCTCGTTCTTGACCGTGTGGCCGAAGAACGCCACCAAGCCGAACGCTTCGAACCTGAACTTCACGGCCGGCCAGACCGTGCCGAACATGGTCCTCGTGCCGGTGGGTGCCGACGGCTCGGTGAGCATCTTCAACTTCGCTGGCACGACCGACGTCATCGTCGACGTGCTGGCATGGTTCCCGGACAACGGCAACGTCACGCCGCCGTCGACCACGGTGCCCTCGACGGTCACGCCTGCCCCGGTCACCCGGGTCAGCACCCGAACCAACGGTGCGCAGGGCACCCCGGTGGCCGACGGTGCAATCAACAATGCAGCGGGCAACCCGCTGTTCTTCATCGGCGCGGACGATCCTCGTACGGGTATCGATGACCCCGACTTCTACTACTCGGAGGGGCCGGCAATCAGCCGCAACGGCCGCTACGTCGCCTTCATGACATTCCAGCAGCTCGTGCCGGAAGACAGTGACGACACCGGCGACGTCTACCGCAAGGACCTGCAGACCGGTGAGGTCGTCCTCATCAGCCAGACCACGGCAGGCGGTACCGGCGGCCCCGCCTCGGCAACCGAGCCGAGCATCAGCGCCGACGGCAACCTGGTCGTGTTCCAGTCGAGCCAGACCGGCCTCGACGGCACCGACAACAACGGCGGCGGCTACGACGTGTTCATCCGCAACGTCACCGCCGGCACCACCACTCGTCTGACGAGCGGCAACGGCCCGTCGACCTACCCGGACATTTCCGACGACGGTCGTTACGTCACCTTCCAGTCGGGTGCCAGCGACATCCCCGCAACCAACTTCCCGGTCGGCGGCGATACCAACGGCGCTCAGGACGGCTTCCTCCTCGATCGGAACACCGGTGCTGTCACCATCATCACTCTGTCCAGTGGTGGAGCCCTTGGAGTTTGCCCGCCCGTCGGCGCCGTCACCTGCAACAGCGGTCGCGGCTACATCGGCTCGTTCGACATGCGCATCAGCAACGACGGCAACGTCATCGTGTTCAGCTCGGACGCCTCGAACCTCGTCGCTCTGGACACCAACGGCGAGCGCGACGTGTTCTGGGTCCAGCGCAGTGCCTCAAACACTCCGACGGGTCTGCAGCGCATCAGCGTCACGAGTGCGCCGACCAACGGTCAAGTGTCTGGTGGCACGTCGGACGACCCGGAGCCGAGCGCTGATGGCCGGTACGTCAGCTTCCACAGCCGAGGAAACCTCCTGGCCGCGGGTGACAGCGAGGACGGCTTCGAGGTCTACATCCGTGACGTCACCGCTGGCACCACGACGGTGATCCCCGGCGGCAACGGTGCGGGCAACCACCCGATGATCTCGGCGGACGGCAACTACGTGTCGTTCGCGTCGACCTCGGCCAACCTGGTCACGGGCGACGGCAACGGCGACTCGGACGTCTTCCTGTTCAACCGCACCTCCGGTGCCTTCACGAACCTCAGCGTGCGTGCGGCCGACTCGGGCAACAGCAACGGTCGCTCGATCGAATCGACGATTAGTGGTGACGGCGATCGCATCGCCTTCATCTCGCTCTCGTCGAACCTCGTCTCGGGCGACACCAACAGCGTCGCGGACATCTTCGTCTACGACCGTCCCTGACCTGACCCACCTCCCCGGCCCGCACCTCGGGTCGGTGGCGGTGGATGACATGTGAGCGATGGCCCGCCTCCTCGGAGGCGGGCCATCGTCGTTTCCCGGGCGTCGTTTTCCGGGCGTCGCTCTCCGGCCTCGTTCCAGCGGGCGGGCCGGAGATGCCAAGCTGACCGCATGGCCATCGACCGTTCGTTCACGCTCGCCAACTGGATGGAAGCGCCCTACAACCGTCCTGCGTTCCAATTCATCCGAGAGATCGCCCCCACCGCCCTGATCGCCCGGGGCGACGGTGATCCGTCACCGCTGCCGAGCGATCCGGTCGACCTCTCGGGTGTGACGTTCGAGGGTCGCGACGGCGCATCGATCACCTGGGCCGAGCAGTTGGCGAGCTCGTGCTGCGACGCCGTGTGCGTGGTGCACGACGGCCGCATCGTCGACGAGCGCTACCTGAACGGCATGCACCCGCGCAGCAAGCACCTGTTGATGAGCGTGTCGAAGTCGGTCTGCGGCGCGGCCCTCGGCGTCGCGATCGGGCGGGGCCAGTTCGCGATCGACGATCTCGTCACCGACATCGCCCCAGAGTTCACCGGCACCAGCCTCGACGGCGCCACGGTGCGCCACGTGATCGACATGACGGCCGGCACCGACTTCCTCGAGGATTACGACCTCTACGGCGACAACGACGACGAGGCGCCGCTCATCGCGTACGAGATCCACTCGGGCTACCGGCCGCTCGACGGCCGTGCACCGCTCGGCACGCTCGGCCACTTCCGCACCTACGGCACCGCGTACCCGCACGGTGCCAAGTTCCAGTACAGGTCGCCGCTCACCAACATCGCCGCCCGGTTGCTCGAGGTGGTGAACGACCTGCCGTACGCCGAGGTCGTGTCGCGCGACCTGTGGGGTCCGCTCGGCATGGAGCACGACGCCGACATCATGCTCGACCCCCTGCGCAACCCGGTGGTGGAGGGCGGCATGAGCTGCACGTTGCGCGACCTCGCCCGCCTCGGCGTCGCATATCTCGGCGACGGCGCGATCGACGGTCGGCAGGTGCTGCCCGCGGCGTGGGTGGCCGACACCCGCGACGGCGACGATGCCTCGCTCGCCGCGTTCGAGGCGCAGGACGGCGGGGCCCACGACGGCTGGGCCATGTACCGCAACGCCTTCTGGGTGATGCAGCGCGGCCAGGAGTTCAGCGGGCTCGGCATCTTCGGTCAGTACTGCTGGGTGCACCGGCCGTCGCGCACGGTGATCGCCCGCTTCTCGACCTATCCGTCGGCGTTCCCCGAGGACCTGTCGGCCGAGACCATGCGCGGCTTCACCGCCGTCGCCGAACACCTCGCGTCGCGCTGACGCGGGCGTCGGCGGTCAATCGTCGTCGGGCGCCTTGAGCGTCAGGTAGAGCAGCAGCAGGCCCACCAGCACCGCCACGAGCACCACGCCGCGCAGCATCCAGAACAACGTGCCGATGAAGATGCGGAGCAGCATCCAGCCCACGACGAGCACGAGCACCCACCCGACGACGGTGGCGAGCCCCGAACGGCTCGAGCTGCGCAGCGACATGCGGTGAGTCTGGCACCGGATCTGCGATGCCGGTGCGCGACGCTTGCGCCATGACGGTTCCGCTCCATCCCGACATCTCGGCCCTGGGCTTCCTGCTCGGCACGTGGAACGGGCGTGGCCACGGCGAGTACCCGACCATCGAACCGTTCGACTACCTCGAGTCGATCACGTTCAGCCACGTGGGCAAACCGTTCCTCGCGTATGCACAACGCACCCGCCACGCCGACGACCAGCGGCCGCTGCACGCCGAGACGGGCTACCTGCGCATGCCGCGCCCCGGCCTGGTCGAGTTCGTGCTCGCCCACCCGACCGGCGTGACCGAGATCCTCGAGGGCACCTTCGACGGTTCCACGTTCCGTCTGCGCTCGTCGACGATGAGCGGCTCGTCGACCGCGAAGGACGTGAGCACCGTCGAACGCGACATCAACGTCGTGGCCGACACGTTGCGCTACGACCTGCGGATGGCGGCGGTGGGCGTGCCGCTCACCCATCACCTGACGGCCACTCTGCAACGGGACGTCCCCGACGTCCTGGAGTGATCGCGCTCCGGTTGCGTGGACCGATCATCGAGTGGGTATGTTGACGCCACGCACGGCAGTGCGGGGGTTCGTGTCACTTCTCGCTCGACACCGAATCTCCGCCGTGCTCTGGCACAACTGATGATCCATCTCGATCACCCCGTACCGGAGGTCTGCCATGTCGCGCCGTCTGTCTGCTGCAGCCGTGCTGCTCGTCCCCGTCCTGTTGCTCGCGTCCTGCGGCGACGACGAGTCGGACGCCACCCCAGCCACGAGTTCCCCGGCCGAGTCACCGTCCACCGACGCCACCGACGCCACCGACGCCACCACGGGTGACGACGATGCCGACGTCGTCGCCGGCGAGCCGTTCTCGGCCGCACGCTGCGAGGCCAACAAGGCCGCCGGCACCATCACCTACCTGTCGAGCTTCGACTTCGCGGCCACGGCCTCGATCGTCGAGGTCCTCGTCGCCGAGGAGAAGGGCTACTTCGACGACCTGTGCCTCGACGTCGAGGTGAAGCCGAGCTTCTCCGTCGCGAACTACCCCGAGCTCGCCGCCAACAACGCCCAGTTCTCGTCGGGCGGTTCGTTCAGCGAGGTCGTCGACTTCGCCGCCAAGAACGAGGCCGAGTTCGTCGTGCTCGCCGTCGAGGGCAAGACCGGCATCGATGCGCTCATCGTGAAAGACGGTGGCCCCACCGACCTCGAGGGCCTGCGTGACTCGACGATCGGCGTGAAGGGCAAGATCACCCCGAGCGTCGCTGCGATGCTGAAGCAGGCCGGTCTCACCGAGGGCACCGACTACACCACCGTGCTGCTCGACGGCTTCGACCCGAAGGTGCACATCGAGGTGCCGAACATCGTCGGCTTCCCCGGCTACAAGAGCAACGAGCCCAAGCAGCTCGAGGCGGCCGACATCCCGTTCACCCTGTTCGACCCGGCCGAGAGCGGCATCCCCGGCAGCTTCGGTGTGCTCTACACGAACGCCACCTTCCTGAACGAGCACCCGACGGCAGCGCAGGACTTCATGCGCGCTGCGATGAAGGGACTCGCCGACGCGGTCGCCGATCCCGCCGCAGCAGCCGAGATCGCACTCGGCTTCATCAATGCCAACGGCAACGCGATGTTCCTCTCGCCCGAGGGTGAGACCGCACGATGGGCCGTCGAGTCGAAGCTCGTCGTCGACACGAACACGGCCACGGCACTCGGCGTGCCCGAGCTCGACCTGCTCACCGAGGAGGTCACCACGTACGCCGAGATCGGACTCTTCGACGGCACGGCGCCCGACATCACGCTCTACGTCGACACCGCCTTGATCAGCGGCGTGTACGCCGACGACCGCACCGTCATCTGGCCCGCAGCATGAGCGCCGCCGCCTCCCCCAACGCCCACCTCGTCGATCTCCCGCTCCAGGAGATCATGGCGGCCGCCCGCGCGGTGCGCGACGCGACGCACGGCACCCGGGTCACGTACTCGCCGAAGGTGTTCATCCCGCTGACGATGCTGTGCAACGACACGTGCGGCTACTGCACGTTCGCCCAGCCACCCGCTCGCCTGGAGAAGCCGTACCTGTCGCCCGACGACGTGTTGCGCATCGCTCGCCAGGGCGCCCGCCAGGGTTGCCACGAGGCGCTGTTCACCCTCGGCGAGCGACCCGAGGACCGCTACGAGGTGGCCCGCGCGTTCCTGCGCGAGCACGGCTACGACTCGACCGTCCACTATGTCGCGGCGATGGCCAAGCTCGTGCTCGACGAGACCGGGCTGCTCCCCCACGCCAACTGCGGGGCCCTCTCGCTCGACGAACTCGCCCGTCTCCGCCCCGTGTCCCCGAGCCAGGGGATGATGATCGAGAGCATGCGCGACGACCTCGAGTGCCACCAGTCGGCACCCGACAAGGTGCCCGCTCGCCGACTCGCCACGCTCGAGGCCGCCGGCGAACTGCAGATCCCGTTCACGACCGGGATCCTCGTCGGCATCGGCGACGACCGCATCGATCGGATCGCGGCGATGGAGGCGGTCGCCGCCTCCCACGCCCGCCACGGTCACGTGCAGGAGGTCATCGTCCAGAACTTCCTGCCCAAGCTGCGCACCGGCATGCAGAAGGCCAAGGCCTGCCCGCCCGACGAGTACCTGTGGACGCTGGCCATGGCACGACTCGTGCTGCCCGCCGACATCCACCTCCAGGCACCGCCCAACCTGAGCGACGACTTCGGGGTGCTGCTCGACGCCGGCATCGACGACTGGGGCGGGGTCTCCCCCGTCACCGCCGACCATGTCAACCCCGAGCGCCCGTGGCCCGATCTCGACGTGCTGCGCGACGTGACCGAACAGCGCGGCTTCGCCCTCGCGCCGCGGCTCACCATCTACCCCGAGTACGCCCGTCGACCCGAGCGCTGGCTCGACCCGGCGCTGCACTTCCCGGTGATGGACCGCAGCGACGCCGAGGATCTCGGCCGCGACGACCCGGGTGCGATCTGGCCCGAGAAGGTCACCGCCGCCGACGTCGTCCAGGACGGCGCAGAGGTGGTGCTCGTCGGACACCGCAGCACCCAGTGGTACAGCGGCGCGAACACCGAGCCGATGACCCTCGTGCCCGGCCGTTCGGCCACCAAGCCCGGCTCGCGGATCGACGAGATCCTCCACGGCGTCCGCCTCGGGAAGGAGGTCGGCTTCGACGAGATCGTCGCCCTGTTCCGAGCCCGCGGCCCCGAGGTGGTCGCGATCGCCGAGCTCGCCGACGAACTCCGCCAGGAGGCGGTCGGCGACCCGATCACGTGGGTCCACAACCGCAACATCAACTACACGAACGTGTGCACGTTCAAGTGCAAGTTCTGCGGGTTCGCGAAGGGCAAGCTGACGCTCAACCTGCGCGGCACGCCCTACCTGCTCACCCTCGACGACATCGCCGACCGCGCCCGCGAGGCAGCGGCGCTCGGCGCCACCGAGGTCACTCTGCAGGGCGGCATCCACCCCGACTTCGACGGCGACTACTACATCGACGTCACCCGGGCGGTGAAGCAGGCGGTGCCCGACATGCACGTCCACGGCTTCACCGCGCTCGAGGTCACCGAAGGCGCCCGACGTCTGGGCGAGGACCTGCGCACCTACCTGCTGCGCCTGAAGGACGCCGGTCTGGCATCGCTCCCCGGCACGGCGGCCGAGATCCTCGACGACGAGATCCGGGCGATCCTGTGCCCCGACAAGGTGAACACCGAGGAGTGG
>JAPLAA010000131.1 GCA_026393475.1 Actinomycetota bacterium
CCACCTCGGCGGCGGCGAACGGCGGCGTGTTCTTGCAGACCGGCAGCTGGCTGATGCCGTTGGCCCGCATGACCTCGATCGCCTCGCGCACGGTGTGCGACGGGTTGACGTACAGCAGCGCCGGCGTGGAGCCGCGGGCGTCGAGCACCGCGGCGACGCACTCGTCGCACTCGCGGACGAACCCGAAGTTCGCCATCCAGTCATCGTTGAACACCTTCGACAGATAGCCGCGGCCCGAGTCGGGGTTGAGCACCACGATGATGTCGTCGGGACCCGCCTGCTTGGCGACGTCGATCGCCGCGGCGACGGCCATGCCGCCGGAGCCGCCGATGAGGATGCCCTCCTCCTTGCTCACCTGGCGCGCCGTGAGGAAGCTGCGCTCGTCGGTGATGGGGATGACGCCGTCGTACAGATCGGGCGACCAGGCCGCGGGGAAGAAGTCCTCGCCGACGCCTTCGACGAGATACGGCCGGCCGCTGCCGCCGCTGAACACCGACGCATCAGGATCGGCCGCGATCACCTTGACGTCAGGATTCTGCTCCTTCAGGTACCGGGCCGTGCCGGTGATGGTGCCGCACGTGCCCGCACCGGCGACGAAATGGGTGATGCGACCGCCGGTCTGGCGCCAGATCTCCGGACCGGTCGACGCGTAGTGCGCCGCCGGGTTGTTCGGATTCGCGTACTGGTTGGGACGGAACGCCTGCAGCTCGTGGGTGAGCCGCTCGGCCACCTTGTAGTAGCTCTGCGGATCGTCGGGCGGCACCGCCACCGGACACACGACGACCTCGGCGCCGTAGGCCCGGAGGAACTGCACCTTCTCGGGCGCGACCTTGTCGGTCATCACGAACACGCACTTGTAACCGCGCTGTGCGGCGACGATGGCGAGTCCGACGCCGGTGTTGCCGCTCGTCGGTTCGACGATCGTGCCGCCCGGCTTCAGGAGCCCGTCGCGTTCGGCGGCGAGGATCATCTCGAGCGCCGGCCGGTCCTTGGCCGAGCCGCCCGGATTGGTGGTCTCCAGCTTCATCGCCAGCACCGAACGGATGCCGTGGATCTCGCTGATCCGCTTCAGCCGCACCAGCGGTGTGTTGCCGATCAGGTCGATCACGCTCTCGGCGATCTGCGTGCCGTGGAGTCGGGAGTCGGTTGCGTCGTCACCCCATGCCATGGGTCGAGGGTAGCCCTCCTCGCGCGAGCGGGGAGCGGGGTCGCATGTCACCCGACGAGCGGGAATAGGCAGCGCCGTCGGGAGCCGGTGTTCACCCGGCCATCAGCGGGCGTCGCGGGCGCTGGTCTCGATCGCGGTGGTCTCGATGGTCGAGTACGGGAGCTTGGCGAAGAAGCGGTCGGCGTTGCGGGCCAGGAGCTTGACGGCGCTGTAGTTCGCGGTGCCGCCGATGACCGCGCCGACCCCGAGCGGCAACGCCGTGCCGAGCGCGATCGCGCCGCGCTTGGTGCCGTAGCGGCGGAGCAACTTGTTGCCGAACAGCCCGTTGATCGCCCGCAGCGTCGCGAGCGGCACGCGGGAGTTGGGCTGCTCGAGCTCGAGCCCGAGCTGCTTCGCGGCGGACGTGAACCCCTCGCGTGCGCTGCTGCCGAAGATCAGCACGGCGAGCACCCAAGCCCGTCGCTCGTCGAGCGTGGGGGCCTGTCTGCCGTGGAGGGCCGCCATCGTGAGGATCAGGTCGCCCGAGCGGGCGGTGAACCAGCCGAGCTCGGCCGCCGCGGCGAACAGCGTGGCACCAGTGCCGACGGCCGGCGCGGCTGCGGCTGCACCGGTGGCGGCACCCACGGTCGCCAGCTCGCGGGCGAACATGTCGGTGAGCGCCTTCACCTTCTGGGGGCGGACGGATCCGGGCAGCAGCGCGGCCCGCTCGACGGCGGCCTCCCAGCGGGCCTCGGTGGCCTTGTCGATGCCGACCATGAGCGCCTCGCCGACCGCGTTCGCGTCGAGTGCCGCCGCACGCGCGGAGAGCCACCTCGTCGCCGAGTCCATCGCCTCACGGGCACCGCTGCCGATCGTGCGCTCCATGCCCCTGTTGTAGCCGCTCGCGAGGCCGTCGCGTCGGCGCACCGCACCGGGACGGGGGAGCGGTCGCACACCCCGGCGGTACGGTGACGGCGTCATGAGCGTGCGACCCACCCCCGAGCAGGTGCTGCTGTTGGCGCCCGATCGTGCGGCGGCAGCAGCGGCGACCACGGCGTCCGATCCCGGTGCGTGGTCGGCCGCCGGCTGCGACGACGAGGCCGTGTGGGGGCAGTACATCGCCACCAGCGCCGAGCCGTACGAGGTGGCGGTCGACCTGGGCGGTCCGGCCTTCCGCTGCACGTGTCCCAGCCGCAAGGTGCCCTGCAAGCACTGCCTCGGTCTCCTGCTCATGCTCGCCCAGCAGCACGTGGCACCGGCCAAGCGGTTGCCGTTCGCCCAGCAGTGGATGCAGCGTCGCGACCGGCACCCCACCGCCCGCCCGGCCGACGTGGTGCCCGACGTGCAGGGAGCGGGCGACGACGAGGTCACCGTCGACGCCGATGCCGCCGGGGTCCGCACCGGTGCCCGCCGCGGCGACGCCGATCGTCAGCGCGACCAGCGTCAGCTCGATCGTGCCGAGCGCATGCGAGCGGGCCTCCACGAGCTCGACCGGTGGTTGGCCGACCGCATCCGCACCGGCCTCGCCGCGCCGGCCCTCGCCGAGGCCGACACCTGGGAGCGTCTCGCCGCACGACTGGTCGACGCCCAGTGCGGCGGACTGGCCAACCGGGTGAAGCGGGTCGCCACACGGGTCGGCCAGCACGCCAGATGGCACGAGGACGTGCTCGAGGAGATGGCGGTGCTCCACGCCCTCGCCCAGGGGGCGCTGCGCACCTCCACCCTGTCGATCGACCTCGCCGACGGCGTCCACGCCGCCACCGGGCTCACGATCCACAAGGACGACGTGCTCGCCGGCGTGCCGTCCACAGCCCGCTGGTACGTGCTCGGCGAGAGCCGCGTCCGCGAGGACAAGATCACCGTGCAGCGCACCTGGCTCGCCGCCCAGGGCCCCGCCGCCGATGGCGGCACGGCCACCACCTGGGCGATGCTGCTCGCCTTCGGCGCGTTCGGCAACGAGGTCACCACCGAACACCACGTGGGCACCGAGTTCCAGGCCGACGTGCACTGGTACCCGGGGGCCGCACCGCTCCGTGCCCTCGTCGGCCGGATGCACGACGAACCGCGCCTCGCCGCAGCGTCACCCGTCGCCGACACCGTGGCCGAGGCGGTCGGCGCCGCCGGATGGGCCATGGCCCGCGAGCCGTGGCTCGAACGCTTCCCCGTGGTCGTGCAGGTCGCGCCGCTCCCGGTGGGCAACGGCCGCTGGACC
>JAPLAA010000047.1 GCA_026393475.1 Actinomycetota bacterium
CCCCGAGCACCGAGCCGGCACCGTCCACCAGCGACGCCGCCACCTCGGCCCCCGTCCCCCCGGGTGCCGACCAGGCCAGCTCGGGCCCCGTGTCCGGCGCGACCACCGGCCGGCCGAGCGCCCGTCCGAGCACCGGAGTCACCACCCGCCCGGCGACCGCACCCGCATCGCCTGCCGCCGCACCTGCGATCGCCCCGTCCGCAGCGGGCGGCGTCGACGTCGCAGCTGCCGCACCGCGACCCGCGGTGGTCCCGGCAGCGGGCCAGGTCGCGACCGGCGCGATCGACCAGCCCGCCGTCGGCCCCGTCACCCGCCCGACGGGCATCCCCAACGTGTTCACCATCGCCGAACACGTCTCGCAGTGGAAGCTCCTGCTCCTCATCGCCGCCATGTCGGGCCTCGGAGCGGCACTCCTGCTGCACCTCGGTCGACGCGACCAGGCAGCGATGGACGCGATCCACCTCGACCTGATGCTCGGCCTCGAGCGCGAGTCCCCCGAACCACCGCGCTCCTGACGGGGTCGACCGCCGCCAGGCGTCGATCGGACCGCTCAGGGCTCGCGGTACTGGGCTCGGGGGCGGAAGCGGAGCACCGGCTCGTCGTACTCCTCGTACGCGTGCGCCAGCCAGCCGGCGGTGCGGGCGACGGTGAACACGGCCTCGCCCGCGTCGGGCGCCATGCCGGCCACGTGGCCGAGCGCCGCCAGCGCGAGGTCGACGTTGGGCAACTCGCCACGTCGACGAGCGGCGGTGATGAGTGCATCCACCTGGGCCATCCGACGATTGCCCGGCCACGCCTCGTGCAGCAGATCCAGCAACACCCGCGCTCTCGGATCGCCGCGCTCGTACAGCGTGTGACCGAACCCCGGGTACAGCCCGTTGCGCTCGTACGCCTCCGCCAACGCCACGTCACTGCTGGTCGCCTGGGCACGATCGAGCACCCGTCGCACGAGCCGGCTCGCCGCCCCGTGGTACGGCCCGCTGATGGTGGCGAGCCCGGCGGTCACCGCCGCGTACGGATCGGCACGCGTGCTCGCTGCCACCCGCACCGCAAGGGTGCTCGCCGCCAGCTCATGATCGGCCAACAGCACCAGCGCCGCGTTCAGCGCCGTCACGCCACCGGCCGGCGGACGGCCTGGCGCGAGACGTGCCCACAGCCGACCGGCCACGGTGCTGCGCAGAGGAGCACGGTCGGGGAGATGCAGGCGCGGCGTGCGTCCGTCTCCCGCGATCGGCAGCGCCCCCACCATCGCGCTCACCATGCGCCGGCCGATCACCGCCGCGTCGTCGCTCCGGCGGTGAGGATCGGTGACCGCCGCGGCGTGCACGGCCCACGCCAACCGATCGGACATGCGGCCACCGGCCGTCACCGCCGGCGCGTCGCCCAGCGGCACCTCCGGCCACGGCTCGTCGAACGGCGCGAACCCGCCCGACCACAACAGCCCGGCCACCTCCTCGAACGGACGCGTGCGCGCCAACCGGCCGCTCTCGTGCCCGCGGTAGCGCACCTGCTCGCGTTCGATCGTCGTCAGCGAGGTCTCGATCACGATGTCGAGCGCGGCCCTGCGACTCGACCGCCGAGGCCGACCCCGGCGGGCGAGCGCCTCGATGTCGCCCGGGTCGAACAGACTCGACCGACCATCCGCTGCACGATGGCTGCGCAACACCCCACGGCTCACGTACGCGTACAGCGTGGGCGGCTTCACCCCCAATCGCCGCGCCGCCTGCGCCACCGTCATCTGCTCCATCGCCCCTCCGTTGCGAGATCCCGGGTTGACGATAATCAACGTTGATCGGTGTCGTGCGTGCTCGCACCATGGATCCATGACGACGATCGAACAGATCATGAGCACACCCGTGGTGACCGCCACCGAGCACGAAGCACTCGCCGGCGTGATCGAGCGCATGCACGACCGCCGCGTCGGCTCGGTGGTGGTGATCGACGACGCAGGCGCGGTATGCGGCGTGATCACCGAGCGCGACGTGCTGCGCCAGGCGGCCGCACGGCGCGCCGACCTCGTCGACCTCGGGGACGTGGCGCACACCATGACCAGCCCTGCGGACGTGATCGACACCGCGCTCGACGCCACGGCGGCGCTGCGCATCATGCGCGAGCGCGGCTACCGACACATGCCGGTGGTGCACGACGGCGAACTGGTGGGTGTCGTGTCGCTGCGCGACCTGATGCGCATCACCGACCTCGGCCCGGCCGAGGTGCCCCGCGGCCTCAAGGGCGTGGTGGTGGCCGACACCGAGGTCGGCGATGTCCGCGGTGCGGAGGGCTTCTACCACTACCGCCAGTACTCGGCCGTCGAGCTCGCGACCCAGCGATCGCTCGGCGACGTGATGCAGCTGATGATCGACGGCGCGCTTCCCGTCACCACGGCCGAGCGCGACGCGTTCCAGGCCGAGGTGCGACCGCTGCGCCGACTGCCCGACGCCGTCCGCGCCGTGCTGCCCGCGATCGCCGCCGCCGGTCAGCCGCTCGACGGCCTCCGCACGGCGCTCTCGTACGCCGCAGCTGCACGCGGCTGCCGCCCGGTGCTCGACATCGACGCCGCCGAGCGTCGCGCCGACTGCCTGTTCGCGAGCGCGGTCACCCCCACGATCCTGTGCGCGCTCCACCGCACCGCGCACGGCCTCGACGTGGTCGAGCCCCGCGACGACCTCGACGACGAGGCCAACTATCTCTGGATGCTCACCGGCAGCGAGCCCTCCGCCGAGTACGCCCGCGCGGTGGGCACCTATCTCGTCTCGACCGTCGACCACGGGTTCAACGCCTCCACGTTCACGGCTCGCGTGGTCACCTCGACCGGTGCCGACGTCGGCGCAGCGGTCGTCGCCGGCGTCGGCGCCTTGAGCGGACCGCTGCACGGCGGCGCACCGAGTCGCGCGCTCGCGCTGCTCGACGAGATCGGCACCCCCGACCGCATCGACGCCGTCGTGCGCCCGCTCATCGAGCGCGGCGACAAGATCATGGGCTTCGGCCATGCGGTGTACCGCACCGACGATCCCCGGTCGCTCATGCTGCGCGAGGTCGCCCGCGGCCTCGGCGGTCCGCTCGTCGCGTTCGCCGAGGCGACCGAAGCCCGCGTGATCGAGTTGCTCGAGGAGCTCAAGCCCGGACGCGGACTGCGCACCAACGTCGAGTTCTACGCAGGCGTCGTGATGGAGCGCTGCGGCGTGCCACGCGAGATGTTCACCCCGACGTTCGCGTCGAGCCGGGTGATCGGGTGGTGCGCCAACATCCTCGAACAGGCGGCCGACAACAAGATCATCCGCCCGAGCGCCCGCTACATGGGCCCCACGCCACCCCAACCCGTCCCGTCGATCGTGTGAACCGTGAGCGCGACCCGCACCGGCTGCGGGTCGGGCTCACCGAACGAACTCAGGCACCGCCCATGACGGCGTTGACGAACGCCAGGAACTCCGGGGTCACCTTCGACGGCGCACCGCAGTCGAACGGCGGCTGCGGGTCGTACTCGATCGCGAGCTGGATCGCCTTCGCGATGTCGTCGCCCGCGATCCTCGACGCAAGGGTGAGCCCCATGTCGATGCCGGCCGACACGCCGGCACCGGTGATCACCTTGCCCTGTTCCACCACGCGCTGCTCGGTCGGGTGGGCGCCGAGCGCGGCGAGCCGGTCGTAGGCGGTCCAGTGCGTCGTGGCGTCGAGCCCGTCGAGCACGCCGGCATGGGCGAGGTAGATCGCACCCGTGCACACGCTCGTCGTCCACGTGGTGGTCGGGTGCACCGCGCGGATCCACGCGACCACCGGATCGGTGGCCGGTTCGATGTCGCGGTCGGCCATGCCACCTGGCACGACGATCACGTCCGGTGCCGTCGTCTCATCGAACGAATGAGTGGCGTTGATCGACAACAGGCCGGTGTGATCGGTGACAGGTCCCCGCTCGGCGGCGACCCACCTGCCCTCCACGCCGGGCAGTTCGGCGAGGGTCTGGAACGGGCCGACGATGTCGAGAGCGGTGAAGCGCGGATAGAGCGCGAAGGCGATCTGCATGGGCACATCATGCGCCACGACAGCCGTGGCCGCCACGACGTGGTGCCCACCGATCAGGACGCATCATCGGCACCCGGCGCGACGCGGGACAGTGGCAAGACGGCGACCCTCCGCGGTTTCACCTGCGGCGTGCGCTGGTACTTTGCTGGGATGCGATCGACGTGGCCATACCTCGCTGCCGTCGTCGTCGCGGGCATCGGTGTGGGCACCTGGATCGCCGGCCTGCCACGCACCGACGCCGGCATCGTCATCGCCACCGGCGGCTCCGGCCCGCTCGATCCCGGCGCGCAGGGCACGCAGAACACCGTGGCGCTGCTGCCCACGTCGTCGTTCCCGCCCATCACCGTCACGCCCACCACCGAACCCGTCCGCAACCCGGTCCCGCCGGCCGGCACCGACACCACGACGACGATCCCCGTCGCCACCACCGTCCCCGTCGCCACCACCGTCCCGCCGGCCACCACGATCCCGGAGACCACGACCGCGCCGGCCACCACGGTCGCCCCGGTCGACGCCGACCTGCTCGACCGATCGCAGGTGCGCCTGGTGCTCGCCAACGGCGACGGCCGCTACAACCTCGTCGGCCGCAACGTCGACCGGCTCACCCCGCTCGGCTACACCGCCATCGACCAGACCGACGCGCCACGCCCGTTCGATCGCACCGTCCTCTTCGTCCGGCCCGGGTTCGAGGACGAGGCCGCACGCCTCGCCGCCGACCTGCTCGTCCCCGGCGCGCTCATCGAGCCGCTGCCGGCCGAGCCCGTCACCATCAACGACGACCTGGGCGACATCATCGTCGTCCTCGGCCCCGACGCGGTCCGCTGATGGCAGTGGTCGCGACCCCCCGAGCGCTCCAGCGCCTCGACACCGCGGTGCGCCCGCGGGTGTCGCCGCTGCGCAGCGTGTGGGCCCGCGTCGTCCGCCGGCGCTGGTTCGTGGCCGCGGGCGTCCTCGCCACCTTGCTACCGGCGCTCCTGCTCACCCTCCTGCACGACGACCTCTACCGGGCGGAGTCGACCATGCTGCTCACACGCAGCTCGATCGACGAGCTGGTCGAGCTCGACGCGAGCGCCGGCGACACTGCCGCGCGCCGCATCAACAACGAGATCGGCATCGTCGAAGGCGTCATCGTGCGCAGCCAGGTGCTCACGACGCTCGGCCTCGAGGCCGCGCCGCGCGCACAGGCCTTCGGCGACGCGAGCAGCGACCTCATCACGGTCCGGGTCGAGGCCACCACCGCCGAACTCGCCGCCGTTCTCGCCAACACCTACGTCGACGCCTACATCCAGGTGAAGACGGCCGAGAACGCCCAGCTCGCCAACACAGCGGTCGCCCGTCTGCAGGAGTGGATCGCCGAGCTCCAGACCCAGATCGAAGCCCTCGACGACCAGCTCGCCTCGTCGACCAACACCACCGCGTTGATCGCCGAGCGCACCAAGCTCGGCGAGGAACAGGCCGAGCTCTCCGACAACCTGCAGCAGATCCGGGTCGATATGGCGCTCGGCATCGCCCCGGCCGAGGTGATCGACACCGCGACCGAACCCGACTCGCCGTTCGAACCCGACCTGTGGAACGTGCTGCTCGCCGCCCTGGCGGCCGGCCTCGCGCTCGGCCTGATCGGGGCGTTCGTGGTCGACGAGTTCGACGACACGCTCCGCAGCGTCGACGACATCCGCCGGCTCACCGGCGTCGGCCCCGTCCTCGCCGCCGTCCCGATCGATCCGTCCGCCGCCACCCCACCGATCGCCCTGGTGCGCTCGAGCGATCCTGCGGCCACCGCGTACCGCGTGCTGCGCAACCAGCTCGTCGCCCTCGATCGCACCCGCCAGGTGTTCCAGGTCACCAGTGTCGGCATCGGCAGCGGCGCCACCACCACCGCCGCCAACCTCGGCATCGCCTTCGCCGAACACGGCGATTCGGTCGTGGTCGTCGACGCCGACCTGCGCAACCCGCACCTGCACAAGGTGTTCGGCGTCTCCGGCCGCCTCGGACTCGTCGACAACCTCGCCGACGAATCGATCGACATGACGTCGTTGCCGCTCGACGAGCGCCTGACCGTGATCGCCTCCGGACCGATCCCACCCGATCCCGCCGCCGTCCTGGCGAGCAACGCGTTCGACGAGTTCGTCGCCGAGCTGCGCCGGCGGTTCACCTACGTCGTGATCGACACGCCGCCGCTCGACACCGCCTCCGACACCGCGTCGGACGCCGCACTGGTCGCTCGCACGGTCGACGCCGTGGTCGTTGTCACCGGAATGGGTGACAGTTCGGCCCGCGAGGTCGACCGAACGGTCGCGGAGTTCGTCCAGACCGGCGCCCCGCTCGCGGGCGTCGTCGCGAATCGGATCCATGGCCGAAGCCACGGCCGGAACCGGCGCGGCTGGGGCAGCAACGGTCTCTTCGAATGACGCGGTGGCGCTGCCGACACCAGCGCTGAGCAGGTCGTCCCGCACCGCGCGAATGCGAACGTCGCAGGTGAACAGCGAGATTCGGTCTCGCCCGCGACCGCCGCGCGTGGTAGGGTTGCCCCCATCTTGAATCGGAGGCGGAATCTGATGCGGAAAATCGCAATCCTTCTCGCCGCAGTGTTCGCAGTGATGACGACTCTTGGCGGGGTCGCATCGGCGGAGAACGGCGGCGGCGGCAAATACCCACCCAACCCGGTGATCATCGTGGTGCAGAACCCCACGGTGCCCTACGGCGACCCGTTCTGGGCCAAGGGCAAGGGTCTCTGCGTCGGTGGCAAGGCGTTCTTCGCACTCCAGTCCGTCGAGGATCCCACGAAGGTGTTCTTCACCAAGGAGATCCCGGTCAACCCCGACGGCACCGTCACCTACACCTTCACCGCGAAGGACCTGGCGGGCTTCGTCGGCCCGGTCACGGTGTTCGTGAAGCAGCGCGACATCTGCAATCTCACCGCCTCCACCATCGTCACGATCGTGAAGACTCCCGTCGCCTCACCCTCGGTCTCGGTGAAGCCGAACCCGGTCGAACTCGGTGACGACTTCACCGCCACGGCCAAGGGGCTGTGCCAGGGCACGGTCATCTTCGCCGTCCAGTCCACCTCCGACTGGAAGCTCCGCTTCTTCTCCGAGCCGGTGAAGGTCAAGTCCGACGGCACCGCCTCGTACACGTTCGACGACGACGACCTGCCCGGCGGCGCCGGCACCTACACGGTCTACGCCAAGCAGCCGCAGTGCAACATCGTCACCACCACCACGATCACGGTCGTCGGTGACGAGGACGAGGACGAGGGCAAGAACGACGAGGACGAGAACGAGCAGGGTTCCAAGACCGAAGGTGGCGCCGGCTCGAGCACCACCACCGGTGGCACCACCGAAGTCGGCTCCCAGGCGGTCGTCCCCGCCGCGGCCGCGGGCATCACTCCGCAGGTCCTCTCCACCGGCCTCACGGCTCCTGCGGCCGCCACCCCGGCCCAGGTCGCCAGTTCCGGCACCACGGCGCAGGCCGCCAGCGCCGGCGTCCCGTCGGGCACCCTGCCGGTCACGGGCTCGGAGTCGAGCCAGACCCTGCAGATCGCTCTGGCCGCCTTCGTCGCCGGTCTCGGCATGATCGCCGTGGCCTCGATGCGTCGCCGCACGGCGAACGTTCGGTCCGACGTCCGGTCACGCTGACACGCTGAGCTCCGCTCTCCACAACGGCCCGCACCGAGAGGTGCGGGCCGTTGTCGTTTTCGGCCTCGCTCCTGGTGAGGCGAGGCTGATCCGAGCCGAGTGATCCGAGCCGACTGATCGGCACGTCGCAGGACACGTTCCCGGGACGAATCGTTTTCCGACCGGCTGTTCGCGCTGTGTCTCTGTGGTGTCGATGGCGCTTCAAGAGTCGATCAAGTCTTCAGCAGAGCGTGATGTTGCCCCCGTACAGTCGCGGGTGAGCGGTGTCGGCGGACACTGCACGGACCAGGCGGACAACCAGATGGCGGACTTCACCCTTGCCCCGGGCTCCCCGGGGCATTCCCTGTCACATCCCCCCACACCTGCGAGCAGGGCGAGCCGAACCACGCTCGAGCGGGTCGAACAGGCGTGGTCGGCGTTGGCGCCGACGCGCCGTCGACTCGTCGTGCTCGGCGGCGTCGCCGTCGTGGCGGTCGGCGTCGCAGCAGCGATCGTGCTGTCGCTGTCGCTCGCCGCAGCGATCGTGCTCGTCGGGTTCCTCGCCGGTGCTGCCGCGGTGGTCGACCAGCACGAGCACCGGCTCCCCAACACGCTGCTGGGCACCGCGATGTGCACCGTGCTCGTCGCCGCCGCCATCGACGGTGGCTGGACCCTCGTCGACGTCGCCGTCAGCCTCACCATGGCGGCCTTCCCGCTCTGGGCGGTCCGCTACGGCAAGGGCCTCGCCCTCGGCGACGTGAAGTACGCTGCCGTGCTCGGCGCGGCCGCCGGCCTCGTCCACCCCTTCGCCGGTCTGCTCGTGGCGTGGTGCGCCACCCTCGCCGCCGGCGTGTTCGCGCTCAGTACCCGACGCCGTCGCCTCGCGCTCGGCCCGTGGCTGTGGGGCGGCTACGTGGCTGCCGCCGCCGCAGCGGTCGTGTTCGTCCAGGTGCTCGAGATGGGTGGTCACTCATGGCCAGCCCGACCCTGACCCGCAGCCGTCCCGAGCCCGCCGCCGTCGCCACCGCCCGCAACCTGCGGGCACGCACCCAGGTGCGGGCCCAGTGGCTGGTCCTCGCGGCAGCGCTCACCGTGCTCGCCGGCGTCCTCGTCGCCTGGGCCATCGAACGAGCCGCCGACCGGGTCGACGTCGTGTCCGTCGCCCGTCCGGTCCCGGCCGGCACCGTCATCCAGGCCGACGACCTCACCACGACGGCCATCGCGTTCGACCAACCCGTCGTCGGGCTCGCCCCGGCGTCGTCGCTCGACGCGCTCGTGGGTCGCGTCGCTGTCGTCGAACTGCGGCCGGGCACCCTGCTGAGCGCCGGCATGTGGGCCGACGGCACCGGCCTGTCGCCCGACGAGCGCACCGTCGGTGCCCTGCTCGACGTCGGTACCCACCCCAGCGGACTCGCCACCGGCGCGACCGCGCTCGCGATCGCGATCGACGACGCCGCTGGCTCGCCGAGTTCGACCGGCTCGACCGCCACGGACGGCGTCCTCGTTCGCGTGCTCGACACCCGTACCGCCGATCGCGGCGCCCTGCAGGTGACCCTTGCGGTGCCCGAGGCCGACGCCGCCCGCATCGCCCGACTCGCTGCTGCGCAGACGCTCGTGCTGGTCGGCGTGCCCGCCACGCCGGACGCCACGCCCCTCGACACGCCGACCCCCACCCCTGATGCGGCAGCCGACACCACCGGAGCGGACGCGCCGTGATCGTCGGGGTCGCGTCCTGGCGGGGCATCGGCGCCACCACCACTGCCGTCGCGCTCGCGGCGTCGTGGGCGGCCCGTGGCCGTCGCCCGTGGCTGGTGGAGGCAGATCCCGCCGGCGGCGTCCTCGCTGCTCGGTTCGCGTCCGGCGCGCTCGTGGCCGGCACCCTCGAACAGGTCGCCTTCCCCGAAGCACGGTCGTCGGCGGTCGAGCGATTCGAACAGGCCGCGACCCACCACGCCGGCATGCGCATCGTCACCGCACCCGGCGATCCGTTCCGGGCCTGGGCGTGTCACGGCCCCCGCGTGCCGTGGGCTGCGGCACTGCGCGAGCTCGACGGCCCGGTGGTGGTCGATCTCGGCCGGCTCCGCGGTGCCGGTCCGGTGCAGGCCGTGCTCGGCCAACTCGACTCGTTGCTGATGCTCGCCGATGCCGACGTGGTGTCGGTCGTGTCGACGATGGCATGGGCGGAAGCGCTCGGCCGCTCTGCGCCGGCCGACCCACCGATGCTCGTCGACCGCACCCGAATCGCCATGGTCGACGCGCCGACGGCTCACGATCGCATCGGACGCACCGACGCGGTGGTCGAGCTCGGCGACCGCTTCGCCGGCCGCCTGCCCTGGGAACCCGACACCGTGCGGGCGATGTTCGCCGGCATCGGCCTCGACGATCGGCGGCTGCGCCGTTCGAGCCTCGTCCCGTCGGTGCACCACCTCGCGGATCGCCTCGCCGACTGGTCCGGTGACGAGGTCGCGGCATGACCGCCGGTCCCGTCGCCGACGACGAGCTGGAACTGCTCGCAGCGGAGGTCCGTCGTACGTACGGCGACCGCTTCCCGTTGCCGCGACGTGACGAGACCGCGGCCGACCGCGAGCTGCGCGAGGAGATGACGCGCGACCTGCTCGAGAACACTGTCCTCGCCGACGTCGAACGCCAGCGCCTCGCCAACCGACAGATGCCGCTCGCCGACGCCGAGCAGCAAACGCTCGTCGAGCTCGTGCTCTCGGAGATGTTCGGCCTGCCGAAGCTGCTCTCGGTCCTGCGCGACCCGATGGTGACCGACGTCCTCGTGTTCGGCGCCGACCCGGTGCGAGTCGAACGTGCCGACGGCACCCGTCAGCTGTTGCCGCCGCTCGTGCGGCGTGACCGCGACCTGGAACGGATCATCTACGACACCGCTGCTGCTCGTCGGCGGCCGTTCAACCGTGAGCACCCGTTCGTCGACCTCGAGCTCGAACCGGGAGTGCGCTTCCACGGCGAGGGCTTCGACGTGGTCGCCCGGCCGCTCGTCACCATCCGCCGCGCCGCGGTGTTCGGTGCCGACCTCGCCTCGCTCGCCGCCCGGGGCATGCTCGACGACGCGGCCGTCGCACTGCTGCGCGCCGCGATCGCCGCCGACATGTCGGTCCTCGTCGCCGGACGCATGGGGTCGGGCAAGACGACGTTGCTGCGAGCACTCATCGCCGAGATCGATCCGAGCGACGTGCTCGTCACGATCGAGACCGACTTCGAGCTGAACATCGGGCAGATGGGCACCCACCCGTTCGTGCACGCCTACCAGGCGCGCATCCCGTCGACGAGCGACGGCGCGGGCATCTCGTGCGCCGACATGATGGTGCCCGCCGTGCGCACCCGCGCCGACTGGATCGTGGTGGGCGAGGTCCGTGGCGCCGAGGGTGGCGCCATGGTCTCGGCGATGAGCATCGGCCAGGGCGCGATGGCCACCGTGCACGGCGGCTCCGCCAAGGACGGACTCGAGCGTCTGGCCGAACTGATCGCCGCCAACAACGGCGTCGAACTGCGCATGGCGCGGTGGCAGGTGCACCGCAGCGTCGATCTGGTCGTGCACACCGCGGGCGACAACGAGCACGGCCGGTGGATCACCGAGATCGTGGCTCCGTCGGTGGAGGAGGACGGCAGCCGGTTCGTCCTGCATCGTGTGATGGGGTCGCAGCCCGACGCACCCGACGCCAGGGCCCGCGTACTGAGCGAACCGCAACGGCACATGCTCGAGCGGCTGGTGGACGCCGACCCGCGTTTCAGCGCCGACTGGTGGCACCACCGTGCCGAGACGCACCGGCCCCTCGTGGGCGCGCCCGTGAGGGTGGCTCCGTGATGGCCGTGCTGGCCGCCGTGCCCACGCCCGCCGTCGCACTGATGACGATGGTGCTCGTCGCCGCAGCGGTCGCGTGTGCCGCGACCGCACTCCGGCCGGCGCCGGTGCGCCGGCACCGGGCGTCATCCAGCTCGGGTCGACCCTCGATCCTCGACGTCGACGCCACCCGCCTCGTCGCCGCGGTGCTCGCCGCGATCGCCGCCATGGCGCTCACCCGCTGGGTGGTGCTGGCGGCCGTGGCCTTCGTGCTCGTCGTCGCCTGGCACCGGTTGCTCCGCGACGAGCAGGCCGAGGCCGAGCGGGCACGGGTGGAAGGCATCGCCAAGTGGCTCGAAGACCTGCGCGACACCCTGCGCGGGTCGTCGGTCGGCACCGAGGAGGCGCTCGAACAGGTGGCGCTGCGGGCCCCCGACGCCGTGCGCGAGCCGCTCGCGACGTTCGTGCTCCGTCGCCGTCAGGGCTTCCGCACCGAGGACGCGCTCACCGACCTCGCCGACTCGCTCGCGCACCCCACCAGCGACGCCGCGATCGCCGCGATCCGACTCGTGATCACCGGCACCGCGGGTGCAGGGCGGCTCTATCACACGGTCAGCGCCCTCGCGGCTGCGGCCCGCGACGAGGTGCGCGCCCGCGAGCGCGTCGATCGCACGCGGGCGATCTACCGGTCGTCGATGACGCGCCTCGTCGTGATCGCCGCGCTGCTGATCGGCTACCTGCGCCTCGCCGCCGGCGAGCTGCTCGCCCCGTACGGCACGCCGGCGGGGCAGCTCGTGCTCCTGTTGCCGCTCGCGCTGTGGGGCGGCTGCATCGTGTGGCTGCGCAGCCTCTGCCGCTACGAGTCGCCCGACCGGTACCGCATCGCCGGGAGTGCACGATGACCCCGGTCCCCACCGCCGCCCTCGTCTCGATCCTCATGGCCTCCGCCGTGGTCGCCCTCGTCCTGGGGGTGCGACCGCGGCGGCGCACGGTCGCCGAGGTCCGTTCGATCCTGCAGCCGTCGAACGGCCTCGGCGACCGTGCACGCGGCATCGGCCACCCACGGACGAACCCGCTCGGTTCGTCCGTCGGTGGTCCGGTGTCCGCGCCACGCCGTCTCGCCCACACCGGCGCGGAGCCGATCGTGGCGCCGATTCGCCGTGCCATCGAGCGCTCCGTCGGCGACGGACTGCTCCTCGTACGTCGCAGCGCTCACGAGGCGGCCACGCGCATCGTCCTCGCGGCCGTGGGGCTCGCGTTCGTCACCCTGTGCCTGCTCGGCTCCGCCATCGCCGTCGGCGTCCTGCCTGCCAGCCCGTGGTGGTTCCTCCTCGTCGGCGTCGCCGCGCTCGCCGGCGCATGGGTCATGTGGAGCGACCTGCGCTCGACGATCGCCCGTCGCCGCCGCGAGTTCCGGCGCACGACCACCGACTTCATCCAGCTCGTCGCCGTCGGCCTGACCACCGACCAGAGCGTCGAGGAAGCCGTCCAGTTCGCGCTCGGCGTCGGCGACAGCGACCTGTTCGACCTGTTGCGCGACGAGCTCGCCACGGCGCCGATGCGCGGCGTGCCCCTGTGGGAGGCGATCGACCAGCTCGGCCGCACGTGCCACCAACGCGAGCTGTGCGAGTTCGCCGGGTCGATCGAACGGCAGGGCACCCAGGGCGTCTCGATCACCGAGACGGTCAACTCGCTCGCGACCGCGATGCGCGCCAAGGCCCTCGACGAGCTCGAGCGCGAGGCCGACCGTGCCAACGCGAACCTCTCCGGCCCCACCATCGGCTTCGTCGTGGCGACCATGGTCTTCCTCGCCTACCCGCTCGCGGTCCGCATCGGGGAGGCCTTCGGTGGCTGACCGTCCGACCTCGTTCCCCACCCTGCCGGCCTGGCCGGCACGTACACAGAAAGCACCTGGCGTCACATGAACCGACTCCTGATCCCGCTCTCGGTCCGGGCACACCGGTCCGCCACCGGCCTCGGCACCAAACTCCGCCGCACCTGGCAGGAACGAGCCGACGAGACCGGCCTCGACGAGGCCGTCACCAAGATGATCTGGCTGGCCGTCGGCATCGGCGTGGCCGTCGCGGCCACGGCGTTCTTCATCACGGTGTTCGACACCGCGCAGGCGAACGTGCCCGACCCGGTCGCGCCGACGCCGTGACGTCGCTGCACGCGACGGGTGCATCCACGACACGAGACCGCGGTGCGGTCGACGTGTCGATCGAGATGCTGTTCGGCACCGTGGCTGTGCTCATGGCACTGATGCTGGTGTTCGAGACCGCCGCGTACTGGCACGCCCGCAACGTGTTCGACGACGCCGCCTCCGACGGGGCCCGCATCGCCGCGGCCTTCGACGGTTCGTGCGCTGACGGGGTGGAGGTCGCCCGTGCCGCGATCGCCCGTCACGCAGGTTCCTGGGCGAGCGACGTCGAGGTCAGCTGCGTCGACGCACCCCTCGTCGTGGTCACCGTCACCGGCCGTACCCCCGGGGTCGTCGGCGACGCCGTCGGCATGCGCGCCACCGTTGCCGAATCGGCGCCGAGAGAGCGGTGAGGAGCAATGAGCACGAGGAGCGATCGCGACCGGGGCGTGGTGACGCCCGTGGAGATGATGTTCATCCTGGTGTTCGTGTTGGCGTCGGTCGGGTTGCTCGGCTTCCTCGGACGGCTGCACGCTGCCGGCGTCCAGGTCACCAACACCTCCCAGGCCGCAGCCCGCGCCGCGTCGCAGGCGAGCGATCCCACCGAGGGCCTGGCGCTCGCGGAGCAGGTCGTGGGTGCATCGACCCTCACCGGGCGTTGCCGTTCGACACCCCAGGCCGATCTGGTCTGGCAGCCCTCGTCGACGGGCAACTGGCAGGGCGGCTCGGTGACCGTGACGATCACCTGCGCCGTCGACAACGACGACCTCTCGGGCATCTGGACGCCAGGGGCCCGCACGCTGCGCGCCAGCGACACCCAACCGATCGATCGGTACCAACGATGAGCGCGACGGCGACGCCTGTGCTCCCGTCGAGTCGACGCGCGCCCGACCGCGGCTCGCTGTCGATCATGCTCACCGTGCTCGTCCTCGTCACCCTCGCCGGTGGCGGCCTGATCGTCGACGGCGGCCGTGCGATGGCGGCGCGGCGCCACGCGGCCAACACCGCTGAGGCCGCGGCCCGCACCGCGGTGGCCGAACAGTCGATCACCGGTGGCTTCGACCCCGAGGTCGCCGTCGATCTGGCGCTCGACCATGCCGTCCGTTCGGGCGTCGACCCCGCCGACGTCGACGTCGCGATCCGCACCGGACCGCTCGGCGACCCGGAGGTGGTCGTCACCGTCACCGAACGGCGAACCACCGTCTTCCTCGCCCTCGGCGGCACCGACGTGCTCACCGTGCGCGCCACCGGCGCGGCCATCTACGTCTACGCCACCTGACCCGTACCTCCGCCCCACACACCGTCCCCGAACACACCCGACCCCGATCACCCTCGCCGACAAGGAACGATCACGATGCGCCGCACCACCACCGGATGGACCTCCGGGACGACCCGACTCGCTGCCGCCGCACTGCTCGTCGGCGTGTTCGTCGTGCTGCCCGTCCTCGTGTGGCGCGGCATCGGCGGGGTGGGCACCGAGGGCGCCGGCGTGTCGTGGAGCACCGTGTTCCGCTCGGGCCGCGTCGACGGCGACACCGTCGTGGCCGCCGGGTTGATCGTGTTCACCGCGCTGTGGGCGTGGTTCGCGCTCACCGCGATCAGCGAAGCCGCCCGCATCACCACCTGGCGGCAACGGCCGATCGCGGCCCTGCCGCCGCTGCCGGCGTCGCCGACCGGGGCGATCCGTCGACTGGTCCGTGCGGCGCTCGTGTCCTCCTCGACCGTCGTCGGCGCGGGCCTCGTCTCCCTCACCGGCTCGGCCGGCGTCGGTGCCGCCGCACCCGTCCCCGTTGCCGCGGTCGTGGGACACGACGCCTCGATGGTCCGCACGACGACCGGCACGATCGACGATCACGACCGGGCCGTGCCCGCCGAAGTGCGCTCGTCGGGTCGCGACACGCCGTACTCGATCGCCGTCCGCCTCGGCGACGCGCACCTGCGCGACCGGATCATCGAGCTCAACCACGGCGCCTCCGCACCCGACGGCACGACGTGGACCGGTGGCGTGTTCCCCGCCGGCATGACCGTCAGCGTGCCGGAGGGGCTGCTGAGCGTCGGGCCGACCGTGTGGACGCCCTACCTGGTCCAGGAGGGCGACTCGGTGTACCGGATCGCCACCCGCCTGGCCGACGGCGACAACCGGCGGGTGCGCGACCTCGCCGACGCGATCATCGAACGGAACCTCGGACGGGTGATGGCCGACGGCCGGGTGTTCGACGACCCATCGCTCGTGCGCATCGGCTGGACGCTCGACGTGCCGAACACCGGATCGACGGGGGCGGTCGAGGGCACCGCGCGCACGGCGGCTGCGTGGGGAGCGACCCATGTCGTGACACCGGGCGAGTCGTACTGGAGCATCGCCGAGCAACACGTCGACCCTCCCGGCGACCCGGCCGACGTGGCGGAGTTGACCGACGAGCTCGTCGAGCACAACGCGCCCCTGCTCGGCCACGATCGCCCGACCATGCTCCACCCAGGTGATCCGGTCGAACTGCCGATCACGGTGCCCGCGGTCGGGGACGTCGAGGCGCCTGCGCCCGTCGAGCCGAGGGACCTCCTGCCGGACGCGATCGGCGTACCGACGACAGCCGGTGCCACCGGCGCGGCGGGCGACACGGCAACCCCGGCCGGCCCGCCACCCGTGCTCCAGCTCCCCGACACAGCAGGGGCGCCCGACGTGTCCGACGTGTCCGGCTCGCCCGAACCGACCCCGGTGACCGATGCAGCGGTGAGTGCCGCGACCGATGCGGATCCGCGCCCCGCGCCGAGCGCAGCGGGATCGGTCGACGCCGAGTCGGTCCGGTCGCCGGTGACCACCAGCCTCGCGGCGGCCGTGCTGCTCTGCGCCGGCGCGCTCGGGCTCGTGGAGTCGCGCCGCCGGCAGCAGCTCCGTCGTGCCGGCACCGACGCGCTCGCGCCCACACCGTCGGCACGGGAGGTCGAGATCGAACGGCTGGTCCGATCGCTCGATGCCACGCAACGCGCCGTCCGTCTCGATCTCGCGCTCCGCGCCGCCGGTCATGCGCTCGTCGGCACCGGTGGCTTCGTCCTCGCCGCGATCGTCGCCGACGACGGAGCCGTCACCGTCGTCCTCGACCGTCCCGGTCGCGTGCCGGTGGCGCCCTGGTGCGAGGGCGTCGCCGCCGACCGGTGGACCGTGCCGGCGACGGTCGGCAACGACGAGCTCGCCCCGCTGTCGCGCCTGGCCGGCCAGCCGTGCCCAGCGGTGGTGCACCTCGGACGCCTGGTGGGTGATGCGGCCGACCCGCAGAGCGCCGGCAACGGTGAGCTGTTCATCGATCTCGAGGCGTTCGGTCTCGTCTGCATCGACGACGAACAGGGCGACGAACAGGGCGACGAACAAGGCGACGATCCGAACCTCGACGAACAAGGCGACGATCCGGTGCGGGCCACCGACGCGGCCGACGCCCGCGCCGGCGGCGATGCGGTGCTGCGTGCCATCGCCACGTCGTTGGCGGCATCCCCCGTGGGCGAGACGTTGCGGCTCATCACCCACGAACTCGACCCGGCGGTGCACCTCGGCAACCACAACGCCGAACGGGCACGCGACTTCGACTCGGCGCTCGACCTCGCGGCGTCTGCGCTCGGGTCGACGCCCACCGCCGTGGGACACCGACGCACCTCCGAGCTCCGCGCCCGTGGTGTCGGCGGCGAGGCATGGGAACCCGTCGTCGTGGTGTCAGCAGCGCCGACCCACGAGCCGGCCGTGCTGCGCGAGTTGTGCGACGTCACCCGCGGTGGCGGACGCGGTCTCGCCGTCGTGCTGCGCCACGCCGTCGAGGGCGCATCCCTCACCGTCCGGGCCACGCGTCAGGGCTGGGTGATGGATCGTCTCGGCCTCACGGTCGTGCCCGTGGGGCTCGCACCGAGCCACGTCGCCGATCTGCGTCGCCTCATCGGAGCCGCCGACCAGCCGGTGCTCGAACTGCCACCCCGACCGCGCCACACCGCGCCGGTCGACCCGTTCGTCGAACCTTCGTGGACGTTCATGGTGCGCGTGCTCGGCGGCATCGACGTCGTCGACCACAGCGGCACCGCGGTGACGTTCGATCGCGGCAAGTCGCTCGAGCTGGTCGCCTGGCTCGCCCAGCACCGCGATCACCCCACCCGCGGCGGCGCGCGTACCGCGCTGTGGGAGCTCGAGGTGCGCGACGCCACGTTCGCCAACGTCGTCAGCGACGCCCGCCGATCACTCGCCCGCGCGGTCCCCCCGGCCGACGGCGAGGAGTGGGTGGCCCGCACGCTCACCGATCAATTGCCGCTGCACCCACGCGTGCTCACCGATGCAGACCTGCTGCGCCAGCGACTCGACGACAGCCGCGACCGGGTGCCCCACCAGGCGATCGAGGTGCTGCGGCCCGGTGTGGCGCTCATCCGCGACCTGCCGTTCGCGGGCACGGACTTCCTCTGGCCGCACGCCGAGGGGCTCACGTCGTCGCTCACCCTCCTCGCCACCACCGCGGCCACCGAGCTCGCCCGTCACCACCTCACCGTCGGCGACGTCGACGGCGTGTTCTGGGCGACCGGGCAGGGCTTGCGCGCGCTGCCTGGGCACGAGGAGCTGATCGGGCTGCGCATGCGCGCTCACGCACAGCGCGGCGATCTGGCCGGCGTGCGTCAGGAGTGGGAGGGCTACGAGCGGGCCATCGTCGCAGACGCCTGGAGCGACGGTGAGCCGTCGCCCAAGCTGCTCGCACTCCGGCGCGAGCTGTTGAGCAGCTGATGGCAGCGGACCGCGGCTCCGCTCCGGAGGGCAGTCGGGAACGCCACTACGGTTCGACCCATGACAGACGCCGGCGACACGCCGCAACGACCACGTCCGCTCGAGGGTGTGCGCGTGCTCGACCTCACCCGCGTGCTCAGCGGCCCGCACTGCACGCGCATGCTGTGCGACCTGGGTGCCGAGGTCATCAAGGTCGAGCCGCCCGACGGCGACTCCACCCGTTTCGCCAACCCTCGCGTGAACAGCATGGCGAGCTACTTCGTGCAGCAGAACGCTGGCAAGCGCAACGTGAGCCTCGACATGAGCACGCCCACCGGCAAGGAGCTGCTGCTGTCGATGGCCGAGCACTGCGACGTGCTCGTCGAGAACTTCCGGCCCGGCGTCACCGACCGGATGGGCATCGGTTACGAGGCCGTCTCCGCCCGCAACCCGACGATCATCTATGCGTCGATCAGCGGCTACGGCCAGACCGGTCCGTGGGTGCACCGGCGTGCGTACGCACCGGTGGTGGGGGCGGAGGCCGGCAGCACGCAGCTGCAGGGCGACGCCCGCGGCGGCCACTACGCGAACGACCCGATGAGCCACGCCGACGTGTACACGGGCATGGAGTGCGCGTCCGCGATCCTCGCCGCGCTGTTCCAGCGCGAGCGCACCGGCCGCGGCGAGCGCATCGACGTCGCGATGGCGCAGACGATGCTGTACGTGAACGAGCACGTGCACGACCTGTTGTGGGACGGCCCGGTGCAGCCCGACTGGATCCGCAGCTACCAGCCCGGCGACTACCCGGTGCTCACCGCGGCCAACGGGCGCACGGCGATCATGGCGGGGCACCCGGCCGAGCGCGGCACGTTCGACCGGTTCGTGCACGCGATGGGCAAGCCCGAACTGTTCCACGACCCACGGTTCGCCGACGTCGTCCTACGACTCCAGCACTTCCCCGAGCTGATGGAGGCGATGCAGGCCTGGGCGTCCACCATGCCCGACACCGACGCGATCGAACACGCGATGGCCGAACAGGGCATCGCCACCGGCACGCTGCGCACCGTGCGCGACGTGTGCGACACCGACTGGGCCGAGGCCCGCCAGGTCACCGTCCGCGTCAGCGACCGCGGCGGCGGCACGATGCGCATCCCGAACGCACCGTGGCGGTTCGCCGGCAGCGAGGTCGGCGTGCGCGGCGAGGCCCGCTACCGCGGTGAGGACAACCATGCGGTGCTGCGCGACCTGCTCGGCCTCGACGACGAACGGTTGCAGCAGCTCGACGCCGAGGGTGTGCTGACGAGCAGGGTCCCCGTCACGCCGTGAAGTTCCCGGTCGCGCCGATGAAGGCAGCGCTCGGTCAGCTGCCCGTCGACGACGACCGCTGGGCGTACGAGATCAAGTGGGACGGGTACCGCACGGTCGTGTTCGTCGACGCCACACGACCCGAGCCCGAACGTGTGCGGGTGCAGAGCAGCAGCGGCCTCGACGTGAGCCGCACCTACGGCGAGCTGGCCGGCATGTGGCGCGACGTCAACGCCACCCGCACCGTGCTCGACGGCGAGATCGTGGTGTTCGGCGACGACGGGCGGCCCAGCTTCGAAGGCCTCCAGCGTCACGACACGCAGGTGGTGTTCCAGGCCTTCGACGTGCTCGACATCGACGGCAACGACGTCACCGGCCTCGCCTACGAACAGCGCCGCGAGCTGCTCGCGCACCTGCTCGACACGGGCGACAACTGGACGGTGCCGGCGCATCGGGTGGGCGGCGGTGCCGAGCTGCTCGCCGCCACCGCAGCGCAGGGACTCGAGGGCGTGATGGCCAAGCGCCTGGGCAGCACGTACGTGCCCGGCAAGCGCAGCCCGAACTGGCGCAAGGTGAAGAACCGTGTCGCCATCGACGTGGTGATCGGCGGCTACACCCGTGGCAGCGGCAACCGGAGCAACACCTTCGGTGCACTGCTCGTGGGCGTGCCGGACGGCGACCGACTCGTCTTCTCCGGCGGGGTGGGCACCGGCTTCACCCAGCGCCGCCTGGAGGAGCTGCTCGGCCTGATGCGTCCGCTCCACGTCGAGGCGAGCCCGTTCGACCCGGTGCCGCCGCGCGAGTACTCACGCGATGCCGTGTGGATCAGGCCGGAGCTGCGCGCCCGGCTGGAGATCGCCGAACTCACCAACGAGGGCTACGTCCGCCACGCCAGCTTCATCGAACTGCTCGATCGATGACCCGGGCCGCGACGGCCGTTCCCGGTCGTGCGCTCGGACAGCTCAGAAGAGCTGCTCGCGAGCGCCTTCCGCGATCAGGCGGTGCACCGGACGCGAGGCCGGCACGCACACGTAGTTGAACCCGCGGAACGGGTAGACGCCGGCACGATCGAACTCGCAACGACCCAACGGGTCGCGTCCGTACAGGAAGTCGACGATCGAATACATCGCGTACCCGAGCTCTTCGGTGACGAACTCGTGCATGTCGGCCCGCGTGTACCCGAACGGGGAGAGCACACCGTCGCGCCCGCACTCGATCACGACGGTCGGCTCGTTGTACTCGACGACCTTGCGGGCACCCTTCAGCGCCCACAGCTCCGCGCCTTCGATGTCGAGCTTCAACACGTCGAGCCGCCGGTCGCCGACGATGTCGTCGATCGTGTGCACCTCGACCTCGCGGCCCGCGTTCACGTCGGTGTTCATCGGGTCGGGATGGAACGAAGCGAACCCCGAGTGATCGTCGAAGAACGTCATCGTGCCCGGCGCCTCGCCGAGCGCACCGGGGACGATGCGCACCTGCGGGAACCGGCGCGACAGCGCCGTCACCTTGTGCGGCACCGGCTCGACGGCGATGTGCTCGCCGTTCGGTGCGAGGTTCACCATCTGCGCGAGCACCGAGCCCACGTGACAGCCACCGTCGAGACAGTTCGAGTCGTCACGCACGAGGTGGGTGAGCGCCAGATCGAACCGGTACGGCTCGAGGTGGAAGTCCCACAGCTCGGGGTGCTGGTACCGCTTCACGAACTTCGCGGCCCAGCGCATGCGCTCGTACGCGCTGCCCATCGGCGTCCCGACCAAGCTGACCTTCGCACGCGTCATCAGCGTGCGAACCCCCATGGAGTCCATCTGTTCACCTTCCCGTCGTCGCAGGCTTCCGCCCCTGCAACACGCAGGTTCCAGTCTCGCGTCGAATGAAACGCATTCGCAATGGGCGAGCCTCTGTTCCTTCTCAAGATCCACCACGTCACGGGCGGTCTGTGTCGCTCGAGCCGGTCACGCCTGCGTGCCGACGGTGCCGTGAGCGCCGCTCGCGCGAGCGATCGCGCGGAGCGTGCCCGCCCGCTCACCGCATCGATCTGGCAGGCTTGGCGCCCATGACCGGCGCCCCTGCACGCGACACCCCCTCCGGCATCACCGGCATCACCGGTATCACCCGCGACTTCAGCCGTGCCGGGGCGATCGCCCTCGACGGCACCGATCCACTCGCGAGCTGGCGCGACGAGTTCGTCGTCCCCGACCCGACGCTCGTGTACCTCGACGGCAACTCGCTCGGTCGCACGCCGAGGCGCACCGTCGCCCGCCTCCAGGACGTCGTGGAGCGGGAGTGGGCCACCGACCTCATCCGGTCGTGGTCGCACTGGGTCGACAAGCCGCAACGGGTCGGCGACCTCCTCGCCCCGCTCATCGGCGCACGGCCGGGCGAGGTGGTGGTGCACGACTCGACGACGGTGAACCTCTACCAACTGCTCCACGGTGCCGCTGCGCTCCGCCCCGACCGTCGCGTCCTCGCCGTCGACGAGCACGACTTCCCGAGCGACCGTTACGTCGTCGACGGCGTCGCAGGCGCCACCGGGCGCACCGTGCGCCACGGGTTCGATCACCTCGACGACGTCGCCGTGATCGTCCGCTCGGTGGTCGATTACCGCACCGCCGCCGTGGTCGACATCGCGGCCGAGACCGCGCGGGCGCACGCCGCCGGCGTGCTGGTGGTGTGGGACCTGTCGCACGCGGCGGGCGTACTGGCCGTCGACCTGCACGCGGCCGGCGCCCAGCTCGCGGTGGGCTGCACCTACAAGTTCCTCAACGGCGGCCCCGGATCGCCGGCGTTCACCTATGTCGCGAACGAGCTCCAGGGCACCATCGGCCAGCCGATCTGGGGGTGGTTCAGCCAGCGCGACCAGTTCGCCATGGGCCCCACCTACGACCCGCGACCCGACATCGGCGGCATGCTCATCGGCACGCCGTCGATCCTCGCGCTCACCGGCGCCGAATGCGGGATCTCGCTGTCGGCCGAGGCCGGCATCGAGGCGATCGCTGCCAAGGCGAGGGCGCTCACCGGGTACGCGATCGACCTGTGCGATCACCACGGCCTCGAGGTGTGCACGCCCCGCGAGCCCGAGCGCCGCGGCGGCCACGTGTCGGTGGTGCACCCGCGGGCGAAGGAGCTCACGGCCGCGCTGATCGAGCGTGGGGTGATCCCCGACTTCCGCGAACCCGACGTCGTCCGCTTTGGAATGTCACCGCTCACCACGCGCTACGTCGACGTGTTCGACGGCATCGGCACCCTCGCCGCGCTCGTCGCCTCGCTCTGACCCGCATTCGTGTCGCCGGTCGAACGGGTCCACCCGCTGCTGGATCGTCGGACCGATCGACTCGCCTAGATTCACGGCAATGTCCGACTGGAGACCGCCCCGCTGGCTGGACGTGGCGACCGGATGGTCGTGGCGTCTGTTGGTCGTCGTCGCTGCTGTCGCTGTCGCAGCCGCCGCGCTGACGGCGCTCAGTGCGGTGGTCCTCCCGCTGCTGATCGGGTTGATCCTCACCTCGGTGCTCGCGCCCATCAGCACCACGCTGCTCGCCCGCGGGTGGAAACCCGGCCTCGCCGCCTTCGCCGGCCTGTTCGCGCTGCTCGTGTTCGTCGCGCTGTTCGTGTGGCTCCTCCTCGCTGCGCTCGTCGGGCCGTGGACCACGATCTCCGACCAGATCGGCGCAGGCATCGACGTGCTCGTCGGAGAGTTCAACGATCGTTTCAACGGCGACCTCACCGAGGTGAGCGATGACATCCGCAGTGGCGCCTCGAAGATCGTGGCGGTGCTGCTCGGCGGTGTGCTCGGTGTGGTCGGCATCGCGGTCGGCCTCGTCACCACCTTGTTCCTCACGCTCACCGTCGTGTTCTTCTACCTGAAGGACGGTCCGATGATGTGGGCCTGGTTCCTCGGGCAGACGCCCGGCCACCGAGATCTCGTCGATCGGGTCGGTCGTGCGATGTGGGCCAAGCTCAATGCGTTCGTCCGGGGGACGGCGACCGTCGCCCTCGTCGACGCCGTCGGCATCGCGATCGGCGCGTGGATCCTCGGTGTCCCGTCGGTCGCCGCGATCGGTGTCCTGACCTTCACGCTCGGCTTCATCCCGTTCTTCGGCGCGTTCTTCGCCGGCGCCATCGCCGTCACGATCGCGCTGGCCGACGGCGGGTTGAACCGCGGGCTGCTGATGCTGCTCGTCGTGCTCGTCGTCCAGCAGCTCGAGTCCAACGTCCTGCAACCGATCCTCGTCGGACGAGCGGTCCGTCTCCACCCGCTGGTCGTGGCCCTCGGGGTGATCGCCGGTGGCAGCATCGGCGGGGTCCTGGGCATGTTCCTCTCGATCCCGCTGATCGCCGCGGTCACTGCCGCAGTCACCGAGGTGCGCCGCACGCCGCTCGACACGCCGCTCGACACGACGCCGTCGGACGACGCGGCAGACGGCGGGCAGACGATCGAGCCGCCTGACGCGTCCGGGGCCGCCGCGCTCACCTGACCGGGTGTGGTGGCCTGGCGGGTTGGGGCCTGCGGACCCCGGTGCCCGGGGACCAATGGCTCTATGTGGTCCGCCGTGCGATGCCGAACATGGGAGCAACGAAAGGAGCTCGTCATGGCCGAACACTTCGCACCGCATCGATTCGTGTCGTCTGCGCTGGCGTACCTGGCGCCGCGCCTCGACCCTGACGACCTCGACGCCGAGCTCACGCTGACGCCCGGAGACCTGCAGTACCTGGCGGCATCGATCAGCCTCGCCTCCGGTGTCGACATCCCCGAGCGCGACGTGGCGGGCCTGCGCACGGTGCGTCAGCTCGAGGCCTACCTCGTCTCACACCACCGCTGAACGGTCGCTGACCGGTCGCTGAACGGGGGTCGTTCTCGGTTCGCGGGTCCGCCCCGGACGAGGGTTCGCTGGCGCGACCTGGTCCTATACCGTCGGGCGAGCGGTACCATCCCCGGCTAAGCTTCAAGAATTGGTCAAGATGTGGCCGTACGGCGACAGGACACATCGATCAGGACCAGGAACCAGCCGGCACGGAACGGGGGGTTGCAACCATGGAGCGACGAATGAGTTCGAGAACGAAGGCACGGCGTCTGCACCGCCACCGCCTCGGCACACACGGCCCCGATCGACGCGAGTTGCGAGACGGGGCTGTCGGTGGTGCTCACCGACTACAGCGCCGACGGCGTCAACACGCTGCGCGTCTGGATCGACGGCACCCCTCGCGCCACCACGAGCTTCGGCGCATCGACCAGCGCCACCTACTCCTTCGGTGATCTCACCGTGTCGCACACCTGGCGGGTCAGCGTGACGGCATGGGACGACCCCACCGGCGCCAACGGCTGGACGTTCGACACCGGCACGCTCACCATCCCGGTGTGCGCCGAGCCGACGACGACCGCGGCCCCGACCACGACCGCCGCGTCCGCAGCGGTCACGGTGCCCGGCACGAGCGCCCCGGCCACCACGGTCGCGACGCCCACCACCGTCGCCCCGGCCACGACGGCCGCGACGGCCGCGACGCCCACCACCGTCACGGTGGCGTCGGCGGTCGTCACCGCACCTGCCGGCTCGAGCGGAGCACCCGCATCCACCTCGGTCGTCGCCCAGGCGGCGCCCACGTCGATCGTGGCCTCGTCGGGCACCCTGCCCGTCACCGGCCCGACCAACCTTCGAGCGCTCGGCATCGCGCTGCTGCTGTTCGGTTTCGGCATCCTGCTGATCGTCGCGACCCGCCGTCCCGACGCCGCCTGACCCGGGCCGCCCGATCCGGGCCATTCGGGTTCCCGTACCCGGCGGCGCGGACGCTCGGCCACGTTCCGTCGTCCCCGATCGTCGATCGCGAGCGACTGGTATGGTCGCCTGATCCCCTGCACCCGCGAGTACCCGCAGGTCCACACGCCGTGAGTTCCCGGCCGGACCGTCGCCGCGCCCCGTCCTCGTCGGCGCTCCTCGACCAGCGCGCGACCGCCGGACCCGACCGGGAGGCGATGGTCGACCCCGACCTCGATCTCGACCCCGACCTCGATCGGCCGTTGCACGTGGTCGGCCTGCCGGACGTCCTGCGACATGTGGCCCGCGCCTGCGCCGTGCTCTCGATCGCGATCGGCGCCGTCGTGCTGTTCGGTTACCTCGCCCGCTGGGCCGCTGCGGTCGAGCTGTACCGAACGCTGCCGCCGATGTACCCGAACGCCGCGCTCGGCTTCGTGATCGGTGGTGGCAGTGCCCTCGTCGCGACGAGCCCTCAGCGGGGCCGGCAGCGGCTCGCCGTCGTCGGATTCTCCGTCGTCCTCGCCGTCGCGGCGCTCACCTTCGTGCTGCACCTCCTCGATGCCGGCCCGACCGTGCTCGAGGGACTCTGGCCCGACGATCCGTTCATCACCGCCACCACCGCGATCGCCGGGCGCCCGGTCGTGGAGACGTGTGTCGCATTCATGGGGGTCGGCGCATCCGGCATCCTGCTGGCCACCCGAGGTTCCGCGCGGTGGTCGCAAGGGCTCGCGCTCGGCGGCGTGTCGGTGGGCGCTGCCGCGGTCCTCGGCTACATCATCGGCGTCGATCGCCAGGGCCTCGGCTCGTCGTTCGTCGTGGTGGGCATGGCCTTGCACACCGGCATCGCGCTCACCCTGCTCGGCCTCGCGGTGCTGCTCGCCCGGCCGACGGTCGGCCTGTTCGCCCGGCTCACCCACGCCGGACCGAGCGCGCGGCTGAGCCGCCGGCTCGTGGCGGTCGTGGTCTTCGCCCCGATCGTGCTCACCGCATCGAGCGCGTTGCTGCAACGGGCGATGCCCGACAGCAGGCTGGTGCAGTCGACGATGGCGGTCGCCCAGGTGCTTGCCCTGGGACTGCTGGTGATGCTGCCGCTCGCCGCAGCCGACGACGTCGAGCAGCGTGCGGAACGGACCCTGCGCGAAGCACGAGCGGTGCGCGAGCGCGCCGGCGAACAGGACGTGATCTCCGCGGCGATCGTCGACCTCTTGCTGGAACGGCCGCCGACGCCGCCCGGCTGGGAGGTGGGGTTCCGGCAGACCGCCGCATTCGCTGCACTCCCGGGCGACTCGTGTCAGGTGCTGCTCGCCGATCGCGGATTCCTCGTCGCCGTGGTCGACGTCGCCGGTCACGGCACCGGCCCGGCGCTGCAGGCCCTGCGGCTCCGGTTCGAGATCGCCGCGCTGTGGCAGTCCGGGCTCGGTGTCGCGGCGATCGCCGACCAGCTCGCCCGCTCCGTGACCGAGATGAGCACCATCGCGACCGGCGTGCTGCTCGCGGTCGATGCCGATGGTGCCGAGTGCGAGTACGTCAACGCAGGGCACCCCGCCGTCATCGCGGTCACCGGTGCCTCCACCGACACCTGGGGCCGCACGGCACCGCTGTTCGGGCTGGGCGCGGCCGAGCACCGTCCGCAGCGACGAGCGCTCGGGCGCGGTGCCCTCCTCACGATCTACACCGACGGCATCATCGAATCGCGCTCACCTTCGAGCTCGCTCCTCGGCTCGTCGGCGATCGAGCACGCGATCCGCGTGCACGGTCCCGCCGGCCCGCAGGCGGTCGCCGACGCGTGCATCGACGCGGCGCTCGCGCACGCCAACACGCGCCTGCGCGACGACGCGCTCGCCCTCGTCCTGCGCTGTACCTGAGGCCGACAACGGCCGGCCGGCCGTGACGACCGGCCGGACGACCGGTCAGGCGACCCACCACGGTCGTGACGTTCGGCCGTGACGTTCGGCCCTGGTGACCAGGGGCGCCGACCTGCAAGCTGCCTCCATGAGCGCAGTCGACATTCCCTATGGCCTGAGCGAGATCGAGGGGGAGCTGTACGAACACCTCGTCACCCACGCCGAGTTCGAGATGAAGCTGATGGGCAAGTACGAGGCGCTCGCGACCTCGTCGACGCCGTGGGTCGGCTTCCTCGCCGGCCTCATCGCCGAGGACGAGGAACGCCATCACCGGCTGTACGACCAGTGGGCCGAGTCCCTGCGGTCGCTGGTGCAGCGCGAGAGCGGCGAGGGCCTTCCCGATCTCGGTGCCCCGGACGATCCGGCCGCGCTGGTGGCGACGACCGAGGCGTTGCTCGAGTACGAGCGCAAGGACCTGAAGGAGCTCCGCCGACTCGAGAAGGCGATCGACGACGTCAAGGACACGACGGTGTGGGCGCTGGTGCTCGAGGTGATGCGTGCCGACACGCACAAGCACATCGCGATCCTCGAGTTCGTGCGCCACCAGGCCAAGCTCGCCCAGAAGGGCAAGTAGCCCGACGATCCGGCGGCCGTCCGGGACCGGCTCGCCGCGCTGTCCGTCGCGGTTTGACGGTTCGGCCGACGAGTTCTGACCATCTCTTGTCGCGGTTGCTCCAGCGGCGTGCCGATGTCTTCGACGAGCGCGAGCCGGGGGGTCCGGGCGCCGGGAGGTCGGGGACATGAAGCGGTCAGCACGTTGGTCGGTCGGTGCACTCGTGGCACTGCCGCTCGTGACGGTGACGACGATGGCGTTCGCGTCGTCGGGGTCGAGCGTCGACGACGAGGTCGTCGCCTGTCGGAGTTCGAGTGGCTACCTGCGCATCCCGGAGGACGGCCGCGGCTGTCGTCGGGGCGAGGAGCGGGTGGTGTGGAACATCACGGGTCCCGCAGGTCCCGCCGGTCCCGCAGGCATCGCGGGTCCTGTCGGTCCTGCGGGTGCCGATGGTGCCGATGGCGCGGTGGGTCCGGCCGGTGCTGCCGGTCCTGCGGGCGCCGCTGGTCCGGCAGGGGCGCAGGGCCCCGCCGGGGCACAGGGTCCGGCAGGTCCGGCAGGTGCGCCCGGCGCGCCTGGTTCGGGGTGTGCCACCTCGTGCGAGGCCCAGCCGGCCGTGGACATCTATCTGAAGATCGCCGGCATCGACGGGTCGTCGACATCGGAGCGTCACCCTCGCGAGATCGAGCTCACCGGGTACCGGTTCGAGCTGCAGAACACCGTCGACATCGGTGGTGGCGCAGGTGGCCCAACTGCCGGCAAGGCGAACTTCGGGCCGCTCGTGGTGTCGAAGCTGCTCGACGTGTCGAGCCCGCCGATCATGCTCGCGGTCGCCACGGGACAGGTGATCCCCGAAGTGACGCTCACCGTCGAGCGCCCCGGTGAGGGCCCGACGCGGATCGCCCAGATCGTGCTGACCGACGTGATCATCGGCGAGTTCAGCGACGAGAGCGAGGAACCCGCCCAGTATCCCGGCGACGAGATCCTCCTGAACTACGGCACGATCCGCTTCACCGTGTTCACCCAGAACCCCGATGGCTCCGAGGGCACCCCGGTGACCGCAGGATGGGACGTGGCCCGCAACGTCAGCCTCTGACGGCAGCATCCGAGCGCGCCGGACGGGCACACCGTCCGGCGTCGCCTCGCGCCTTGGCGAGTGCGCATGTGCAGGGCGCGCTCAGAGCAGGCTCGGTCGCCCGTCGAGCCACGCGGAGAGCTCGGTGCTCAGCAGTGCGATGTGCTCACCCTCCTCGGCGGCGAGCTCGCGGTAGAGCCGGGCCGCGACCGGGTGCTCGTCGTCGGCCGGCGCCGTCTGCAGGAACAGGTAGTGGGCGCGTTCTTCGAGTTCGATCGCCACGCGGAGCAGGCTCTCGGGGTCGTCGGGCACGTCGTGGTGACCGAGGTGCCGCGTCGCGCGGTGGAGGGCGTGGCCGGTGGCCGCGTCGCCGAGGTCGTCCACCGCGACGTGGTATCGGCGTGTGAGCGTCGCGAGGTGCTCGCGCTCCATCTCGGCGAGCCGGCCGAACAGGTCGTGCAGCACCGGATCGGTCGTGGCCGTCGAGGCCTCGGTGTAGAAGCCCACGCCGCCGAGCTCGATCTCGAACGCCGTGCGCAGTGCTGCGAGACCAGCGTGGTCGACGGTCTGCGCCGAGTCGTTCGCCAGGAGCTCGAGCACGCCGTCACACGCAGGGCAGCGACCGTACGGGAACGCGAACCCCTCGCTGCGCTTGTCGCACGACGTGCATCGCCAGGCGACGCCGGCATCCGCACAGCAGACGGCCGCCTCGCCGTCGTCGGTGCCGTCTGACAGAGGCCGTCGGCAGCGCGGGCAGCGATGCTCGCCCATGTGGACGGTGTCGGTGTCGACGGTGTCGCCCGTGTCGGTGTCGACGGTGTCGACGGTCGCCGATCGGTCGCCGGTGAGGAACGCCGCGATCGCCGCGGCCGCACGTCGTCCGGCACCCATCGCGAGGATCACGGTGGCACCGCCGGTGACGATGTCACCGCCCGCGAACACGCCGGGCAGGTTGGTCGCCTGGGTCACCGGATCCGCTGCGACGTAGCCACGGCTGTCGAGCTGCAGTCCCGCCGTCGAACGGGTCACGATCGGGTTGGGGTTGGTGCCGAGCGCGACGATCACCGAGTCGCACACCAGCTCCTCGATCTCGCCGGTGCCGACCGGTGAGCGACGTCCGCGCTCGTCGGGCTCGCCGAGCAGCATCCGCTCCACCACCATGCCGCGCACGTCGCCCTGGTCGTCGGTGAGCACCTCGCGAGGGTTGTGGAGGAACAGGAACTCGACACCCTCCTCCTCGGCATGGCGCAGTTCCTCGAGCCTCGCGGGGGCCTCGGCCCGGCTGCGTCGATAGATGCAGCGCACGCGCCGAGCACCCAACCGGCGGGCGACGCGCAGGCAGTCCATCGCCGTGTTGCCCGCACCCACCACCACGACGTCGTCGCCGAGGCCCACCGGCGTGTCGAGATGCGGGAAGCGATCGGCACCCATGAGGTTCACCCGCGTGAGGAACTCGTTGGCGCTCGACACCTGCCCGGCGTTCTCGCCCGGGATGCCGAGGAAGCTCGGTGCGCCGGCACCGACGCCGAGGAACACCGCGTCGAACCCGCGCGAACCGAGCAGGTCGGCGACCGTGAACGTCCGGCCCACGACGACGTCGGTCTGGAACTCGACGCCGAGCTCGACGAGCCGATCGACCTCGCGGTCGATGATGTCGCGCGGGAGTCGGAACGACGGGATGCCGTAGCGGAGCACGCCGCCCGCCACGTGCAGCGCCTCGAGCACAGTCACCGACACGCCGGCGCGGGCGAGGTCGGCGGCGCAGGCGAGGCCTGCCGGGCCAGAGCCGACGACCGCGACTCGCGAGCCGTGAAGTGGGCCGATCCTGGCGGGCTCCTCCGCCGGCAGCGTCACGGCGACACGCCCGTGGTCGCCGACGAAGCGCTCGAGCCGCCCGATCGCGACCGGCTCGAGCTTGCGGCCGATCACGCACTGGCTCTCGCACTGGCTCTCCTGTGGACAGACGCGTCCGCACACCGACGGCAGCACGTTCGTCTCCTGGATGACGGCGAGCGCCCCGTCGACGTCCTTGACGAGCAGGTGGCGGATGAACCGCGGGATGTCGACCGAGACGGGGCAGCCCGAGATGCACGTCGGGCGACTGCACTGCAGACACCGCTCCGCCTCACGGAGCGCCTCGCTCAGGGAGTAGCCGAGCGACACCTCGTCGAACGTGCGCGACCTGGCCCCGGGATCACGCTCGGGCATCGGCACCTTCGTCGGCTCGATCTGGCGCAGCTTCTTGTAGGTGCGCCGGCCCTCGACGAAGAGCTGCTGCTCGACCGCACACCGGTGCTCGTAGTCGTCGCTGGCGCGCCGCTCGTCGTGCACGAACCGGCGCTGGCGCGACACGAGCTCATCGAAGTCCACCCGGTGCGCGTCGAAGTCGGGTCCGTCGACGCACGCGAACCGTGTCGCTCCGTCGATGCTCACCCGGCACGAGCCACACATGCCGGTGCCGTCGACCATGATCGAGTTGAGCGACACCGACGTCGGCACGCCCGGACCGCGGGTGACCTCGGCGCAGGCACGCATCATCGGCAGCGGGCCGATCGCGACCACGAGGTCGGGTCGGTCGTCGGCCACCACCTCGGCGAGCGCGTCGGTCACGAAGCCCGGACGACCTGCGCTGCCGTCGTCGGTACACACGATCAGTCGGTCGGCGATGGCGGCCATCCGGTCGTGCCAGAACTCGAGCTCGGCGGAGCGGAACCCGACGATCACCGTTGTGCGATTCCCGGCCTCGGCGAAGGCGCGCAGCTGCGGGTAGATCGGTGCGACGCCCAGACCTCCGCCGACGAGCGCGACGTGGCCGACCCGCTCGATGGGCGGCGGGACACCCAGGGGTCCGACGAAGTCGGCGATCGAGTCGCCCGCCGCGTACCGGTCGCGCATCTCCGCCGTCGAGCGGCCGAGCGCCTGCACCACCACCGTGACGGTTCCCGCGGTCGGGTCGAAGTCGGCGATCGTGAGCGGCACCCGCTCGGAGCCGTCGTGCAGCCGCACCATCACGAACTGACCGGCGTGGGCCGAGGCCGCCACATCGGGCGCCTCCACGTCCCACAGGAACGTGGTGGGGGTCAGCTCCTCTCGCCGGACGATGGTGAACATGCTCCCTGCACTGTGCCGGGAGCGTCGAGCCACTCCCTAGGGCCGAAGGTCACGGAACCGCCGCTCGCTGCTCGTCCGGTCAGGTCGGGTTCGTCGAGTCGATCTCGGCGAGGACCTCACCGATGATGCGGGTCGCCGTGTGCGGGGGCAGCGGGTCGCCACCCTCGGCGTCGGCGACCTCGCCGGCGAAGGCCTGGACCGATGGGGTCCCACCCACCAGCACGTGTCGGAGCGCCTCGCCGCCGGCCTCTGCGTCGTCGAGCGCGGCCACGGCGTCGGCGACATGTTCGCGATCCTCCGCCACGGCATGCACCACCTGCATCGCCTGCTCACGACCGCTCGCCGTCGACACCGCCTCGGTCTGGTCCGGATGCTGCTGAGCGTCCCACTGGGCAAGCGCTTCCACGTAGCCACCCTCACCGGGGCGGATCGTCATCTCCGTCGGTCCCGGGGCCGGAGCGACGCCGTCGTCGACGTCGTCCGCGTGTCGGCCCGGGATGACCGGGATGGTGAGCGAGCCGTCGTCGTGCCGAGTGATGTCCATGCCCGGCTGTACCCACGAACCCGCCTCGTGAGCCCGCAGGGGTCCCGACACCGCCGCGTGGCTCTAACCTGACGGCCCGGGCGCGTCCACGGACCGCCGCCCGCCCCTTTAGCTCAATGGTTAGAGCAGCGGACTTTTAATCCGTTGGTTCTGGGTTCGAGTCCCAGAGGGGGCACCACGAAAGACCTGGTCAGAGTGCATTTGCTCGACCGGGATTCGTTCCCCGCTACAGTTCCTGCCGCGAATCTGCCGCGAAAGGGTGGGTCGAAAATGGGGACGATGCGTGAACGGGCGCCGGGCACGTGGGAACTGATCGTGTCGACCGGACGCGATGCGAGCACCGGGTCGTACCGCCGCGTCATCCGCACGGTGAAGGGGCTCACCAAGCGCGAGGCCAAGGCGGCGCTGGCCGAGCTCGAGGTGTCGGTCGCGCAGGGCCGTGTCGGGGCCGATGATCCGACGCTCGCGGTCTTGCTCGAGCGGTGGATGGAGCACCTCACCGCGATCGGTCGTGCCGATACAACGCTCTACAACTACCGCCGGAACATCAACCGGGAGATCGTCCCGGTGCTCGGATCGATCCGCCTGTCGAAGCTGACGGCGCAGGACATCGACCGCCTGTACGTCAAGCTGCGCAAGCGGAACCTGAAGCCGGCGACGATCCATCAGGTGCACGCCGTCCTGCGCGGATCGTTGAACCAGGCGATCCGGTGGGGACTCGTGCACCGCAACGTCGCCACGCTCGCGTCCCCTCCGCCGCTCGAGCAGAGCGAGCTCCAGCCGCCGGAACCGGAGATGGTGCGTGCTTTGCTCCGTGAGGCCTTCGCGCACGACCCGATGTTCGGCCTCTACGTCCGCGTGGCGATCGCGATCGGAGCACGTCGCGCCGAGATCTGCGGACTTCGATGGACCGACGTCGACCTCGACGCCGGAACCATGTCGGTGATGCGGAGCCACATCGCGATCCCGGGTACGCGAGGCGACCGGCCGACCAAGACGAGGTCCACGCGAACCGTGTCGCTCGATCCGGGCACGGTCGACGCGCTGCGCGATGCGTGGGCCGAGGCGATGCACATCGCAGCGATGGCCGGGATGAACGAGCACCAGCGACGTCTGCACTACGTGTTCAGCTTCGAGCCACTCGGCCGAGAGGCGTGGCGGCCTGACGTGCCGAGCAAGAGGTGGGAAGTCGTCCGCGAGCGCGTGCCTGGCGGAGTCGCCGTCCGCCTGCACGACCTGCGCCACTTCCAGGCCACCCAGCTGCTCGACGCCGGTGTGCCGGTGCCGACTGTTGCAGCGCGTCTTGGCCATGCCAGCGGCACGACGACGATGAACGTCTACGCCCACCGCACCCGTCGCGGCGACGCCCAGGCGGCACGTGTGGTGGCCGATTTCCTCACCGAACCGGACTGACAGGCGAGAGGGCCCGACTCCTCGAGATGTCGGCGTCGCGTGGCCGACCGCACACCACTTGTGGGATTCCTGTGACGATCTCGTTGCGGGGGGCGACCAGATTTCACCGCGGGCCTGGTTTCGCGTCCGGTTGTCCCATGTGAAGGATTTTCAGCCCGCCCAACACCCCACTACGGCTCCTCTCCACGTCGTCGAACTCGCTCCGCAGGCACGCCCAGATGGGCTGCGGCTGCCCGACTTCCTGAACGTGCGCGAGGCAGCCAAGGTGCTGCGGCTGAGCCGCAACCGCACGTACGAGCTCGCCAAGCTCTACATCGCATCGGGCGGAGCGGCTGGTCTGCCGGCCTTCCGGTTCGGCAAGCCGATTCGGATCCCGCGCCTCGCGCTCGAGGCCTACGCCGGCGGACCCATCACATGGCCGCCGGTCGAGATGCCAACCGGCCTGCGCGACGACCTGCATGACGACGCGGGTGATGGCGACGAAGCGGGTGATGGCGATGACGACTCGACGGACGACGAGCCACCCTGCACCTCCGCCGACCAGTTCGACCAGGCGCAGACGCCGCAGGCCGTCGAGCAAGACCGTGAGGCGGTCGAGCTGGACCCGACAGACGCGTCCGATCAGCCGTCGCTGCCGTTCGAGGGCTGACCCCGATGACCTCATCCTCGAAAAGTCGTTCCGGACGCTGTTGGTTTGACAGACAGGTGCCCATTTGGGGCGGTGTTCGGTCGTGATGCGTGTGACCACGTTGTATGCGTCGTCGGCCGCCTCCTCGGCTGCGTACTACACGAAGTACCTGACGCAAGCGCCGGGCGAGTCCCCCGGTGTGTGGATGGGCGCTCAGGCCGCCGGACTCGGCCTCGTCGGGATGGTGGAGGGCGAGCAGTTGCAGGCGCTCCTCGCCGGCCTCGATCCCGT
>JAPLAA010000035.1 GCA_026393475.1 Actinomycetota bacterium
GCCCACGATCGACAGCACACACACCACCCCACAACCGCCTCGAACCGGCCCTCCCGGCCAGCTCACCCCGTCAATCCCGGACAACTCCCGATCGTTCATCCAAACGAATACGGGTTATCACACAGAAGATCACCGTGGCGGTGCACGAAGCGTCGCGTTCCGTTGCATGGCCCGTGAGCTGGGCCTTCGAGACGATCGAGTGTTCCGATCCGAGGCGGCCGAAATCGGCGGCCGCGACAACGATTTCCGTCCACGCTGAGCGGTTCCGCGCACGTGTTTTCACCGCGGGGTCGACTCGCTGTCCAGTTGTGTAGGCAAGGACCGGCGGCGGGCCAGTGGGCCCCTCCATGCCCGACTGGGCCGAGCACACCGAGGAGGATCACCATGACGCAACACTCGCCTTCGAACCGAGCCAGGTCTGCCCGCACGTACAGCGTGCGCGAGGTCGCCGAGATCCTCGGCGTCTCGAAGAGCACCGCCTACGAATGTGTCCGAACTGGTCAGCTGCCGGCGGTGAAACTACGCAGCCGGATCCTCGTGCCGGTCGAAGCCGTCGAAGCCTTCCTCGCACAGGCCGGACCGCTCGAGTTCTAGAACGCCAGCGCCTCGATCGCCCTGCGCTTGCCGACGTCCGTGCGGCCGTCGTAGTGCAAGCGCAACGTGTTCTCGCTGTTGCCGAGGATGTCGGCCACCGTGCGGTACGACTCCCCCGCATCGAGCATCGTCGTCGCAACGAAGTGACGTAGCTGCAACAGCGTGACCGGAGATTCGCCCCGGCATGCGAGCCAGCGATCGGCGAAGGTGTCCGGCCGGAACGGCACGGACGGATCGGGGCTCCCGGGGAACACGTAGTCCGATGGACTGACGCCCCCACGCTGCACCAGCCGCTCTCGCTGACGACGCAGCACCTCGATCGCCTGAGCGGTCAACGGCACATCGCGCCAGTCGCTCTTCTTCGTCTCCTTGCGCACGACCTTGACGCCGGGGCCTCCGTCAGAGATCGCAAAGGCGAGGTGCACCTCACGCCGCTCCAGATCGACCGCCGACCACTGCAGACCCAACAGCTCTGCCTTGCGCATGCCCGTGCTCGCGAGCAACGTCACCGCGTCAGCGAGTTCGGCATCCATCGCCCGCACACGGTCGAGCACTGCACGTACATCCGCCACCGCCGGTGACACCGGCTTCGATCGCCCGCTGCGAGGGCGGGCCGCATCCTTCGACGGATTCGAGTCGATCAGGCCCCGCTTGCGGGCGAAGTCGAGCGCCCGGGTGAGGACCGTGGCGCACCGACGCACCCAATCGACACCAACTTCGGCTCGCATGGCCGCGTAGAGCTGCTCGATTTCCTTCCACGTCAACCGGTTGAGCGCGATCGTGCCGAACGGCCGATCACCCGGCAGCAACATCCGACACATCGTGTTCGCCGCCGATCGCGAAGTCACGATCGTCCTGGGCGCCAGCTCGATCGTTCCCGCCGCCGCCGCCTCGAGATAGAGATCGAACGCCGCCCGCACCGACTTCGCCGACGTACCGCCGCGCGGCAGCCGCTGCTCCACCTCGGCCACCTTCAGCCGAGCCAGCGCCGCCACCCGCCACACGCCTGGCCTCAAGAGCGTGACACCGCCACTGCCCTTCTCACGTCGCGGCCCCTGCCGGCCCGTCGCGCGCTTCGGCGTTGCCGCCGTGCCTGGCCTCTTGCCCGTTCGAGCCATCTGCCGCCTCCGTCCCACCACGTCGGAGGGTCCGAAAACCGGACCGATAGTAGATCGAGATAGTAGACCGCGTGGCCGGAAAAGCAGATCAGCGGCCCTCGAAAGGGCCGCTGACCTGGACTTTTACTTGAGCGGATGACGAGATTCGAACTCGCGACCCTCACCTTGGCAAGGTGATGCTCTACCAGCTGAGCCACATCCGCAATGCGAGGGGAGATGATAGCAACCGATCGGCCGCAGCGGACAACGCGAACGACGGATCTTGTTCACGAAGTCGCCCCGGTGACGACACCGAACTCCCGCCGGGATCACATCGCGTCCCCGTTGAGCTGGGGCGATTCGCCCGCAGCTGCCGAGGAGCGTCAGCTCCGCTGATCTGCCGGACGCAGGTCGATCCGCAACACGAGGAAGCCGTCCTCGACGGTGCCCTCTGCGTCACCGATGATCGCGAAGTCCATGAAATCGGTGTTCGCCTGCGAGATGAACGCCTGCCGTTCCTCGCCCGCCACCGGCGGCAACGGCCGCTTGCGCACCGCAGCGGCACGCTCGCGGAATCGGTTCAGCATCGCGTCGACATCGAGACCTTGGGCCATGCGCCACACCGTACCGGCGGAGCGCCACGCGACGCCGGACCGTGCCGGTTGCTCCGACGTCAGTGACGCACGAGGCGACGGGCCTTGCTCAGTCGCCGGCGTTTGGCGACGCGTGCCGATCGGGCGACATCATCGCCTCGGTCTCGTCGGGGGTGCCGGAGACATCGGGCTCTGCGGACGCCGCCTGGGGCGCCGCAGCGACGCCGTCGGAGTGATCGGCAGCCGGCGCGTGCATCTCGAGCAGCGACGGCACGGCCATCGCCACGGTGCCGTCGACCTCGCCGACCGACACCTCGGTGCCGTCGACCTCGCCGACCGACACCTCGGAGGAGTCGGCCACCGGCGCGCCATCGACCGCATCGACCGCATCGACCGCATCGACCGCATCCGCTGCGTCAGCCACGACGGACTCCGACTCGATCTCGAGCGCCTCCGGGTCGATCGTCGGCTCGCGCAGATCCTCGAAGTTCGTCGGCGCCTCCCGCCCGAACACCGACAGGTCGACCGGTTCGGGCTCGACGTAGAGGTTCGTCGGTGCGGCGCCCTCGGGCCGGAACTCCTCCAGCAGACGCCGACGCTCCGACTCGGCGGCCGAAGCCCATTTGCGGTCGCCCATCACCTCGAGCGGCCCCAGCGCCGGCGACTCCGGACGCGTCCCGCGCCACCACCAGATGGTGAGCAGCAGCAGCACGAGACCGAGCAGCACGAGACCACCGGCCGCGGCGAACACCCGGAATGCGGCCTGCGACTCGGTGAGTTCGGCGCCGAGTGAGCCGGCGCTGCCCCAGACAGCGGACACGCCCGTCATGCCGCACCCGTCGCGGGAGTGACGACGAACTGCCGGTGAGGGGTGGCTCGGCAGGGGGACATCACGACCATTCTCGCGCACGGGCCTCCTCCGACCGCGGTCACTCACCTGCAGACCGTCCGACGCCCGACGGAGCGGGGCGAACGAGCGGCCGGACGGGGTGCGTGCCATGATTCCGCCGTGGAGTACGTCTGGCTCGTTCTCGCCGTCGCCGTCATGGCCGGCCTCGCCTGGGTGGGGTTCCGCATCGAACCGCACTGGGTGGCAAAGGACCGCTCGCGATTCCTGTGCAACGCCCAGCTGATGACCGAGCGCGGCGACCCGGTGGGCCGGTTCAAGGAGACGAAGATCCTCGTCGAACCGAACGGCGAACTCCTCGTCGATCAGCGGCGGATGTTCAAGCGGAACATGAGCGCCTGGCGTGTGGTCGGCGAGAGCGACTCCCCGCCTCGCAAGCGCTCGGTGTTCGTGCTGCGCGGCCACGACCCGAAGGGTGTGCCGGCGATGCTCGCCGTCCGCTTGCCGGCGTCGAGCCCGATGGTGCCGAAGCTGCGCGAGCTCCTGGCCCGCGCCTGAACCGCGCCTGACGTCCGCGGCCGACGGGTTCAGCCCTTCGCCACCTCGTCGATGAACCGACCGATCGGCGGGCCCACCTGATCGAACTCGATGAGGAACGCATCGTGGCCGTGCGGCGAGTCGATCTCGACGTACTCGGCCCGGCCGCCCTGCTCGACGAGCAGATCGCGGATCTGGCGCTGCTGGTACGACGGGTAGAGCATGTCGCTCCAGATCCCCATCGTGAGCGTCGGCACCTTCACCCGGGCCATCGCCGAGCGCAGCCCGCCGCGGCCACGCCCCACGTCGTGGAGATCCATCGCCTTGCCGATCGCCAGGTAGCTGTTGGTGTCGAAACGCCGGATGAGCTTCTCGCCGTGGTGGTCGAGGTACCGCTCCACCTCGAACCGCTGCCACAGGTCGAGGCGACCGTTCAGTTCGCTGCCGTCAGCGAGTTCGCGCCCGAACCGGTCGGTGAACACGTTGTCGCTGCGGAACGTGACCTGGGCGACCATGCGGGCGACGGCGAGACCCTCGGTCGGCCCCTCCCCCGGCTCGGCGTCGTAGTAATCGCCGCCGCGCCAGTTCGGGTCGAGGCGGATCGACCGCCGCCCGATCGCACCCCATGCGATCTGTTGCGCCGTGGCCTGCGCGCACGTGGCGACGGGGACGATCGACCGCACGCGCTGCGGGAACGTGATCGCCCACTCGAGCACCTGCATGCCGCCCATCGAGCCGCCGATCACGGAGTGCCACACGTCGATCCCGAGGTGGTTCGCGAGCCGGGCCTGCGCGCGCACCATGTCGCGCACGGTGACGACCGGGAAGCGACTGCCGCACGGCAACCCGTCGACCGGGTGCGGCGATGCGGGCCCGGTGCTGCCCTGGCAGCCGCCGAGCACGTTCGAGCACACCACGAACCAGCGGTCGGTGTCGAGCGGCTTCCCGGGACCGATCAGGTCGTCCCACCACCCGGCCGACGTGTGGCCGCGGCCGGCCGGTCCGGCGGCGTGACTGTCGCCCGTCCAGGCGTGGCACACGAGGATCGCGTTGCTGGCCGTGGCGTCGAGCCGACCCCACGTCTCGTACGCGATGGCCACGTCGTGCAACGCCACGCCGGTGTCGAGCGCGAACGGGCGGTCGTGCGGGAACGTGAAGAACTGGCGGTTGCCCTGCGGGTCGCCGGGGCGCCATGCGCCCGTGACCGGGAGTGCTGCCGTCATCGACCCGTCCTTTCGCGCTCGCTGCCTGGTGTCGTTGCCTGGTGTCTTGCACCGATCGCCGCACGAGCGGAAGCTCTGTTGCCCCGGCCGTTGCCGGGACCACATCCCCACCGAGGTGGGAAGGCACCGTGGGGCTTCCTCCCCGGTTGCCGGATCACGTGCCGCAGGCGGACCTGCGGACCGGATCACTCGTGATGCGTGTCGGCGCTGATGTTAGCGGCGACCGTTCGGTCACCTCCTCCATTTGTCCACCAGGGGCGCAGCCGATGCGTGCGGCCGATCAGCGGTAGCGCTGTTCGGTCTCGTAGTGCTCGGGCAGGCCGACCAGCCGCCCGAACGAGTCGAAGTCGCACAAGCGGTCGAGATGGCCGCGCAGGCTGCCGTCGTCGCGGAGCTGCTGCAGGCTCACCTGCACCGCCTTCACCATGCTGAACAGCAACGACAACGGCGACACGATCAGCGTGAAGCCGAGCTCGGCCAACTCGGCCGGGGTGAGCAACGGCGTCTTGCCGGTCTCCACCATGTTCGCCACGAGGGTGATGTCGGGCAGTGCCGCAGCGATGCGCTCCATCTCCTCGATCGACTCGGGCGCTTCCACGAACAGCGCATCGACACCGGTGTCGCGGGCCATCCGGGCCCGCTCGATCGCCTCGTCGAGCCCGATCGCCGCACGAGCGTCGGTGCGGGCCGTCACATGGATCGATTCCCGGTGGTCGCACGCGGCGCGCAGCTTGGCCAACCAGTCGGCGCGTTCGATCACCTGCTTGCCCGCCATGTGCCCGCAACGCTTCGGCCACACCTGGTCCTCGAGGAACATGCCCGACGCACCGGCGTGCTCCCAGAGTTCCACTGTGCGGATGGTGTTGAGCGGATTGCCGTAGCCGGTGTCGGCGTCGACCACCACGTTCACACCCGGTACCGCGCGACAGACGCGCCGGGCCACCTCGGCCATCTCGGTCTGGGTGAGCAGTCCGAAGTCGGGCACGCCCAACAGCGTGCCGCTCACCGCGTACCCCGACAGGAACACGGTGGCGAAGCCGGCCTCGGCGGCCAGCTTCGCCGTGATCGCGTCCCACACGCCCGGCATGAGCACGCTCTCGTCGGTGGCGAGGCGCGTGCGCAGGTCGGCTGCCGTCATTGGCCGATGCCCTGGGTGGCACCGACGGTGTCGATGGCCACGCCCTTCAACCGCTTGTAGTCGACCTTGCCGTTCGGCGCGCGCCGGATCGAGTCGACGATCACGAGGTTGCGCGGCGCCTTGTACGCGGCGAGGTGCTGCTTCACGTGTGCGCTCAGCTCCTCGAGCGTCGGGGTCTCCTTGCCTTCCTGGGGCTCGACGACCGCGCAGATGGTCTCGCCGAAGCGCGGGTCGGGCAGGCCGACGGCCACCGCGTCGCGCACGCTCGGGTGGGTCTTCAAGGCTTCCTCGACCTCCTCGGGGAAGACCTTCTCACCGCCGGTGTTGATGCACACCGAGCCGCGGCCGAGCAGCTTCAGGCTGCCGTCCGCGTTCACCTCGGCGAAGTCGCCCGGCACGCTCCAGCGGCGCCCCTCGTAGGTGCGGAACGTCTGGGCCGTCTTGGCCTCGTCCTTGTAGTAGCCGAGCGGGATGAAGCCGCCGACGGCCACGACGCCCTGATCGCCCGAACCGGGCTCGACGCGGCTGCCGTCGTCGGCGAACACCGCGCAGTTGGCACCGAGTGCGAACTTCGCCGTCTGCTCCGCCGCACCGGCGGCGCTCACGCTGCCACCCATGCCGACGGCCTCGGACGAACCGAACGAGTCGAACAGCAACACCTGCGGGATGTGCTTGAGCAGCCCGGCCTTGTTCTCCTGGCTCCACATCACCCCCGACGACACGACGAGGGCGAGGCTCGTGGTGTCGAAGCGGCCCGGATCCTCCTCGAGCTGGTCGAGCATCGGACCGGCGAACGCCTGGCCGACGATGATCAGGTTCGTCACCTTGCGAGCCTCGATCGTTCGGAACAGCTCGGCCACGTCGAACTTGCGGTTGACGAGGGTGACGATGCACCCGCCGAGCGCCATCGCATTGAGCGCGGAGAACTGGCCCGTGCCGTGCATGAGCGGCGCCGCGGTCAGCATCATCGCCCCGGCCGGCGCAGCGTGCACCCGTTCGATCACCTCGGGCACGCCGCTCGCGGCAGGCACGCCCAGCACTGCGTTGCCACCGCCGCCGAGCACGTTGAACAGATCGTCCTGGCGCCACATCACACCCTTGGGCATGCCGGTCGTGCCGCCCGTGTAGAGCAGCAACAGGTCGTCGCCGTTGCGCGACCACGTGATCGACGGCGTCGCACCCGAGCTGACCACGTCCTCGTAGGCCGACGCCCACGACGGACCGCTGCCGGTCTCGTCGGACACCACGTACCAGCGCTTCACCTTGGGCAGGCGGTCCTTCACGGCCTCCACCAGTTCGGTGAAGCAGGCGTGGAAGACCACTGCCTCGGCGTCGGCGTTGTCGAACAGGTAGACGATCTCGTCGGCGCCGTAGCGGTAGTTGGTGTTCACCGGCGCCATCGACACCTTGAACGCCGCCGCCATGGTCTCCATGTACTCGGGGCCGTTGTAGAGGTAGATGGCGACCTTGGCACCCTGGCCGATGCCGGCCGCGACGAAGTCGGCGGCGAGGGCGGCGGTGCGCCGCTCGAACTCGCCCCACGTGATCACTCGGTCGCCCTGGATCTGGCACGGGCGATCTGGCACGGCGGCCGCGACGGCCTCGTACAGGTCGGCGAAGTTCCAGTCGGTGGCTGGCGCGGTTGCGTCGGACATCGTTCCCCCAGGGCTTGCGCCGGTCCCCCGACCGGCGTCGCCCCGACCGTAGCCAACCCCGACGCGGTCGACGCAGACGGATGGGCGGACCTCGCACGGCCTCGCACGGCCTCGCACGGCCTCGCACGGCATCGCACGGCATCGCCCGCACTGACCGGTCCGACAGTCGGACTGAGCGAGCGGTCAGATCGGCTGACGGATCAGTGAGTAGACGCCGGCGGTCGCACGCCGCCATGCTGCGGACATGTCCACGAGCTTCCTCACCCCCAAGGCGCGCGCCGCATCGGTCGACACCATCGGCGGCCCCTCGCTGACGTCCACCGCGATCGCACCGATCGCCGCCGGCGAGACCGTGGGCGCCTTCGGCGGCACGATCGTCGACCGGCTCGCGTTCGGGGCGTTCGACGACGACCGTCAGCGCCGCGCCGTGCAACTCGACGACGACCTGTTCCTCGTCGGCTCCGACCACGCCGAGCCCGTCGACCACGTCGTGCACTCGTGCGAGCCGAACTGTGGGATGAGCGGCGGGATGCTCCTCGTGGCCCTGCGCGACATCGCCCCTGGTGAGCAGCTCACCTACGACTTCGCGATGACCGACGGCGACGATTACGACGCGTTCGACTGCAGCTGCGGCTCGCCGCTGTGTCGCGGGTCAGTCACCGGGCAGGACTGGATGTTGCCCGAACTGCAGCTGCGCTACCGCGGACATTTCAGCCCCTACCTGGCACGACGCATCTCGAAGCTGGTGGCGATCGGCGCCGAACGCCGAGCCTTCGCCCTCTGACCGACCGGCCCGGACAGCCGTCCGGATGGTCTGACCGACTCATAAGTCAGTTTGACTGACTCACCAGTCAGCGACGTGATATGCTGACGCCCCATGCGAGTTCTCGTGGTGGGTTCCGGTGGCGTGGGAGCAGCGTTCGCTTCCATCGCTGCACGTCGTGACGTGTTCGAACAGATCGTGGTGGCCGACATCGATGCCGCCCGGGCCGCTCGTGCGGCCGCCAAGGCGAAGTCGGCGAAGGTGGTGTCCACCAAGGTCGATGCCTCCGACCGCGCCGACATCGTCGAGCTGGCCCGGTCGTGCCGCGCCGACGTGATCGTCAACGCCTGCGACCCCCGGCTCAACCCGCCGATCTTCGACGCGGCGTTCGAGGCGGGCTGCCACTACCTCGACATGGCCATGCACATGTCGGTCCCCCACCCCACCGATCCGTACAACACGCCGGGCGTCATGCTCGGCGACGCCCAGTTCGCGGTCGCCGACCAGTGGGTCGAGCGGGGCCAACTGGCGCTCGTCGGCATGGGCGTCGAGCCGGGCTTCTCCGACGTGGCGGCACGCTTCGCGTCCGATCACCTGTTCAGCCGCATCGACGAGATCGGCGTGCGCGACGGCAGCGACCTCGTGATCGACGGGTTCGCCTTCGCCCCGACGTTCTCGATCTGGACCACCATCGAGGAGTGCCTCAACCCGCCGATCGTCTACGAGCGCGACCGCGGCTGGTTCACCACCGAGCCGTTCAGCGAACCCGAGACCTTCGTGTTCCCGGAGGACATCGGTCCGCTCGGCTGTGTCAACGTCGAGCACGAAGAGGTCATCCTCATGCCGCGCTGGCTCGACGTCGGCCGCGTCACGTTCAAGTACGGCCTCGGCGACGAGTTCCTCGACGTGCTCGCCACGCTGCGCAAGCTCGGCCTCGACAGCACCAAGCCGGTGAACGTGCGCGGCGTCGAGGTGTCGCCCCGCGACCTCGTCGCCGCCGTGCTGCCCAACCCCGCCGAACTCGGCGACCGGATGCGCGGGCGTACGTGCGCCGGCTCGCTGGTGCGCGGCCTCGGCAAGGACGGCTCGGTACGCGAGTCGTACATCTACCAGGTGGTCGACAACGAGTGGACCATGCGCGAGTACGGCCACCAGGCCGTCGTGTGGCAGACCGCCGTGCACCCCGTGGTCGCGGTCGAGTTGCTCGCCCACGGCGTGTGGACCGGCAGCGGCGTGATGGGCCCAGAGGCCTTCGATGCCGTGCCGTTCCTCGACCTGCTCGCCGAGCACCGGGTGCCTCACGTCGTGGAGGATCGAAGGCGACTCGCCGTCGCCTGAGAGCACAGCCGCCTGACAGACTCCTCCCGTGCCGACGCTTCGCAAGCGTGACGTGGAGGCCCTGCTCGCCACGTACGACGCCGACCCCGTCGCCGCGCTCACGGCCGCGCTGCGGATCGTGCTCGACCGCCCCGCTGTCGACTACCGAACGCTCGTGACCATCGGCCCGTTCGACGACGAGCGTCGCACCCGCCTGCTCGCCGGCGACGTGGCGACCCTCGATGCGCTGGCGAGGGAGCTCAACGAGACCAGGACCCTCCTGCCACGCCCCTGATCGGGAGATCGGGTCGAGGTGACGATCCGGTGACGTGGCCGATCGGGGCCGTGTCCCGAAGGGGGTGCCTCGTAGGCTCATCAGCCGTGGACCGGCGGACGTTTCTCCGACGGGCGGGCCTGGGCAGCGCCGGGGTGGCCGCCGTGGCAGCCCCCGTCGGCACGTATGCACTCGGCCACCACGTCGGATCGACGCAACTCGACGGCAACTACTCGGCATCGGTGAAGGCCGGGATGACCCGTGGCGGCGTCAACGTGTGGTGGAGCGTCGACACCGACGGCGACAAGGTGCTGGCGCTCACCTTCGACGACGGCCCGACGAAGCAGTTCACCGCCGAGGTGCTCGACATCCTCGGCCGCTACGAGGTGCCGGCCACGTTCTTCCTCATCGGCGAGATGGTCGTCCGTCTCCCCGATCTCGTGCAGCGGATGGTCGACGACGGCCACGAGGTCGCCAACCACACCTACGACCACTTCAGTGCGGCGATCCAGTCCCCCGCCGACGTGCGCGCCACCATCGAACGCGGCGCCGACGCCATCGCCGAGCTGGTGGGTGACCGCCCTCGCTGGTTCCGGCCGGTGAAGGGTCACGTCACCGGCACCGTGCTCACCGCAGCGGCCGAACTCGGCCACGACCTGGCGCTGTGGTCGGTGAGCCGCGACCCGGGCAACGGCACGGCTGTCGACGACATGGCCGGCGTGCGGGCCAACTACATCGAGGCGCTGCACGAAGGCGCTGTCGTGATCTTCCACGACGGCATCGGCCGCTCGGCGTTCGAGGCGACCGGACCCGACGACGACCTCGTGCTGGCCCGACGCACCGAGATCGACGCGCTGCCCGAGGTGATCGAGGCCTACCTGGCCGAGGGCTACCGGATGGTGTCGATCAGCGAACTCATCGACGAGCACGCGGCCGGCCGCGACGCCACCGGCTGACGGTCAGGGGCGTCGGCCGTCCGGCCCGAGCGAGCACGCAGGCGTGCCGCCCGGCAGACGGTGACGGTTGCGGGCGACCCATCGGTACACCCAGCCGGCGATCGGCGAGATGACCGGTGCGCGCAGAAGGTGGCCGACGATCGACCACGCCCGGCCCGCGCCGAGCAGCACCTGAGCGACCGCGACATGTCCGCTCGCACGAGCGCCGTCGGGGCCGACCCACTGCACCGCTTCGGCGCACTCGTCGGCCGTCACGCCCAACGACTCGAGGTCGCTGAACTGATAGGGGGCCACCTGGGGCAGGCGCCGCACGATCCGGCGGAGGAAACGGACGCTCGACGAGCAGAACGCGCAGTCGCCGTCGTACAGCAGCACGGGCACCACCGGTACCAGGGGGGCGTCGGGGACCGATGCGTTCACGATGTCACGGTACCGGTGGTCGCGACGGTCAGCCCGTGGCACCGATCACGGGTTGCGCCGGCCGCACCCGCTGGTCGAAACCGGCCTCGGTGGGCAGGAAGCCGTTGCGGTCGGGCCACAACAACTGCACCACCTGATAGTCGGCGCCCCGGTACCAGGCGGTCGCGACCTCGGTGAACGCACCCCACTCCTCGAGGTCGACCGGGGCGAAGAGGCACCGCAGGTCGTTGTCGAACAGCCCGACGAGCTCGACCCCGACCGGGATCTCGGTGCCGCCGCGGAGCATGTCGGCGACGAGGCTGATCAAGCCGTTGCTCGCCACCGGCGTGAGCCCGAACAGCAGCACCTCCGGGAAGCCGAACGCCGCGGGAAAGCCGATCGTGTAGGCATACCCGGGCACCGGCGGATCGGTGTCGGTGCGGGGCAGCACGGGCTCGAGCGCCCACCCGTTCGTCTCGATCATCCACTCGATCTTCTCCGCGTGCGGGATGTGGAAGTCGGGCAGATCGTGCGACATGGCAGCGACGATACGACGCGACGACGGCCGACGCTGCGACGCGGCGACGCGTCAGAGCAGCGCTTCGGAACCCAGGTCGAGCGCGTGCTGGGTGTGACGGGTCGCCATCGCGACGAACAGCGATTCGCTCCGATCGGTGGTCTCGACGATCTGCGAGGCGACCACGCTCATCACGACACCGGCGTAGGCGTCGCGGCAGTAGTGCTTCCACAGCCATGCCTCGTCGACGGCAATGCCGTAGCCGGCGAGCGCCTGGCCGTACTCGTCGACCAACGAACGCTCGACCTCGCGCCGCTGCTCGGGGAGCAGGCCGGCGCCCATGAAGTAGGCGACGTCGCCGGTGGACTGCGAGTGACCGGGCGACTGCCAGTCGACCGTCGCCACCGGGTACCCGCCGGCGGCGGAGGCGAACATCAGGTTGTCGAGGCGGTAGTCGCCGTGGGTGACGGTCCAGGCGCCGTCACGGCCGTCGACCCAGTCGCCGATGCGATCGGAGAAGCGGGTGATCAGCTCCTGGGCCTCGGTGCTCAGGTACTTCGAGTAGGTCGCCATGAACCCCGGCAGGAGCATCGCCCACAGGCCGGCCAGCTGCTGGGTGTCCTCGGGTCCGCTGCGGCGGCTGAGCCACTCGATGTCGTGCAACGTCGAGTCGTCCCAGCGAGGGCCGTGGAGCTTGGCCAGCTCCACCACGGCGGTGCGCGCCTGCTCGACGCTGCACCCGGTGAGCTGGTTGCCCTGCTCGCCGGGCGCGAGATCCTCGAGCACGAGCACGAAGTCACCGCTCGCCTCGTCCCAGTCGGCGTGGTGGCACGTCGCGACGCGGATGTCGAGGGTGCCAGCCATGTCTCGGTAGAACTTCACCTCGCGCTCGTAGTTGCGCAGCGCGATGCCGGTCGCACGACTGGTCGGGTCGGGCGACGGCAGCTTGGCGACCACGGTCGCCGGTGCACCGGCACCGACGGCATCGGCCGATGCGTAGGAGATCGCCAGTCGCAGGTTCATGCCCACGAGACCGTCGCCGATGCGACGGACGCCGAACTCGGCGACCTCGTGGCCGAGGACGTCGCTCAGCCAGGCGGGGGTCAGGAAGTCGGGTGCCAGATGGTGGTCGCTCATCGGTCGCCGACCCTAACGCCGCACCCGTGGGCACACCCACCCGCGCCACGACGGCGCGGCCGATCAGGCGGGTTCGACGTGGGCGATCCGTTCGAGGGTGCGCCAGATGACGACGAGGATGATCGCGGAGCCCACGAAGGCGAACCAGAAGACCGCGGTGACGCTCCAGACCTGGGCGATGAGTCCACCGAGCGCCGAGCCCGCCACGAGACCACCGAACACGCCCAGCATGTAGGCAGCACTGACCCGACCCTGCAGCTCGGTCGGCACGGCGCGCTGGCGGATGGTGACGGCCGTGGTGCCCCACGCGGCCTCGTGGATACCGAACACGAACAGCACGGCAGCAGCGACCGCTGCGGTGGAGGTGAGCGCGAGCGTGAGGTGCGTGCCGGTCTCGATGACCAGCCCGGCGCGCATGATGTTGCCGAGGCTCACGCGCTTCTGGAGCCAGCCGTATCCCCATGAACCGAGCAGCCCACCGAGCGCGCTCATCGTGGTGAGCACGCCGAAGCCGACGTCGCCGAGACCGAGCTGCTCGCGCACGTAGAGCACCATCACCGCCATCGTGGCGCCGAAGGTGATGTTGAAGGTCACGACGGTGATCGTGAGGGTGCGCACGGGGCCGTGCTCCCACAGCCAGCTCAGGCCGTCGGCGATCTCCCGTCGGGCGTGCCGCTCGCCGTCGGGTCGCACGGGCAGGGGGAACGGGATGCGCACCAGCAGCAGGGCGCCGGCGACGAACAGCACCACCTGTGCGGCGAGCGGCCAGGCGATGCCCACCGCGAACAGGAACGCACCGATCGGCGGACCGGCGAGCTGGTTGACGACGATGTGCCCGCCCATGATCCGGGCGTTGGCGATCCCGAGGTCGTCGGGCTCGACGATCATCGGCAACAGCGTGTTCGCCGTGGTGTCGACGAACACCTCCGCCGTGCCGAGCAGGAACATCGCGACGAGGACCACACCGACGTTCACGGCATCGAGCACCACCATCGCCACCACCACGGCGAGCACGGCCCCGCGGGCGATGTTCGCGAACGAGGCGATGAGCCGACGGTCGTGCCGGTCGGCGATGACACCGGCGTACAGACCGAACAGCAGCCAGGGCAGACGTTGCAGCAGCGACGCCATCGCCACCAGCAGCGGGTCGTCGGTCTGCGATGCGACGAGCAACGGTCCGGCTGCGAGGCCGATGCCGTCACCGAAGTTGGTGATCCACGACGACGCGAGGAGGCGGCGGTATCTCGGTCCCAGGCGCGCCGGGATGATCGCGTCGAGGACCGTACTCATGGCCCGTCGAGGCTATCCGTCGTCGTCGATCGACCCCGGGCGAGTATCCGACCTCGTGAATGGCGCGCGTACCCTGCTGCCCGAACGCCGATCGAGCGGGTCAGCGGTTGGCGAGGTCCTCGACGACGTGGTTGCCGCCATCCACGAGCAGCAAGGTGCCCGTGATGTAGCTCGCGTCGCGGCCGGCGAGGAATTCGATCGCGGCTGCGACCTCGTCGGCGGTCCCGCTGCGGCCCACCGGTGAGGCGACGCCGGCGCGACGCTCGCCGTCGGTGGCCGACGGCGTGTCGATCCACCCGGGCGCGATCGCGTTGACGGTGATGCCTGCCGATGCGACCTCCAACGACAGCGCACGGGTGAGCCCGACCATGCCGGCCTTCGCTGCGGCGTAACCACCCGCTCGCTCGAACGCCGACACCGGACCGGTGGTCGACGCGACGTTGACGATGCGGCCGTAGCCCTGCGCCCGCATGATCGGCACCACGGAGCGACACACCAGGAACGACGTGGTGAGGTTGCGGGCGAGCGTGTCGTCCCACTCGGCCAGGGTGAGCTCCTCGACGAGCCCTGCCGCATCGACGCCGGCCCCGACGGAGGTCATCCCGGCGTTGTTCACCAGCACCTCGAGCCGGCCCGTGGAGGCCACCGACGACACCAGCGCTCCGACCGCTGCCTCGTCGCGCAGATCGCACACCGCTCCCTCGGCCGACCCGCCCTCGATCACGAGCTCGGCAGCACGACGGTGGATGCGATCCGACGTGGCGACCAGCACGACATGCATTCCGGCCCTGGCGAAGCGACGGGCAGCGGCGAACCCGATGCCGCCATCGCTCCCGGCACCCGTGACGAGTGCCATCGGTCGGTCGGACGTGGGCGGCTGCTGATCGGACACGGGGCGACAGTAGCGTCGCCCCCATGAGCACCACGCTCGACGATCCCGCCCTCGCGGCACATCAGGCGAACCTCGACCGCGACGGCTACACCATCGTGCGCGACGCCTTCGACGTCGACACCGCAGCCGCGCTGCACACCGACGTGAGACGGCTGGAGACGTTGCTGCAGATCGGTCCGGGTACCAACGGGTTCGAGGGTCGGGCGACGCACCGCGTGTACAACCTGCTCGCTCACGGCGAGCTGTACCAGCAGATCCCGGTGCATCCGGTGGTCCTCCCCCTGATGCGCCATCTCATGGGCGACAGCCCGCTCGTGAGCAGCCTCTCGAGCATCACGATCGGCCCGGGCGAGACCGCCCAACCGATCCACGCCGACGACCAGGTGATGCCCCTGACGAAGCCCCACCGGGCCCTCACCGCGAACAGCATGTGGGCGATCACCGACTTCACCGAGGCCAACGGCGCCACGCGCATCATCCCCGGCAGCCACCTGCTCGACCACTCCCCCGTCTACGGCCAGCACTACGACAGCATCTGCGCGGAGATGACCGCGGGCAGCATCCTCGTCTGGCACGGCTCGCTGTGGCACGGCGGCGGCGCGAACGTCACCGACCAGCGACGCATGGGCATCGCGATGAACTACTGCGCCGGCTGGATCCGTCAGCAGGAGAACCAACAGCTCGGGCTGCCGCTCGGCCTCGTCGGCACCTTCTCCCCCGAACTGCAGGAGCTCTGCGGCTTCGGCGTGTACAAGGGCCTCATCGGCCACATCGACCGGCGCACACCCGCACAGGCGCTGTTCGAGACCGAGGCCGACCACCGCATGCTCTGGGACCGCACCTGACGATGTACCGCTTCCTCTTCAAGCCCAAGTGGCTCGGGTTCCACCTGCTCGTGCTCGCGCTGATCGTGGTCATGGTGAACCTCGGGTTCTGGCAGAAGCACCGACTCGAAGATCGTCGCGAGTTCAACGCGGAGGTGCGGGCCCGTTCGTCGGAGCCGATCGTGCCCGTCGAGGACATCGTCACCGACGCCACCGACCCGGCCGATGTCCAGTGGCGCACGGTCACGGCCACCGGCACCTACCTCGCCGACGAGCAGGTGGTGATCGTCAACCGCGCACAGGGCGGCGTCACTGGTGTGAACGTCGTCGCCCCGCTCGAACTCGACGACGGTCGACTGGTGCTCATCAACCGCGGCTTCGTCCCCGACGCCGACTCGGTGCCCGCTCCGGCGACCGGCGTCGTCGAGGTCACGGGCCGTCTGCGGGAGACGCAGGAGCGTTCGCTCGGCGGCCTCACCGAGGCCGATGGCGAGCTGACCGAACTGTTCCGCGTCGACATTCCCCGGCTCGCCGAGCAACTGCCCGCCCCGGTGCTGTCGGTGTACGTCGACCTGCTCGCCGCCGAGCCCGACCAGGGTGCGCTGCCCATCCCGCTGCCCGATCCCGAGCTGAGCGAGGGATCGCACCTGTCGTACATGATGCAGTGGTGGATCTTCTCGGCGTGTGCCGCGGCGGGATGGGTGCTCGCGGTCCGGCGGAGCATCCGCCAGCACCGCAAGGACGTTGCGGCCGCCGCGGCCGGTGCCGTCAGCGCACCAGCCGAGCGAACGCCGCCGGACTCCCCGTCGCCAGACGACGACGCAGCGACCACGGCACCCGGCTGAACACACCGCTCATCGCCCGTCCCACCTCGGCCGCGGTCGCATCGACCCGCAGGTAAGGCGCCCAGATCTCGTCCGGCAACGCGAAGAACGCGTCGAAGAACATGCCGATGTCGGTGTCGTCCATCCGCAGGAGCGCCGCGAGCCCGTAGTCGTGCAGCGCCCGTGACCGTCGCTGTTCGACCGGCCAGACCCGCTGCCACACCGCACGGGCCGCCTGAGCCGGCGACGCGTCGGTGCCGAGCACCTCGGCGATCGAACCCGCCACCCGATCGGCGGCCCGCAACGACGCCGTGATCGAGTAGCCGGTCGCCGGGTGCACGTATCCGGCGGCGGCGCCGAAGCCGACGGTCGGCTGCAGCAGCGACGGCAGGCCCGGCCGCATCGGGATGCGCACGTGCTCGACGTGCTCGGCACGCTCGGTGTGATCGTGGCCGAGCCGGGCCGCGAGCCGACGCCGGAGCTCGTCGGCGCCCATCGGCACGCGCCGGGCGAGCGACGTCTCCTCGACCAGCCAGCGGCCGCCCTCCAACGGCAGGACGTACAGGAAGGTCGGCTCGGGATCGTCCGTCGCGGCGCGCCAGTCCATCAGCACGGCGACGTCACCGCCGACGTCGGGGCGCTCCGGCAGGACGAGTCCGTACGCGGTCTGGAACGACGGGGGCACCCGGCCCGCAGCTCGATCGAGCACGACGCCGCCGGCGCCTGCTGCGTCGACTGCGACGCGGGCGGTCAGCTTCGACCCGCTGCCGGTGTGCACGGCCGCGCCCCACAGGTGATGGCGCACGTCGGTGACGGTGTCGACGAGACGCGGCGCGACATCGAGCGACGTGCGCAACCGCTGGTTGTGGAACACCCCGTAGGTGCGCCACAGGCGACGCCGTCCGGCCGCGACCACGTCGATCGGCGACTCGACCGCGAACGCGCCGCGGTGCTCGCCGACCTCGTCGCTCCACGCACCGAACGTGGACGTCCACGGTCGGTCGGGCCCGACCACCACCACGTCGAGCCCGCGGGCATGACAGGCCCGGCCCAGCGCCCGCGCCGCAGGCCCGTCACCGATGACCACGACGTCGTGCGCGGGGACCGTCATCCGTGCGCTGCGCCCGCCTCGATGCGGGCCATCCGCCGGAACTGCTCGACGACGTCGGGCGTGTGATGGCTGGGATCGAGACTGCGGTACACCGTCTCGACGTTCACCGCAATGCGACCGAACTCGCCGAGCCGCTCGAACGACGGGTTCGCCCCGATCTCGCGGGCGATCTCCTGGGCGGCGTCCCACGCGTCGATGCCGGCGTGTTGACGAGCCGTGGCCTCACCGTCGACGAACGCGAGGTAGTCGCGCACCTCGGCCACACCGCCCTTGTCGGTGAGCGGGCCGTGGCCGGGCACCACGGTGTCGATGTCCATGCCCAGCATCAGGTCGCACGCCGCCACCCAGTTCGACAGGGGGCCGGCCCACACGATGGGCGTGCCGCCGATGAACAGGATGTCGCCCGTGTACGCCACCTTCGCGTCGGGCACCACCACGATCGTGTCGCCCGCCGTGTGTGCCGGGCCCACCTCGATCAGCTCGATCGCCCGCCCGCCGACCTCGATGTCGAGCCGCTTCTCGAACGTCCGCGTGGGCAGCTTCATGTCGATGCCCTCGAAGTCGAACGCCCCGAAGAACGACCGGAACAGGTCGCCCACCTCGCCCGGCGCACCGTTGAGCGCGGCGAGCATCGCCGGCGGCACCTCGGTCATCTCGTGCGCGGTCGCGACGGTGGCGATGATCTCGGCCTGGTCGACCAACTGATTCCCGTAGCAGTGGTCGCCGTTGGCGTGGGTGTTGACGAGCGTGCCGATGGGAGCCGAGCGGGTGACGGACGACATCGCATCGAGCATCTGCCGGGTGAGGCGCAGATCGAACAGGGTGTCGACCAGCAGCGACACCCCGTCTCCCACCACCAGGCCGGCGTTGCTCCAACCCCAGCCGCCGTCGGGTTGGAGGTACGCATGGCACCCGTCGCCGAGCTCGTGCAAGCCGAGCTCGTATCCGATGGGGCGGGGTCCGTCGACGGTGCTCATGGCCGCAGTATCGCAGCTGCGCCAGGGTCGGAGGTCCTTGAACCAGCTCCCCTCGTCCCCTGCCCCCGACCGCCCGCGCGGCGCACGATCGCGCGAACGGACACGACGCCGCGAGGGCCACCGTCCTGCAGACCTTGGAGGAAACGATGGATGTCACTGGAGCCACCGAGACCACGCTCGATCCCTACAGCGGGACGCTGATCCTCAGCCTCGACGAGTGCTGGCAGCTGCTGCGCGGTCACGAGGTCGGCCGACTCGCCGTGTCGATCGCCAACCATCCGGACATCTTCCCGATCAACTACGTGGTGGACGACGACGTCATCGTGTTCCGCACCTCGGCCGGCACCAAGCTGGCCGCGTCGGTGCTGGGCTACGGCGTCGCGTTCGAGATCGACGGCTACGACGCCACCGCCGGTGAGGCGTGGAGCGTCGTCGTGAAGGGCACGGCCGAGCAGATCGAGGGCTGGCTCGACAAGGACCGCGCCGAGCGCCTGCCGCTGTTCCCGTGGAACGCGTCACCGAAGTTCGACTTCGTTCGCATCGTCGCCGAGGAGGTCTCCGGCCGACGCTTCCACGTCACCGACCACAGCGCATGGCCGCTCGCCGGTACACCCTCGCTCGACGACCAGCTCTGAACCACCGCGTCGTGGACGACGGATCCACCGGCCCGGCACCCGCTACCCCGACGGGGATGGACGCACTGCTGCCGGTGATCGTCGGCAACGTGATCGGCGGGTCGCTCCTGGTCGGCGCGACCTACTGGTTCGTCTACCTCCGCCGGAGGGACTGAGCGCGGGCCGTCGATCGACGTGACGGGTCAGCGGTCGTCGGGGTCGTCGACCGGGACCTCCAGACGCTGATCGATCGCGTCGGCCTCGGAGGCGTCGCGCAGGACTCGATCGTCGATCGAGGTGGCGAGCTCGGCAGCGGGATCCTCGACGTCGTCGTCGGTCCATGGTCGTTCGTCGGCGGTGGTGATGGGGAGGTCGGTCATGACCTCACAGTGCCCAGGGTGGACGGCAGCCACCACGGCATTTGGTCCCGTCACCGTCCCCACCCGTTCACGCCCTCCCCACGAGTGTCGGGCCCGGGCGTACAGTCGCCTCATGGCACTCACCACTCGTCGGCTCGGCCGCACCGAACACCAGTCGTCCCTCGCGATCCTCGGCGGGGCCATGTTCTGGAACACCGACCAGGAGACGACCGAACGCGCCTTCCACCTGGCACTCGAGGCCGGAGTGAACCATGTCGACATCGCTCCCTCGTACGGCCACGCCGAAGTGGTCGCCGGCCCGCTCGTGGCAGCGAACCGCAGTCGCCTGTTCGTGGGCGAGAAGACCGGCCGCAAGAACCCCGACGGCGTGCGGGCCGAACTGGAGAACTCGCTCGGTCGACTGGGTTGCGACGCGTTCGACCTGTACCAGGTGCACGGCGTCGTGAGCCTCGACGATCTCGAGACGCGTGCCGGCGCGTTCGAGACCATCCTGCGCGCCCGCGACGAGGGGCTCACCCGCTTCGTCGGCATCACCGGCCACGACCTGAGCACCGCTGCGGCACAGCTCGAGGCGGTGAAGCGCTACGACCTCGACTCGGTGATGCTCCCCGTGTACCCCCGGGCCGTCGCAGACCCGCAGTACGCCTCGGATCTCGCGGCGCTGTTCGACGAGTGCGCCCGCCGCGACGTCGCGGTCATGGCGATCAAGGCCGGTGCGTGGCGCCCGTGGGGCGATCGCGAGAAGACCGCCAACCCCTGGTACGAGCCGTTCACCGACGAGGCCCTGCTGCAGCGCGCCGTCGACTTCACGCTCTCCACCCCCGGCGTCATGGCGTTCTGCACGCCCGGCGACGTGTCGATCCTGCCGGCCGTGCTCGCCGCGGCCGACGGGTACCGACCGATGACGGCCGAGGCCCGCGACGCGCTCCTCACCGAGGCCGCCGAATGGCCGATCATCTTCCCGTTGGCCGAGAACGCCCGCTGAACGCCCGCTGGCCCCCGCTGGCCCCCGCTGAACGCCCGCTGATCGGACCCAGGGCGAGGGCCGACGGCGTCACACCACACCGGCAATCGACTTCCTGCTTCATTGGTCGTACGCTTCGCCCATGAAGCAACTGAGCGGGATCGACGTCAGCTTCCTCAACATGGAGACGGCGGCCGTCTTCGGCCACGTGTCGTCGATGAACATCTACGACCCGACGGGCGTGCCGGGCGGCGCAGGGCTCGAGGCGACCAAGCGCATCATCCTCGAACGCATGGACCAGCTCGCCCCCTTCCGGCGGCGACTCGTCGAGGTCCCGCTCGGTCTCGACCTGCCGTACTGGATCGAAGATCCCGAGTTCGACATCGACTTCCACGTCCGCCATCACGCGGTGCCGCCGCCGGGCACGCCCGAGCAGCTGGCCGAGGTCGTCAGCCGCATCGTCGCCCGCCCACTCGACCGCAACCGGCCGCTGTGGGAGCTCTACGTCATCGAAGGCGTCGACAACGGTCGCCTCATCGCGCAGCTCACCAAGGTGCACCACGCGACCATCGACGGTGCCGCCGGAGCACAGATGCTCGCCGCGATCCTCGACACCGACCCCGACTTCCGCCCCGTCGGCGAACCGGCGCCGTGGGTGCCCGACGAGGTCCCGAGCGACGAGGACCTGCTCCGCATCACGATGAAGGAGTACATCAAGCGGCCGGAGAAGTTCGTCCGCCTGAGCGTGCGCTCCACCCGCGAGCTCGCGTCGATGACCCGCTCGGGTGGCCTGCGTGCACTCGCCGATCTCATCGCCCAACCGATGCCCGGGCCGATGGGCAACCTGATGCGGACGCGCTTGCGTTCCCAGTACGGGCGCGAGGACGACAAGGCACCGTCGCTGCCGCCCACCCAGGCGCCGCGCACCCCGTGGAACCAGGCGATCACCCCGCACCGTCGCTTCGCGTACACCACCGTCTCGCTCGACGACGCGAAGAAGGTGCGCCGCCAGTTCGGCTGCACGTTCAACGACGTCGTGATGGCGCTGTGCTCGGGCACCCTGCGCGGCTATCTCGACAAGCACGACTGCCTCCCCGACGAGAGCCTGATCGCGATGGTGCCGGTGAGCGTCCGCAGCGGCTCGGAGACCGACGCCTATCAGAACCGGGTGTCGGCGCTGTTGGCCGACCTGGCGACGAACGAGGCAGACCCGGTGAAGCGGTTGCGGCGCGTGCAGCAGAGCATGACCGCGGCGAAGGAGAACTTCGCCGCCATCCCGGCCGAGACGCTGCAGGACTTCACCCAGTTCGCCCCACCTGCCGTCGCTGCGCGAGCGATGCGGATGTACAGCCGCCTGCGCATCGCCGACCGGATGAACCCGCCGTTCAACCTGATCATCTCGAACGTGCCCGGCCCGAACTATCCGCTGTACTCGGCCGGTGCGCAACTGCAGCACTTCTACCCCGTGAGCGCGCTCGCCGACGGCCAAGGGTTGAACATGACCGTGCAGAGCTACAACGGCAATCTCGATTTCGGTTTCATCGCTTGTCGCGAGCTGGTGCCCGACCTGTGGCTGATGACCGAACTGCTCCAGGAGAGCATGCAGGAGCTGCTCGACCTCTGCTGAGTCGTCGTGAGTCGTCGGCAGGCCTGCGTCGACCCGAGCAAGGTCTGACAGACCGTCGCACTGAGGTCCGAGGTCGTGTGACCCGGTCCCGGCGACCCTTCCGCCCCTGGCCCGGTCCTCGCCGGAGGTCGACGGTGGAGGCATGAACGATTGCGCTCGCAAGGATCTCCGGGGACCGATCTGGTGGATGGCACTGGTGGCGGTGCTCGCACTCGTCGGGCCGCTCGGCCTCGCCCGTGCGGGGGCCGCCGCCGACCCCTCCACCGTGGAGTTGAACGGTGGCCTCAGCCCGCAGGTGCTCACCGTGCCTCTCGGAACGACCGTCACCTGGACGATCACCGACGGCGGCAAGCACCGGATCCGCTCGACGACCAACGCGCTGAAGTTCGACTCCGGCGGCCTCGAGGGTGCCGGCTCGTACTCGTTCACCTTCTCGGCCGTGGGCACGTTCACCTACCAGGACGACGAGTTCAAGGATGCCCCGACCGGCAAGGGCTCGATCGTGGTGCTCGATGCGGCGACGACGCCCGGAACGACCCCGCCGAGCGGCGGCGGCACCGGCGGTGGTGCCACGCCCGTCCCGGCACCCGTGCCGTCCGGTCCGGTCACGGTGCGCATCGCCAACCGCGCGTTCGCGCCAGCCTCGATCAGCGTGGCGACCGGGACGACGGTGGTCTGGTCGAACAACGACAAGGACCCGCACACCGTGACCGATCGCGGCGGCAGCTTCGACAGCGGCTCGTTCGGCCCCGGCGGGTCGTTCCAGCGCACGTTCACCAGCGCCGGCTCGTTCTCGTACTTCTGTGACATCCACCCGAGCATGGTGGGCGTGGTCTCGGTGTCGGCGCCATCGCCGACCGGCACGCTGCCCCCACCTCCACCTCCCCCGGTCGCACCCGCTCCGGTGGCACCGGCACCGGCACCGGGTGCCGGCAGCACCCCAGGGGCCGGCGCTGCGGGTGGCGCGACCGGCGGCACGGCGGTCCGCATCGTCGACTTCGACTTCCAGCCCGCGGTGCTCTCGGTGACCGCCGGAGCGACCGTCACGTGGACCAACGCCGGCCAGGCACGCCACACCGTGGCCGCCACCGACGGAGCGTTCACCAGCCCCGACCTCAGAGCCGGCGCCACCTTCCAGCGCACCTTCCCCACACCGGGCACGTTCGTCTACATCTGCGACATCCACCCCGACATGCGGGCCACGATCTCGGTCGCCGGCACCGTGGGCGAACCAGCACCCGAGCCCGCACCCACCACCACCGCTCCGCCGGTCACGGCTGGCGGCGATGTGCGCATCGCCGACTTCTCGTACGCCCCGGCGACGATCACGATCAGCGCCGGCTCCTCGCTCAGCTTCGTGAACACCGGCGCCGCCCGGCACAGCGCCACCGCCAGGGACGGATCGTTCGACACCGGTCTGCTCGCCCGTGGGGCCACCGCACGCACGAGGTTCCCCGAGCCGGGCACGTTCCCCTACTTCTGCGTCATCCACCCGAACATGTCCGGCACGATCCTGGTGACCGGCGCCGACGGCGCACCGCCGCCGCCACCGAAGGCCGCACCCGCCGCCGCACCGGTCGGGGCGGGCGACGTGGCGATGACCGACTTCGCGTTCGGTCCGGCACAGATCACCGTCGGGGCCGGTTCCTCGGTGCGGTTCGTCAACAACGGCGTGGCACCGCACACGGCCACGGCCAACGACCGGTCGTTCGACACCGGCACCGTGCAGCCCGGCTCGTCCGCCACCGTGGTCTTCGCGAACGCCGGCACGTTCACCTACCTGTGCATCATCCACCCCGACATGAAGGGGACGGTGCGGGTGCAGGGCGCCGACGGCGCCGTTCCCGAGGCGGTCGAGCCAGCGGTGGATGCCGCGCCGACGCCCGAACCGATCAGGGTGACCGCGCACGACGACATGTTCGAACCGGCAGCGATCGAGGTCGAACGCGGCGGCACCGTGATCTGGACGATCACCTCGTCGCAGGCCTTCCTGATCGAGGCCGACGACGGATCGTTCCGGAGCACGGTCCTGCGTCTCGGCGACCAGTTCGCCCACACGTTCGACACCGCCGCCGTGATCACCTACGCCGACATCGTCGGCGGCACGGCCACCGGCACGATCACCGTCGACGGGGCCACGGCCGACCCGGCCGCCGACCAGGGGTTGTCGGCATCGGTCGACATCATCGACCTCGACTACAGCCCGAGGGAGGTGACCGTCACCGTCGGCGGCACCGTCACCTGGGACAACACCGGAGCGGCACCCCACACGGTCACCGAGCAGGACTCGGCGTGGACGAGCGAACTGCTCCAGCCCGGCGACCGCTACACCCGCACGTTCGAGGAGACCGGCACGTTCTCCTACTACTGCACGCTGCATCCGGGCATGGTCGGCACCGTGATCGTCGCCGAGTCGGCGCCGGTCGACGCAGCTGCGCCGTCGGCACCCGCGGCCGCACCGATCGAAGCCGATCCGCCGATGCCCGCGAGCGGGGCCGGCGGCGGGACCGGAGGACCCGGGACCGTGCTGGTGCTGGTCGTGGCCGTCGCCGCGATCGTGCTGGGCTCGGGCGGCTTCGTGCTCGGGCGGATCAGCCGCCACCTGCCCCCTCGGCCGGCGGCCTGACCGCTCAGGCCCGCAGGATCACGAGGAACTGTCCGCCGCCGGCGTCGACCTCGGTGCGCAGGCCCGCCTCGGGGCTCAGCCGGGACACGCGATCGGCGAGCCAGCCGGCGGCGGCGTCGGCGTCGTCACGGCTCGGGCAACGTGCGACGACGGCCCGCCCGCCCTTGCGCTCCAACGTCTCGACGGTCGCGATGATCGGTGCCGGGTCGACCACGAACAGGTGGTCGGCCCACGGCACCACCGCAGCCACGGCACCCTTGCGGGTGTTGCACGCGCGGTGCGCGAGCCGTTCGACGACGGCGCCCTTGTCCTTCTTCGCGGCCTTCGCTCTCGTGGTCACGCTGTCGACGCTGGGGCCACGCGGGTCGTTCACGTTCATGTCGCGATCGACCGGCTGATCGCACAACCAGCACCGCCAGCCCTCGCGATCGCCGACGTCGTCGACCCGGCTCACGGCCGCACCAGAGCGAGTTCGCGAGCGGCGGGGGCCCGAGCGATGGAGATCTGCGCGACGACGGGCATGTCGGCACCGTAGGCGACCGGTCCATCGGATCGGGCGGATCGGGCGGATCGGGCGGATCGGGTGACGATCGAGTCAGAGCAGCTGCGCGAGGCGTTCGGCGATGGCGACCGTCGGCCAGTGCGTGTTGGCCCGAGGCACCTGCGGCATGACCGAGGCGTCGCACACCAGCAGGGCCTCGTAGCCGATGACGCCACAGCGCGTGCCGACCACGGTGCCCATCGCACACGTACCGACCGCGTGCACGTAGTCGCCGAGGACAGCGCGCACCGCATCGGGTGAACGGTCGTAGGGCAGCACCTCGCCGACCGCGGCGAACGCCGGGTGAGCGAGCGCCTGCTCGGCGGCATCGATGGCCGCCGCCATCGGCGCGAGGTCACGGTCGTCGGAGAGCATGCCGAAGTCGACCGTCGGGTCGATCGTCGGGTCCGTCGAGGCCAACCGCACCGTGCCGCGCGAACGCGAACGCATCAGTGCCGCCATCACCATGGCGAGGTCGGGCATCGCGGCATCGACGTGCTCGATGGGGAGCATCTGCAGGTCGGCGATCCCGTCGCCACCGTCGCCGCCGTCGCCCAGCCCGGACGACAACGTGGCGACGGTCGCGATCGGCAACGAGTCGAGCGACGCCGGCCGGAGGCGTCGGAGCGCGATCGGGAACGACGGGTGGTCGTGGAGGTTGTCTCCCACCCCCGGGGTGTCGACACCCGACCGGAGCAGCACCGCCGGCGAGTGGATCGCTCCGGCGGCGACGATGACCGTGTCGGCAGCGATCTCCCGCCCGTCGGCGAGCAGGACGCCGACCGCTCGACGGCCGTCGAACAGCACCCGGTCGACGAGCGCGTCGCCGAGCACCGTCAGGTTGCCCCTCCCCCGTGCCGGCTCGAGGTAGCAGTCGTTCACCGACGACCGCCGACCGTCGATCGTGCGGGTGAGCAGCACACCCTCGGCCGCCGCCGGCACCGCCTCGGCCATCGCCGACGACACCTCGCCCCACTCGATCCGAGGGGCGCGATGCAGGACCAGGGCACTCTGCTCGAAGCAGGGTCGGAGCTCGTCCCACCCCCATCCGGTGCACCCGAACCGTGACACCCATTCGTCGTAATCGGCGGGCAGACCGGGCAACGCCACCATCGCGTTGATGGCCGAGGAGCCCCCGATGCCACGGCCGCGGGTGTACACCCTCGGGTCCTGGCCGGAGGCCCTGGTCGCGAGCAGCGCCGGCCATGTTCGGTCGGGGAGATCCTTGGCGGCGACGAACGACGGCCCGACGATCTCCGGCGGGGTGTCGGCGCTGCGATGGTCGGGACCTGCCTCGAGCAACGTCACGTGCACGTCGGGTCGTTCGCTGAGCCGCGCGGCGAGCACGCACCCGGCGGACCCGGCGCCCACCACCACGACGCGGCCGAGCGGGCGCCCCAGGGTCATCCCTCGCGTTGCTCCTGCCACCGTCTGGCCACGTCGGCAAACATCTGCGGTGTCGGCAGCATCAGCAGCGAGGCACCGCCATCGACGCACAGCGTCTGGCCGGTGATGTAGTCGCCGTCGGGCCCGCAGAGAAACAGGGCGGCCTTGGCGATGTCGTCGGAGCTGCCGGGCCGGCCGAGCGGGGTGATCTCGTTGAGGGCCATGATCGCCGGCTCGACCTTGAAGATGCGCGCCGTCATCGGCGTCTCGATCAGCGACGCCGCGATCGCGTTGAAGCGAACCTGCTGCGCCCCGTACTCGACGGCGGCGATCTTCGTCGCGTACTCGACACCGGCCTTCGCCGAGGCGTACGCGGCCAGGCCACGCGACGGGTTCTGCGCCGTCAGCGACGACAACGACAAGAACGCGCCGCCGGTGCCGTGGACGGCCATGGCATTGCCGAAATGGCGCATGCAGTACAGCGCACCCGTGAGCTGCACGGCATGCATCGCCTCGAGCCGGTCGGGGGTGAGGTCGGCGATCGCGGTGCTCTGCTCGTAGCCGGCGCAGTTGACCGCGATGTGGAGATCGCCGTAGGCAGCGGTGGCCTCGGCGACGAGCGCCTGCACCTGCGCGTCGTCGGTGATGTCGCAGGTGACGCCGAGACCGCCGATCGATCCGGCGACCTCGTCGACCACGTCACGGCGTCGCGCCGCGATCACGACATTGGCGCCCTCGGCAGCGAACAGCCGGCTGATCGCCTCGCCGAACCCGCTGTGACCACCCACCACCACGGCCGTGCGGCCCGTCAGCTTCCCCATGGCGGGGAGTGTACGAGCCGATCCGCGACGACATCGGGCCGGGCCGACTTGTCCGACGCCGCGCGACTGGGCAGTCTGACGGCATGCCCGGACGCCATCTCCACCCGAACCGTGCGGTCGCCGGGCGTGTCCGGCCTGTTGCGCTCGCCGCGCTCGCGGCGACGACGTTGGTGGCGGCCGCCTGCAGCGGTGGCGACGACGGCGCGGCAGCGCCGGTCGGCGCCGGCACCTCACTCGCCCCACTTGTGACGCCGGCACCGGCCACGACGGTGCCGGTGACCGCCGTCCCGACGACAGCGGCCCCGACCACGACGGCGGCCCCGACCACGACGGCGGCCCCGACCACGACGATTCCGCCCGAGACCACCACCACCTTCCCGTTCGTCAATCAGGGCGCGGTCGTCATCGTGGCGAACGCTGCCGACGTCCCCGGTGCGGCCACGAGGTTCACCGAGGCGCTCGCCGAGTACGGGTTCACCCTCCTCGAGCCGACCAACGGCGCCGGCCCGGAGGAGATCATCGAAGTCACCCGCATCTACGCCCGCGCTGAGGCCCAGGCGGTCGCCGACTCGGTCGCCCGCGTCATGGGTGGCATCCCTGTCGAGCGGATGCCGACCCCGGCGCCGATCACCGGTGCGACCGACGGACTCGGCGAGGCGACGATCCTCGTGATGCTCGGCAGGGACCTCGCCGGCAAGCCGTTGCCCGGCCCGCCCGACTCCTGAGCGGGCAAGACCTGCTGCGGATCGGCCGGTCGATCGACGAACAGTCGACGGTCAGTCGACGAACGTGGCGGCCGGCAGACCGTGCAGGTGCGCCGTGTCGCCGTAGCGGCGCAGCGACCAGCGGTTGGGGCGCACCAGCTCCAGCTCGGTGATCGAGGTGTTCAGCGTGTTGATGTTGAACGACCCGGTGGGGGCCGTCTTCAACGCCTGGCGCAGCACCGTGTCGATCACACCGCCATGGCAGGCGATCAGGATCGTCGACTCCGGATGGGTGTCGACCAGGCGGCGCACCGCGGTACCCACACGGAAGTGGAACTCGGCCAGGGTCTCACCACCCGGGAACGTGACCCCGAACGGGTCCTCCTCCCACGACGTGGTGCCCCACCGCTCGACGAACGCCGCCATGGTCATGCCGTCGCAGTCCTCACCCGGATCGTGCTCGCCGAACCCCGCATCGGTGACGACCTCGGGACGGCCGAACGCCTCGGCGACGATCTCGGCGGTCTGCCGCGCACGGGGGAACTGGCTCGCGATCACCAGGTCGGGGGCGAATTCCGGAGCGATGGTCCATCGGTCGCGCAGGGCCTGCGCCTGCTGCACGCCCAGCGGCGAGAGACCCGAGCAGGTGCGCGGTCCGCCGATGACGCGGGCCACCGTGCTGTTGGATTCTCCGTGTCGGACGTAGATGAGGCGGGTCACAGGGGTTGGAGCTTACTTTTCGTTCACCGGAGACCCACCGCTCAGGCGCCTGCCATAGCTTCGCGGGAGTGCGAGATGCAGGTGTGCGAGAGGTCGACCGCCTCACGGTGAGGACCCTCGAACCCGATCCGCGCAGCGCCGCGCTGCTCGATTCGGCCCGCCTCCTCGGCTTCGACGACCTGGCCGCGATCGACGTCGCCGACGTCTACTTCGTCGCGGGCGCACTCGACGACCGGGCCCGCGGACAGCTCACCGACGTGCTCGTCGACCCACTCCTCCAGCTCGGTTCGTGGGGCGACCCGACGGCTGACGGCGTCGCCTCCGACGAGGGCACCGTGATCGAGGCGGCGCTGCTGCCAGGTGTCACCGACAGCGTGGCCGCCACCGTGATCGAGGTGGCCGGCACCCTCGGTCTCCCGGTCGCCGAGGCCGCGACCGGGCGCCGCTACGTGGTGCGCACCGCGACCGGGCGTGCGCTCACCGAGGCCGAACGCGAACGACTGGCCACCCGGCTGCTCTCCAACGCCGTGATCGAGCGGGTGGCCCTGGGCACGATCGAGCCGGCGTTCGCCCACGCGTCCACACCCGCGCCGATCGAACACGTCGAGGTCCGCGGCCTCGACGACGCCGCCCTCGCAGCGCTCAACCGCGAGCGCGGCATGGCACTCGATCCCGCCGAACTGCGCGTCATCGCCGACTGGTTCGAACAGGCCGGCCGAGCTCCCACCGACGTCGAGCTCGAGACACTGGCGCAGACGTGGAGCGAGCACTGCGCACACAAGACGTTCCGCGCCCGCGTCGTGCTGCCCGACGGCTCCGAGCGCCCGTCGTTGCTGGCACGCCTCCGCGACGCCACGGATCGCATCGACGCCCCGTTCGTCCGCAGCGCCTTCGTGGGCAACGCCGGCATCGTGTCGTTCTGGCCTGGCACGACCATCGCCGTGAAGGCCGAGACGCACAACCACCCGTCGGCGATCGAGCCCTTCGGCGGCGCCAACACCGGCGTCGGCGGCGTCATCCGCGACGTGATGGGCGCGGCCCACCACCCGATCGCCACCACCGACGTGCTGTGCTTCGGGCCGAGCGATCTGGCCCATGAGCTGCTGCCGCCGGGCGTCATCCATCCCCAGCTGGTGCGCGAGGGCGTGGTCGCCGGTGTGGCCGACTACGGCAACAAGATCGGACTGCCCACCGTGGCCGGCGCGGTCCTCTACGACCCCGGCTACACCGCCAACCCACTGGTGTTCTGCGGCTGCATCGGCGTCGGCCCCGACGTCGCGCCGCCCACCGGCCCGTATCCCGGCGACCTGGTCGTGGTGCTCGGCGGTCGCACCGGCCGTGACGGTCTGCGCGGCGCCACGTTCTCCAGCGCCACGATGGACGCCACCACGGGCGACGTCGCCGGTGCGAGCGTGCAGATCGGCGATCCGATCACCGAGAAGCTGCTGATCGACCTGTTGCGCGACGCAGGCGGCTGCTGGTCGGCCATCACCGACTGCGGTGCGGGCGGCCTGTCGTCAGCGATCGGCGAGATGGCCGAGCAGACCGGCGCCGACGTCGACCTCGCACTCGCACCGCTGAAGTACCCGGGCCTGTCGCCCTGGGAGATCTGGTTGAGCGAGGCCCAGGAGCGGATGGTCATCGCTGTTCCGCCCGCCTCGCTGGACGAGCTCGCCCGCCATGCACGACGCCACGGTGTCGAACTCACGGTGCTCGGCACGTTCACCGGCGACGGTGTGCTGCGAGTTCGCCACGGCGAGGTGCTGGTGCTCGAGCTCGCCACCGACTTCCTCCACGACGGACGACCGCAGCGCAGCATGCCGGCCGAGCTGCCGTCGCCCCGTCGCAACGGCGCCGTGCCGGCCTGCCCCGATCCGTCGGCCGCGCTGCTGGCCCTGCTCGCGCATCCGAACATCGCCTCGAAGGAGGCGATCATCCGCCGCTACGACCACGAGATCCGTGGCACCACCGTGGTGCGGCCGCTCGTCGGCGCCGGCAACGACGCACCGGCCGACGGTGTGGTGCTGGCCGAGCCCTCGGGCAAGGTGGGCATCGCGATCGGCCACGGCGTCAACCCGTGGTACGGCGTGGCCGACCCCGAGCGCATGGCCCACGCGGTCGTCGACGAGGCGCTGCGGAACGTCGTCGCCGTCGGGGCCGATCCGGCGCAGGTGGCGATCATGGACAACTTCTCGTGGGGCGACCCGCGCCGTCCGAGCACCTTCGGCGAACTGGTCGTCACCGTCGACGCGATCTGTGAGTCGTCGATCGCCCACGGCGCGCCCTTCGTCAGCGGCAAGGATTCGCTCAACAACGAGTACCTCGGCTCCGACGGCGAACGCCACAGCGTGCCCCCGACGTTGGTGATCACCGCCGTGGCCCACGTGCCCGACGCCGATCTCGTCGTCACGCCCGACCTGAAGGCTGCCGGCGACGAACTCGTCCTCATCGGTGCCACGTCGGCCGAGTTCGGCGGCAGTCATCTCGGCGCTGTGCTCGGCGGCTTCGACGACCCGCGCGACGGCACCGTGCCCGGGCCCGATGCACGGGCGCCGGAACGGTATCGACGACTGCACCAGGCGATCCTCACCGGGCGAATCCGCGCCTGCCACGACCTCAGCGAGGGTGGACTCGCCGTCGCCCTCGCGGAGATGGCGATCGGCGGCCGCCTCGGCGTCGACGTCCACTCGCTGCCGACCGACGACGAGGTGGTGTCGCTGTTCTCCGAGAGCACCGGACGCTTCGCCGTCGAACTGGCACCTGGCGATCACGAGTGGCTGGCCGGCGCGCTCGGCGAGCCGGTGCTCGTGCTCGGCACGGTGACGGCGGAACCCGTCGTTCGCATCGGCTCCTGCTCGGTGTCGCTCGACGCGGCGATGGCCGCGTTCGGCGCCGAGGGTGCAACCTGGCAACCCGCTGACGCGACGGGAGGTGCACGATGAGCCGCCCCCGCGCCCTCGTGTTGCAGGCGCCCGGCACCAACCGCGACCACGACGCGGTGTTCGCCCTCGAACTCGCCGGCGCCGATGCCCACATCGCCTCGCTGCTCGACCTGGCCGACGACGACACACCGCTGCTCGACGCACAGTTGCTGGTCGTGGCGGGCGGCTTCAGCCACGCTGACGCGCTCGGTGCCGGCCGGATGTTCGCCTTGTCGCTCGAGCACCGTTTCGGCGACCGGGTGCGGGCCTTCGTCGCCGCCGGCAAGCCGGTGATCGGCATCTGCAACGGGTTCCAGACCCTCGTGCGCGCCGGGCTGCTGCCGGGCGCGCTCGGCCACAACGCGAGCGGTGGCTTCCAGTGCGAATGGGTCACGCTCGAACCGCAGCAGAGCGTCTGTGTGTGGACCCAGGGCATCGGGTCGATCGACTGCCCGATCGCCCACGGCGAAGGCCGCTACGTGCACCCCGACGTGGCCGCATTGGAGGCCGCCGGCCAGGTCGCGCTGCGGTACCGGCGCAACCCCAACGGCTCCACGAGCGACATCGCCGGCGTGTGCGACCCGACGGGCATCGTGCTCGGCCTCATGCCCCACCCCGAGAACCACGTCATCGCCCGGCAGCACCCGCATCATGTCCGCGGCGCCGCCGGAGGCCTCGGTCTGCAGCTGTTCCAGCGTGGTGTCGAGCGGGCAGGAGCCGTCTGATGAACGGCACCAGCGGGACCGGAGGCACGCTCGACGACATCGACCTGCCGCTCCCCGACCGACGCGCCGGCAAGGTGCGCGTCTCGTACGAGCTGTCGGCGACCGAGCGGGTGTTCGTCACCACCGATCGGCTCTCGGCGTTCGACCGGATCATCGCCTCGGTGCCGCACAAGGGCCAAGTACTCAACCAGCTCGCCGCCTGGTGGTTCGAGCAGACCCGCGACATCGTGGCCAACCACCTGCTCGAGGTGCCCGACCCGAACGTCACCATCGGCCGCACGGCACACCCGCTGCCCGTCGAGGTCGTCGTGCGCGGCTACATCACCGGCGTCACGTCGACGTCGCTGTGGCGCCAGTACGCCGACGGCGCACGCCACATCTACGGCTACGACTTCCCGGACGGGCTGCTGAAGAACACCGCACTCCCCCACGCGATCGTCACGCCCACCACCAAGGCGCACGATGGCGGGCACGACGAGCCGATCAGCTGTGCCGACGTGGTGTCGATGGGTCTCGTCGAGCCGGCGCTGTGGGAGCGGGTGCAGGCGGCGGCACTCGCGGTGTTCGCCCGTGGCCAGCAGGCAGCCGCCGCTGCCGGCCTCGTGCTCGCCGACACCAAGTACGAGTTCGGGCTGGCGGTCGACACCGGCGAACTGCTGCTCATCGACGAGGTGCACACGCCCGACTCCTCCCGGTACTGGGTGGCCGACTCATACGAGGAACGGCTGGCGGCCGGCGAGGAGCCGGAGAGCCTCGACAAGGAGATCGTCCGTCGCGCGCTCATCGGCCTCGGCTACGACGGGCACGGCGCACCGCCCGTGCTGCCCGCCGATGTCGTGGCCGCGGCGTCCGCCCGGTACGCCTCGGCGTACGAGCGGCTCACAGGTCTCGCGTTCGTGCCCGGCAGCACGCCGATCGCCGATCGCATCGCACACAACCTCGCCCCGCATCTCGCCCCGCATCTCGCCCGCGCCCGCATCGGCGCTGCGGGCACCGCACTGCCCTCGACGGAGGAACCCGCATGAAGCGCAGCATCCCGATCTCAGCGCTCGAACCGCAACCCGACCTCGACGACCGGCCCCGCGAGGAGTGCGGCGTCTTCGGCGTCAGCACCCCCCACGGCGAGGGCGTCGCCCAACTCACCTTCTTCGGCCTGTTCGCCCTGCAGCACCGCGGCCAGGAGGCGGCCGGCATCGCCGTGAGCGACGGCAACCGGGTGCGCATGCACAAGGACTCGGGTCTGGTGAACAGCGTGTTCACCCCGGAGACGATGGCGCCGCTCACCGGCTACCACTCGATCGGGCACACCCGCTACAGCACCACGGGCGCCAACGCCCACCGCAACATCCAGCCGTTCCTCGTCGAGACGATGCACGGCCCGTTGTCGGTGGCCCACAACGGCAACCTCGTCAACGCTCCCGCGCTGCGCGACGAACTGCTCAACCGCGGCTTCGGGCTCACCGCCACGAGCGATACCGAAGTGCTCACCCTGATGCTCGCCGCTGCTGGCGGCACCTCGTGGGAGGAACGCCTCGAGCGCACCCTGCCCGCATGGAAGGGCGCCTACTCGCTGGTCGTGCTGGTGAACGACCGCGTGATCGCCGTCCGCGATCCGTGGGGATTCCGCCCGATGAGCGTCGGCCGGCTGCCCCACGGTGGGTACGCCGTGGCCTCGGAGACGTGTGCGCTGAACACGCTCGGCTGCGTCGACATCGACGAGGTGAAGCCGGGCGAGATCGTCACGTTGCACGGCGCCGAACTGCACCGTCGCAACGCGCTCGCGCCGGCGACTGCGTCGGCGAGGTGCACGTTCGAGTTCGTGTACTTCAGCCGACCCGACAGCGTGTGGGCGGGCCGCAACATGCACCACGTCCGCCAGCGGTTGGGCGAGGAACTGGCCGTCGAGCACGCCGTCGACGCCGACGTCGTGATCCCCGTCCCCGACTCCTCGGTGCCGGCCGCGATCGGCTACAGCCGGGCGAGCGGCATCCCGCACAACGACGGCCTGATCAAGAACCGCTACATCGGCCGAACGTTCATCGAGCCGACGCAGGACCTGCGCGAGCGAGGTGTCGCCCTGAAGTTCAATGCGCTCAGCGAGAACCTCGTCGGCAAGCGGGTGGTGATGATCGACGACTCGCTCGTGCGCGGCACGACCGCTGGTCCGCTGGTGAAGATGATCCGCGATGCCGGCGCGACCGAGGTGCACCTGTTGATCACCTGTCCGCCCATCACCCATGCGTGCCACTTCGGTGTCGACATGGGCCACGACGACGACCTGATGGCGGCCCGGCTCAACATCGAGGAGATGCGCGACCACATCGGCGCCGACTCGCTCGGCTTCCTGTCGCTCGACGGGATGATGCGGGCGATCGCGGGCGACGAGGTGGGCGGCTACTGCAACGGGTGCTTCACCGGCAGCTATCCGATCGAGGTCAGCCAGGCCCAGCCCAAGCTCGGCTTCGAAGGGGTGCTGGCCTGATGCGCGTCCTCGTGGTCGGGTCAGGCGGCCGTGAGGCGGCGATCGAGTGGGCGTGTCGTCAGCACGGCCACGAGGTGAGCACCGAGCCGGCGTTCGACCGGGCCCGGCACGGCGACGTCGATCTGGTGATCGTGGGGCCCGAGTCGGCGCTCGTCGCCGGCACCGCCGACGCCTGTGCTGCTGCCGGCGTGCCCTGCTTCGGGCCGACGGCCTCGCTCGTCCGGCTCGAGAGCTCGAAGGGCTACACCCGTGCCCTCGCCCAGCAGTTGGGCCTGCCGTCGCCGCGGTTCTACCGCAGCGACGACCACCACGACGCGATCAAGTGGTGGCGGGAACTCGAGGCGCCGGTCGTGGTGAAGCTCGACGGGCTGGCGGCAGGCAAGGGCGTGATCGTGCCCGACACGCCCGCCGAGACCGACGAGGCGATCCGCACGCTGGTCGCACAGGGTCCGATCGTGCTCGAGGAGCGGCTCACCGGCCCCGAGTGCAGCCTGCTCGCGGTCTGCGACGGGCGCACCGCGAAACCGCTGCCGATCGCACAGGACCACAAGCGGATCTTCGAAGGCGACAGCGGTCCGAACACCGGCGGCATGGGCGCCTACGCCCCGGCTCCCATCCCCTACGACGCGGAGGAGCTCACGAAGCAGTTCGTGCAGCCCGTGCTCGACCACTTCGCGGCCAAGGGCGAGCCCTACGTCGGCGTGCTGTACGCCGGGTTGATGCTCACCCCCGACGGCCCGCGCCTGCTCGAGTTCAACTGCCGCTTCGGCGATCCCGAGACGCAGGCGGTGCTGCCCCTGCTGCAGACCGACCTGGCCGAACTCGCCCTCGCCTGCACGCAGGGCCGCCTCGACACGATCGACGTGGTCGTCCGGCCCGGCGCGGCGTGCACCGTCGTGGCCGCCGCGCCCGGCTATCCGGAAGCGCCCGTCACCGGCGCATCGATCAGCGGACTCGACGATGTTCGCCACGATGCCGAGCAGGGCGCGCTGGTGTTCCTCGCCGGCACCGACGGCACGACCGTCTCGGGCGGCCGGGTGCTGGCCGTCACCGGGCTCGGCGACGACCTCGCATCGGCCCGCACCGCGGCATACACGCGCATGGACGACATCCACTTCGACGGCATGCAGGTGCGCCGCGACATCGGCTGGCGAGCGGTGGCCGCGTCGCTGTCGTCCTACGCCGCTGCCGGCGTCGACATCGACGAGGGCGCCCGCGCCGTCGAGGGCATGAAGGCCGCGGTCGAGCGCACTCACACGCCGGCGGTGCTCGCCGGGGTCGGCAGCTTCGGCGGCGCGTTCAGCGGCGCGGCGATCAAGGCGCTGGACGATCCGGTGCTCGTCGCCAGCACCGACGGTGTCGGCACCAAGGTCGAACTCGCCGCCCGTCTCGGCAAGTACCGCGGAGTGGGCAAGGACATCGTCAACCACTGCATCGACGACGTGCTCGTGCAGGGCGCCTCGCCGTTGTTCTTCCTCGACTACATCGCCTCCAGCAAGCTCGACGCCAACCATGTCGCCGAGGTCGTGACGGGGATGGCCGAGGCGTGCGAGGCCAGCGGGTGCGTGCTGCTCGGCGGCGAGACGGCAGAGATGCCCGGCGTGTACGCCGAGGGCGCATTCGACATCGCCGGCACGCTCGTCGGCCTGGTCGACCGGGCCGACCTGTTGCCCACCGCCGACGTCGCAGCGGGCGACGTGCTCATCGGCGTCGCATCGAACGGTCCACACACCAACGGCTACTCCTTGCTGCGCAAGGTGTTCTCGTGGTTGCCGATGGACTCGACGCCGCCCGGCTTCGACCGGACGCTCGGCGAGGCGCTCCTCGAGCCCCACCGCAGCTATCTGCACGTGCTCCGACCCGCGCTCGCCTCGAAGCGTGTGAAGGCGCTCGCGCACATCACCGGCGGCGGCCTGCCCGACAACCTGCCCCGGGTGCTTCCCGAGGGTGTGGCGGCCGACGTGCGACTCGGGTCGTGGCCGGTCCCCCCGCTGTTCGACCTGGTGCACAGCGTGTGCACCGGCCTCGACGACCACGAGCTGTACCGCACCCTGAACATGGGCATCGGCATGGTGCTGATCGTGGCGCCCGAGCACGTCGGCGCCGTGCAGGAGTCGATCGACGAACGCACCTGGGTCATCGGCGAACTCGTCCCCGGACCCCGCCAGGTCAACCTCCTCCGCTGAATCCACCCCGCGATGAGAGATGAGTGGCCCTGCCGCCCGCATCTCTCATCGCCTCGATCGGCGTCCACTTGGCGATGAGAGATGAGCGCGCCAGCAGCACTCATCTCTCATCGCGAACTTTTCGTTCAAGCGGGGTCGGGTCGTCGGGGCGCGCGCCTAGCGTCGACGCATGGAGTCGTTCGATCGCTCGCCTCGCCTCGTGCTGATGGCCTCGGGCAACGGCACCAACGTCCAGGCCGTGCTCGACGCGTGCGCCGACGAGCGGATCCCTGCGATCGTCGCCGCTGTCGTCAGCGACAAGGCAGACGCCCGAGTACTGGCCCGTGCCGATGCCGCCGGCGTGCCTGCGGTCCACGTCGGCCGCCGTCCGGGTGAAGCGCGCGGCGACTACGACGCCCGGCTCGCCGACGTCGTCAGCGGCTTCTCGCCCGACCACGTCGTGCTGCTCGGCTGGATGCGCATCCTCACCATGAGCTTCCTCGGCTGGTTCCCCGGCATGGTGATCAACCTGCACCCCGCGCTGCCCGGCGAACTCCCCGGCGTCGACGCGATCGAGCGGGCGTTCGACGTGCACGTGGCCGGCACTCGTTCCGCCTCCGGTGTCATGGTGCACCTCGTGCCCGACGAAGGCGTCGACGTCGGCCCGGTCCTCGCCGCCGCCGCCGTCGAGATCGAACGCGACGACACCCTCGACACCTTCGCCGAGCGCATGCACGCCACCGAGCACCGACTCGTCGTGAGCACGCTCGCCCAGGTGTGCGCCGTCACCCCGATGGCACACACGGCCAAGACGACGCAGACACATCCCCAGTTGACGTAGGAGGAGATCCACGAATGAGCAACGACCAACTGTTCGACCGCTTCGAAGCACTCACCTTCGACGACGTCGTGATCGTGCCCGGCTACAGCAACGTGCTGCCCGACTCGGTCGACACCACGGCGCGCTTCGCTGCCGGCATCGAGCTCGCGGTGCCCCTCGTGTCCGCGGCGATGGACAAGGTCACCGAGGCGCGCATGGCGATCGCGATCGCCCGCGAAGGTGGCATCGGCACCATCCACCGCAACCTGTCGATCGCCGATCAGGCCGCCGAGGTGCAGAAGGTGAAGCGCAGCCAGAGCGGCATGATCACCGACCCGGTCACCCTGCACGCCGGCGCCACGCTCCACGACGCCGAGGCGCTCATGAACCGCTTCCGGTTCAGCGGTGTGCCGATCACCGACGACGCCGGCCGCCTGGTCGGCATCCTCACCAACCGCGACATCCGCTTCTGCGAGCCCGGCGACTACGACCGCCCGGTCAGCGAGTTCATGACCGCCGATGGGCTGGTCACCGCCGAGGTCGGTACGACGCTCGAACAGGCCAAGCAGGTGTTGCAGAAGTACCGCATCGAGAAGCTGCCCCTCGTCGACGCCGACGGGTTCCTGCGCGGCCTCATCACGGTGAAGGACATCCAGAAGCGGCAGGACTTCCCGAACGCCACCCGCGACGGCGCCGGCCGCCTGCGCTGCGCCGCCGCCGTGGGCGTCGGCGCCGATCTCGAGGACCGTGTCGACGCACTCAACGCGATGGCCGTCGACGCGATCGCGATCGACACCGCACACGGCCACTCGGCCGGGGTCGTGAAGGCGATCGAGCGGATCAAGTCGAACTGGCCGAACCTCGCGGTGGTCGCCGGCAACGTCGTCACCGAAGAAGGCGTCGAGGCGCTCCACGCCGCCGGCGCCGACGCGGTGAAGGTCGGTGTGGGTGCCGGTTCGATCTGCACCACGCGTGTGGTGAGCGGCGCCGGCATGCCGCAGGTGTCGGCCATCTGGTTCACCAGCCGCCGGGCCCAGCAGCTCGACATCCCGGTCATCGCCGACGGTGGCGTCACGTACTCGGGCGACATCGTGAAGGCCATCGCCGCGGGTGCGTCGACCGTCATGCTCGGGTCGCTGCTGGCCGGCACCGACGAGAGCCCCGGCGAGATGGAGCTCATGGAAGGCCGCCGCTACAAGACCTACCGCGGCATGGGCTCGATGGGAGCCATGCAGGGCCTCGGTGCCGACCGCTACGCGTCGGGCCAGTCGACCGCCGTCGGTGCCGCCACCCGCAAACTCGTCCCCGAGGGCATCGAGGGGCGCGTCGCCTACGCGGGCACGCTCGGCGACGTCGTGTACCAGCTGGCCGGCGGTCTCCGCAGCGGTATGGGCTACGCGGGTGCGGGCACGCTCGATGCGCTGCGCAGCGGCGCACGGTTCATGCGGGTCACGACGGCCGGCCGCAACGAGAGCCACCCGCACGACGTGACCATCACCAAGGAAGCGCCGAACTACCAGCGCATGTAGCGCTCGTGAGGCTCAGCCGCGCCGACCGGTGAGGGCGAGCAGGCGGGCCTGTGGGTCTGCGTCGCCGCCGATCTCCACCGGAGCGCTGAACATGCCACCGGACCGCAGCCGCTCGGCCACCGGCTCGACGTTCGTCAGTGCGCGGGCCACGCAGGCCGGGTCGAGACGATCGTCGACGCCCAGTGCCCGCGCCAGGTCCCAGCTGTGGATCGTGGTGTCGGCGACGTTGAAGCCGATCATGTCGTCGACCGAGCTCGGGCCGCTGAACCCCTTGACCACACGGTGCAGCACGCCCGGTTGGTCGACGGCACCGAGCACGCCGTCACGGGCCGCTGCCCAGGCGGCGTACGGGTCGTCGCCGGCGTTGCGGTCGGGATCGACCATCGGGTTCATCGTCACCTCCGCGCCGGTGATGAGCGATTCGAAGTAGCGCTGGATGGCGAGCACGTGGCCGACGACGTGCTTGGCGGTCCATCCCTCGCAGGGCGACGGCCGGTCCCAATCGTCCGGACCGGCGAGTCGGGCGACGTGATCGAACCCGTAGAGGGCCTTGGTCCAGATGCGCAGGTTCTCGCTCATGTGGGCGACCGTAGTCCGCTCCGTCTGGCACGCTGGCAGGGTGCGCCGCTCGATCGATGACTACCCCTTCACCGCCGCCGACCTGCCCGAGAGCGACGACGAGCTGCAGCAGTTGTCGTGGGCCGTGGCGATCAGCGACGACTACGACGACGCCGAACCCCGCGTGGTGCTCACCGTCGAAGAGGTGGGCGCGCCGGGAGAGGGCCTGATCGCCCACATGACCGGCGAGCACGCCCGCCGCCTGAGACTCGCCCTGCGCGACGCCCTCCGCGAGATCGGCGAACCCCCCGGCGACTGAGGTCCGTGAGCGAAACGCCGCCACACGCGGCGCATCGCTCACCGACCATCGAGTTCCGTGAGCCAAACGCCGCGAGGCGCGGCGTTTCGCTCACGGAACTGCGATGTCGGGGTGGATCCACCTGTCGTTCGTCGGCCCGGGCGTGTATTGTTGACCGAGCCGATCATCTTTGTCGGCTCCGACCCGCCGTTCCCACTGGAGGTCTCGTATGGGCATCGCTCCCGTCGTGCCGGCAGCACGTGATCTGACCGAAGAGCAGTACCGCGACATCGAGCGGTTCGAGCGCGCCATCGGCCAGTACCTCGCCGGCGAGATCCCCGAGGACGTGTTCCGCGTGATGCGCCTCAACAACGGCATCTACGGCCAGCGCCAGGGCGGCACCAACCAGATGGTGCGCATCAAGCTGCCCGCCGGCACGATCACGCCCGAGCAGCTCGACCTGATGGGCCGCCTGTCGGAGGAGTACTCGCGGGGCTGGGGCCACATCACCACCCGCCAGAACGTGCAGGTCCACTACGTCGAGCTCACCAAGGTGCCCGACCTGATGCGCGAGCTCGCCAAGGTCGGCCTCACCAGCCGCGAGGCCTGCGGCGACACCGTCCGCAACGTGATGGCCTGCCACCTCGCCGGCGCCTGCCCCCACGAGTTCCTCGACGTCACCCCGTGGGCCGAAGCCGCGTTCGAGCACTTCGTCCGGAACCCGCTCGGCCAGCGCCTGCCGCGCAAGTTCAAGATCAACTTCTCCGGCTGCAGCACCGACTGCGGCCAGGCGATGTTCAACGACGCGGGCGTCGTCGCCACCAGCCGCACGCTCGACGACGGCACGGTCGAGACCGGCTTCCGCGTGTACATCGCCGGTGGCCTCGGTGCCACGCCGCACCCGGCCCTGGCCCTCGAGGACTTCACGTCGCGCGAGGACCTGCTCCCGACGATCGAGGCGATCCTGCGGCTGTTCGAGCAGACCGGCAACCGCGACAACAAGCTGCGCGCCCGCCTGAAGTGGGTGGTCGACCAGCTCGGCATCGATGAGGTCCGCCGCCGCGTGCTCAAGATCCGCCATACCCTCCCGGCCTCGTCGTCGTGGCCGGGTGGCATCCCGGCCATCGTCGCCAAGGCGGGCGATGCGCCGGCCGGCCGCAGCACGACCATCGAGGCCACCGCCGTCGGCCAGGGCGTCGCCGTCAGCCTCACCCCTCGCGATCCCTATGAGCGTTGGGTCGCCACGGGCGTGGTCCGCGGCACCGCCAACGGCACCGTGTCCGCCGTCGCCTACGCGGCGCTCGGCGACATCACGGCGTCGCAGTTCCGGTCGCTCGCCAGCATCCAACGCGAACTCGGCGCCGACGTGCGCCTCAGCAACCGTCAGAACGTCGTGTTCCGCGGCCTCACCGACGCCCAGTTGCCCACGCTGTACGCCCGCCTCGAGGCGATCGGCATGGCCCGCCCCGGCGCCGAGCTGGCCCGTGACGTCGTCGCCTGCCCGGGTGCCGACACCTGCAACATCGCCGTCACCCAGTCGCGCGGTCTCGCCAAGGCGATCGGCGAGGCGCTCGAGGAGGAGGGCCTGGCCGAGGTCGGCGGGGTGCGCATCAACATCTCCGGCTGCACCAACAGCTGCGGTCAGCACCATGCGAGCGACATCGGCTTCTTCGGTGCCGAGCGCCGTGCCCACGGTCGTTCCGCCCCCGGCTACCAGATGTTGCTCGGCGGCTACGTCGGCCAGGAGCAGATCCACTTCGGCGACAAGGCCACGCGCCTGCCAGCGAAGAACGCGCCGAAGGCCGTCGTGCGGGTCGTCCGCCAGTTCGCCGACGAGCGCAACGCCGGCGAGTCGTTCCGCGGGTGGATGGAGCGAGTGGGCGGCGCCCACGCGATCGGCCAGTCGCTCAAGGACCTCGACGTGTTCCCCACCTTCGACGAGGCCCCCGAGTACTACAGCGACTACGACGAGACGGGCCCGTTCGTGGCCGAGGTCGGCGACTCGGAGTGCGCGGTCTGACCGACCGCTCACCCGTAGTGTCTCGCTCGTGAGCGAACGCTACGAAGCTGCCGTCGCCGCGATCGACGCGGCCAACGCCGACGACCCCACGCGCATCGTGGTGCGAGGGGTCGAACAGCCGCTCGCCCAGGTGCACGGCGTGCTCGCCGCCGAATGGGTGGCCGATCTGCACCCCGACGCCGACGACACCTGGTTGCTCGCGGCCCGCGCCCATCACCTGAAGCGCTGGGAGCTGCCGCGCTCGTCGTACGAGACTGGTCGGGCCGGCTATCTGAAGTGGAAGCGCGATCAGCGCCGCCGCCACGCCGACGACGCCGGGGCGCTGCTCGAGGCGATCGGATACGACGCAGCGACGATCGATCGTGTGCAGGCGCTCGTGCGGCGCGACCACCTCGCCACCGACGCCGGCTCGCAGGCGATCGAGGACGCCGCCTGTCTCGCGTTCGTCGAGACCCAGCTGGCCGATGTCGCCACGAAGCTCGACCGGGCGCATCTCGTCGACGTGCTCCGCAAGACCGCGAAGAAGATGTCGCCCGAGGGCGCCGCAGCGATCTCGCGCCTCCCGTTGGGTGACGCCGAACGCACCCTTCTCGCCGAGGCACTCGGCTGATGATCCCGCCTCCGCTGCGTCGGTGCCTCGAGCTGGCGTGGGAGGCCTTCTGTGCCGGCAGCTTCCCCGTCGGGGCGGTGATCTGCGACCCGTCGGGCACGGTGATCGCCGAGGGACGGAACCGCATCGGTGAACACGAGGCTCCCCCAGGGCGCCTGTGCAACACCGGCATCGCTCATGCGGAGATGGACGCGCTCGCGCAGCTCCCGATGGGCGACTACGCCTCGCACGTGCTGTACACGTCGCTCGAACCGTGCCTCCTGTGCCGGTCGGCCATCACGATGGCCCACGTCGGCACGGTGCACCATCTCGCTGCCGATTCGCTGTGCGAGGGGCTCGACGGGATCCGCGAGATCAACGGCCATGCCTCGCGCCGATACCCGACCATCCACGGCCCGTATCCGAGCGTCGAGAGCGACGTCGCGGCCGTGTTGCCGATGGCGGTGCTGCACGCGTTCAACCCGACGGGCGACACCGCTGCGCACTATCGCCGGTGGGCGCCGCACCACGCTGCGGCCGCAGATCGCATCGTGGCCGAGAACGCCTGGCCGGAACGTGACTGGTCGGTCGACCGCATGATCGCCCACGTGGCGTCGTTCCTCCCCACCTGACCTCTCGCGTCTGGTCGCACCCGCGTCGCATCCACGCGCGCGCGAACAATCGCTGCATCCACGGCCAGCGCGTCTGTGCACGAACGCGTCGATGTGACGCGAGAGCGACCAAACGCGCTCAGGAACTGGGGGCGATGGCGTTGCCGGGGAGGTCGCCGTCGGGGTGCAGGGCCGACTGGAAGCGGCGCATGCCGGCCAACCAGCGGTCGCGGTCGGTCGCCTTGCGCTGCACGTAGGTCGTCACCTCGGGATGCGGCAGCACCAGGAAGCGCTCGTCGCGGATCGCGTCGAGGCACACCTGAGCGACCTCGTCGGCGGTGAGCACGCCGTCGCCGCTCGCGACCCCGCCCTCGAGACCGCCGGCGATCCCCCCGTCGAAGTCGGGGCTGTTGCGCACGATGTTGGTGGCCACGGCCTGCGGGCACAGCACCGACACACGGATCCCCTGGTGGTGGTGCGTCACCGCCAACCACTCCCCGAGCGAGACGGCGGCGGCCTTGGTGATCGAGTACGCCATCGACCCGATCTGGGTGAGCAGCCCGGCGGCCGACGCCGTGTTGAGCAGGTAGCCCTCGCCACGGGCGATCATCGACGGCAGCACGGCCCGGGCGGCGTAGATGTGCGCCATGCAGTGCACCTCCCACATGCGCTGGATGGCGTCGTTCGAATCCTCCAGGCCGGCAGCGGTGACAAAGCCGGCGTTCGAGACGAACAGGTCGATCGGGCCGTGCGCTTCCAGCGTCGACTCGATCAGGCGCACGATCGCAGCTTCGTCGCGGACGTCGATGCCGACGCCGGTGCCGCCGATGTCGGCGGCGACCCGCTCGGCCTCGGCGGCATGGAGGTCGGCCACCACCACGTGTCGGGCGCCGGCCGCGTGCGCTGCACGGGCGAGCGCCTCCCCGATACCCGATCCTCCACCGGTGATGACGACGACACGATCCTGCAGTTCCATGGCGTCACCGTAGAACGCGGGACCCGCCGAGCACTCAGGCGGCGGCAGCGGCCGGCGAGGCAGCCCGTGGCTCTCGCAGGGTGATCGCGACGAACAGGCCGACGGTCGCCACGATCGCCGGCACGCCGTAACCCCACCGGAACCCGGCGGCGTCCGCGATCGCGCCGACCGCTGGACCGGCGATCGCGTTCCCCAGGTCGTTGAAGCTCAGGAACACGCCGAGCACCTGTCCACGCTGTTCGTCGGGGGCGCGGGCGACGGCGAGCGCCGTCAACGCCGGGAACACCGCTCCGAACCCGATGCCGAGCATCGCGATCGCGGGGAACGGCACCCACTCGGCCCACGCGACCGCCATGAGGAGATGGCCGCATGCGAACACGAACAACCCCGGGATCGCGACCGCGACATACCCGAAGCGATCGGCGAGCCGACCGCTGAACACGCGCACCAGCAGCGCGCTGCACGCGTAGGTGAAGAACAGCACACCGGACGAGCCGATCCCGATCTCACGCGAGTACGACGGCAGGAACGCGACCACGCAGGAGTACCCGAGCCCGGCGCACAGCTGTGCGATGCCGGGGCGCAGCACCACACGCTGCAGCTGGCGCATCGACGGCCGCGGCGCCTCGTGGCCCGTCCGCTCGCGAAGCGTCTCGGGCAGCCGGGTCGATGCGACGAGCGCGAGCACGTGGAGTGCCGCGGCGGCGAGCCACGGCCACTGCGAACCGCGGTCGAACAGGAACTCACCGATGAACGGTCCGAACGCGAAGCCGAGGTAGATCATCAAGCTCAGGCGCGCCACGGCCGACGCACGCTGCTCGGGCGGGGCGAGGTCGGTGGCCACAACGGCGCAGGCCGTGTAGTAGGTGCTGCCGAACGCGCCCTGCAGGAGCCGGACGAGGATCACGGCCCACACGGCATGCGCGAACTCCATGCCGATCGCCAGCAACGCCATCGCCAGCAGCGGCCACACGAGGAACGGCCGGCGACCGATCCGGTCCATCACCCGGCCGACCACCGGTCGGGTCAGCAGGGCGGCGGCGAAGAAGATGGTGGTCGCGGTGCCGACCGCTGCGGTCGATCCGCCGAGCTCCTCCTTCACGTACCGCGGCACCGCCGCGAGCAGGATGCCGATGCCGAGGAAGTTGCACGCCACCGAGGCGTCGAGCCAGCGCCGCGTCGCGACCGAAGCCATCGCCCGGGGTGGAGCGTCGAGGGCAGGCTCGCTCACGCGAGCTTCTCGACGAAGGCCTCCAACTGGCGCAGGTTGCGGACTTCGTAGACGCCGTCGGTGTGCGTGCCGTACTCACCCACGATGGAATCACCGGTGTTCCAGTAGCTGCGTGGCTCGGGGTTCAGCCAGTACACGTGACGCGCCTTCGCCCGGATCTCCTTGACCACCCAACTCTGGCTCGCGTGGTAGTTGTTGCGGGCGTCGCCCAGCAGCAGCACCGTGGTCTTCGGGCCGACGCCCTTGCCGTAGCGCTCCCAGAACACCTCGAAGGCGTGGCCGTAGTCGCTGTGCCCGTCGACCCAGACCACGTCGGCCTCGGTGTTCACGCGGTGCACGGCCTCCTGGACGTCCTCGGTGCTCTTGAAGTACTCGGTGACCTCGTCGATGCCGTCGATGAACACGAACGAACGGACCTTCGAGAACTGCCCCTGGATCGCGTACACGAGCATCAGGGTGAAGCGGGCGAACGCGGCGACCGAGCCGGAGATGTCGGCGATGACCATCAGCTCGGGCTTGGCTGGACGGGGGTACTTGAACTTCGGCTCGGCGGGCACGCCGCCGTAGCTGAGCGAGTGGCGCACCGTGTTGCGGAAGTCCAGCGGGCCCTTGCGGCCGTGACGGCGCTTGCGGGCCAGTCGGGCGGCGAGCTTGCGGGTGAGCGGGCCGAGCGCCTTCTTCAGGTTCTGCATCTCGTCGCGCGACGCGTGCATGAACTCGACGTCTTCGGGCAGCGGCTTGCGCAGCGTCTTGGCCATCGCCTCGGCACCGCGATCGGCGACGAGGCGGCGACGGATCTCGGCCTCGATCTCCTTCTTGAACTGCTCGATGCGGTCGTTGTACTCGTCCTTCTCGAGGCGCTCCTCGAGGGGCGTGAGCTCGCCGCCGACCTCCTCCTTGCTCTTCTCCATCAGCTTGTCGAGCATGCCGTCGAGATCGAGGTTCCGCAGGGTTCGGTACAGGTAGTACGTGCCACCGACGGGCCGACCGGGCTCCATGCCGGCGAAGCGCTGCACGGCCTGCTTGGCGAGCGCCCGCATCATCGCCTGATCGCCGTTCATGAGGGCGTTCATGAGCATCTGGGCGATCTCTTCGGGCGTGAGCTGGTCCATCGACCCACCGGCCGCGCCCTTGCCCTCGCCCTGGCGCATCTGCTCCTGCATCTCGCGCCACATCTCGTCGATGTCGCTCTCGTCGCCCTCTTTGAGCTTGTACTCGGGACCGCGCAGGCTGAAGTACACCTCGAAGACGGTCTCGAACGCACGCCAGTGGCTGTTGTTCTTCACCATCGTGGCGCCGAGGGCGTACTTGAACGCCTCACGGTCCTCGATGGGGATGTGCTGCACCGCCTCCATCGCATCGAGGTTCTCCGTGAGCGACACGGGCAGCCCCGCGTTGCGGAGCTCGTTGACGAAGCCGGCGAGCAGGTCGAGCATCAGGAGTCGATTCGGTCCAGGGGATCCAGTGATCCGGGATGGTCCAGGAGGCAGTAGCGGAGCATCGACTACTTGTCGACGCTCAGCTCCTTGGCCGCCTTGGCGATGTCGGTCTGGTACTTCAGCAGGACGTGGAGCGTCTCCTTGGCCTGCTGGGCGTCGATGTTGGTGATGCCGAGCAGCACCAACGTCCGGGCCCAGTCGATCGTCTCGCTGACCGAAGGAGCCTTCTTCAGGTCGAGCTGACGGATGCTGCGCACGATGCGGGCGATCTGGTCGGCCAGGTTCTCGGTGACACCGGGGACCTTGGTGAGCACGATCTCCTTCTCACGCGCCATGTCGGGATAGTCGACATGGAGGTAGAGGCAGCGGCGCTTGAGCGCCTCGCTCAGCTCACGGGTGTTGTTCGAGGTGAGGAACACCATCGGGATCTGCTTGGCCGTGATCGTGCCGAGCTCGGGGATCGACACCTGGTACTCGGAGAGGATCTCGAGCAGCAGCGCCTCGGTCTCGACCTCGACGCGGTCGACCTCGTCGATCAGCAGCACCACCGGGTCCTCGGCCGTGATGGCCTCGAGCAGCGGGCGGGTGAGCAGGAAGTCGTTGCCGAAGATGTCGTCGTGGATGTCGTTCCACGAGTCGCTGTTGCGGTCGGCCTGGATGCGCAGCAGCTGCTTCTTGTAGTTCCACTCGTAGAGCGCCTTGCTCTCGTCGAGGCCCTCGTAGCACTGCAGTCGGATCAGCCGCGACCCGGTCGCCTCGGCGATGGACTTGGCCAGCTGGGTCTTGCCCGTGCCTGCCGGCCCCTCGACCAGGATCGGCTTGCCGAGCCGGTCGGCCAGGAAGGCCACCCCAGCGATGCCGTCGTCTGCCAGATAGTTCACGGCCTTCAGTCCGTCGCGGACCTGCTGGACGCTCTCGAAACGCTCACCCATGTGACGCACCCTAACCCGCGGCTTGACCGCAGGGTCAACTGTGTTGCACGGCATCGCGTCACACACCCGGTCGCGCTCGGTGAACCGCACCCGCAGATGCTGCGGGGCCGGCTCACCGACCCCGGCCGCCGGCGAGCGTCACCCGCACATCGTGCGGGTGACGCTCACGGATCTCTACGATTCGGCGATGAGTTCGTTGATCGCCGATGTGAGCGGGTTCGTCGACGAGATCGGATCGGCCCTCGGCGCGCTGAGCGGCGACGGGCGCGAGACCCATCGGCAGGAGGCCCTCATCGAGGCGTCGAACCTCGTGGGCGCGATCATCGACAGCGACGGGCGCCAGGCCGACGCCGAACTCGATGCCTTCCTCGACGCCATCGGGCCCCGCCTGCAACCACCGCTGATCGTCACCGCCGCCCGCCTCCGCGAAGGGGGAATGCTCGACGGTCGGCGCACCTGGCTCGGATCACCATCGGTGCTGTTCGACCTCCTGGTGCGGGCCGACGCGCGCGACGGCGAACGACGCAGCCACCGCTACTACGCAGGTGCACTCCGTCTCGCCCATCTCACCGCCGCGCTCGACCTGGTGCCGTCGACCGACGAGATCGCCGCGATCGACCGCTTCCGCACGATGCTGTTGCAGGCCATGGACGCCGCCGGCATCAACCGACCGGGCCAACCGGCGTCGGGGCCGGCAGGGCCGACCCCTCGGATTCCCGGAGGCCCGAACACGCCACGACCCGGCACCCCGCCGACCGCTGCCGCCGCCGATGCTCCGGCGATCACCGTCGACGTGCAACTGCCGCCCGCCCGAGGGATCGACGACCTGCTCGCCGAACTCGACGAGCTCGTCGGCCTCGACAACGTGAAGGCCGAGGTGCGTCGGCTGACGAGCTTGTTGCAGGTGCAACGACTCCGCGAGGAGCGAGGCCTGCCCACGATCGAGGCCAGCAAGCACCTCGTGTTCAGCGGCAACCCAGGCACCGGCAAGACCACCGTGGCACGCCTGCTGAGCCAGATCTATCGCGCCGTCGGCGTGGTGTCGAAGGGCCATCTGGTCGAAACCGACCGGTCGAAGCTGGTCGCCGGCTACGTCGGCCAGACCGCGCTGAAGACCCAGCAGACGCTGGAGACCTCCCTCGGCGGGATGCTGCTGATCGACGAGGCGTACGCACTGGCCCGCGGTGGCGAGAACGACTTCGGGCGCGAGGCGATCGACACGCTCGTGAAGTTCATGGAGGACCATCGCGACGACCTGGCGATCGTGGCGGCGGGGTACACCGTGGAGATGAACACCTTCATCGACACGAACCCGGGTCTGAAGAGCCGGTTCACCCGCACCATCAACTTCGCCGACTACACCACCGACCAACTGGTGCTGATCTTCCTCAAGCTCGGCGAGAAGCACCAGTACACGTGCTCCGACGACGCGCTCGCACGGGTGCAGCAGCTGATCGACGGCGAGCCGCGCACGCGCGGGTTCGGCAACGCCCGCTTCGTGCGCAACCTGTTCGAGACAGCGGTCGCCCACCAGGCGATGCGGATCGCCCCGCTCACCGACCCGAGCGACGAACAGCTCACCACCTTCACCGCGGTCGACATCGTCCCGGTCGACAACTGACCCGTCCCCGTCGACAACCGACCCGTCGACAACCGACCCGTCGACGACCGACCGTCGACGACCGACCGGCGACTCCCGAGGGTGCGGACGTGCACCGAGGGTGTGGCCGGTCGGGCGGAGGCGCTCGCAATAGGCTCACCGCCGTGGAACTCGTGCCCGTGCTCATCGGCATCGCCGTGTGTGCGGGGGCCGTCGTGCTCGCACTGCGTCTCCGGCCGTCCAAGCAGGCAGCGGGGAAGGGCGGCGGCGGCACGACACGGGTCGACCCGTTCGGTGTCGGCGAGCCGTGGCGCCGCCACGTGGCCGCGGCACAGTCGGCGCAGCGTCGGTTCGCCAAGATCGTCGCATCGATGAACCCGGGTCCCCTGCGCAGCCGCATGGCCGAGATCGGTCGCCAGGTCGACCGCGGCGTCGACGAGTGCTGGCAGATCGCGAAGCACGGCGACCAGCTCGA
>JAPLAA010000095.1 GCA_026393475.1 Actinomycetota bacterium
GTCACGACGTCGAGGTGCTCACCGCCGCCTACGACGCCCCGTTCACTGGCCCCGAGAGCAAGGCCGGCGCCAGGCGCTTCCCGTTCTGCATCCCGTTCGGCGAGCCCGAGGCGGACAACGCGGTCGACCAGGAGCGCTGCTTCCACCAGCTGCCCACCCTGGGTCTGCCGATCCATCTCGCCTTCGGCGACGCCGACATGGTGTTCACGTACGACTGGGCCGAGCGCTGGCACGCCCAGCTGCCCGGCTCGACGCTCGACCGCATCGAGGGCGCCGGTCACTTCGTGCAGGACGACGCGGCCGACGACTGCGTCGACATCGTGCTGCGCTACTCGCTCGGCTGACGACGCGTTCGCAGGCTGTGGTCGGGGTCAGCTCGCCGGCTGGTGCAGCAGTGCGGCGCGCAGGCGGTCGACCGTCGTCGACGCGATCGGGAAGCTGTGCACCCATGCGTCGAGCGAACCGTGTCGTTCGACCGCACGCCCCAGCAGCACCTGCATCGCGACGGTCGGCGCGGTGAACAGGTCGGCCGGTGCGCGGTGTACGGGCGGGTCGTCGTGCAGCGGCTCGTCGAGCATCCAGCGGTACCGCCGCTGCGTGGGCCGGTGCGAACGTCCGTAGTCGGCGGCGATGGCCGCAGGGGTCACCCCGATCGCCGCGTGCACCAGGGCGACCACCACACCGGTGCGGTCCTTGCCGTACGCGCAGTGCACGAGCACCGGACCGCGGCCGACGTGATCGGCGACGAGGTCGAGCACCTCGGCGATCTGCGGCTCGCTGCGCGAGATGATCTCCTCGTACATCGCGGCCATGTCGGACGGTTCGGCGAGCGGCGGCGGGTCGTCGAGATCGAGCACACGGTCGACCAGCGGCCGGTGGAACGTGCGCTCGGGAGCGACGAAGCCGGGTCGGCGGACGAATTGGGCGTGCTGGCGCAGGTCGATCACCGCCTCGAGGTCGAGCGACGCAACGGCGGCCCGGCCGGCGTCGGTGATGCGGATCGGGTCGTCGCTGCGCAGCAGCAGGCCCTCGCGCATCCGTCGCCCGTCGCCGGTGGGCCACCCGCCGGCGTCGCGGAAGTTGACGCACCCGTCGATGCGGAGGTGACCGTCGGGCGGGGCTGTCATCGTGACCCGACCGTAGCCAACCACTGTGACCCCCCGTCGATCAGCACGTCGATCAGGACGTCGATCAGGACGTCGATCAGGACGCGGGTGGGTCGAGGCGGTACACGCGTCGTGCCGTGCCGGCGAGCACGGCGGCGCGTTCGTCGGGGGAGAGGTCGTCGGTGAACCGGTCGGCGAGGCGTACCGCGGCGTCGTAGGTGGTGGCCAGCGTGCAGACGGGCCAGTCCGATCCCGCCATCACCCGCTCGGGCCCGAACGACTCGAGCACGACGTCGACGTACGGCTGCAGGTCGTCGAGCATCCACGACCGCCACGAGGCCTCGGTCGTCAGCCCGGAGAGCTTGCACGTGACGTGCTCGTGCTCGGCCAACGCGTGCAGCAGCGATGCCCACGGTTCGCGCTCGCCGCTCGCGATCGGCGGCTTCGCCGCGTGGTCGACGACGAACGGCACCTCGTGATGCTCGGCGATCGCGGCGAGCGCGGCGGGCATCTGCGGCGGCTTCAGCAACAGGTCGTACACGAGGCCGGCCGCGCCGACGGCGCGGATGCCGCGCTGCACGTCGGGTCGTCGCAGCCAGTCGGGATCGGGTTCGTCGTGCACCTGGTGGCGGATGCCGCGGAGGCGGGGGCCGCCCGGCGCCTCGCGCAGCGCGGCGATCCGGTCGGCGACGTCTGGCGCGGTGAGATCGACCCATCCGACCACGGCGGCGATCACGGGATCGACGTCGGCGACCGCCAGCAGTTCGAGCGTCTCGGCTTCCTCGCCGACGCACTGGACGACGACGCTCGCGTCGACGCCGGCAGCGTGCGCGAGCACGGCATGGTCGGCGGCGGTGAACGAGCGGGCCATCGGCTCGTAGCCGGGCGAGGACATCCACGGCTGGACGCGGGTGGTGATGTCCCAGATGTGGTGGTGGGCGTCGACACGGTTCATCGGCCGTCAGCTTCGCAGCTCTGCTGCCGGGCTCGGCGCCGGCCGTTCGACCCGATGATCGACCCGATGATCGACCCGATGATCGACCCGATGATCGACCTGATGATCGACCCGATGATCGACCTGATGATCGACCCCGCGGTGGACCGGGGACGGCGGCGGGCGAGGGCTAGGGTGCCCCTCCGTCGGTGGGGATCGCCGACGGACGGAGGACTTCGATGAGTGGGGCATCGACCATCACGGCGCTCGACGTCGTCGACGTGCGCTTCCCGACGTCGCGGATGCTGGACGGCTCCGACGCGATGAACGCCGACCCCGATTACTCGGCGGCCTACGCGGTGCTCCGCACCGACGAGTCGGGTCCCGACGGGGAGGTGCTCGACGGCCACGCGCTCGCGTTCACGATCGGCCGCGGCAACGACGTACAGGTCGCGGCGATCGAGGCGCTCGCCCCGCTCGTCGTGGGGCGCGACGTCGCCGAGATCGCCGACGACCTGGGCGGGCTGGCCCGCCGCATGGTGCGCGACTCGCAGTTCCGTTGGCTCGGCCCCGAGAAGGGCATCGCCCACATGGCGATCGGCGCCGTCGTCAACGCTGCCTGGGACCTGGCGGCCCGTCGCGCCGACCGACCGCTGTGGCAGTACCTCGCCGAGATGAGCCCGCAGCAGATCGTCGACCTCGTCGACTTCCGGCACATCAGCGACGCGCTCTCGCCCGACGAGGCGCTCGACCTGCTCACCGCCCGGGTCGACGGGCGCGCCGCCCGGCTCGCGACGCTGCACGCCGAGGGCTACGCGGCGTACACGACCGGTCCCGGGTGGATCGGCTACAGCGACGACAAGCTCGAACGGTTGTCGGTCGAGGCCGTCGAGCGTGGCTACTGCCAGATCAAGCTCAAGGTGGGCGGCAATCCGGTCGACGACGAGCGCCGCCTCGGCATCGCCCGCCGGGCGATCGGTGAGCACATCGGCCTCGCGGTCGACGCGAACCAGATCTGGGACGTCGACCAGGCGATCGAATGGGTCAACGGCCTCGCGCACCACGACCTCGCCTGGATCGAGGAGCCGACCAGCCCGGACGACGTCCTCGGTCACGCCCGCATCCGGGCGGGCGTGCACCCCGTGCCGGTCGCGACGGGTGAGCACATGCACAACCGGGTGATGGCGAAGCAGTTCCTGCAGGCCGAGGCGCTCGACGTGCTGCAGATCGACGCGGCCCGCGTCGGCGGCGTGAACGAGAACGTGGCGATGCTGTTGCTCGCCGCGAAGTACGGGGTGCGGGTGTGCCCGCACGCCGGTGGCGTCGGCCTGTGCGAGATGGTGCAGCACATCGCGATGTTCGACTACCTGTCGGTCGGCGCCTCGCTGGAGGGCCGCATGATCGAGCACGTCGACCACCTGCACGAGCACTTCGTCGACCCGGTGCACGTGGTGCAGGGCCGCTACCGGCCGCCGGTGGGGACGGGTCTGAACGCGCGCATGCACACCGAGAGCCTCGAGCGGTACCGGTTCCCCGACGGCGCGGAATGGAGGGACTCGTGAGCGATGTCGACAACGATCTGGGCGGCGGGGGAGAGTTCGCCGGGCTGCGCGCGATCGTCACCGGTGGGGCATCCGGGATCGGTCTGGCGACGGCGAGGATGCTCGCCGCCGGGGGTGCCTCGGTCGCCTGCCTCGACCTGGTCCCCGACACGGTGCCGGCCCCGATGACGGGCATCGGCTGCGACGTGAGCGACGACGCATCGGTCGTCGCCGCGGTCGCCGCGGCTGCCGAACGGTTGGGCGGCATCGACATCGTCGTCTCCAACGCCGGCATCGGCGCCCAGGGGTCGGTCGAGGACAACGACGACGACGAGTGGCGCCGCGTGTTCGAGGTGAACGTCTTCGGCATGGCTCGCGTGTTGCGCGCGGCGATGCCGCACCTGCGGCGTTCCAGCGCACCGGCGGTCGTGCTCACGTCGTCGATCGCGGCGTGGGCGGGCCTGCAGCAGCGCGCCGTGTACAGCGCGTCGAAGGGGGCCGTGCAGGCGCTCGGCCTGGCGGTGGCCACCGATTGTCTGGCCGACGGGATCCGCGTGAACATGGTCGCGCCCGGCACCGCGGACACCCCGTGGGTGGGTCGCCTGCTCGATTCGGCCCCGGATCCCGCGGCCGAGCGGGCTGCGTTGGAGGCGCGTCAGCCGATCGGCCGTCTCGTGTCGGCCGACGAGGTCGCCCACGCGATCTGTTCGCTGGCGTCGCCCCGTGCCGGCAGCACCACGGGCACCGTGCTCGCCGTCGACGGCGGCATGTACGGCCTGCGTCCCCGGCCTCGTCGTTGAGGGCCGTCGGGCAGGGGCGCACCCGATTCCCAGACGGCTCACATCAGGCTCCCATCTTCGGCGCGTAGACCTGTCCCCATGACCCCCACATCCCCCCGATCCCCGCGGCGGCGGAAGATCCTGCGACGCGTCGCGGTGGGCACCTCGGCGGTGCTCCTCGTGGCCGGTGGCGTCGCCTACTGGGCGCTCGACGAGTACGTCTTCGACCACGTCGAGATCAGCGATGTCGCCGCCTACGAGGCATCGGTGCGCGAGGCCTCCGCCGACGCCACCGCCGACGCCACGACCGACGCCACGACCGACGCCCCGGTCGCGACCGATGCGATCGACACCGCCGACACCACGGCGTCCGAAGCGGTCAGTGCTGCCGCGGACGCACACACCGAGACCACCGAGACCGACGAGACCGTCGGGACCACGGCGGCCACCGTGTCCGAGCCGGTCGTCACCGACACCTCCTACGTGAGCGAGGACACCTCGATCCAGATCTCGACCGTGGTGGTGGGCGAGGGCGCCGACACGGTCACCTACTACGTCGCCGACGTGCAGGTGAACGACGCGACCCAGCTGCGCGGCGGCTTCGCGGAGAATTCCTTCGGCGAGAACATCGTGGCGAACACCTCCGAGATCGCCGAGTACTACGACGCGGTCTTCGCCATCAACGGCGACTACTACGGCTTCCGCAGCACCGGCATCGTCATCCGCAACGGTGTGCTGTTCCGCGACGAGGGTGCCCGCACCGGGCTCGCCATCTACACCGACGGTCACATGGAGGTCTACGACGAGACCACGACGAGCGGCGAGGAACTGCTCGCGGCCGGCGTGTGGAACACGCTGTCGTTCGGACCGGCGCTGCTCGACGACGGCATGATCGTCGAGGGCATCGAGGAGGTGGAGGTCGACACCAACTTCGGCAACCACTCGATCCAGGGCGACCAGCCCCGCACCGGCATCGGCGTGATCGACGAGAACCACTTCGTGTTCGTCGTGGTCGACGGCCGCAGCACCGGGTACAGCAAGGGCGTCACGATGACCGAGTTCGCCCGGATCTTCCAGGACCTCGGTGCGACGGTCGCCTACAACCTCGACGGAGGCGGCTCGGCGACGATGTGGTTCGACGGTGAACTGGTGAACGACCCGCTCGGCAAGGGTGAGGAGCGCGGCACCAGCGACATCCTCTACCTGGCGTGATCGGGGGCCCGAGATGATCGTCCTCATCCCCGCCTACGAGCCGGCCCAGCACCTGGTCGAGTTGGTCCGCAACATCCGCACCCGTCGTCCGGCACAGCAGATCGTGCTCGTCGACGACGGCAGCGGCCCCACCTACGCCCCGATCTTCGAGACCTGCCGCTCGCTCGGCTGCGACGTCGTCACCCACGAGGAGAACCGCGGCAAGGGCGCCGCCCTCAAGACCGGCTTCGCCCACATCGAAGCCCGGTACCCGGGCCGCAACGTCGTGTGTGCCGACTGCGACGGCCAGCACACCCTCGTCGACATCGTGCGGGTCTCCGACGAGGTCGCCCGTCAACGTGACGCGATCGTGCTCGGCGCACGACACTTCGCCGGCGACGTCCCGTTCCGCAGTCGCTTCGGCAATGACGTCACGCGAGCGGTGTTCCGCCTGGCGACGGGCATCCGGCTCCAGGACACGCAGACCGGGCTGCGCGGCTACCCGGCCTCGATGCTCGGCTGGCTGCAGACCGTCGCCGGCGACCGCTTCGAGTACGAACTCGACGCGCTGCTGCAGGCAAAGCGCGACGGCTTCCGGTTCCACGAGGTGCCGATCGAGACGATCTACCTCGCCGGGAACGAGTCGTCGCACTTCCACCCGATCAAGGACTCGATCCGCGTGTACGTGCCGTTCCTGCGCTTCGCGCTGTCGTCGCTCGTGGCCTTCGCGGTCGACGCCGCGCTGCTGTTCACGTTGATGGCGCTCACCGGTCATCTGCTCGCCTCGGTGGTACTGGCCCGCCTGGGCAGCGCCACGGTCAACTTCGTCGCCAACCGGCGGATGGTGTTCGGGCACAGCGAACGCGTCGGGCGGTCGGCGTGGCGCTACGGCGCCCTCGTGGTGTGCCTGCTCGCGGCCAACTACGCACTGCTGGCCACGCTCACGGGCTCCGTCGGCCTGCACCTGCTCCCGGCGAAGGTGATCACCGAGGCGGTGCTGTTCGTCGCCAGCTACCAGGTGCAGCGGCGGCTCGTGTTCCGGGCGGGTCGATCCCTCACCGTCGCGACGGCCGAGGACCCCGCCACCGACATCACCGTCGAGCCTGCCGGTCCGGCGGAGGTCGCGCCGGCGCCGTTCGACACCGTCGTGCGGGGTGTCTCGGAGCCGTCCCGTCCCTGACTGCTACGGTCGCCGCGAGGGCACCGGCGGGTGTCCCGCGGACGGCCGACGATCGGCTCCCACACCGAGCGCTGGCGGTGCAATTCGGTGTGGCGGTGGCACGGACGGGGAACCATCACCACATGACCGATCCACGACCCGGAGATCCGCACGACACCGCTGGCTCGACGGGCGCTCCGCCAGTCGGGGTGGCCTCCACAGCCGGGACGCCGGTGGAGGCGTGGGCGACGGGCGACAAGCCGATGACCAGACCCCAGCGGACGTACCTGCACACGCTCGCCCGCGAGGCGGGCGAGGAGGTGCCCGAGCCGGAGCCGTCGAAGGCGGACGCGTCGGTGCTCATCGAGCGCCTGCAGCGCGCCACCGGCCGCATCCCCGCCGACCGCGACCACTGACCCGGGAGTCGCCCCGCTGCACCGCGTGCTGAACCGACTGCCGTCAGTGACATGCGGTGACCTGGGAGTTTCTTGTCGTCAGGTGTTGACGAACGAACATACGTTCGATAGTGTTCCGGTCATGGAGACGGCGGTCCTCTCTCTCGACCAGGCGGTGCGCGACCTGTCACGGGTCGCCCTGGACGAGTTGGACCCGACCGAGTTGGGGTCGTTGGCGGTCAAGGTGGGGCGTCACATCGACAAGATCAAGATGCTGCACGCCCGGATCGTGGTCGAGGCCGACCGGGCCCAGTCGTGGCGCTCGTCGGGTGCGCGTGACATGGCCGACTGGCTGTCCGGCAAGACCGGCACCTCACGCGGTGAAGCCCAATCCCGCCAACGTCTGGGTGAAGCGCTCGACAAGTCGCAGGAACTCGCGGACGCGGTGGAGAACGACGAACTGTCCGCCGCGGCTGCGGAGCAGTTGCACGACGCGATCATGAACCCGCCCGCAGGCACCGACGCGGAGGATCTCGCCGATCTGATCGACGCCGCCAAGGGTGGCGGCCCGCGCGACGTGAAAGCCGCGGCGGAGAAATGGCGTGAGACGCACTCGAGCGAGACACCGGAGCAACGCACTGCCCGCCGGTATGCGAAACGGTCCGTCAGTTCGCGGCCGCCGTCCGATGGGACGGTGGAGACGACCGTGATCCTTCCCGAGCTCGAGCATCGTCAGTTCATGAACGCGATCTCGCATGTCGCGGGTGACTGGGACACCAACGACACCCGCACACCGGCCCAACGTCTTGCGGAGGGGTTGATCCAACTGTGCAAGGCCTACGCCGCAGGGACGGTCACCGGTGGTCGGGAGAAACCCACGATCCTGATCGGCTGTTCTGCCGAGACCATGGCCGGCCTGTCCGACGAACCCGGCTGGACGTCGCATGGTGATCGGATCCCGGCCGACGTGATCCGCCATCTCGCGGAGGATGCGATCCTGCGCCGGGTCGTGATGGCGGGCGACGCGGTCATCAATCTCGGCCTCAAGGTCAGGTTCGCGACCGACGACCAGTTCCTGGCGTTGATGATGCGTGACGGCGGGTGCAGGTGGCCGGGGTGTCACATCCCGCCCGCGTGGTGCCAGGTCGATCATCTGATCCCGGTCCCCGCGGGTGGCCCGTCGGATCTCGACAACGAGGTCCTGTGGTGCTCGCATCATCACCACGTGAAACACCGCGCCGGCGTGACCGTGCTCGGTCCACGCCAGCGGTGCAGCCCAAGCCTCTGACGGCCCGGCTGCACCGCACACGCACGCCCCGATACGAGTGCCGAGACCGCCCCTCGTGGCCGGGGTTCGCTGTCACACCGGTCGGGCACAGTGCGGGCTCCGGACCGGACCGACAGGAGGGACATGATGAAGGTGCTCGTCGCGACACGAGAGACGCAGGGGTTCGATCGTGGCGACTACAGCCACACCGTCGAGGGTGAACTGGTGGTCGCCACCGTGGCGGAGTGCGACGCCGCCGGGTGCGGGTGCGACCGGGGATTCCCCGGGCTCGCCAGCCATCGGGCGACGACCACGGCCCAGGTCGTCGATCTCGACATCTCGTCGGCCGACTTCCGTGAGGCCATCCGCGGCAGCCTCGACGACCAGGGCTGGCTGCGATGGCTCGACGAACGCGAGGCCGACGAACTCGTCGACGAACACGTCAGCACGGTCGCGTTCATCTGCGGCCACTATGCGGTGGGCACGGTCCTGCGCCGCCGGGGCACCCGCATCTGGTGCGAGCCCCTCGCTGCGTGACGATGCCTGACGCTGCCTGCGCTCACCCGCCGGCGCGGGTCCGAGCCGGTCAGCGGGGCTGCAGCGAGGCGTGGGGGAGGTCGAACCAGCGGAGGTGCTCGAACGCGGCGGACAGCGTCGCGCCGGCCCGATCGTCGTCCGTGCCGTGCTGCCATTCGGGGGCGGCCTCGAGCAGCGCCCGGGCCTCGGCGAGGTAGCCCGCCAGCGCCGACTCGGGTGCGCGGACCTCGTCGACCGGTGGCCGCACGAGCTCGCCCGTGGTCGGGTCGTACGACAGCTGCGAGAGGCGCAGCGGTGGCTCGACCGGGCCGCGGTGGTGACGCCACAGACCCGACGTCGGATCGAAGTGGTACTCGGGCAGCAGCTTCCACCCGTGTGAGGCGACGAGGTCGACGGCGTCGACGAGGTACCGGAACACGGCTTCGGAGATGAAGTAGTTGAAGCTCACACGGGTCCAGCCGGGCTTGATGCCCTCGCAGCCCTGGGCGATCTCGTGCTCGAACTCGTGCGACCGCTCGAGGTCGATGCCGAGCAGTCGGTGCCCGTACGGGCCGGCGCACGAGCACCCGCCGCGCGACTGGATGCCGAACAGGTCGCTGAGCAGGGCGACGACGTAGTTGTGGTGGAGGTAGCGCCCGCCCGGCCGCTTCACCACGAACGACACGATCGACAACCGCTCGCTCGAGGTGTTGCCGAGCACCTGCAGCGACGGGTTGGCCGACCAGGCCCCGATGGCACGCCGCCAGTAGGCCTCCTCGTGGGCGCGGATCGTGTCGACACCGACGGCCTGCTTCAGCTGGAACACGAGCCCGGCGCGGATCGACTCGATGATCGCCGGGGTGCCGGCCTCCTCGCGGTGCACGGGGTCGTCGAGGTAGCGGTGCTCGGTGGGGTTCACGTAGGCCACCGTGCCGCCGCCCACCACATCGGGCACCCGGTTGTGCAGCAGCGACCGGCGCACGATCAGCACGCCAGGGGTGCCGGGTCCGCCGACGAACTTGTGCGGGCTCAGCACGACCGCGTCCTTGTGGGCCAGCGGATGTTCGGCGCACGACGGGTTCATCTCGATGTCGACGTAGGGCGCTGCCGCGGCGAAGTCCCAGAACGACAGGGCGCCGTGGCGGTGCAGCACGTCGGCGATCGCACAGGTGTTGGACACGATGCCGGTGACGTTCGACGCGGCCGAGAACGAGCCGATCTTCAGCCGTCGATCGGCGTGTGCGACGAGTTCGGCCTCGAGCACGGCGAGGTCGACGTGGCCGTCGGCGTCCTCGGGGATGACGACGACGTCGGCGATCGATTCACGCCACGGGATCTCGTTGGAGTGGTGCTCGAACGGACCGACGAACACGACGGGTCGGTCGTCGGCCGGGATGTGGTCGGACAGGTGGTAGCGGGCGTCGAGGTCGGCCGGGATGCGCAGGTTGAGGATGCCGATCAGCTTGTCGATCGCGCCCGTGCTGCCCGAGCCGCAGAAGATGACGCACGTCTCGTCCTCGCCGGCATCCGGACCCGACCCGCCGACGGCCTCGTGGATGATCCGACGGGCGTCCTCGCGCAGGCGTGTGGTCTGCAACCCGGTGCCCGACGACTCGGTGTGGGTGTTGGCGTAGCGGGGGAGCACTTCCTCGCGCAGGAAGTCCTCGATGAACCCGAGGGCCCGGCCGGACGCGGTGTAGTCGGCATAGGTGATGCGGCGGGGGCCGAAGGGCCCGTCCATCACCTGGTCGTCGCCGATCACCGAGGCGCGGATGCGCTGGAGGAGCGGGGTGTCGGCGGGCTGGTCCACGCCGGTGACGCTATCCGCCGAGTTCGTCCGGCCTGCGTGAGTGCCGCCGTGGTCAGGGCGTGTGGTCAGGGCGTGTGGTCAGGGCGTGCGGTCAGGGCGTGCATTCGGGGCATGCGTGGACGCGCGGCCCGTCGCCGACCAGAATGGCACGACCCCTTCCCCGGACCCCCTCGTCCCCGGCCCCCTTGGATCCATCGTGCTCGACGACCTGACCGACCGCGTGGCCGATGTGGTGGAGGCACTCGGATATCTCGGTGTCGCCCTCCTCGTCGCCCTGGAGAACGTGTTCCCACCGATCCCGTCCGAGGTCGTGCTCCCGTTGGCCGGCTTCGTGGCCGGCCGCGGCGATGCGTCGCTGCCGGGCATGATGGCGGCCGCCACCGTGGGCTCGGTCGTGGGCGCGTGGATCCTCTACGGCATCGCCGCCGCAGTGGGACCGGTGCGTCTGCGCGGCTTCGTGGTGCGGCACGGCAAGTGGTTCCGCCTCACCGAACGCGATCTGGACCGCGCCGAGGAGTGGTTCGACCGGCGGTCGGACGCAGCCGTGCTGATCGGCCGGTGCATCCCGTTGATCCGGTCGATCGTGTCGATACCGGCGGGATTTCGACGGATGCCCTTCGGCAGGTTCACTCTCTTCACCGCCATCGGGAGCGCCGTGTGGAACGCGGCGCTGATCGGGGCGGGCGCGGTGCTCGGCGACCGCTGGGAGCAGGTGGGCGATGTCGTCGGCCTGCTGCAGGGCGCGGTGATCGTCGCCGTCGTCGTGCTCGTCGCGGTGATCGTCTGGCGGCGGGTGCTGCGGCCCCGTCTGCGCGCGACCGGCGACCTACCCGCCGACGAGTGACCATCGACCGACCGCTGCCGGCCTGATGCCCGGAGGCCCGGGCGCGACCTGAAACCCGCCCTGGACCTGCCTTGAACACTCGCGCCGTTGGTTCGACAGCGTGTCGGACGGGTACCGCAGTTCCGTCCACGCCCGCATCGCCCGGCAGGTCGCCGTGTCGAGGGCGCGGACCGGAGCGAACGGAGCATCGTCATGAACGAACACGTGCGGAGCACGAACCGTCTCTCGGCGGACGTGGCATCGGATGTCGTGCCCGATGGGGACATCACCGCCGAGACGCCACGACCACCGGTCGCTCCCGTCGCTCCGGTCGCAACGATGGCGCCGCCGATGGCCGCCGACCAGCGAGTGCAGGTCCCGGTCGAGCAGGTCCCGGTCGAGCAGGTGCGTCGGGCCGAGGTGACCGCCACGCGATGGCGCGTCTCGCCGGCCGCCGTGATGGCCGGCGCCACGTCGGTGGTGCTCATGCTGTGGGGTGCGGTGACGCTGGCTCGGGCCGGAACCGGGACGCCATGGCGTGAACCGATCGTCGAGGTCGCCGGGGCGACGGGCACCGCGATCCTCGGGACGATCGTGCTCGGTTCGGGCGGTCTCCTGCTGCTGTCGGCCTTCACCCGGAGTTGCGGAGCGATCGGCTTCGTCGCAGTGGTGCTCGGCGTCGCGGCGGCGACGGTGGCGATCGAACCCACGGTCGGAGCGGACGCGTTGGGTGCGGATCGCAACGGCGCGATCGGCGCGCTGATCCTGCTCGGGACCACGCTCCTGGTGACGTTGCTCGCCCCCGACGTCGACCGGGTCGACGAGCGTCGCGAGGAGTACGTCGTCTGATCAGGCGGCGGCGATCGCGGCGAGCCGGAGCTCACCCATCGCGATCGTGACGCTGCGGCCGTCGGCGTAGCCGAGGTGCAGCGCACACGTGCCGTCGACGGCCGTGTGCTCGATCTTCAGCCGGCCGGTGAGGGTGCTCGACCACAGCGCGGCTTCCTCGCGATCGAGGGCCAGGTCGGTCGCTTCCACCGGCGGCTGCTGGTGTGCGAGCAGCCACTGGGCGATGGCCCGCGGCGACCGGATGCACGAGCAGCCGTGTGAGCCGAGTGCTCGGGCGTTGGCCACGTGAGCGGGCTGCAGGGGGCGTTCACCGCGAGCCGCCGGGACCGGTGCCGCTGCGGGTGCGTCGGGCGACATGGTCGAGATGGGACGGGTGCGCTGGACGGTCGTGCGGGTGGCCACGGACCCGACCGTCCCCGGGATCGCCCGACGTGCACGGAGGTGTGGGCGCTTCGCCGATCCTTGACGAGAACGTCACCGACCCGAGAAGACCCGAGACGACACGAGACGACCCGAGACGACCCGAGTCCTGGTCGAGGATCGCCCGATCGGGTCCGGTCAGCGACCGGGGGAGAAGTCGTCGGCTTCGACCATGTCGAGGAAGGCGCGGAACCGGGCCACCTCGACCTCGAGCGACGGGCCGGCGAGGTGGTCGTCGAGCCACCGCCTGCGGCGTCCGGGTCGGTCGAGTCGGTCGTGGAGGTCGTCGCGCAGGTCGCGAAGGTCGTCGTCCATCGGGTCCACGTCCGGGTCGAGTTCGTCGTCCATGTCCAGGTCCATGTCCAGGTCCATGGCCGTGCCGAGGTCGTCGTCGAGGTCGTCGTCGAGGTCGTCGTCGAAGTCGTCGTCGAACCAGTCGTCGACGAGCAGCTGCGGGGACGCACCGGCAGCGACGAGGACCGCTTCGGTGACGTACACGGGTGCGCCGACCCGCATCGCGAGCGCGATCGCGTCGGAGGCGCGGCTGTCGACCTGCTCGGGGCCGTGCGGTCCGGTGAGCGTGAGATGGGCGATGAAGGTGCCGTTGCGCAGGTCGACGACCTCGGCGGCGTCGACGCGGGCGTCGAGCCGACCGAGCAGTTCGGCCATGACGTCGTGGGCGAGCGGGCGGGGCGGGACGTGACCGGTGAGCGCCATGGCGATCGACGCGGCCTCGGGTCCACCGATGTGGATGGGCAGCACCCGGTGCGGGGCGTCGTACTCGCGCAGCAGGACGACCGGAGTGTTGGAGCCCTGCTCCAGGTGCACACCTGCGACCTCGACCCGCTGCATGTTGGTGACCGTACCGACGGCTGACCCGGTTCTCCAGGGTCCCGTGGTCATCTTGACGGTCACTGACCGGAACGACCCCCGGTCGACCCGTCGGCGGTACCCCAGTAGCACCCTGCGACACCGCCGGACGCTGAGCGTGGTCGGCAGGACCGGACCACCGGTGGCGGCGCCGGTGGCCGCGGCGAGGGACCGGCCGGATGCATGATGGCCGGATGCAGGATGGGCGGATGCAGGATGGCGGGGTGGTGGATCGATGACCGACGGCATCCCCGAGCGCGCCCCGGCCGCGGCCTCCTCGCCGCTGCCCGACCTGGCGATCGACCGTCGCGCCGCGGTCCAGCGGATCCAGCTCGACGCCGGCTCGTGGGTCGACCTGGTGACGGGGTTCGTGCGCGACGCGGCCGGTGCCCTCGCCGAGGCGCACGAGCACACGCCCTGGCACCAGAACGAGGTGCTCCGCTACGACACCTACGTCCCTGAGCAGCGCCTCAGCGCCGGCCTCCGGCCCGAGTCGGCGCCGCTGCTGCGCCAGATCGACCTGCACCTCACCAGCACGTATCGCCAGCGGTTCACCGGGGTGGCGGCGATCCTCTACCGCGACGGTCAGGACTTCCAGGGTCTGCACAGCGACCGCGAGATGCGCTGGCTCGACGAGACGCTCATCGCGATCGTGGTCCTCGGTCAGCGACGACCGTTCGTGATCCGGCGTCGGGCCCCGATGGCGGAGGTGGTCGAACGTGTCCCGGCAGGTGCGGCGCCCGACGATCTGGTGCTCACGCCGGGGGAGGGCGACCTGCTCGTGATGGGCGGTGCCTGCCAGCGCGATTGGCTGCACGGCATCCCGCGGGCCGACACGCCGAACCCGAGGATCTCGCTCACCTGGCGGTGGACGAGCCGTCACGGGCGGCCCGACACCAACCCCGGCTACTTCGACGGCCGCCAGTTCAGCGACCGGCCGCGCCAGCCGGGCACGCGCACCCGCCAGCGCTGACGACCCGCCGTGCCGCCCGTGCGAACCGTGCGGAACCGTGCGGACCGTGCGGACCGTGCGGGAATCGTGGACGGGGGGACGGCACAGGACAGACTCGGGGCGTGCACGACGTCATGCCGCCCGCCGCCCCGGATCCGCTCGAACCGGTCATCCCTGCGCGCCCCGGGCCGCTCGCCGGGATCAGGGTGCTCGACCTCACCTCGGTGATCATGGGTCCGTATGCCACGCAGGCGCTCGGCGACCTGGGGGCCGACGTCATCTGCGTGGAGGCCGTCACCGGCGACACCAACCGGATCATGGGCCCCGGCCCGGTGCCGGGCATGTCCGGAGTGGCGCTCAACCTCTTGCGCAACAAGCGCAACGTCTGTCTCGACCTGAAGCAATCGGCCGGACGCGACGCGTGTCTTCGGCTGATCGCGTCGTGCGACGTGTTCGTCACCAACCTGCGGCCGGGGCCGCTGCGTCGGCTCGGCCTCGACCACGCCTCGGTCTCGCTGCTGCGCCCCGACATCGTGATGTGCCAGGCCTACGGCTGGTCGGCCGCGAGCGGCGAGAGCGACAAGCCGGCCTACGACGACGTCATCCAGGCGGTGTCGGGGGTGGCGCACTCGTTCGAGCTGCGCGACGGGGTGCCGGCGATGGCGCCGTTCCTGGTGGCCGACAAGGTGGCCGGGCTCACGCTGACCCAGGCGATCCTCGCCGCACTGTTCCACCGCGAGCGCACCGGCGAGGGCCAGTTCGTCGAGGTCGCGATGGTCGACGCTCTGGCCTCGTTCAACCTGGTCGAGCACGGGTGTGCTGCCGTGCCCGAACCGGCGCTCGGACCGGCCGGGTACCCCCGGATCGTCACGCCCGATCGCCGTCCGTTCCGCACCACCGACGGGTGGATCGCCGTGCTGCCGTACTCGACGTCGAACTACCAGGACGTGTTCCGCGAGGGCGGTCGCGACGATCTGCTCGACGACGTGCGGATCCGCAGCGCCCGCTCGCGCATGGCCCATGCGGGCGAGCTGTACGCGATCGTCGCCGAGGTGGTGGCGCTGCGGTCGACGTCGTTCTGGGTGCGGTTCTGCGAGGATCACGACATCCCCGCCGGCGCGGTGCGCACCCTCGACGAACTGGTGCGGGAGCTGCCGGTGGTCGAGCACCCGACGGCGGGTGCCTACCACGAGGTGCCGGCGCCCTGGCACTTCTCGGCCACACCGGCGAGCGTGCGACGCCCGGCGCCGATGCTCGGCGAACACACCCGCGAGGTGCTGCTCGAGGCGGGCCTCAGCGATGCCGAGATCGACGCGATGGTCGCCAGCGGCGCAATCCCGGTCTGATCCCCGTCTGATCCCCGTCTGATCCCGTTCTGATCCAGCCGGAAAACGAAACTGGTCGCGCATCGTCTCGCTCAGCGAGACGATGCGCGACCAGAACAGATCAGAACGGATCAGAACGGATCAGAACGGATCAGGTCGGGCGGATGGCCCGGATCAGCCGGGAGTCAGCTGCCGGTCCACTCGGGCGCCCGCTTCTCGGCGAACGCCCGCGGGCCTTCCTTCGCGTCGTTCGACGTGAAGACCTTGCCCTGGAGGGGACCCTGGATCTTCCAGAACTCCTCCTCGGTGATGCCCGTCGTCGCCTTGATCAGCTGCTTGGAGGCAGCCACGGCCAGCGGGGCGTTCTTGGCGATGCGCTCGGCGAGCGTCATCGCCACGTTCACGGCATCGCCCTTCTCCGCGAGCCGGCAGATCAGGCCGTACTCGAAGCCCTCCTCGGCGGTGATCGGATCGGCGGTGATCGCCATCTCCATCGCCTTGCCGTAGCCCACTCGGCTCGGCAGGCGCAGCAGGCCGCCGCCGGCCGCGAACAGGCCGACGTTCACCTCGGGGATGCCGAGCTTGGCACCCTTGGCGGCGACCAGCAGGTCGCAGCTGAGGGCGAGCTCGAGGCCACCGGCGAGGGCGAAGCCCTCGATGGCGCCGATCAGGGGCTTCTCGGCCCCGTTCTGGATGAACTGCATCATCGGGCCGATGTCCTCGCCGCGCGAGAACGCCTTGAGGTCCATGCCGCTGCAGAAGCCGCGGCCGTTGCCGGTGAGCACGCCGGCGGTGAGGCCGGGATCGCTGTTGAGCTGCTGCACGGCGTCCCAGAGGCCGTGCGACAGCGCACCGTTGATCGAGTTCATCTGGTCGGGCCGGTTCAGCGTGATCAGCAGCACGCGACCGCGCTGCTCGGTGAGGACGGCCGGTTGTTCGGTGGTGTCGGTGGTGTCGGTCATGAGTTGCTCCCTGGGGTCACTTCGGTGGCATGCGGATGCCGCCGTCGACACGGATGACTTCGGCGTTCATGTACGGGTTGGTGATCAGGTCGACGACCATGAAGGCGAGCTCCTCGGCCGAGCCCAGACGCTTCGGGAACAGCACCGACTGGCCGAGGTGGGCCTTGAAGGCGTCGCTCTGCTCGCCCGAGCCGTAGATCGGGGTGTCGATGAGGCCCGGGGCGATGGTGTTCACCCGGATGCCGACGGCCGACAGGTCGCGGGCGATCGGCAGGGTCATGCCGACGATGCCGCCCTTGCTGGCGGAGTAGGCGGCCTGGCCGATCTGGCCGTCGAACGCGGCGACCGACGCCATGTTGACGATCGCGCCGCGCTGGCCGTCCGCGTCGAGCGGCTCGGTCTTGGCCATCGCCGCCGCCGCGAGGCGGAGCATGTTGAACGAGCCGAGCAGGTTGATGCGGATGACGAAGTCGAACGCCGACTGCTCCATCGGGTCGTTGTTGCGGTCGATCGTGCGACCCGGGCGGCCGAGACCGGCCGAGTTGACGAGGGCGCGCAGCGGGCCCATCTCCGAGGCGGCGGCGACGGCGGCCTTGCCGTCCTCCTCGCTGGAGACGTCGCACTTGACGAACAGGCCGCCGATCTCGTTGGCGACGGCGGTGCCCTTGTCCTCCTGGAGGTCGGCGATCACGACGCGCGAGCCGAGTGCGGCGAGCTGGCGGGCGGCGGCTTCGCCGATGCCCGAGGCGCCACCGGTGACGATGGCGGAGGATCCTTCGAGGTTCAGACGAGGCATGGTGATCAGGCCCCGATCCGCTCGATGATGGTGGCGTTGGCCATGCCGCCGCCTTCGCACATCACCTGCAGGCCGTAGCGGCCGCCGGTGCGCTCGAGCTCGTTGAGCAGGGTGGCCATGAGCTTGGTGCCCGAGCAGCCGAGCGGGTGACCGAGGGCGATCGCGCCGCCGTTGACGTTCACCTTCGACATGTCGGCGTCGAACTCCTTCTGCCACGCGAGCACGACCGAGGCGAAGGCCTCGTTGATCTCGACGAGGTCGATGTCGGCCATGGTGAGGCCGCTCTTCTCGAGGATCTTGCGGGTCGCGGGGATCGGGCCCTTCAGCATCGTCACCGGGTCGGTGCCGGCCACGGCGAAGCTGTGGAAGCGGGCGCGGGGCGTGAGGCCCAGCTCGGCGGCCTTGGTGGCGCTCATGATGAGCACGGCCGAGGCGCCGTCGGAGATCTGCGACGAGTTGCCGGCGGTGATCTTGCCGTCGGGCTTGAACGCGGGCTTCAGGTTGGCGAGCGTCTCGACGGTGGTGCCCTCGCGGATGCCCTCGTCCTTGGTGAGCATCTCGGTGACGCCGTCGACGACGTACGGCACCGGGACGATCTCACGCTCGAAGCGGCCCTCGGCGGTGGCCTGGGCGGCGCGCTGCTGGCTGAGCGCACCGAACGCGTCGAGGTCTTCACGGCTGAGGCCGTACTCGTCGGCGATCATGTCGGCGCCGATGCCCTGCGGCGGCAGGCCGCTCTCGGCGTAGCGGTCGAGCTGCTCCTTCGGGAACGGGAAGCCCATGTCCTTCACGACCGAGGCGCCCATGGGGGTGCGGGTCATGATCTCGACACCGGCGGCGATGACGACGTCGTACGCGCCGGCCATGACGCCCTGGGCGCCGAAGTGCATCGACTGCTGGCTCGACCCGCACTGGCGGTCGACGGTGGTGGCGGGCACGCTCTCGGGCCAGCCGGCGGCGAGCACGGCGTTGCGGCCGATGTTGAGCGACTGCTCACCGACCTGCATGACGCAGCCCATGATCACGTCGTCGACGATCTCGGGGTTGAGGCCGTTGCGCTCCTCGAGGGCCTTCAGCACGTGGGCGGCCAGGGCGGCGGGGTGCCAGTCCTTGAGCTTGCCGTTGCGCTTGCCGCCCGCGGTGCGGACGGCGTCGATGATGACTGCATCTTCCATTGGGTGTGTCTCCTGTGTCGAGATCTTCGTTGATCCGTACTGGGTGGGGTGGGTAGGGGTGGGTCGGTGATCGGGTCAGGCGTCCGGCTGCATGGCGCGGCGCAGGTTGGCCTGGAGTTGTTGGGTGACGGCGGCGAGCGCGTGGCGTTCCTCGCGGGAGATGCCGGTGCGCAGCTCGGTGCGCAGCGCCTCGTCGATCGAGGTGATCCGCTCGATCAGGTCGCGGCCGTCGGCGGTGAGGTGGATCTGCCAGACGCGCCGGTCGTCGGAATCGGGCCGGCGCTCGAGCAGGCCGCGCTCCTGCAGCCGGTCGAGGGTGGAGCCGGTCGCCGCCCGTCCCTGGCCGAGGTGGTCGGCGATCTTGGTCTGGGTGATGTGGCCGAACTCGGCCACGTACATGAGGATGCTGGCCTGGGTGAGGTTGAGGTCGAGCGTGGCGAAGCGGGCGTCGTAGGCCTCGCGGATGAGCCGCGCGGTGGCCATCAACGTCGTCTCGACGCGCTGCCACGGCGGCGCATCGAGCTCGTGCGTGCCCCCCTCGGCCCGTCCAGACTGCATGGCGCCATACAATATGGCACAGACAGGTCGTTCGGCGAATCGGGTCCGAAGCGGGGCTGGAGCGGGTTTGAAGCGGGTCGGACGCCGGTCAGCGCCGGTCGTCGACGGCGATCTGGTCGCGGCCGCCCTGCTTGGCCTGGTACATCAGCAGGTCGGCGCGGCGGAGGAACTCGTCGACGGTCTCGTCCATCGTCGCCCAGGCGAGGCCGATCGAGGCGGTCACGGTCACCACGTCGCCCTCGGGCATCTCCCGCGGGAAGTGCAGTTGACGCATCAGCCGGTCGGCGATCGAGCGCATCTCCATGTCGCCCACGTCGGAGACGATGATCGCGAACTCGTCGCCACCCAACCGGGCAACGGTGTCGTTGGAACGCGTCGCCGCGGTGAGGGTCTGGGCGACCTCGATCAGCACCGAGTCGCCGGCGTCGTGGCCGAGGCGGTCGTTGATCGTCTTGAACCGGTCGAGGTCGATGAACAGCAGCGCCGTCCGAGCGTCGCGTTCGCGGCGCGACGTGCAGGCCCGTTCGAGTCGTTCGACGAAGCTGCGCCGGTTCGGTAGCCCGGTGAGCGGGTCGGTGAACGCGAACAGCTCGATCTGCTCTCGCGACTTCCGCTCGGCGGTGATGTCGCTCACCTGCGACAGGCCGTACTGCGGGTTGCCGTCGGCGTCGCGCACCATCGAACGCGTCATCGACACCCAGATCTCACGGCCGTCGGCGCGCGTCATCCTCAGCTCCATGTGATGCGAGTCGATCTCGCCGCGGAGCAGCTGCTGGCGTGCCTCGAACACCTCGTCGAGGTGATCGGGATGGGTGTGGTCGAGCAGGTTGATGCCGAGCGCACGATCGGCAGGGACGCCGAGCATCGCCGCATAGGCGGCGTTGCACTTCAGCAACTCCACCTGGTTCGGCGTCCCGATCCCGGTGAGCGCCATGCCCGTCGGCGCGTCGTCGAACGCGGTGCGGAACAGCTCGCTGGCCTCGAACTGCGCCCGTTCGAGCGACAGGCGTTCGGTGATGTCGAACACCGTGCCGAGGAACAGTTCGGTGCGGCCGCTCTCGCCACGCACGGGGACGGCGTTGATGTCGGCCCAGACGACGTCGCCGCCGGGGGTGACGAAGCGGAACTGGCCCACGAAGGGCTGGTCGGTCTTGATCGCGATCGCCCACTGCGACCCCACGGCACCTGCGTCGTCGGGGTGGAGCACCTTGCCCCAGCCGAACCCGAGCGCGTCGTTCGAGTCGGAGATGCGCGTGATCGAGCAGAACGCCGGGTTGACGTACGTGCAGGCGCCCCACTGGTTGGTCTCGAAGATGCCGATCGGGGCCGAGTCGACGAGGGTGCGCATCCGGCGCTCGGAATCGGCGAGGGCTCGTTCGGTGATCTTCGCGGCCGTGATGTCACGGGCGATGCCGGAGAAGTACTTCGGGTAGCCGTCATCGCCGAAATGGGCCATCGTCGAGAACGACAGGGGAAAGGTGACGCCATCGGAGTACTGGCCCTCGATCTCGCCGACCCAGGCGCCGCTCGACCAGAGCTGCGGGATCGCCTCGTCGAAGAAGCGGGCCGTGCTCTCCTGGCTGAACAGCGAGAACAGGCTGACCGGTCGCTCGGCGAGCTCCTCCAAGGTCGACACGCCGATGAGGGCCCGCGTCGTGGCGTTGGCCCACAGGATCACGCCGTTCGCATCGGTCGTCGACACGTAGTCGGGGCTGGCCTCGAGGATCTGGGCGAGCTGATCGAGTCGCTCCTCGGTCGACCGTCGCTCGGTGATGTCGTCGACGATGCACAGGTGCTCCCGTTCGCCGTCGGCGCCGAGACCGATCGGGGCGATCGACACCTCGACCCAGACGATCGTCCCGTCGGGACGGACGTAGCGCTTCGGGAGCCGGTACGGGGGAGCGGCGTCGCCTCCGGACTCGCCCATCTCGAGGTCGGCCTGGACGTCGTCCGGATGGGTCAGATCGACCCAGTCCATGCCGATCAGCTCCTCCTCGGAACGTCCGCAGATCTCGGCGAAGCGTCGGTTGACGGCGAGGATCCGTCGATCGGAGGTGCGCGTCTCGGCGACACCGAGCGGGGCCTGGTCGAACAGGCCGAGGAACCGGCGGTGGGCGCGCGCGAGGTCCTCGGCTCCGAGCGCCCCGTCGATTTCGACCTCTCTCATGCACTCCTGACCGTCCGGACCGCGAGCTGTCGTGCACCCAGGGCCCGTGAGCGGCCACAATGGCGCCGTGCCCAGCCGACCACGACCTGCTGCCCCCGCGTCCCGGGGCCGGACCCCGTCGATGGTGCGCCGGCACGCGTCGGGCATCGCCCTCGGTGTGGTCCTGGCGGTGTCGGGGATCGCCGGTGGTCCTGGCGGTGTCGGGGATCGCCGCGGTGCTGCTCCACCGCAACGGGCACACCCAGGGCGACGACTTCGCCCTCTATCTCCGCCAGGCGCGCAGCATCTTCGACGGCGACATCGGCGACGTGATCGCCGACAACCGGTTCACGGTCACGAACTCGGCGAGCGGGTTCAGCCCGTTCGTCTACCCGTGGGGATGGCCGCTGCTGTTGTCGCCGTTCGTCAAGCTCTTCGGCTACGACTACGGCAAGCTCAAGCTGCTCGAGGTGGCGGCGTTCTGCGTGTGGATGGTGCTCGTCCACGGGGTCGTGCGGCGCCGGCTCACACGCGGGGTGGCGCTCGCGATCACCGCCGTCGTCGCGACCGCACCCGCCCTGCTCGCCCACACCGACCAACTGCTGTCGGAGTACCCGCACGCCGCGGCGGTCGGGGTGTTCATCTGGTGGATGGACCGCATGCGTTCGCAGGGGCGCCTCGTCGACGCGTCGCTCCGTCACCTGTGGATCCTCGGTGCACTCGTCACCGTCACGTTCAGCTTCCGTCGCGAGACGATCGTGTTCGTCGGCGTCATCGGTGCCGTGCAGCTGGCCGAACTGGTCCGCGACGCCCGTGACGCCCGGGTCGGACGCTCGTGGACGGCGGTGCTCGACCGGTTGCCGTGGCGGCAGCTGATCACCCCGTACGTCTCGGTCGTGCTCACGGTCGCCGGGTTCCAGCTGCTCCTGCCGTCGATGCTGTTCCCCGACAACGGCAACGGCAGCGCCTTCGTCGACGACCGGATCGGCGACTACACGGGCTGGCTGAGCCGTCACCTCGGGCTCGGCTGGCACCCCGCCGTCGGTGCGGTCGTGCTCGTGTTGATGCTGATCGGCATGGTGCTGGCGGTCCGCGCCCGGCCGGGCCTCGACGGTCATCTCGCGCTCATCACGCTGGCGACCATGTTCGCGTCGAGCACCCACTTCCGGATGGTCGACCGCTACTACTTCCAGGTGCTGCCGTGGGTGCTGTACTTCGCGACCGTCGCCGTCGGCACCGGGGCGCATCTCCTGATCGCCGTGGTCGTCTCGGGTCGCCGCAACCGGCGCGCCGCACGCGATCGCCAGGCCGAGCGTCGCATCGGGATCGCGTGGACGACGCTCACCGTGCTGCCACTCGTGTTCGTCATCGCCGTGCACGCGGCCGTGCTGCCCGGCGACATCCGCGACGCACGTCGGTTCGACGACGCGGGCCGGGTGCAGATCGGGCCCACGCACCCCGACTTCGTCCCGATCTACGAGGCCGTGAAGAAGTACACGCGCCCGACCGACGTGGTCGCCTTCTTCCGAGCGCGCACCATGACCCTGCTCACCGACCGGTCGACGGTGCAGACGTCGCGGATCGAGCGGATCATCTCCACCTCGGACTTCTTCGCGCAACGGCGGAACTCCGACTATGTCCAGCCGAAGTTCACGGTGGCCGAGGGCGAGCGGCTGGGTCTCGAGGTCGTGTGGTCCGACGACACGTGGGTGCTGTGGCGGATCCCGCCGGAGGTGCGCGAGGAGCAGAACGCGACGATGGCAGCGGCCGCGCGTGGCGAACTGCCGGTCACCGACCCCGTCGACCCGGGCGCCACCGTCAGTACGGTGAGCGGTGGATAGCTTGGGCGCCGTGACCGGCCCCGACCAGCAGCCCTCCTCGTCCTCCGTTCCCTCTGCCGTTCCGGCGGGGGCGGCGGTCGACCCGTCGAGCGAGGCAGGGCTGGCGCGGCTCGCCAGCGGGGCCGACAGCAGCTGCGACGTCAGCGTCGTGCTGCCGGTGTACAACGAGCGCGGGCACCTGCGCACCGAGATCGATCGGGTGCGTGCCGCGCTCGACGCGTCGGCCTACACCTACGAGATCATCGTCATCGACGACGGGTCCGACGACGGGTCCGAGGTCGACCTGCCGCTGATCGAGGGCATCCGCCTCATCCGCCACAGCCACAACCGTGGCTCGGGCGCGGCGCGTCGCACCGGCACCACCGCCGCCCGCGGCCGGGTGGTGGTGTGGACCGACGTCGACATGACCTACCCGAACGACCGCATCCCCGAGCTCGTCGACGCGATGCAGGGCTACGACCATGTCGTCGGTGCCCGCCGCACCGAGGAGGGCACGCTGCGCATGTTCCGCGTGCCGGCGAAGTGGTTCATCCGCAAGCTCGCCTGCTACCTGTCGGGCACCGACATCCCCGACCTCAACTCGGGCCTGCGTGCGTTCCGACGCGACGTGGCGATGCAGTACGTGCACCACCTGCCCAAGGGCTTCAGCTGCGTCACCACGCTCACGATGTCGTTCCTGTCGAACGGCTACAGTGTGCGCTACGTGCCGATCGACTACTTCCCGCGTGCGGGCCGGTCGAAGTTCCACTGGTGGAAGGACACGCGGCGTTACCTCCTGCAGGTCGTGCGCATGTCGCTGTCGTACGAGCCGCTGAAGATCTTCCTGCCGTTCGGCGTCGGCCTGTTCGGTCTCGGTCTGGTGAAGCTCGGCTACGACTGGGTCGACAAGGACTTCCGGCTCGCGGCGAACACACTGTTGATCCTCCTCGGATCGCTGCAGGCGATCACCGTCGGGTTGCTCGCCGACCTCGTGGTGCGTTCCACCAAGCCGGCCTCGCAGGTGCCGCCGGCGTGAGCGCGGATCCGGCACGTGTGAGCGCCGCGGGGGCCACCCCCACGGGCAACACGTACGACAAGTACGGCAGCACCAACCCGATCGAGCAGAAGATGATGGCCGGCTTCATGGCCTCGCTCGACGGCATGCTCGACGGGCTCGCGCCGCAGCGGATCCTCGAGATCGGCGTCGGCGAGGGCCACGTGATGACCCGTGTGCGCGAGCGGTTCCCGGCCGCCACGCTGGTCGGCCTCGACCTGCCCGACGCCGAGCTGGCCGGGCACTGGCGCAGCGAGGGGCTGCCGTGCATGTTCGGCGACGCCACCCGGCTGCCCTTCGCCGACGGCATCTTCGACCTGGTGATGGCGATCGAGGTGCTCGAGCACGTGCCCGGACCCGATGCGGCGCTACGCGAGCTGGGCCGTGTGTGCGCGGCCGGCGGCACGCTCGTGGCGTCGGTGCCGTTCGAACCCATCTGGCGTGCGGGCAACATGGCGCGCCGCCGGTACCTGCGCGACTGGGGCAACACGCCGGGCCACGTCAACCACTGGACGCGCTGGGGCTTCTCGCGCTTCGTCAGCAGCCGGTTCACCGTCGACCATGTCGCCAGTCCGTTGCCGTGGACGATGGTCCGCGCGACCCGCTGAACCCGCCCATGGCGTCGGTGCCGTCCTCGTCTCGATCGTCTCGATCGTCTCGATCGTCTCGATCGTCGCAGCCGTCGAGTCCGTCGGTGTTGTACGTCGATGCCGCGACCGACGCGCACGCCCAGCACGAACGGTTCGAGCGTGCCGAGATCGCGGCCGACGTCGCCGACCTCCCGCCCGAGCGTCGTCGTGCGGTGTTCCACTACGCGGTCCAGCACCTGCTCCCGGGAGCGCTGCTGGTGCACGCCGCGGCGCCCGAACTCGACGAGCTCGCCCGGGACTTCGACCTGGAACCGGTCGACGCTCGGGTGTGGCGTCGCACGACGCGGACGACGATTCACGACCTGGTGCACGAGGCCCGGGCATCGATCCGCCGGATCGGCCCGGGAGCGCTCGCCGAACGGTTGGCGGACGACACGCCGGGTCGGCGACCACCGTTGGTGATCGACACGCGTACGCCCACCGACCGGGTGCGCTTCGGCGTGATCGCCGGTTCGATCCACGCCCCGCGCACGGTGCTGGAGTGGCACCTCGACCCGGCGAACGGCTACGTGCACGCCGCCAAGCCGGGCTTCGACGACCCGATCGTGGTGGTCTGCAACGGCGGCTACAGCTCGTCGCTCGCGGCTGCCAATCTCGTCCGGCTCGGCTTCACCGACGTGGCCGACCTCGCGGGCGGCGTGCACGCGTGGCGAGCGGCGGGCCTGCCGGTGGTCGCCCCCGACCACAGCCATCTCGACCTCTGATCGAGCGGAGCGAGCTGACCGAGCGGCCCGAGCGGACCGGCGAGGCCGGGCTCACGGGAGCGTGGCGAGCGCGGCGGCGAGCACCTCGCGCACGGTCGCCACGTTGCGGCGCATCACGGCGAACACCTCGTCGAGAGTGACGGGTGCGTGGCCGTCGACGCCCGCGTCGTAGTCGGTCACCAACGCCACCGTCGCGTAGGGGATGCCGGCCTCGGCGGCGAGCACCGACTCGGGGTACCCGGTCATGTTCACCACGTGCCAGCCCATCTGGCGGAACCAACGGCTCTCGGCGCGGGTGGAGAACCGCGGGCCGTTGATCACGACCATCGTGCCCCCGTCGTGCACCGTCACCCCCACCGTGCGGGCGGCGGTGACGAGCGCGGCGCGGAGCGAGGTGTCGTAGGGGTCGGCGAAGCTCTGGTGGTGCACCGAGCCGCCCGCACCGGGCGTGCCCTCGGGGGCCCCGACGTCGTGGAAGGTGTCGGGTCGGCCCCACGTGCGGTCGACGAGCTGGTCGACGACGACGAAGTCGCCCGGGTGCAGGTCGGGCTGCAGCGAACCCACCGAGCACGGCGCCAGGATGCCGCGCACACCGAGCGAGGCGAGGGCCCACACGTTGGCCCGGAAGGGCACCCGGTGGGCGGCGAAGTCGTGGTGCGCGCCGTGGCGTGGGAGGAAGGCGACCCGATGGCCCGCGAGCGAACCGATCGAGATCGGGCCCGACGGCGATCCGAACGGCGTGTCGATGCGGCGCTCGTCGGCGTCGGTGAGCAGCTCGTAGAAGCCCGAGCCGCCGACGATCGCGTAGTCGGCGAGCGGCTCGGCCGGAACAGGAGGGAGGGGAGGGAGGGGACCCGTGGTCATCGAGCTCCTGGGTGTCCTAGGGGTGCGGGTGTGGCCGGGCGACGGTGAAGCCGTAGGTGGCACCGATCGCGTCCTGGTGCTCGGGCGGGATGACGTGCACACGGCCGACGGCCCGGGCGACGTAGGACACCTGGGCCACCCATTCCACCTGTTGGGCGACGGTGTAGGCAGCCTCGAGCGACGTGCCGATCGTGAGCGGGCCGTGGTTCGCGAGCAGGCACGCACGCGAGCCGGGCTGGCGCTGCAGGGTGGCGACGGCAGCCGTCGCCAGGTCGGTGCTCCCGGGCGGGGCGTACGGATCGGTGACGAGGATGCGCTCGCCGGCCGGCCCGATGTTCTCGTTGCACACGAAGTCGAGGTCGAGCCGGGCGACGGACCAGCCGGCCGCGTACGGCGAATGGGTGTGCACGACCGCGTTCACGTCGGGGAAGGCGCGTATCACGGCCAGGTGGAGGGCGAGTTCGCTGGTGGCGGGCAGCCCGTTGCGCACCTCGCCGGTGTCGACGTCGACCAGCGGGTGGTCGTTGGGGGAGAGGTGTCGGTACAGGCGGCCACCTGCCGACACGACGAGCGAGCCGTCGCCGAGACGGACGCTGGCGTTGCCGGCCGATCCGACGACGAGCCGGTCGCTCACCATCTGCAGGAGCGTCTCGTGGAGATCGCGTCGGGCAGCGGCGAGTTCCATCGCGGTCGACTGTACTGTCACGAGCCGGATGAACCCGATGAACCCGACCCATCAGCCGCCCGATCAGCCGCCCGATCAGCCGCCAGATCAGCCGCCCGATCAGACGGGTCCCGCTGATCCCGCAGGGCCGGTGCCGCGCACGATCGACTGGGCCGGTGACCACCTGGTCGCGATCGATCAGACCCTGCTGCCCGACGAGCTCGCGCTGGTGCCGCTGCGCACCGTCGACGACGTGATCGATGCCCTCCGGCGACTGGTCGTGCGCGGCGCCCCTGCCATCGGTGTCGCCGGTGGTCTGGGGGTGGCGCTCGCCGCGGTCGTCGCCCGTCGCGACGGACACGACGACGACTGGGTGCGGGCCGAGGCCGCTCGGGTGCGCGCTGCCCGGCCGACGGCGGTCAACCTGGCGTGGGGCGTCGATCGCGTGCTCGCCCACCTCGACTCCGGCGTCGACACGGTCGTCTCGGTCGCGGTCGACATGCTCGACGAGGACGTCGCGACCAACCGGGCCCTCGCCGTCCGCGGCGCCGAACACGTCCGGTCGCTGGTGCCCGATCCGCGTCGGGTGCGGGTGCTCACCCACTGCAACGCGGGTGGTCTGGCCTGTGTGGAGTGGGGGACCGCGCTCGGCATCGTGCGTGCCCTGCACGAGGACGGCGACCTGCTGGAGGTGTTCGCCGACGAGACGCGTCCGCTGCTGCAGGGCGCCCGGCTGACGGCGTGGGAGCTGAGCCGGATGGGCGTGCCGCACCGGGTGGTGGTCGACGGTGCCGGCGCGACGGTCATCGCCCGCGGCCTCGTCGACGTGGTGATCGTCGGCGCCGACCGGATCGCCGCCGACGGCGACGTCGCCAACAAGATCGGTACGTATCCGCTGGCGCTCGCCGCGGCACGGGCAGGCATCCCGTTCGTGGTCGCCGCACCCGAGTCGACGCTCGATCCGCACACGGCGTCGGGTGCCGACATCCTCATCGAGGCACGCGACCCCGACGAGGTGTTGGTGTGGCGCGGGCAGCGGCTCGCGCCGCCGGAATCGTCGGCGCTCAACCTGGCCTTCGACGTCACGCCCGCAGATCTGGTGACGGCGCTGGTGACCGAGGCGCGAGTGGTGCGCCTGTCAGCCGGCGAACGCCTGACCGATTGAGCGGGTCGTCCTGGCGGGTCGGCCTGGCGGGCGGTCAGACGATCGAGGGCACGCCGGCGGCCGACCAGCGGTCGCGGCCTTCGCGCTTCGCTCGGTACAGCGCCTCGTCGGCGGCGCGAATGACCGATTCGGGCGTTCGCCCGTGCTCGGGATAGACGGCGATGCCGACCGACGTGGTCTGGCGCATCTCCGGCGGGAGGATCTCGTCGAAGCTGCCCGGACACTGGTCGAGCACCCGCTGGCTGATCGCCACGGCCCCCGACACCCCGCAGTCGGGGCACAGGAGCATGAACTCCTCGCCTCCCCAGCGTGCCACCGTGTCGAACGGGCGCACGTTGGCCTGCAACAGCACGGCGAACTCCATCAGCACCTGATCGCCGACGGCATGGCCGAGCTGATCGTTCACCGACTTGAAGTGGTCGAGGTCGAACAGGAGCACCGCGAAGGGCTCGTTGCGGCGGTCGGCCATCGCCCGCGCTGCGGCAAGCGACTTGCCGACGCGGCGACGGTTGGCGACACCCGTCAGCTGATCGGTCTCGGCCTCCGACGTGAGCCGGATGTTCTGCTCGATGCGCGACAGATTGGCGGCGAGCGTGGTGAGGATCTCGTTGAGCACGGTCGTCTGCTCCGACGTCGGCTCCTCGCGGAACGCGATGACGACGTCGGCCTGCACCCGCTCGTCGATCGTGAACGATCGCTCGACGAGCTCCCCGGTCAGCGGGCCGGCAGCGGCGTCGAGGACGCCAGCCAGGCGGTTGGCGCCGACGCCGAGCTGCGCTGCGTGGGCGCCCGGCAACATCGCGAACGCGCCGGCGAGCGCCTCGAGCTCGGGTTGCCCCCACTGCTCGTTGAGCGACGCGATGAGCGCAAGGGTGTCGGCCACCGCTGCGCGGCGGCGGCGACGCTCGGCCTCCATCACCTGGCGGAGTCCCTTGCCGATGTGTTCGGCGGCGATCGCGAGGAAGCCACCCTCGTGCAGCGGCGGGGCGAGATCGACGGTCGACACGATCACGGTGCCAGCGCCCTCGACCTCGACCCGGGCGGAGAACGGGAGGTCGTCGACGCTCTCGTCGCCGCCGGCGTCGTGGCGGTCGGTCGACGTGCGGATGCGACGGAGGCGACGATCGGCGGCAGGTCGTCGGGCTCGAGCCGGAGGCGCACTCGATCGATCGGTGCGTACTGGGTGATGGTCTCGGCCGCCGCCGTCGCGTACTCGTCGATGCGCATGTCGGTGTTGGTGAGGCTGGCGAGCTCGAGCATCGTCGAGGTCGTCAGGAATCCGACGAGGAACGCGTTGTGATCACCGGCGCGGATCTGCTCCACCGCCTCGCGGTGCATCTGGGAGAGCGCGTTGATGACACTCATCGTCCCGCCGTCACCCTTCCCGGACGACCGCGGTCCGTCGCGTGACCTCGTCGTCGATCGCGGCGATCACGTCGTCGGGCCGACGGTTCGCCTGCACGAGGCGGAGCGCCTCGATCGGCGAGATCGGTCGTTCCGGTCCCGGCGCACCCATCTCGGCGGCGAACGACCCTGCAGCGGCGACGAGGCGCTCGAGGTTGCCCACCAGTGCGGCGGGTCGGGCACGGTGGTGTCGGATCCCGCTCACGACCTTGTCGGGCAGGTTCCAGCGGCGCAGCAGGTCGGCGCCCGCATCGACGAGCTCGGCGCTGCGCCCGTCGGCGCTGTCGGCCAGGTCGGTCGCGTCGGGTGTGGTGCCGTCGGCGTTCGCCGCAGCCATGAGCGTGCCGACGTCGTGCAGGATGCCGGTGGTGAAGGCGTCGTCGGTCGGCTCGCCGACGTACTCGGCGAGCACGGCGCACGCGCTCGCGACGACGACGGAGTGTTGCCACAGCCAGTCGGGGTAGTCGGGCTGGTTGACGTCGAACACGAGGTCGGCCACGCGGCTCGCGGCGAGCGATGCGACCAGCGACCCGCCGAGCATCACCGTCGCGTGACGGATGCCGGCGATGCGCCCCGAGTAGCCGAGGTGGGTCGAGTTCGCCGTGCGCAGCACCGCCGCCGTGAGCGCCGGATCGAGCTCGACGAGGGCGCACAGTTCGCTGTGTGCACCATCGGGACGGGACAGCAGTTGGAGCACTCGCTGAGCCGCCTTCGGGTGCACGAGCAGACGGTCGCGGAGGAGCGCCGACGAGTTCGATGCCGAGAAGACCACGGGACGGATCGTCCCGAGAAGGGAACCGGAAACACGGAGGTGCTACGAATGGGCCCGCCGCGCGCATGCCGCCGGCACGAGATCGAGCAGCCCGTCCGGCAGCACGTCCGGCAGCACGTCCAGCAGCACGTCCAGCAGTAGCGACAACGCGACACGAACACGAGGGGTCCCCATGAGCAGCAAGCCGTTCCGATTCGCCATCCAGAGCGCCGCCACCGCGTCCGGCGCCGAGTGGCGTGAGCTGGCCAAGCGGGCGGAAGGGACCGGCTACAACACCCTGTACGTGGCCGACCACTACGTCGACGCGGCGTCCAACGGCGGCCAGGTGCTCGCGGCGTTCCCGGCGATGGCGACGGCCGCCGCGGTGACCGACACCCTCCGCGTCGGCGCCCGCGTGCTGTGCATCGACTATCACCACCCGGCGGTGCTCGCGAAGCAGGCCGCGACGCTCGATCTGCTGTCGGACGGTCGGTTCGACCTCGGTCTAGGTGCCGGCTGGGTGAGCTCGGAGTACGAGGCGATGGGCCTGGCGATGGACACCGCGCCGGTTCGCATCGCCCGTCTCGCCGACACCGTCGACTTCGTCCGTCGGTTCTTCGCCGGCGAGACGCTCGAGGCCGCCGAGCAGACCGGCTCGAGCATCACCGCCGCAGGGTTCAAGGGCCAGCCGCTGCCGGTGCAGGCAGGTGGCCCGCCGATCATGATCGGTGGCGGTGCGCGCAAGGTGCTCACGCTGGCGGGCCGGGTGGCCGACATCGTCAGCTTCAACTTCGACAACCGCGCCGGTGTGGTCGGTCCCGCGAGCGTGCAGTCGGCTGCAGCGTCGGTCATGGAGCAGCGGATCTCGTGGGTGCGCGAGGGGGCGGGCGACCGGTTCGACTCGATCGAGCTGGAGGTCGGTGCCTACTTCACCGTCGTCACCCCCGACACCGCGTCGGGTGCGGCCACCGCGGAGAAGATGGGCGGCATGTTCGGCATGTCCGCCGACGACATGGCGGCCCACCCCAACGCGCTCATCGGCACGGCCGACGAGATCTGTGATCGCCTGGTCGAGCGCCGTGAGCGCTACGGCATCAGCTTCGTCACGGTCAGCGACCGCAACCTCGAGGCCTTCGCCCCGATCGTCGCCCGCCTCGCCAACACCTGACCGTTCCGTGAGCGAAACGCCGCGAGACGCGGCGCTTCGCTCACGGACATCAGGTCGGTCAGGAGAGATAGACGTTCCTGATCACTTCGTCGATGGTGGTGACGTCGTTGGTGACCGCGGCCATCGCTTCCTGGCCCATGGTGCGCATGCCCTGCTGCATCGCGAGGTCGCGCACGTCGTGCGGGCTCGCGCCCGACACCAGCAGCTGACCGATCTCCTCGGTCACCTCCAGCACTTCGTACACGCCGAGGCGGTCGCGGTAGCCGGTGTCGCTGCAGAAGTTGCAGCCGGTGCCGCGCATGAACCGGTCCTTGTCGGCACCGCCGAGGTAGTGGTACCACTTCAGTTCCTGCGCGGTGGGCTCGTACGGCGCAGCGCAGGCGTCGCACACACGGCGGACGAGCCGCTGGCCCACGACGCCGACGAGTGACGACGACACCAGGAACGGCTCGATGCCCATGTCGAGCAACCGGTAGAGCGCCGAGCTCGCGTCGGTCGCGTGGAGCGACGACATCACCAGGTGACCCGTCAGCGCCGACTGCACCGCGATGCGAGCGGTCTCCTGGTCGCGGATCTCGCCGACGAGGATCACGTCGGGGTCCTGACGCAGGATCGACTTGAGGCCGGTGGCGAACGTGACGTCGGCCTGCAGGTTGATCTGCATCTGGTTGACGGCGGGGAACACGTACTCCACCGGATCCTCGATGGTCATCACGTTCAGTTCGCTGCGGCTGATCTCGGCGAGCGTGGCGTACAGCGTCGTGGTCTTGCCCGATCCGGTCGGGCCGCTGCAGATGATCATGCCGTACGGCTTGTGCACGATCGACAGGTAGCGCTCGTGGCTGTCGGGCGGCATGCCGAGATCGGACAGCTGTTTCATCGAGCGTCGCTTGTCGAGCAGTCGGAGCACGGCTGTCTCGCCCCAGATGGTCGAGGCGGTGGCGACGCGGACGTCGAGGCCCACGCCGTCGAGGTTCATCTGGAACTGGCCGTCCTGCGGACGGCGGCGTTCGACGATGTCCATCTCCGCCATGATCTTGATGCGGCTCACGAGCTCGGGCCCGGCGCTGGCCGGCAGGCTGAGCACCTCGCGCAGCGCACCGTCGATGCGGTAGCGGATGCGCAGGCGTCCGTCGGTCGGCTCGACGTGGATGTCCGATGCCCGGTCGCGCAGCGCCTGGGCGACGATCTTGTTGACCAGCTGGATGATCGGTGCATCGCCGCCGGCGATCTCGACGATCTCGGTGACCGGCGTGGCGTCGGCCCAGAACTGCTGCACCTGGTCGTCCACCGACGACAGCACGCGGTAGTGGGTGTTGAGCGCGAACTGCACGTCCTGCGGGGGAGCGAGGTGGATGTTGACTGCGCTCACGGGCAGGCGCTCGAGCGCTTCGCGGACCGCCGGGTCGGCACCGTTCGCGATCGCGACGTCGAGTACGTCGTCGACGAGCCGCATCGGCATGATCTCGAATTCGCGCGCCGTCGACTCCGGCACGATCGCGAGCGCCTCGTCGGTCGGCCGTTCGCGGCGGAGGTCGATCGTGGGGAGGCCGAGCTGGCGGGCGAGGGCCTGGGTGAGCACACGCTGGTCGAGCAGGCCCTGCTCCACCAGGATCGCGCCGAGCTGACGGCCGGATTCCTGCTGCAGGTTCAGTGACGCGCTGAGCTGCTCGGGTGTCACCAGGTTCTCCGACACCAGCACGTCGCCGAGGCGGGCGCGCTGGCCGGCCTCGATCATCGTGGTCACCTGGGCAGCGTGGGTGATCGTGCTGCCGGGGACGGACGGGTCGGGTTCGTGCTGCTTGCGGAGCCGCTTCACTCACTCGACCGTCCCCCGCGGGGCCGTTCGCGCCAGTGGGTGCCGACCCGGAGGGGCCGGCGTGCCCCGAACCGTGTCCGACGGGCGGGTGAGCGGAGGGACGATCGGGTCAGATCCCTGCCGTTCCGGGGGACCCCCGGACCATCACGTGGGACCGGCGTCCATCGGAACGGGCGCGCGGCGGACGAGGAGATCGGGCCAACGTGGCTGCACGGAGCGGAGGCGAGCGAAGACGTCCGGACGACACGTCCGACGTCGAGCGCGCGTCGTCCGGCGCGCCCTCGCTGCCATCGACCGGTTCGTCCCCCGACTCCGGCCCGGCCCCACTCGCATCGCTGGCATCGCCGCTGACCTCGCTCGACGACCTGCCCGGTCATCCGGAGCAGACCGTCCCCGAGCGCCGTTGGTTCACCCGTCGTCGCGAGCAGGCCCCCGTCGCGAAGGACAACCGCACGGCCTCACGTCGACGCGAGGACACCGCTGCCGCCGCCCGTGCCGCCGCGGCCGACGCCCCCGACCCGAAGGATGCACCGTGGTGGCGCCGCCAGTACGGCAAGACCGTCGCCCCCGACGTCGTCATGGCCTTCTCGCGCCAGATGGCCTCGTTCGTCGAAGCCGGCATCTCGGTGCTGGAAGCGCTCGAGATCGTCGGTGAGGAGTCGGGCGACGCCGAGATGAAGAAGGTCGTGCAGCAGATGCACGCCACGCTGCAACGTGGCGGCAGCTTCTCCGAGGCCGTCGCCAAGCACCCCTCCGTGTTCCCGCCGTACTACCGGGCGATGGTCCGCTCGGCGGAGTTCACCGGCAAGCTCGACGAGGTCCTCGAGCAGCTCGCGGTGTACCTCGACCGCGACCTCACCGCCAAGCGTCAGGTGCGCAGCGCCCTCACCTATCCCACGGTGGTGCTGGTGGTGACGAGCATCGCGATGGTGGTGATGTCGGTGTTCGTGCTGCCGAAGTTCGCCGGCATGTACCGCAGCCTCGGCGCCGACCTGCCGCTGCCCACCCGGATGCTGCTGTCGTCCACCGACTTCTTCACCGGCAACCTCCCGTTCCTCGCTGCGGGCGCGATCGCCTCGTTCCTCGTCGCGTACGCCGTGATCGGCGGCGGCCACGGCAAGGCCCGGCGCGACCGGCTGATGATGCGCCTGCCGGTCGTCGGGCACCTGTTCCACATCATCTCGCTCGAGCGCTTCTGCCGCGTGCTCTCCGCGCTCGCGAAGGCCGGCGTGCCGTTGCCCGAAGCGATCGAGATGTCGGCGGCCAGCACCAACAACACCGTCTTCGTCGAGCGCATGACGACCGTGCGCGAGACCCTGATCCGCGGTGGCGGCCTGTCGGCGCCCGTCGCGGACACCGAGTTGTTCCCCACCGCGGCCCGGCAGATGATCCGGGTGGGGGAGAAGACCGGCACGCTCTCGGTGCAGCTCGGCAAGGCCGCCGGCTACTACGAGCGTGAGGTGGCCTTCCACATGAAGAAGGCCACCGAGCTGTTCCAGCCGGCAGTGATCATGTTCGTGGGCGGTCTGGTCGGCTTCGTCGCCGTGGCCCAGGTGTCGGCGATGTACAGCATCTTCGGTCAGGTGCAGACGCCATGACCGCCGCGATCGCGGTGTGGGTGCCACACGACCGGACAGAGATCTGGTGACCCTCCGTGCACGAACGGACGAACACCGGACATTTCACCTGAGGCATCCCTCCGAGTGTCACCGGTGATCACCCGTCACCCATGACCCTGACCAGAAACCCCACCTGCCGGACGGCGGCGACAACACACGAAAGCAGATCACTCACATGGACCAGAACCAGGACAACACGGCTGCTCCCTCGCAGCGCCCCCGCCAGGACAAGGGCTTCACCCTCGTCGAGATCCTCATCGCGATCGTGCTCGTCGGCATCTTGTCGGCAGTCGTCGTGGTGGGTGTCGGCAACCTCACCAGCAAGGGCACCTCGGCTGCCTGCGCGGCGTCGCTCGACGCCGCCAAGGGGGCCACGGTCGTGTTCTACGGCTCGAACAACAGCACCTGGCCCGCCACGATGCTCGCGATGACCCAGACGACTCCGCCGGCGCTGTCGCTGCCGACGGGTGTCACCCTGAACACCTCCATCGTGAGCGGCAACGCGATCGGCACCGTCGCGACGGGCTCGGGTTGGACGCTCACCATGACGCCGAGCGTCGCTGGTGGCCAGCCGACCTTCGTCTGCGCCTGATCAGGCTGCGCCTGCGCTGATCCCGTCGGAGCAGCCAGGACCCGACGTGACCTGCCCGGAGACCCCGGCAGTTGCGCCGGCGCACCGCACCGTCATGGACATGAATTCGGTCTCGACCGGTATGCCGCCCGCATCCCACGACCGCCGACGTCACCGCTGCCCGGGTTCGCCCGGGCCGGCCGTTGCGTCGGCGGTCGCGCGTGCCGGCACGCGTCGCGACCATCTCGACCATCGCGACCATCGCGACGTGGGCGAGTCGCTGCTCGAGATCGTCATCACCGTGATGATCGTGGCCGTGACCGTGACCGCGCTGGTGGCCGGCCTCGGCAGCGCTGCGTCCGCTGGGAACGCCCACCGGGTGGGGGTGCAGGCCGACACCGTGATGCGCAACTACGCCGAGGCGGCCAAGTCGGCTGTCCGCGCGTGTCGCGACGGTGCCGAATGGAAGCCCGACTACTCGCCGCCGGACCGGTTCGAGGTGTCGATGTCGCCCGAGGACACGTCGTGCCCGAGCGTGAAGGAGTCGCGGCGCATCGAGCTGAGCGTCGTGTCGCCCAACGGCACCCGCGACGTGATGACGATCGTCGTGAGGACACCGTGAGGGCTTCTCGACGCGAACGCGCGATCGATCCCGTCCGTACCGATCCCGTCCGTACCGATCCCGTGCGCGCCGATCCGGAGCGCGACCGCGGGGCCTCGTTGATGATGGCCATCGGGTTCATGGTGCTCATCGGTGCGATCGCCGCCGGCCTGTCGAGCCTGGTGACGACGAGCAACTACAACCGGCTCACCCTCGAGATCGTCCGCGATCGCCAGTACGCCGCCGACGGCGCGATCGAGGAGGCGATCACCACGGTCCGCTTCCTCGACCGGACGCGAGACGGGTCGTGCGAGGCGTCGGCCGGCAGCAACAGTTCCGGTCTCAACGACCTGAAGATCCGCGTCGACTGGGAGAACGTCTGCGGCGTGGTCCGCACCGACACCGGCGAGCTCGTCGCCCAGCGCAACGTGGTGTTCTCGGCGTGCGAGGACACGGGCAGCGCGTGCCGTGAGGACGAGGTGATCGTGCGCGCCCAGGTGAACTTCGAACAGACCGCGAGAGGCGAGGTCACGCGGACCTGGGTGCAGTCGTGGAGCGTGCTGCAGTGACCGCCGCCCGGCCGGCGCGTGAGCGCAGCGATCGGGACCGGGGCTTCAACCTCGTCGAGATCCTGATCGCGATCGTGCTCAGCGGCATCGTGTCGGGCGTGATCGTGTCGACGCTGTTCACGTCGCTCGACGTGATCGACAACACCACGAACATGGTCGCGGACTCCACCGACCAGTCGCTCGTGTCGACCTACCTGTACCGCGACGCCCAGGCATCCGCCGGCACCGACCCGTCGACGGTGCAGGCCGCGACGGGTGTCGGTGTGGCCGTGCCGAAGGGCGGCGGCGACTGGGGCGGCTGCGAGCAGGACGGGACCCTCGTGGTGCGCTTCTCGTGGGTCGACCGTGCCGCCACCACCGACCTCTCGACCGTCGCCACCTGGGCCGTCGACCGCCAGGGGCAGCTCGTGCGGCGCTCGTGCGACGCCGACGGCACCGTCGACCTCGTGCTGGGTCGCAACATCTCGTCGGTGGTCGCGGCATGCAGCCCCGACCCGACGTGCGTGGGTGAGTCGACGTCGATCTCGTTGGCCGTGAGCGGCGCCAACACCCGAGTGCCGAGCGACTACACCCTGACCGCCTCGCTGCGCGGCGACCTGCAGGTGGCGCCCGGGGTCGAGCGGGCGGCACCCGTTGCGCTCCTGGTGCTCGGCGAGCAGTCGGCAACGGGCGCGTGCCCCGTGCTCGACCTCGCCGGCAAGCGGCAGGTGACGGTGCTCGGCAACGTGGTCGTGAGCGCCAGCTGTGGTGCCTCGCCCATCACCGGCGACCGGTCCCTGCTGAACGTCTCCGGCACCACCTCGGTGTTGTCGCGGGTGGACGACCCGTATGCCTCGGTCGTGCCGCCGACCGACGACTGCTCGCGTGACTCGGGCATGAAGCCCGGCTCGAGCACCGGTGCAGACGACGTCGTCGTGCACACGTCCACCGTCACCCTCAGCGGCGCGATCGAGTTCCGGCCCGGCCGACACGTGTTCTGCAAGGGTCTGAGCGTGGCCGACGGCGCGACGATCACCGGCAACGGGGTGCTGTGGTACGTGCGCGGTGGGCTGAAGGTGTCGACGACCGCGACGGTCGACCTGTCGCCGGCGGTCACGGGCCCCTACGGCAACCTGCTCGTGTGGGCCATCGGCACCGATGGTGTGGCCATCGGCGGCGACCCGATCAGCAGCTACCGCGGCGGCGTCTACGCCCCCGGCGCCCGCGTGACGGTCACCTCGGGCACCGCGATCCAGGTCGGCACGGTCGCCGCGGCAGAAGTGACGATCGGGGGTTCGGGGTTCACACGCCTCGGCTTGCCGGTCCCCACGCTCTCGCCGGGCATCAAGGCGCTGCCCACCGGACAGGCGGGCGTGGCCTACCCCACGACGCCGATCGCCTACGGCGGTGGCACCGCTCCGTACGCGTACTCGGTGAGCGGGCTGCCGTCGGGTCTGGTGATGAGCGCCAACGGATCGATCACGGGCACGCCGACCGCCGCGGGTTCGTTCACCGTGCGGGTCGTGGTGAACGACGCGACCCAGGCCTACGCGAGCGTCACCTATCCGTTGACGATCCGGACCGCGGTGTCGGTGAGTGCGCCGACGACGCTCCCGAACGGTCAGGTCGGTGCGGCGTACACCTCCACCACGATGACCGCTGCCGGCGGCCTGGCCCCGTACTCGTGGAGCGCGAGTGGCCTGCCCGCCGGCATGTCGATGACGTCGGCCGGCGTGCTCCGCGGCACACCGACGGCGTCGGGCACCTACACCTCGGTGGTCACCCTCGCCGACAGCGCAGGAGGCGTCGCCACCCGCAGCTACACGCTCACCATCGGGGTCGGCGGGACGCCGTCGAACCCGTTCGGCGCGGCCAAGCGGTTCCAGATCATCACCGAGGGCAACGCCACGCTCGGCTCGTTCGGCATCGAGGGCGCCGCCGCGATCGGCGGCAACCTCGTGTTCAAGAACTACCAGACCGTCGCGGCGTCGGAGACGTCGACGTTCACGCCCTCGGTCGGCGGCCAGGCCGTCGGACTGGTGGTCGGCGGAACGGTCGACCTGGCCGGGTCCGGCGCGAACAACCAGCTCACGGTCGGCACCGGTTTCTTCCACGTCGGCGCCATCGGCGGCGGTGCGCTCACCACGTGGGGCGCCAACGTGCACCTGGCCACCGCCGGGGTGACCGACAACTGGTCGACGCCGCGGGCGATCGTGACCGCCGACCAGAGCAACCAGACGTCGTACCCGGTCGTCGCCCCCGGCGTGTTCGACACCGCGAGCACGTTCACCCAGTTCCGTGCCAGCGAGGCGAGCATCGCCGCGCTCGACCCCGCCACCTGCAGTTCGATCGCCGCGCCCACCGTCACCACCGCCTTCGGCAACTACACGCTCACGCTCGTCGCCGGGAGGGTGAACGTGTGGAACCTCACGCTCGCCCAGATCACGGCGATGGGCAACGTGAGCGGGCCCACCAACGTGAGCGCCACCACGCCGCTCGTCATCAACGTCACCGATGCCGGCACGATCACGATGCCCGAGCGCTACTGGGGGCCGCTGCAGAGCGGCACGAAGTCGGCGATCATGTGGAACTTCCCGAACGCCACCGCCGTGAACGTGAAGGGCGTGTTCTACGGATCGCTGTTCGCCCCGGACGCCGCCGTCACGATCGACAACGTGACGTTCGAGGGCGACGTGGTGGCGCGGACCGCCACGATCACCTCGGGCCGGTACGGGCTCGCCCACTGGACGACCGCCATCCCGTGCACGCTCGGCGCGCTCAGCGTGCAGGGGCCCGGCTCGTTCTCGAACGGGCAGGTCGGCATCGCCTACGGCGCCACGATGGACGGCTCCGGCGGATCGCCCGCCTACAGCTGGGCGGCCAGCGGCCTGCCTGCGGGTCTCACGATGACGAGCGCCGGCGTCGTCAGCGGTACCCCCACGACGGCGGGCGTGTACACGGCAACCGTCACCGTCACCGACGCCGTCGGCGCCACCGCGTCGCGCGCGTACACGTTCACGATCCGCTCGGCGCCCGCGGTGGCCACGCCGTCGTCGCTGCCGGGCGGCACCGTCGGCACCGCGTACACCTCGACGACCTTCACCGGCTCGGGAGGCCTCGCGCCGTACACGTGGTCGGCCACCGGCGTGCCCGCCGGGCTCACCGTGTCGTCGGCCGGCGTGCTCTCGGGAACGCCCACGGCGAACGGGACCTTCTCCGTCGTCGTCACGCTCCGCGACTCGGCGGGGGCGGCCACGACGCGCACGTATTCGCTGTCGGTGACGGGCGTCGTGTGCCCGACGATCACCGGGTGGAGGGGCGAGTACTTCAACAACCTGACGCTGACCGGCCCGGCGGCGTTGTGTCGCAACGACGCCACGATCGACTTCGCCTGGGCCTCCGGCACGCCGGACCCGTCGGTCGTCGCGGACCGTTTCACGGCCCGATGGACCCGCACGGTGAACTTCACGGCCGGCACGTACCGGTTCACGGCGGGAGCCGACGACGGACTCCG
>JAPLAA010000068.1 GCA_026393475.1 Actinomycetota bacterium
GGTTTCGCGCATGGCCGATCTGCTCGATCTCTCCGCTCGCATCATCGACTCCGGACACACCGACCAGCCGGTGAACCGCACCACCAACGAGCTCAGCGAGATCGCCGACGGGCTGGCGATGGTCGAGAGCTTCAGCCATTCGGTCGTGGTCGACAGCGGCGACGGGCTGATGGCCTTCGACGCATCGCACGCCCGCACCGGCAAGGCCGTGGTCGAGGCGATCAAGCAGTGGCGGGCCGAGCCGATCCGCCACCTCGTGTACACCCACGGCCACGCCGACCATGTCGGCGGGAGCAAGTTCTTCGCCGCCGACCATCCCGTCGTCATCGGCCACGAGAACGTCGCCAAGCGCTTCGACCGGTACACGTTCACCAACGACTGGAACCTGCTGATCAACGCCCGGCAGTTCGGCGGGATCGCGGGCGACCTCCAGCTCACCATGGGCGGCGGCGACAGCGGCGGCGTCCCCGTCACCACACGCGCCACCGCGCCGCGCTTCATCCCGACCGACACGCTGCGCCCCGATCGCGAGGTCGGCCTGTTCGATCGGATGCAGATCGGCGGGCACGAGGTCGAGTTCCACCACGCCCGCGGCGAGACCGACGACCATCTCTGGTCGTTCTTCCCCGAACAGAAGTGGGTGATGACGGGCGACTTCCTCATCTGGAACTTCCCGAACGCGGGCAACCCGCAGAAGGTGCAGCGCTACCCGATCGAGTGGGCGGCCGCGCTGCGGGCGATGATCGCGAAGGAGCCCGAACTGCTGCTGCCTGCGCACGGGCTACCGATCGCCGGCAAGGAGCGGATCGCCCGCGTGCTCGACGACGTCGCCACCGCGCTCGAGGACCTCGTGACCGGCGTGGTCGCGATGATGAACGCCGGAGCCACCCTCGACACGATCGTCCACTCCGTGAAGGTGCCGGCCGACACCCTGGCCAAGCCGTACCTGCGACCCCTGTACGACGAACCCGAGTTCGTCGTGCGCGGCATCTGGCGTCAGTTCGGCGGCTGGTGGGACGGCGCGGCATCGCGGCTCAAGCCGTCGCCCGATGCTCAGGTCGCCACCGCGATCGCCGACCTCGCCGGTGGTGCCGACGTGTTGCTCCGTCGCGCCGAACAGGCCGCGAGCGATGGCGACATGCGCCTCGCCTGTCACTTCGCCGACCTCGCCGGCTGGGCGGCACCCGACGATCCGACGATCCACGCCGGACGGGCGGCGATCTACCTGCAGCGCCGCAAGGTCGAGCCCAGCCTGATGAGCAAGGGCATCTTCGCCGCAGCTGCCCGCGAGTCGCAGGTCGTCGTCGACGCAGCGACGGCCAACCCCGCCGAGAGCTGAGCCGGCGCGGCGACTGAAGTCGGCGACCGACACCGACCGACACCGGCAGGCATCGTCGACACCGGCCGGCATCGTCGAGTGCCCGGAGCCGCTCAGCAGCGGCTCAGCCGCGGCCGAGGGTGACGAGCACGAGCGCACCGACCGCGAGGCCCATCCCCGCGCCCTGCCAGCGGTTCACGCGCTCACGATCGAGCGCGAGCGCCAGCAGCACCGTGCTCGCCGGGTACAGCGAACTGACGACCGCCACCACCGACAACAGCCCGCCGCGCACGGCCTCGAGGTAGGTGAGGTTGGCGAACATGTCGAGGAAGCCGGCGAGCACGGCGAGCAGCAGCGGCCCGCGGTGACGTCCGGGACGTGCCCGCGTCACCAGACAGATCACCAACAGGATCGGCACCGATGCCGCGCGCACGCCGACGAGCGGCCACAGACCCGAGTCGGGATCGGTGCGATCGAGCGCGACGAAGAGCATGCCGAACCCCGTACCGGCGAGGATCGCCAGCGCCACGATGCGCCTGGGGGTCGGACGGTCGCGCTCACCGATCGCACCGCTCACGAGCGCGACCGCAGCGATCGCGAGGACGATCCCGACGTAGGCGACGGGTTCGGGCCGCTCGCCGTCGACCAGCCCGACCACCACCGGCAGCACCGCACCGACGACCGCGCTGAGCGGGGCCACCACGGTCATCGCTCCGTTCGCGAACGCGTGGTAGAGGCTCACGAGCCCGATCGCTCCGGCCGCGCCACCCGCCATGCCCCACGCCATCGTGCTGTCGCGTGGGAACGGCGTGCCGATGACGAGCACGGCCGCGACGATCAACACCATGCTCACGGCCTGCCCGATGAGGGTGACCAGCGCACTCGCGTACACGCGGCTCGCCCGGCCGCCGCAGTAGTCGGCGACGCCGTAGACCGCGGCGGACGTGAGGGCGAGCAGGATGGCCATGGTCGGGTGAAGTCTGACAGAGCCTCCGCAGGCTCTGCTGGTCTACGTTGCCGCCCATGCAGTACACCCGCTTCGGACGCACCGGACTCCAGGTGTCGAGGCTCTGCCTCGGCACGATGACCTTCGGCGGTCAGGTCGACGAACCCACGGCCAGATCGATCATGGACGCGGCGTTCGAGGGTGGCATCACCTTCTTCGACACCGCAGACATGTATCCACCGAGCGGCTACCCCGAGCGGCAGGGTGCCACGGACGAGATCATCGGACGCTGGCTCCAGGGTCGACGCGACGACGTGATCCTCGCGAGCAAGTGCTTCTTCCCGACCGGGCGGCGGCGTTGGGAGGCGGGCAACTCGCGCCACAACGTCATCCGCTCGCTCGAGGAGTCGCTCCGCCGTCTCGGCACCGACCATCTCGACCTGTTCCAGGTGCACTCGTGGGATCCGAACACCCCGATCGACGAGACGCTGCAGGTGCTCGACGATGTCGTCCGCCAGGGCAAGGTGCGCTACGTCGGCTGTTCGAACGTGCTCGCCTATCAGTTGGCCCGCTCGATCGGCCGGGCCGAGGTGCTCGGCACCGTGCGCTTCGAGAGCGTCCAGCCCCGCTACAACATGCTCTTCCGCGAGTTCGAGCGTGAGATGTTCCCCCTCTGCGCCGAGGAACGGATCGCCGTCATCCCGTACAACCCGTTGGCCGGCGGGTTCCTGTCGGGCAAGCACCGTCCCGACGGCGACACCGCCGGCACCCGCTTCGAGCAGGGCGACCAGGGCGAGCGCTACAAGGAGCGCTACTGGCACGACCGGGCGTTCGAGACCGTGGAGACCGCCACCGCGCTCGCTGCCGAGGCCGGGGTGTCGATGGCCACGTTGGCGATGCAGTGGGTGCTCGCCAACCCGGTGATCACCAGCCCGATCGTCGGCGCCTCACGACCCGAGCAGCTGGCCGATGCGCTCGCAGCGGAGCGCACCCCGCTCGATCCGGCACTGAAGGCGCAGCTCGACGAGCTGACCCACACCTACCGGTACGGGGACGCCCCCCGCTGACGTCGGCGCCGGGTCATTCCGACGGGTGATCCTCCGCCGCCGATCCGGCGTCGGTCGACGCACCGATCGGTGCCGGCGACTCGAGCCCGAGCTGACCCTCGAGCTCGACGATGCGACCGCCGACCTCTGCCAACTCCCACTCCACGGAGCGGAGCTTCTCGTCGCGTTCGGCGAGCATCTGCTCGAGCCGGCGCAGCCGCTCGTCGCGACCGGCCAGCGCGGCCTGGGTGGTGCGGCGCTCCCCCTCGCTCGTCGACAGCGCCGACTCCAGCTCGTGCACGCGACCGTCGCGATCGGCCACCGCCGTCTCGAGCTCGTGCACGCGACCGTCGCGATCGGCCACCGCCGTCTCGAGTTCGGCACGGGCCTCGGCCTCGGCCGCACGGGCGGTGTCGAGCTCGGTCCTGACGTCCTCGAGCTGGGCGTTGAGCTGCACACCGAGGTACTCCCCCGACTCGGCCCGTCGCAGCAGCAGCGTGCGCTCCTCATCGGCGCGCTCGGCCTGCTCGCGCACCGAGGCGAGCTCGGCCGCGACCGTGGCCCGCTCCTCGGCGGTCGCGGCGACATCGGTGCGGAGCTTGCGCACCAGCGCGCCCCGCCGTCGGTACTCGTGTGCGACCTCCTCGAGGCCCGCCAGCTGTGACGCACGTTCCTGCTCGAGTTCGACCACGCGGGCCCGGGCGTGTTGCAGCTCGCCCTCGAGCGCCATCGCGCGGCCCACGCCGGCCACGACCTCGTCGTCGGCCTCCGGCTCGGCGAGCTCGGCCACGACGGCGTGCTCGTCGCCGTCGAAGAGCGTCTCTTCCGACGGTTCGTCGGCCGGCGCCGCGTCGACCGCCTCGACCTGCGCGTCGATCTGACCCTCGGCCTGATCGGGGTCGTGCCAGCCTTCGGCGAACCCTGCCGGCAATGGATCGCCCGCCTCGACGTCGACATCGGCATCGGCCTCGACGTCGACATCGGCGTCGGCATCGGCGTCGGCATCGGCGGGGGCCGCGCCCTCCGACGCGTCGGGCGAGACCCACACGTCGCTCGTCGGGACCCGGCGGAGGAATGCCGCGGGCCGAGCTGCGGGCACCGACGAGGAATCCTCGTCGGCCGACCCATCGATGCCCTCGGCCGTCGACTCATCCGCGGCGACCGGTTCCGCTGCAGCGGCGTCGGCGGCCTCGTCGACTGCATCACCCGACTCGTCGTCGGACGCGTCAGCAGCCGCCTCATCGACCACCTCGGCCGCCTCATCGAGCGCGCCGACCGCATCGGCCACCTCGGCCACCTCCGCCGGCTCCTCGTCCGCAGCAGCGTCAGCAACCGCGACAGCGGGGACGGCGGCCGGGGTGACGGCAGAGCGCGCGACCTGGCTCGGCCGTCGGCGGGAGAACCATCGGGACAGCACGAGGAAGATCACCACCAGCAGGACCAGTAGCAACAGGGTGACGGCGACGGTGTTCGCAGCGAACATGGTGGACTCCCGCTCGGATGCGCCCGAATCCGCAACGGGCGCAGGCGGGAACCTAGTGGCTCGCGACCTCGATCGTGAAGGGGGCTCGTGAACGCTCCGCGAACAGCGCCACCGCTGCGACGGCCCTCACCACACCTGTCGGGATCACATGTCGGGGGTGACCATCCAGGTGCCGTTCGACCGCAGCAGGTCGTGGAGATCGCCCGGGCCCTTCTTCTGCGCTGCCGCCGCGAGCTGCGCGCCCACGGCCGTGCCGTAGTCGGGCCGCTCGATCGACCGGAACACACCGAACGGCGTGGGCGAGTGGTCGTCGTGGCTGAGACGGGCGAGGGCGAACGCGAGGCTCGGGTCGTCGCGATGCGCGTCGTGCACGAGGATCGCGTCCTCACCGACGTCGGCCACGTCGACGAGCCGGAGCTGCCCGTCACTGCCCATCACCACCCCGCGCTCACGATCGGGACCGAACCGGATCGGCTCACCGTGCTTGAGGTCGATCATCATCTGCGGCCGGTGCTCGCGACCGGTGATGTCGTCGAAGGCACCGTCGTTGAACACGTTGCAGTTCTGGAAGATCTCGACGAACGACGCACCGCGGTGGTCGTGTGCCGCGCGGAAGGTCTCGATCATGTGCTTGCGGTCGAGGTCGTGGGTGCGTGCCACGAAGCTGGCCTCGGCGCCGAGCGCCACCGCGAGCGGGTTGAACGGCGGGTCGATGCTGCCGAACGGCGAGCTCTTGGTGACCTTGCCCACCTCCGACGTCGGCGAGTACTGGCCCTTGGTGAGCCCGTAGATGCGGTTGTTGAACAGCAGGATCGTCATGTTCACGTTGCGGCGCAGCGCGTGGATGAAGTGGTTGCCACCGATCGACAGCGCGTCGCCGTCGCCGGTGATCACCCACACGTCGAGGTCGGGTCGGGCGACCGCGACACCGGTCGCGACGGCCGGCGCGCGGCCGTGGATGCTGTGGATGCCGTAGGTGTTCATGTAGTACGGGAACCGGCTGGAACAGCCGATGCCGCTCACGAACACGGTGTTCTCGGGTGCCACGCCCAGGTCGGGCATGAGCATCTGGACGGCGAGCAGGATGCCGTAGTCACCACAGCCGGGGCACCAGCGCACCTCCTGGTCGCTGGTCCAGTCCTTCTTGGTGGTGAGGCGAACGGATGTATCGGTCACGACTGGCCCTCCGACTCTGACAGCTCCGACAACTCGGTGCGGGCGGCCTCGATGGCGTCTTCGATCTCCAGGGCCGTGAACGGCAGGCCCTGCACCTTGCTGACCGACTTCGCGTCGACCAGGTACTCGGCCCGCACGATGCGGCACAGCTGGCCCATGTTGAGCTCGGGCACGATCACCCGACGGAACCGCCGGAGGATGTCGCCGAGGTCGCGGGGCAGCGGGTTGAGGTGCATCAGGTGCACCCACGCGACCTTGTCGCCACGTCGTCGTGTTCGTTGGACGGCGGCGTCGATCGCCGCCCACGTGGAACCCCACCCGAGGATGCAGACGTCGGCATCGGCGTCGCCGTGCACCTCGAGCGGCGGCAGGTCGTTCGCGATGCCGGCCACCTTGGCGGCACGCAGGTGCACCATCGTCTCGTGGTTGGCGGGCGAGTAGTTGATGTTGCCCGACCCGTCCTCCTTCTCGATGCCGCCCACGCGGTGCATCAGGCCTGGCGTGCCGGGGATCGCCCACGGACGGGCGAGCGTCTCGGGGTCGCGCAGGTACGGCCAGAACTCCGGCGTGCCGTCGGGAGCCTCGTGGTTGAACTCGGTGGTGAACGGCACCGAGATGTCGGGCAGCAGGCTCGGATCGGGCAGCTTCCACGGTTCGGTGCCGTTGGCGAGGAAGCCGTCGCTCAGCAGGATCACCGGCGTGCGGTACTTGAGCGCGATGCGGGCCGCCTCGATCGCGGCGAAGAAGCAGTGCGACGGGCTGTACGACGCGACGATCGGCAGCGGCGCCTCACCGTGACGGCCGAACATCGCGATGTTCAGGTCGGCGGCCTCGGTCTTGGTGGGCAGGCCGGTCGACGGGCCGCCGCGCTGGATGTCGATCAGCAGGAACGGCAGCTCGAGCGACACCGCCAGCGAGGTGGCCTCGCTCTTGAGCGCGACACCGGGACCGGACGTGGTCGTGATGCCCAGGTGCCCGGCGAACGACGCCCCGATCGCGAGCGCTGCCGCAGCGATCTCGTCCTCGGCCTGCACCGTGCGCACGCCGAAGTTCTTGTGCTTCGACAACTCGTGGAGGATGTCGCTCGCCGGCGTGATCGGGTACGAGCCGAGCGTGAGCGGCAGCTTGGCCAGGTGTGCGGCGGCGATCAGCCCCCAGGCGAGCGCGGTGTTGCCGTTGATGTTCGTGTACTCACCCGGCGGCAGGTGGGCCGGCTTCACCATGAAGCGATGGCCGAACTCCTCCGTGGTCTCGCCGTAGTGATAGCCGGCGAGGTACGCGGCGCGGTTCGACTGGCGCACCAGATCGTTCTTGCCGTACTTGTCGTCGATCCAGGCGAGCGTCGGCTCTGTGGGCCGCGAGTACATGAAGCTCACGAGGCCGAGCGCGAAGAAGTTCTTCGACCGGTCGGCGTCGCGGGGCTTCACGCCGAGCGGCGCGGCGGCCTGCTTGGTGAGCGAGGTCATCGGCACCTCGATCACGCGGTACCCGTTGAGCGAACCGTCGTCGAGCGGGTTGCTCGTGAAGTCGGCCTTCTCGAGGTTTCGTTCGTCGAAGGTGTCGACGTTGAGGATGAGCGTGCCGCCGTGGACGAGGCGGCCGAGGTCGGCTTTCAGCGCGGCAGGGTTCATCGCCACCAGCACGCCCGGCGCGTCGCCCGGGGTGGTGATGTCGTGGTCGCTGATGTGCACCTGGAAACTGGAGACACCGTTGACGGTGCCCGCTGGCGCACGGATCTCCGCGGGGTAGTCGGGGAACGTGGACAGATCGTTGCCGAACAGGGCACTGGCCGAGGTGAATCGGTCGCCCGTCAGCTGCATCCCATCGCCCGAGTCTCCGGCGAACCGGATGACGACGTGGTCGATCTGTTCCGGATCCCCCGGACGATCGGCCACTGCCCGCATCGCGATGTCGGTCATGTTCTCGCTCCTTCTCCGAAGCCGAACTGACGTCATGTTGTCCTGCACGTCCCGTGAGCCGTACAGGGCCACTTCTGTGACGACGGCCCTGCGTCGTTGCGAGACCGTGGTCGGAACGTACCACCGTGTCCGAGACCCACCGCGCCAAGAAAGGTCCCGATCAGGCGGGACTTCCGGCCCTGTTCGAGCGGTCGACCGAACGCGTACCGCCGACTGTTCACGGTGAACCGTCGCCGATCAGAGCGACGGCGACGTCCCCTGTCAGACTCCGGTCGTGCGACCCCGTTCTGCTGCCTTGCTCGTCCTCGCCGCGCTCACCGCGGCCTCGTGTTCCGACGACCTCGGGGCGTCGACGGCGACCTCCACGGGACCGTCGTCGACCGTGCAGGCGCCCGAGCCCACGACCGTTCCTACGACCGTCGAGCGATCGCCGGCGTCGTGGACGCTGCGTCCCGGCGTCGAACAACTCGCGATCCTCGACGCCGAACCCGGCACCGAACTCACCGTGTCGACCGCCGACGACGAACCGCTCGCGACCGGCGTGGTCGACGATCAGGGGTCGCTGCTGTTCCGTTCCCTGCCGGCCGGTGCGGACGTGAGCGTCACGTCCGAGACCGAGGTGTCGACCGACGTCACCGTGCTCGCCGTCGACGACGTGCCGAGCGCCGACTTCTACGCCGAACAGTCGAAGCTGCCGGCCGGCGGATTCGGGTACGTGACGGTCCGCGACGGCACCACGCTGAGCGCCAACGTCGTGCTCCCCGGTCCGGCCGACGAGGGCCCCTACCCCACTGTCGTCGAGTACAGCGGCTACGCGCCGAGCAACCCGTCGGACACCACCTTCGCCGAGCTCTACAACGCACTCGGCTTCGCCTACGTGGGTGTGAACATGCGCGGCACGGGCTGCAGCGGCGGCTCGTTCCGGTTCTTCGAGCTCGCCCAGAGCATCGACGGCTTCGACGTGATCGAGGCGATCGCTGCCCAGCCATGGGTGCTCGACAACGAGGTGGGCATGGTCGGCATCAGCTATCCGGGCATCAGCCAGCTGTTCGTCGCGGCGACGCAGCCCCCGAGCCTCAACAGCATCACCCCGCTGTCGGTGCTCGCCGACAGCTACCGGAGCACCCTCTATCCCGGCGGCATCCTCAACACCGGCTTCGCCGTCGAGTGGACGCAGGAGCGCGTCGACCAGTCGAAGCCGTACGGGCAGGGATGGGAGCAGTCGATGGTCGACGACGGCGACGACGAGTGCGAGCAGAACCAGTCGCTGCGTCTGCAGAACCCCGACCTCGTCGCCGAGATCGACGAGAACCCGTTCTACGCCAACCCGCTCGGCGACTCCCTTGCGCCGATCACCTTCGTCGACCGGATCGAGGTGCCGGTGTTCCTCGCCGGGGCGTGGCAGGACGAACAGACCGGCGGCCAGTTCGCCACGATGCTCGACCGCTTCACCGGCACCGACCACCTGTACCTGACCCTCACCAACGGCCTCCACACCGACTCGCTCAGCCCGCCGGTGTTCGCCCGCTACGCCGAGTTCCTCCAGCTGTACGTCGGCAAGACCGTGCCCGACCTCGCGCCCGCACGGGCGATCGCCCCCGTGCTCGGCGGCGGCATCTACGGCGTCGAGACGTTCCGCCCGATGGAGGACCGCTTCGCCGGGCAGTCGTACGACGAGGCGCTCGCCGCGTTCGAATCGGAACCGTCGGTCCGAGTGTTCGTCGACCACGGCGCCGCGGAGGGATTCACGCCCGGCACGCCCGAGCCCGCCGCAGTGCTCGAGTTCTCGAGCTGGCCGATCCCCGAGGCCGAGGCCACGCGCTGGTTGCTCGACGACGGTGGAGCGCTCGTCGACGACGGCGCGACTCCGGCCGGCGAGAGCGCCTACACCGGCGACCCGGACGCGCTCCCCGCGACGTTCTACGACGAGGACGGCCCCGGCGTCTGGGACGCCGCCGTCCAGTGGGACTGGCGAGCGATGCCGGAGGGCAGTGGGCTCGGCTTCGTCACCGCGCCGTTGGACGACGACGTGTACGTCGCCGGATCGGGATCGGCCGACCTCTGGGTCACGACCGATGCCGACGACGCCGACCTCGAGGTGACGATCACCGAGGTGCGTCCCGACGGCACCGAGGTCTACGTGCAGAGCGGCTGGCTGCGCCTCAGCCAACGGGCCCTGGCCGACGATGCCACCGAGCTGTGGCCACGGCACACCAACGCCGAGGCCGATGCGGCGCCGGTGGCCGGAGAGGTCGTGGCCGCACGTGTGGAGATCCACCCCTTCGCCCACGCCTTCCGCGCCGGCAGCCGGCTGCGGCTGACGATCGACGCACCGGGCAACAACCGCGCCGAATGGGAGTTCCGCACGATCGAGGACGGCGACACCGAGGTGACGGTCCTGCACGATGCCGAGCACCCGTCGTCGATCGTGCTGTCGACGATCCCCGCCGCAGCGCGCTCGACGCCCCTCCCCCCGGCGCCCCCCGCCTGCGGTTCGCTGCGCGGCCAACCGTGCCGCGACTACGTCCCGGCCTCCAACGGCGGCTGATCGGCGGCTGACTCCGGGCTCGGCCGACCGGTCGTCGGGAACCGGATCGCCGTTCACGACGACCTGAGGTCCAACTGCTCGCACGGGGGTCGGCTCGCGTCGCCCCCGATCGACCTCGGAGGACCTCATCGATGACTGCGCTCACCTACGCGACCGGCGACGACGGCGCGGATGGCACCACGGTCGACACCGACCTGGCGGCAGGAGAGGGCAGTCGCCGGTGGCGGTCGGTGTGGCGAATCCACTTCTACTCGGGCATGTTCGCCATGCCGTTCATCCTCTTCATGGCCGTGACCGGGTTGGTGATCCTCTACACCCAGCCCATCGAGGACCTCACCCAGGGCGACGTCCGCAACGTCGACGTCGGCGAGTCACGGATCAGCTATGACGAACAGGCGGCCGCGGTGGAGACCGCCTACCCGGACGGGACGGTGTACGACATGACGCCGGGTGCCGCCGATCGGGCGACCCGGTTCTTCGTCGACGACGGCAGCGCGAGCGGACAGCACGTGTTCGTCGACCCGTACACCGGCGAGGTGCTCGGCGACATCAAGCCGGGCAGCGGCATCGTGGGCCTGTCGAACCGACTGCACGGCTCGCTCAACAACGATTCGATCACGATCGACCTGCCGGCCGTGTCGTCGATCATCGACGACGGGCCGGTGATGCGCCCGTACGTCGTGGGCGACCTGATCCTCGAGATCCTCGGCGTGTGGACGCCCGTGCTGGCGTTCTCCGGCCTGTACCTGTGGTTCCCCCGCCGCTCGCGCAGCAGCGACGGCTCGAAGGCCGAACGTCGATCGCTGTTCATCCGCAAGGGCGTGACGGGCCGGGCTCGCTGGCGCGACCTGCACAGCACGGGCGGTGTCGTGCTCTTGTCGGTCATGCTCCTCACGATCGTGTCGGGCATGGCGTGGTCGACGTACTGGTCCGAGCAGTTCAGCATCCTCGCCGACGAGGTCACGCCCGGTGACCCGGTGGAACCCCCGCTCAGTGCACTCGGTGTGCGCGGCGACCTCGACCGCTTCGGCAACCAGATCCCATGGGCAACGGGCGACTTCCCGATCCCCGCCAGCTACGCGCCGCCGACCGACGGCACCGTCGCGTCGCCGCTGTCGCTCGACGACGTCGTCGCCATCGCCGAAGACGAGGGCATGAAGCCCGGGTACACGATCTCTTTCCCCGCCAACGACGTCGACGAGGCCGGCAATCCGCTCTACGGATCGTTCACCCTCTACAACTCGTGGCCGCGCAAGACCGGCGAGGCGCGCGACCTGTTCATCGACCAGTTCAGCGGGGAAACCCTCGCCGAGCAGACGGTGTACGGCGGCGGCACCGTCGCCCGCGGGATGGACACCCTCGTCAGCACCCACATGGGCACCCAGCTCGGGATCGTCTCGCGCATCTTCATGACGCTGCTGTGCGTGCTGTCGATCTGGGCGGTGATCAGCGGCTTCGTGATGTTCTGGAAGCGGCGGCGGCCGGGCAGCACCGGCCTGCCCCGGCGACCGGTCGACGTGAGTCTCTCGAAGCGCCTCGGTCTGATCGCCCTCGCCGCCGCGATCGTGTTCCCCCAGTGGGGCGTGACGGCGCTGATCGTCCTCGCGATCGACCGCTTCGTGATCCGGAGGGTGCGACCGCTCCGCGTCGCGTTCGGCCAACCGGCCGCCTGACACCGGGCTGGATCCGGCCGACACCGGCCATGACCTGCCACGACTCGTGACGACGCACGACGACGGTGCTGCGCCCGCAAGAACCGTCGTTTTGGTGCTGGCTCTCAGTCGGCGATGTGGCGTAACGTGACCTCGTCGTCGGGCGGCGACATGAACGAACTCTTGCTGCCGCACCCATCGATCGTCTTGGCGGACGGGAAGAGAGGCGGTGGTGATGCGCAAGGTGGCAGTCGGTCTGGCGATGGCACTGCTCGCCCTGGTGCTCCCGGGCATCACCACGCCCGCGTCGGTGTCGGCGGCACCCGAGACCTCGCGCTTCGTCTCCGTCGCCCCGTGCCGCCTCGTCGACACCCGCTCGAACGTCGGCTTCTTCCGCCTCACGCCGCACATCATCCGCGTGCGCACCGCCGGACGGTGCGCCATCGGCGCCGATCCCGCCGCCCTCGCGCTCTCGGTCGTGATGGTGGGCGCCGGCTCGTCGGGCTTCCTGTCGCTGTTCCCCACCGGATCCACGCGACCGAACGCGTCGATGCTGAACTTCTCCAAGGGACAGGTGCGCTCCAACGCAGCGATCGTGCGCGTCGGAGCGAACGGCAGCTTCGACGTGTACCAGGCGACGAGCGGCGACATCGTGATCGACACCACCGGCTGGTTCGAGTCGGCCGAGGTCGCCACCGCCGGCCGGTTCGTGCCGATGACCCCCACCCGCCTGCTCGACACCCGCACCGCCGGCTCCCGCGAGCCCGTCGCGCCGGGCGGCTCCGTGACGATCCCGCTGCCCGGCGGTGTCGCCGAGGACGCCGGCGCACTGTCGCTCAACATCACGGTGACCGAGGCCACGGGACCTGGTTTCGTCACGACGTACTCGGCTGGCACGCCCCGACCCGATGCCTCGGTGCTCAACCTCGACGCCGCAGGACAGACCCGCGCGAGCGGCGGCATCCACACGGTGAGCCGCGACGGTCTCACCATCCACCTGTCCGGCGGCGGTCACGTGGTGGTCGACGCGACCGGGTGGTTCACCGGGGCGAGCGCGCCGGTGTCGACCGAAGGCCTGTTCACCCCCTTCGACCCGACGCGTGCGCTCGACACCCGGCTCACCAGCCCACTCGGGGTGAACGTACCCGTCGCTCCCGGCGGATCCGTCGAGATCCCGTCGCCCACCGGTGCCTCCACGCTCGCGTTCAACCTCACGTCGGTCGAGGGCGTCCAGGGGTACGTGACGGGCTTCCCCGCCCACACCACTCGTCCGGCGAGCTCGACCTTGAACCCGATCGGCGGCGGCGACGTGGTCGCCAACTTCGCCATCGTGCCCGCCAGCACGGCGGGCCTCGAGTTCTACAGCCTGCAGACGACGCACCTTTTGGTCGACCTGGCCGGGTCGTTCTCGGCCGCCCTGATCGAAAGCTCGCCTCCCCCGCCGCCCGTCACCCCGCCCACCGTGCCCACGCCCACGCCGGTGACGACGACCACCGCGCCCGCGGCGACCACCACGACCGCGCCGGCCACGACCACGACCGCGACGACCACGACCGCGACGACCACCACCACGACGACGACCACGACGACGACGACCACGACGGTTCCTGGGCCGACCACGACCGTGCCTGTCGGCTCGCGTGGCGTCGTGTACCTCACCTTCGACGACGGCCCGCAGCCGGCGACGACGTCGGCGGTGATGAGCCTGCTCGAGCAGTACGGCATCCGCGGCACGTTCTTCCTCGAGGGTCGCAACGTCGCGGCACGAGCGAGCGTGACGGCGTCGATCCGCAACCGCGGCCACGGCATCGGCAACCACACCTACGACCACCCCGATCTGCGCACCCTCACCAACGCCCAGATCCAGACGCAGCTGCGCTCCACGCAGGACGCGATCGCGAACGCCACCGGCGGCTACCGCCCACGGTGCATGCGGCCGCCGTTCGGCTACGTCGACCCCAACTCGGGCCCGGTGGTCACGCCGATGAACACGCAGGTGCGCAGCGTCATCAACGGCGAGCAGCTCGCGATCACGATGTGGACCCACGACACCAACGACTGGCGCACCACCACCACGACGGTGAACCAGATCGTCGCCGTGCTGAACGCCATGCCCAGCGGTGCGGGCAACTCGTCGACCGTGCTCATGCACGACTTCGCACCGAACACGCTCACCGCACTGCAGCAGTGGTTGCCGGCCAACATCGGCCGCTACGACTTCCGCGTCGTCCCCACCTGCTGACGTCCCAGCTGCTGACTTCCCACCGGATGGGACGTCGCCACCACCGCTCGCGGTGAACGTTGCCGTGGCGCATGGGCCATTCGGACCATCCGCGCCCGAGCGCTCCCATGGGCGGCCCTCCCTTCGTACCGTCGGCACCTCATCGACCGACGGGAGCAGCAGTGTTCGGGCGGACCTCGATCGGCGTGGTGGCGGTTGCCGTGTTGACGGTCGCCGCTGCGACCGTCGCATCACCTTCGACGAGTGGCGCAGCCGGAGGCATCAGCGCGGATGCGGTGGGCGCGCACCTCGTGCCCGTGCAGCCCTGCCGACTGGCCGACACTCGCACCGGTGAGGGGATCACCCGGCTCGGCGCCAACACGGTGCGCGTGCGCGTCGCCGGCAGGTGTGGACTCCCCGAGACCGCCACCGCCGTCGCCCTCAGTGCCGTCTCCGTCAACGCGACGAGCGCCGGCTTCCTCACGCTCTACCCGTCGGGCATCCTCCGCCCCCTCGCGTCGAACCTCAACTACCGGCCGGGCCAGATCCGCTCGAACGCCGCGATCACGCGTGTCGGCCTCGACGGATCGGTCGACATCTACACGAGCAGCGGCGATGTCGTGCTCGACACGTCGGGCGCGTTCGTCCACGTCGGCGCCGTGTCGGCCGGCCGCCTCGTGCCGGTGACCCCACGCCGCGTGCTCGACACCCGGGAGAGCCGGATCGTGCCGGCCGGTGGCACCGTGACGATCCCCCTGCCCGCCGACGCGCCGCGCGACACCTCGGCGCTGGCGCTCGTCGTGACGGTCACCGAGTCGAGCGGCGCCGGCTACGTGACGACGTACCCCACCGGCACACCTCGCCCCCTCGCGTCGTCGCTCAACCTCGACGGTCGCGGCCAAACGAGAGCCGCCGGCGGGATCCACAGCGTCGGCCCCGACGGCCTCACGATCCACCTGTCGGCCGGCGGTCACGTCATCGTCGACCTCACCGGCTGGTTCACCGGCGAGGCGGCCCCGGTCGGCACCGTCGGCACCTTCGTGCCCGTCGACCCCATCCGCCTGCTCGACACCCGTGAGCCGCGCACCCTGGAGAACCAGGTGACCACCGCGCCGGTGCGCGGTGGCGAGACCGTGGTCGTGCCCAGCGTCGCGTCGATGACGATGGCGATGAACATCACGTCCGTCGACGCCGAGCCCGGCTTCATCACCGTCCATCCGGCAGGCACCGAGCGGCCCGTGGCCTCGGTGCTCAACCCCGCCGGCGGCGGCGACGTCGTCGCCGACTTCGGCATCGTGCCGACCAGCACCGCGGGCCTCGCGGTCTACAGCCAGCGCGCCGGTCACGTCGTGGTCGACCTCGCCGGCTGGTTCACGACCGTCGAGCACGTGGCGGCCGGCGGCCCGAGCCCGACGACGACCGTGTACGAGCCGACGACGACGGTGCCCGGATCCACGACGACGGTGCCCGGATCCACGACGACGACGACCGTGCCGATCACGTCGACCACGACGACGACCGCGCCCGTCACGACGACCACCACGACGGTCGCCTCGACCACGACGACCGTCCCGGTGACGACCACGACCACGATCCCGGTGACCACCACCACGACGACGACCGTGCCGGACTCGACGACCACCACCACGACCGATCCTGGCGCAACGACCACGACGACGACCACGGTCGCCCCGACCACGACGACCACGACGGTGCCGGCGACGACCACGACTACCGCCCCGCCGAGCAACCGGCCGGTGGTGTACCTCACCTTCGAC
>JAPLAA010000016.1 GCA_026393475.1 Actinomycetota bacterium
ACGGCCCGATCGACGCGGCCGCGGTGCCGGCGGACGCGAGCGCGTGGTGGAGCTCGGCGGTGATCGCACCCATGCGGGCAGCGGTCGCCACGATCGGCTCGAGCGGGAGGTGACCGTCGATCCACGCGAGCACGTCGTCGACGTACCAGATCCAGCCGTCGGTCGCGCCGAGGACGAGCTCGCTCACGACGGCGATCACCTCGTCGGCGCCGTCGTCGCCGTCGTCACCGTCGTCACCGTCGTCACCGTCGTCACCGTCGTCACCGTCGTCACCGTCGGCGCTGGTGACCGCCCCCACGTGCATCGGCATGTGTGCGAAGCCGACCGAGGCGAGGTTATCGACGACGGCGAGGTCGGCGCGACGCACCGGACGGGCGAACCACTTCACGAGCCAGGTGTCGTCGACCGCGATCGACAGGTTGGCCTGATCGGTCGACACCCGACGCTCGACACCGGCGACGGTGCGACCGGGCAGCAGCCGACGGACGGCGTCGGTCGACGCACCGGGCTCGGGGATCACGAACCGAGGACCACCGTCACGTCGACGCTGCCCGCACGCTGGTGGGCGACGTGGACGTGCGCCTCGGCACCCGACTCGCCGCGGACGAGCCAACTGCCGAGCACACGGTCGGGGGTGCCGTCGTGGCGGCTGGCGAAGCGTGCCGCGGCGCGACCCTCGAGTTGGCCGAGCTCGAGCCGCGCCTGCCCGCACGCTGGTGGGCGACGTGGACGTGCGCCTCGGCACCCGACTCGCCGCGGACGATCCAGGTGGCGAGCGTGCGGTCGGGGGTGCCGTCGTGGCGACCGGCGAAGCGTGCGGCGGACCGACCGTCGAGCTGGCCGAGTTCGAGCCGGGCCGGGCCGCCGACGACCTCCGCCCCGCTGAGCGTGGCCGTGATCGGCAGGACCATGCGGTCCTGGCGGGCCTTCGCGCTCACGTGGGTGGGCAGCCATCCGGTGTTGGCGATGCCGACCTCGACGCGCCACGTGTCGGCACCGAGGAACGCTGCCGTGGTGTGCAGCACCTGGAGCTCCGGCGCGGCCAGAGCCTGGTACACGGCGAACGCCGCGTGGCCCTGCACCTCCTCGGCGAGCCGGCCGAGCGGCGGGTTGGTCCAGGTGCACATGTCGTCCCAGCCACCCAGCTCCACCGCGCCGAGCTGCGGGTGGTCGAACGCGTACCAGTCGGTGAACATCTCCGGATGGTTGGCGTCGGACCACTGCAGCACGGCGTGCTCCTCGGCCTCGGTGGGCCCGACGTACCAGAAGTGGGTCGACTGCTTGGTGCCCGTCGCGGCGTGCACGACGTCCCAGAACTCGGTGGTCCAGCCGAACAGCCCGAGGTGCTCGTACACCCAGTCGTCGGCCGCGCCGCTCATGGTGACCTGCTTGTCCCACGTGAAGTCCTCGAACACCGAGTGCACCGTGTACCCGGTGAGCGCGGTGCCGCGCTCACCCAGCTGGTTCCACGTCCACACGTCGAGCGGGGGCAGCTTGCCGTCGCTCATGGTGCTCGACGGACGCAGCAGCACACCGCCACTCGTGTGGTAGGCGTTGTAGCCGCAGATGTTCGGCCGGGCGACGATGGCCCGCACCAGCGCATCGATCTCGGGCTCGCTCAACGGGTGGTCGCCGCTGCCGCGCACCGTGGTGCCCCAGCCCGCAGGGAAGTTGCGGTTCATGTCGAGGCCTTCGGGGGGCCGTGGGGTGGGGATGGTGAAGCCGTCGTGGGCGACGATCTCGCCCTCGTACATCAGTCGGTACCGGGCCACGCCGGGCAGGGTGCCGTCGATCGGCACCGGTGCCATGAGTCGCGGGTCGAGTTCGCTCACCGTCCACGCACCGTTCGGGTCGGGGATGCGCATCGTGAGGATGCGGCCGTCGCCGTCGAGGTCGCGCTCGTGGAGGCCGGGGGCGCGGTGGGCGTCGCGCCACGGCCAGGGGCGCACGCTGCTGCGGCGCATCTGGGGCGAGTCGGCGAGCGTCCACTCGACACCGTCGGGGTTCACGCGCGGCACGACGTAGAAGGTGCGGGTGCGCAGCGCGCGGGTGACGGTGTCGTCGGTGCCGAACCCGCTGACGAGGTGGTGGACGAGGTGCAGTGCGGCGACACCCGCGGTGACCTCGACCGAGTGGATGTTCGCGTCGACCCAGTGGGCGGGCTTGGTGTCGTGGCTGCCGGTGGACGCGTCGGTGATCGTCACCAACCACAGGTCGCGCCCCTCGTACGACCGGCCGTACGACTCGACCGTCATGAGGCCGGGGTGAGCCGCCGCCGTGTCGTGGAGCCACTGCGTGTACTCGTCGTAGCGGAGGAAACGATCGAAGCCGTACGTCATGGCTCCGACGCTACCCATCGGCCGCGGCGGCGCCCGCCGAGCGTCCGTTCAGGACGCGATATCGCGAGGACGCAGCGTCGTCAGAACTCGATGACGGCCGGCTCGTAGTCGGCCGGCGGCTCGAACCCGAGGAGTTCGAGCAGGGTGGCCGCGACGTTGGCGAGGCCGGCGCCGTCGGGGCGGGCGATGCGGTACTCGCCGTGCCAGACCGCGTCGTGAATGACGAAGGGCACCGGGCTCAGGGTGTGCGACGTCTTGGGCGAACGCACGCCCCCGCTCTCGGTGAACATGATGTCGGCGTTGCCGTGGTCGGCGGTGTAGACGAGCACGCCGCCGAGCTCGTCGATCACGGTGAGCAGTCGAGCCATGCACTCGTCGATCACCTCCATCGCCTCGATGGTGGCGTGGAGGTGGCCGGTGTGGCCGACCATGTCGCCCGACGGGAAGTTGAGCCGGCCGAACCGGTACCGGCCGGAGCGCAGGAGCTCGATCGTGCGGTCGGTGATCTCTCGCACCTTCATCGCCGGCGTCGTGTCGAACTGGACGTTGTCGCTCGGGATCTCGACGTAGGTCTCGAGCGCGGGATCGATGAACCCCGACCGGTTGCCGTTCCAGAAGTACGTGACGTGGCCGAACTTCTGCGTCTCGCTGATCGCGAAACTCGTGACGCCCTCGGCGCACAGGTACTCGCTGATCGTCCGCTCGATCACCGGGGGATCGACCAGGTAATTCTTGGGGACGAGCGCATCGCCGTCGTACTGCAGCATCCCGCAGAAATAGACGGCCGGGTGCGGCGCCACGACGTCGCGGTCGAACCGGTCGAACGACGGGTCCTCGTAGGCCTGGGAGATCTCGATGGCCCGGTCGCCGCGGAAGTTGTAGAGCACCACCGAGTCGCCGTCGTGCATGGTGCCGACGGGGATGCCCGCGTCGTCGACCACGACGAACGCGTCGAGGTACTGGTCGCCGGAGTCGCTCTCGGCGTACATCGTCTCGACCGCGGCGGTGGCCGACGGGAACGGGCGGCCGATGCCGTGGGTGTGGCACTCGTAGCCGCGCTGCACCATCGGCCAGTCGGCGCCGTAGCGATCCATGGTGATCGTCATGCGCCCGCCACCCGACGCGATGCGGAAGTCGGCGTTCGCTGATGCGTGGTGCTCGTTGATCTTCTGCAGCACCTGTTCGGTCTGGGCGATGTAGTCGAGCGCGGAACGGGCAGGCACGTCGCGGCCGTCGAGCAGGATGTGCACCCGGGCCCGTGTGACGCCCTCCTCGGCCGCACGTTCGAGCAGTTGGTAGAGCTGGTCGTTGCTGGCGTGCACGTTGCCGTCTGAGTGGAGCCCCAGGAAGTGCATCGTGTGCGTGCGACCGTGCTCGACCGCGGTGGTCCACACGGGGTTGCGGAACAGGCTGCCGGTGGCGAGGGCGTGGTTCACGAGCTTCGCGCCCTGGGCGAAGACGCGGCCCGCGCCGAGTGCGTTGTGGCCGACCTCGCTGTTGCCCATGTCGTCGTCGGACGGCAGGCCCACCGCCGCGCCGTGGGCGAGCAGCGAGGTGGACAGCGGCGACGCCAGCAGCGCGTCGAGCGTGGGGGTGTCGGCCTCGGTGACCGCGTTCGACGGACCGGGCGGCGCGATGCCGACGCCGTCCGCGATCACCAGCAGGAGGGGGCCGGGACGACCCGGGAACGCGTCGAAGCGGGCGAGCGACAGGCCGGGTGTCTGGGTGCCGTCGGAAGGAGCGGAGGAAGCCGTCATCGTCGTTGAGTCTACGAGTGGGGTCGGGACCGGATCCCGATGCCGTCGGGCAGGTGTCCGTCGGGCAGGTGTCCGTCGGGCAGGTGTCCGTCGGGCAGGTGTGGGGAATCGAACGCCCCGCGTGGCGTCCACGTCACGCACGAGTTCACGAGCGGTCTATGCTCCCGCACATGGCAAGCAAGAAGGCACACGTCGAACACCTGCGCAACATCCCGCTGTTCTCCAGCTGTTCGCAGAAGGACCTCGAGAAGATCGCCAAGGCCGGCGATGAGGTGACGATGCCCGCGGGCTCGCTCATCGTCGACCAGGGCCAGACCGGCCGTGAGGCCTTCGTGGTGCTCGCCGGCACCGTGACGGTCAAGCGCAACGGCAAGAAGGTCGCCAGCCTCGGGCCGGGCACCATCGTCGGTGAGCTCTCGCTGCTCGACCACGGGCCGCGCACCGCGACCGTCGTGTGCGAGACCGACTGCACGTTCCTGCTGTTGAGCCAGCGCACCTTCCTGGGCGTGGTCGACGACGTGCCGGCGCTCGCCCACAAGCTGCTCGCCTCGCTGGCGACGCGCATCCGCGACCTGGACCGCCAGTACTTCGGCTGATCGGCTGATCGGCTCGCGACTGCGGGCCGACGGATGGCACGTCCGCTCCGTTGACGGCGGAGGAGGACGGCTGGGCGGCGGCGAACTACAGTTCGCGTCGCCATGAGCACGCATTCGACTTCCGCCCCGGCCGACACCAAGGACCAGGGTCCCAAGCGCATCAAGCCGCACCAGCTGGTGCTCGGCATCGGCATCGGCATGGGTGTGTTCACCCTGCTCTCGGGTGTCGTGCCGCTGATCACCGGGTGGCACAGCGACAGCGAGATCACCCGCGAGGTCTTCGACGGGATCCCCGGCCCGATCATCGCCGCGTTCTACATGGTGGTCCCGGCGATGCTGGTGTGGGGTGCGTTCGCCTTCGCCGACCGGGTGAAGAACTGGGAGCGCGGCGCCCCCGACCGCCGCCGCACCACCCCGAAGAACGCGAAGCGCCGCCTGGCCGACTTCCGTGCCGGCGTGTACATGCAGACACTGCTGCGCGACTCCGCCGCCGGCCTGATGCACTCGATGATCTACTTCGGGTTCCTGGCGCTGCTCGGCGTCACCACCCTCCTCGAGATCGACCACCAGCTGCCCGTGGACCTCAAGTTCCTCCACGGCAAGACCTACATGGCGTACTCGGCCTTCGCCGACTTCGCCGGCGTCGTGTTCGTGGGCGGCATCGTGTGGGCGATCGTGCGTCGCTACATCCAGCGTCCGTACCGCATCCGCATCAAGACCAAGGCCGAGCACGCCCTGATCCTCGGTGTGTTCCTCGCGATCGGCGTCACCGGCTTCGTCGCCGAGGGCTTCCGCATCGCGGAGGACGGCATGGCGAACCACGAGAAGTGGAGCTTCGTCGGCTATCCGATCGCGATGATCTTCGACGGGATGAGCGCCGACAACCTCGAGCTCTGGCACCAGATCTGGTGGGGCCTGCACGTCATCTCGTTCCTCGCCTTCCTGGCGATCCTGCCGATCACGATGCTGCGCCACATGTTCACGTCACCGCTGAACATGTACCTGAAGGATCGCGAGCGCCCCAAGGGTGCGATGCGGGCCATGCCGAACCTCACCGAGACCTCGCTCGAGACCTTCGGTGCCTCGGTGGTGGAGGACTTCACCTGGAAGCAGCTGCTCGACACCGACGCCTGCACGATGTGCGGTCGATGCACCAGCGTGTGCCCGGCCCACGCGACGGGCAAGCCGCTCGACCCGCGCGAGATCGTGCTGAAGACCGGCGAGGTGATGGCCGCGTCGGCCGCGCACGCTCACGTGAGCCCGCCGCTCGGCATCGACGCCGAGATCACGATCTCGTCGAACTCGCTGTTCGAGCGCATCTCGGCCGAGGAGATCTGGAGCTGCACGAGCTGCAAGGCCTGTGACGAGATCTGCCCGGTCAACATCGAGATCCTCGACAAGATCCTCGACATGCGGCGCTACCTGTCGCTGATGGAGTCGAACTTCCCCGCCGAGCTCGGCAACGCCTACCGCGCCATGGAGAACCAGGGCAACCCGTGGGGCATGAACCAGGGCGAGCGCGCCGACTGGGCCAAGGGCCTCGACGACGTCACCGTGCTCGATCCGGGCGAACCGATCACCGCCGAGTACCTGTACTGGGTCGGCTGCGCCGGTTCGTTCGACGACAAGAACAAGAAGGTCACCCAGGCGATGGCCAAGCTGCTCGGCCGCGCCGGCATCGACGTCGCCATCCTGGGTCCGAGCGAGATGTGCACCGGCGACTCGGCCCGGCGCTCGGGCAACGAGTACCTGTTCCAGATGCTGGCGATGCCGAACATCGAGATGCTGAACGGCATGGGCGTGCGCAAGATCATCGCCCAGTGCCCGCACTGCTTCAACACGCTGAAGAACGAGTACCCGCAGCTCGGAGGCAACTACGAGGTCATCCACCACACCCAGCTGCTCGAGCAGCTGATCGAGTCGGGCCAGCTCGACGTGAGCCAGGCGACGCTCGAGGAGCGCATCACCTACCACGACAGCTGCTACCTCGGTCGCCACAACGACGTCTACCTCGCGCCTCGCAAGGTGGTCGGCTCGATCAAGGGCATCGAGATCGTCGAGATGCAGCGCAACGGCACCAAGGGCATGTGCTGCGGCGCCGGCGGCGCCCGCATGTGGATGGAGGAGTCGATCGGCACGAAGGTGAACGACGAGCGTGCGCTCGAGGCGATCAGCACCGGCGCCACCCGCGTCGCCACCGCCTGCCCGTTCTGTTACATCATGCTCGACGACGGTGTGAAGGCCGCCGGCAAGGACGAGGACCAGATGAAGGTCGCCGACATCTCGATCCACCTGCTCGAGGCGATCGAGGCCGGCGAGCGCAAGCTGGCCCATCAGGACGCACCGCTCGCCCACACCATCACGCCGGTGACGATCGGTGCAGCAGCCAACGCCGATGCGACGGTCTTGGCTTTCGCTGCCACCGCCACGCTCGAGGCGACCGAGACCGCGCCCGACGACCTCGGGTTGATCGTCGGCATCGGTCCGACCCTCGAGCAGGTGCTCCACGATGCCGGCATCCTCACCTTCGAGGCGTTGGCGGCCCTGACGCTCGAGCAACTCCAGGACATCCTGCCGAACCTGCACGACAAGGCTGCGGAGAGCAAGGACTTCATCGGTCAGGCTGCGGCGTTCGCCCAGGCGAAGGCCGACGGCATCGATCCCGCCTCGATCGCCCGAGGTGGACAAGCCACCTGAGTCACCCCGCTTCGGCGGAGCGCACGACGACGCGAGCCGGTCCTTCGGGGCCGGCTCGTGTCGCGTCCGGGGTCACGTCGACGGGGCCGACCGGCGATGCGGAGGACGTCAGGTGGCGTCAGGAGGCGTCAGGTGGCGTCAGGAGGCGTCGAAGTCGCGGAGGGCGTCGGCGACCAGGCGGACGTCGTGACGTTCGTGCTCCGGGTAGGCGTTCAACAGCCCGTAGAGCCGTTCCACCGTCCGTTCGCTCATCGTGTCCTGCTCGTCGACACCCACGGGACCCGTGAGGTGGTGCAAGATCAACGCCCGCCGATCCATGAGACCAGTGTGGCGCGATCCCGGCGGCAGGGGAACGGCGAATGCCAACCCTTGACCGAAGTTGAACGAAGCCACGCGCCGAGCTCGACGGCCGGTCTCGACGACCAGCCTCGACCAGCCTCGACCAGGCTCGACGGGCCGTACGGGTGGCGGGGTGACCGGCGGGGGGCGGGGCGGCGCGCCCCCGCCGGTCACCGCGCGTCAGGTGCCCGCGCGGAGTGCGTCGACCGGCTCCATCCGGGCGGCGCGGATCGACGGGTAGAGGCCGGCGACGAGGCCGACCAGCGCACCGGCGACGGGGGCGGCGAGGGGCAGCCAGAGGTCGAGCACCGGGGTCCACTGCCGACTGCCGGCGACCGAGACGATCGTGATGATGCCCACGGTGGCGCCGATGATGCCGCCGACCAGTCCCATCGCCATCGACTCCGAGAGGAACTGCATCGCGATGTGGCGACGTGACGCGCCGAGCGCCCGACGGAGCCCGATCTCACCGGTCCGTTCCATGACGGTGACGAGGGTGACGTTGGCGATGCCGATGGCGCCCACGACGAGGGAGATGAGCCCGAGCAGCAGGAAGAGTTGGTTGACGTCGTCCTGCACCGCGTTCTTGGTGCGGGTGGGGTCGCGCGGCGCCGTGACCTTCAGCGCTTCGGCGCCGTTCGGGGCGAGTGCGATCGGCGCCTGCTCAGCGATGAGCTGGGCCGCACCGATGTCGGTCTCGATCACGACCCGTTCGGGTCGGGTGACCTCGAGCCGATCCTGGGCGCTCGTGTAGGGGACGACGATGCTCGACACCAGTCCCTCGTCGCGCGCCGCCGCGTCGAGGATGCCGATCACCGTGAACAGTTCGTCGCCGATGAAGATGCCGGGCTGCGCGTCGAGCCGATCGATCCCGAACTGGGCCGCGACGTCGGCACCGATCACCGCCACTCGGTCGCGACGTTCGACATGTCCGCTGTCGAACCAGCGCCCGACGGAGATCTCGCCACGCACCGCCTCGAGCAGGCCGACCGACGACGCGTACACGGGCACGAGCCGCTCGGTGACGTTCTCGGGATCGCGCAGCGGCACGGTACGGACCGTGCCGGGGTTGTTGACCTCGGCGACGGCACCGGAGGCGACCACGCCGTTGAGCCGGTCGATCCGCGACTCCACGTCCCACGGGAGCAACGCTGCGGCCCGTTGCGACGACCCGCTGCCCGTCGTGCGGGCCGCGACGGTGACCTGGGTGGCGGCGAGCTCGTCGAAGCGCCCGACGATCTGGCTGCCGGCGGTGCGCGAGATGCCGAGCGTGGCGACCAGCGACGCGATGCCGAGCACGGTGCCGAGGGTGGTGAGCGCCGCCCGTGCCGGACGGGCGAACACGCCCGCCAGCGTCTCGTCGACGAGGTCGGCGAACCGGAACCGTGGCCGCGCCGCCACGGCTGCGTCGCGTGCCGCGGCGCGGGAGTCGCGGGCCGTACGACGCCCTGCGCGGCCGAGCCGGGCGCGCCCCGAACGGTGCACGATCGACGCCATCACACGACCTCCGTCAGCCGGCCGTCGACCATGCGCACCCGACGCTGCGCCCGCTCGGCGACCTCGCTGTCGTGGGTGATGACGAGGATCGTGAGCCCCTGCTCACGCAGTTCGTCGAACAGGTCGAGCACCGACTCGGTGTTCGCGGTGTCGAGGTTGCCCGTGGGCTCGTCGCACAACAGGAGGCTCGGCTCACCGAGCAACGCCCGGGCGATCGCCACACGCTGTCGCTCGCCGCCGGACAACCGGATGGGCTCGAAGCCGAGTCGATGGGAGAGACCGACCCGGTCGAGCGCCTCGGTCGCCCGGCGGCGGCGGTCCTTGCGGTTCGTACCGAGGTACAACTCGGACAGACCGACGTTCTCCTCCACCGTCCGGTACGACAGGAGGTGGAAGCTCTGGAAGACGAACCCGATCCGACGGCCGCGCTCGGCCGCGCGGGCGGCGTCGCCGAGCTCGGCGGTGTCGATGCCGTCGAGCAGGTACCTGCCCGACGTCGGCCGGTCGAGCAGGCCGAGCACGTTGAGCAACGTGGACTTGCCCGACCCGCTCGGGCCGATGATGGCGACGTACTCGCTCGAGTCGACCCGCAGCTCGATCGACCGCAGCGCCTCGACGGGTGGTTCGGTGGGGAACACCCGGCACACCTGGTCGAGGAGCACGACGGGGGTGGGCTCGTCCTGGTGATCGCCGGGAACCTCGACAGGTGTCGGGTCGGCGTCGACGGCGGTCATCCCTCGGCCTCGTCGCTGTTCGATCCGTCGCCCGAGTCGTCCGCGCCCGAGTTGCGACGCCCGGTGTCGCTGCCGACGACCACGCGATCGCCCTCCTGCAGGACGGCACCGCCGACGGGTGTGATCTCTGCATAGCCCTCGGCGCTCAGGCCGACGGTGACGGCCACGAGTTCGACCGCGCCCTCGCCGTTGCCGGCGGCGCGCTCCACCTCCACCCGCGACTCGCCGTCGGGGCCGACCGAGAGTGCGGCGACCGGCACCGCGAGGACGTCGCCGTCGGTGGAGCTGACGGTGACGGTGAGGCGCACCCCGAAGCCGATGAAGTCCTTCAGCACCGACGGATCGTCGGGCCGCACGACGAGGGTGAGCCGGCCCTGTCCGTCACCCTGGTCGCCGCCGCCACCCCCGTCGCCGTTGCCGTTGCCGTCACCGGTCTCGGGCTCTTCGATCTTCTCGACGACCCCGGTGGTGGTGACGTCGGCATCGCGCAGCTCGATCGCGACCTCGGTGCCGACCCTGACGAGGTCGGCGTCGCTGGCGCTGATCCGACCGCGGATGAGGGAGTCGGTGCTCGACGCAGTGGCGGCCGGATCGGCGGGCGCCTTGCCCGCGACCGCTGCCACCTCGGTGAGCGTGGTCGGCAACGACGGCAGGAAGACCATCTCGCCCGACGGCATCTTCGTGCCCACCTGCGACTGCTCGATCATGAGATCGGCGCGGGCCTGGTCGAGCTGCTTCTGCGCCGCGGTGACACCCTCGCGGGCGCTGCGCACATCCTTCGGCGCGATCGCTTCGGCGTAGGTGAGCTCGGCGAGCGCCAGCGCGTCCTGCGCCGACGTGATGGCGGCGGCGACCTCGACTGCGGTCGTGTCGCGGTCGCTGGTCGCGCGACGCAACGACGCCTCGGCCTCGACGAGCGCCGTCTCCTTCGCCGCGAGGTCGTCCTCCAGCGCCCGCACCTCGACCGAGGTGTACGCGACACCGGTGTCGGGGTTGATCGCGCCCGCGGCGATCGCTGCGTCACGAGCGGTGCGGGCACGGTCGCGCGCCGTCTTCGCCGCGTCGCGAGCGGTGGTCGCTGCCGTCACCGCCGTGGCGGCATCGGTGTTGCGTCGAGTGGCGGTCGCCTGTGCCGCCGGCACCGCGTCGCGGGCGGACTGCAGCGCCTGCTGCTGGCGGAGGAGCTCTGCCCCGCTGATCGGCTTGCCCGCGGTCGCGACGTCGGCGTTGGCTCGCGTGAGCGCGGCCTCCGCATCGGCGACCGCCTTCTCGGCGCCGCGCAGTCGGGTGCGCTGCTCGGCGGTCGGACCTTCGCTCTGGTAGCCGGCGCTGAGGTAGAGGGCGTCGAGCGCCGCTTCGGTGGCGTCGTCGTAGACGGTGTCGACCGGGCCCGGATCGAAGCCGAGCCGCGACAACGCCTCCTCCAGTTGCTGCACGTCGGGACCGGTGGTGCCCGGCTCGAACGAACGGTAGGTGGGGAGGTCGCCCCGGAAGACGAACACGGGGCGGCCCGACACCTCCATGAGCACCATGCCCTCGTCGACGGTCGCGTTGAGCTCGGGTGCCTTGGTGACCACCTGAGTGCTGCCGGCGCTCGCACCGACGGCGCCGGTGAGCCGGACGGGGATCGGTTCGTCGTACTGCAGTTCACCGTTCGCGATCAGGCGCGACTCGAGCGAGCGACGTTCGACCGGCACGGTGATGCGTGACGCCTCGGGGGCGGCCGCAGCGGCCGCCGCGTCGGCGGGCGACTGCAACTGCTGACCGATCACGATGCCGGCCGCCGCCGACGCCACGCTGGCGCCGACGACGAACAAGGCGAGGTTCCGCCGCCGGTGGCCGGCGGCCTGGGAGGACGACATCAGCCCTCACCCAGCTCGGGGAACTCGGCGACGAGGTCGTCGGCGAGGCGCTGCTCCACATCGCGACGGACCTGGGCGAGATCGACCTCCTGCTGGCAGGCCCAGTCGTCGGCCCACGTGGTCAGCTCGTCCTGACGGAGCTCCTCGAGATCGGCCTCGTCGATCTCGGGCTGCTCGCCGGACAGCCCGTCGGAGGTGCCGGACACGACGACCCCCGAACCACCGTCGCCCTCCTCGTCGAACGGCTCGAAACCCTGCAGCGTGTTGAGCCGGTCGTAGAAGCCGTTGATCACCTCGCTCGGGTTCGTGTACTCGTAGCTCGGGTCGCGCTCGGTCATGCACGACGCCCACGACTCGTAGGCCTCGGTGACCGCCGGATCGCTCTCGCTGTCCGCGAACAGCTCGTTCAAGCGCTCCTGCATGTCGGGGTCGTTGAAGGGCGAGTCGCCGTACACCTCGAGCTGGGCCGTGCCGTAGCAGCCCTGCTCCTCGAGCGAGGGCATGACGAACTCGGTGACCTCGCCCGAGTCGATGGCCTCGTCGTCGCTGAAGGACTGCTCGCCGTAGAGGGCCGCGTTGTACTCCTGTTGCTCGGCCATGGTGAGCGAGCTCATGTAGTCGGCGTTCGGGTCCTCGAATTCGGACCCGGTGCCGAGGGAGGGCTGCAGCTCGTAGCCGCGCACGACGCCGTAGCCGTACTTCTCGCCGTAGGCCTCGGGATCGCTGATCTGCTCCTGGTACTCGTCGTCGAAGCCGCCGCTCATCGCCGAGTAGTCGACGGCCCGGTACTCCCAGCCCTCGGCCTTCATGCACTCCACGAGCACCTGTTGCAGCTCGAGTTCCTTCGCGCGCTGGTCGGCGGGCGAGATGTCGAAGCCGAGGAGCTTGGCGAGCGGACCCTGGGTGGGGTCGTTGAGATCGGCGGCGGGTTCGTCGCTGCCACCGCCGCCGCATGCGGCGAGGAGGACGGTGAGCGCGACGCAGGCGCCGGCGGCGAGAGGGGTCCGACGCACGCGGGGGCGGGCGGCGGGGCGAACTCGGTTGGGGAAGCGATCCATGCCCGGTCTGACGACCGACGCACGGGAACCGTTGCGACGGCGACGCGATTTTCTTCGCGGATCACTCGCCGCTCACTCGCGGCTCCCCCTCGCTGGGGGCTTTCGTGTGCCGCCGCGCCGGGTCAGCTCTCCTGGAAGTTCTCCCAGTAGCGGCTCGGCGTGGGGCCGCGCTGGCCCTGGTACTTCGAGCCGCGAGCGCCCTTGCCGTACGGGTTGTCGGCCGGCGTCGTCATCCGCATGAAGCTCACCTGACCGATCTTCATGCCCGGGTAGAGCGTGATCGGCAGCGTCGCGATGTTGGTGAGCTCGAGGGTGATGTGCCCGTCGAAGCCGGCGTCGATGAAGCCGGCCGTCGAGTGGATGATCAACCCGAGGCGGCCGAGCGACGACTTGCCCTCGATGCGGGCGACGAGGTCGTCGGGCACGCCGATCCGCTCGGCCGTGCTCCCGAGGACGAACTCGCCGGGGTGCAGCATGAACGCGTTGTCGTCGTGGATCGTGATCAGCTCCGTCAGGTCCTCCTGGTTCTGCTTCACGTCGATCACGGCCGACGTGTGGTTGCGGAACACCCGGAACAGGTTGCCGATGCGGACGTCGATCGACGATGGCTGGATCAAGGAAGGATCGAACGGCTCGATGATGATGCGGCCAGCGTCGATCTGCTCGCGCAGGGTCCGGTCGGAGAGGATCACGCCGCCAACCTAGTGGAGGTGGGTCGTGCCGGGTTCAGTGCCGACGCCGTGCCGGTTCAGCGGCTGCGTGGCTCGCTCGTCGGTTCGTCGTCAGTCGAGACGCGAGCGACGCAGCAGCGCCGGGATCGGCGTGGACGCGAGGCGCGGCGACACGAGCAGTGCCGCGGCCGACCAGCAGACGAAGCTCACCCAGTCGTTGAGATGCACACCGTGCGTCGCGCTGAGGCTGACGATGGTCGGACCCGACCACGGGTTGGTGTTCACGATCCAGCGCAGGCCGACGACCACGAGGGTGAGTGCGACGGCGAGGCGCAGGGGACGGTACGACACACCTCGTCATCGGCAGCACTGCCCTGAACCTTGAGCAGAAATCCGGAGATTCTTCCGGCGCTCGACGACCGGGCCTGTGAGCAGGTGTTTCAGGCCCGCAGATGACGGACGGAGGGCACGGCCGCTAGATTGGCCGACGCAACGACGAGCCCACCGCGACCCGGTCGGCCGACCCTGCGGGTGTAGTTCAGTGGTAGAACATCAGCTTCCCAAGCTGAGAATGCGGGTTCGATTCCCGTCACCCGCTCCAGTGTGATGTCGCGAGACATCACCCTCACCCGGACCTCATCAGGGTCCGGGTTCCTGCTTTCCGGGGGCCCCTCGGAGCCGCCCGAGTTCGGGCGGTGCGCGAGCGGACCGTTCCGATCGAGCGTCCGATCGAGCGTCCGATCGAGCGTCCGATCGAGCGTCCGATCGAGCGTCCGATCGAGCGTCCGATCGAGCCGTTCGAACGCCGGAAGGACACCTCGATGGATCACGAACAGGCACGCACGCCGTCGATCGCCGAGGCGGTCGCTGCGGCGAGCAGCACGAACCACCTCCCGACATCGTTCGAACAGTGCGATCACGTCGTCGGTCCGTTCTTCCACGGGACGAAGACCGCGTTCGACGTCGGCGACCTGTTGGTCCCCGGCCACCCGTCGAACCACGAGGAGGGCCGGATCTCGAACCACGTCTACTTCGCCGCCCTGCTCGAACCGGCGGTGTGGGCTGCCGAGCTCGCCACCGCGTCCGAAGGGAACGGGCGGCGGGGCCACGTCTACGTCGTCGAACCGACCGGCCCGTTCGAGGACGATCCCAACGTCACCGACAAGAAGTTCCCCGGCAACGTCACCCGGTCGTTCCGGACACGCCATCCGATGGTCGTGGTCGACGAGGTGCACGGGTGGGAAGGCCACTCCCCGGACGTCCTGCAGGTGATGCTCGACAATCTCGCTCGTCTCCGGGAGCAGGGCCTCGACGTCACCTGCGACTAGGAGACTGCTGAGCAAATCTTGGTGAGGTGCTCGCGTTGAGCGCCTGGATCGAAAAGAATGGTGGGTGTGCAGGGCTCATCGGATCCGAATCGGGAACTCCTCGACGCGCAGGCGTTGGTTGGTCATCTGGTGCCGGC
>JAPLAA010000098.1:0-4270 GCA_026393475.1 Actinomycetota bacterium
GCGGTTCGCGGTGGGCCAGCAGTTCGACGCGATCGTCGTCGACGTCGACGCCGCTCGCGACGGTCTGCGCCGCTGGGATGGCATCGACGACGAGCCGCGACTGTTCGAGAAGATCGTGCGGCTCGCGTCGGCGGCCGACATAGTCACGGTCTGGGTCGCGGGCCGCCGGGTGCGCTGATCACCCGTCCGCTCGGGCCGCGGCGAACGATGCGAGCAGGTGCTCGCCGGCTGTCACGGGTGGGCGTGCGCCCGCGCCGCCCTCGGTCACGATCGGTTGCACCGTGCAGTGGAAGTCGGGGTTCACGAACAGTGGCACCGAGTGGTGATGCTCCCGTGCCGGGCCAAGGTTCCGGTGCACCGCCGCCACCCACCGGTCGTGGCTCCAACGGGCCATCATGTCGCCGACGTGCACCACGAGCTGATCCGGCTCGGGCGCCACCTCGATCCAGTCGCCGTCGCGACGACGAACCTCCGTGGCGGCCGACGCATCCTGTGCGATCAGCGTCAGGAGACCCTCGTCGGCGTGCTCGCGGCACCCCGCAGCGTCGTTCCCGGCGGGCGTCGGCGCGTGATGCACCAGCCGCAGCGACGTCACCGAGTCGGTCATCCGCCGGGTGAAGTAGGCGGGGTCGAGGCCGAGCGCGAGGGCCATCCCGCGAGTCACCATCTGTGCGGCTTCGAACGCCGCAGCGAAGTACGCGTCGACCACCCGACGGAAGCCGTCGATCGACGGCCATTGGTTCGGCCCGTACAGCGGCGTGCCCGCCCCGACCTCGGGATGGGAGTCGTCGAGATCGCGGCCGAGATCGAAGGTCTCCGGGTCGTCGTCCCGGTAGCCGCGATCGCACGACGAGCGCCCGATCGCGAGCTGCTGCTTGTCGGCGAGCGGCAGTGCGAACAGGCGCCGTGCCGCATCGAACACACCGGCACGGATCTCAGGTGCGATCCCGTGGCCCTCGACGACGAAGCAGCCCGTGTCGCTGCAGGCGGCGTCGATGATCTCGGCGACAGTGGACCGCCCGCCCTGGGGCGCCCCGGTGTGCAGCGGAGCGAGGTCGACGACGGGGAGCGGCATGGTCGCAGTGTGAACCTCGCCGATTCGCACGAGTTATCGGCAGTGTGAACACTTCGTTCGATCGGCGATGCCCCGATGACGTCGGGTTTCCCCAGGGTTATCGTCGCCGCATGCAGGCCGTTCCCATCGATCTCGAACCGTTCCGCCTCGGCGATGCGCAGGATCGTGCGCGCGTCGCCCACCAACTCGATCTCGCGGCGCGCGAGTCGGGTTTCTTCGCCGTCACCGGGCACGGCGTCGACCCGGCGCTCATCGAGCGCATGCTCGACGTGACGACAGGATTCTTCGACCTGCCGGTCGAGCAGAAGATGCGCTACTACGTCGACGACCGCACGGCCAACCGCGGCTATGCGCCCCTCGGGTCGGAGGCGCTCGCCTACAGCCTCGGCGAGGCCGACCTGCCGCCCGATCTGTTCGAGGCGTTCAACGTCGGGCGTGAGTTCGCCGACGACGAGGTGGACGACTACGTCGCACCGGTGCGCGCCACGTTCTTCGCCACGAACGTGTGGCCCGACGCCCCCGAGGGCTTCCGCGAGACGTGGCTCGAGTACTGGGCCGCAGCCGAGCAGGTGGCGATGACCATCATGCGGGTGGCCGGGCTCGCCCTCGGCGTGGGCGAGGAGTACTTCGTGCCGTTCGTCGACCGGTCGATCAGCGTGATCCGGGCGAACAACTACCGCCGCGAGGCCGGCGCACCCGAGCCGGTGCCCGACCAGATGCGTATGGGCGCGCACACCGATTACGGCAGCGTCACGGTGCTGCTCGCCGACGAGGTGCCCGGCCTGCAGATCCGTGACGACGACGGACGGTGGTTCGACGTCGTGCCCCCGCACGGCGGCTTCATGGTGAACATCGGCGACCTGTTGGCGGAATGGACCAACGACCAGTGGCGCTCGACGATGCACCGCGTCGTCCCGCCCCCTGCGGACGTGCACGGCGCTGCACACCGCCGCTCCATCGCGTGGTTCCAGCAGCCGAACTGGAACGCCACGATCTCGTGCTTGGCCAGCTGTACCGACGAGTCGAACCCGCCTCGCTATCAGCCGGTCACCTCCGGCGACCACCTCTTCGCCAAGCTGATGGGCCCGAGACTGCTGCGCCCCTCGGAGGCGTCGCCGGCGGTGACCGGCTGAGCGGCCGGGCCGGCCGTACCGGTGCCATCGGTGGCACCGGCGACCGGCCGGACGACGCCCTGGAGGGCATGGGCGAGATCGCCGGGAAGGGCGCCGACCACGTCATCGTCGCCCACAAGCCGAAGTACCTGCGCGGCCGCACCCTGGACGACATCGACTGTCGCAGCCGTTCCTCAGCAACCTCGAGAACGCGAGGGCCATGCCCTCGGTGTCGACGCTGTACCGACTCGCCAACGCGCTCGGTATCGGCCCGCACGAGTTCCTGCCGTCGCAGGCGCACCAGGTCGTCGTCGTGCGCGCGGGGGAGGGGTTGCTCGCGCCGGTGGACGAGGCGCCCGGGTCGGCGTCGTCACGTCTCGTGGCGGGAGCGCCGGGCCACATGGTGGAGGCGCACACCTTCGACGTGGAACCCGACCAGCCGATCGGCGACTGGTTCGAACACGACGGCGAGGACTTCGTGATGGTGATCGAAGGTGCGCTCGTGGTGGAGTTCGCCGACGGTCGCATGGTCGACCTCGACGCAGGCGACACGCTGTGGCACGTCAGCGAACTGGCCCATCGGTGGCGCACCCGTCCGGGCATCGGCGCCCGCGTCCTGCTCGTGAACGCTCGGCCGCCCGCCGCCCCTCGCCCGCCGGGACACGGCGCCGAGCGAGCGCGCTGAGACCCCGCCGGATCGGTCGTCGAACGGGTCGACGAACGGGTCGCCGAACGGGTCGTCGGACCGCTCCCGGGATCGGGAACGATCATCGTCGTGATCGTTGGCACGAATCAGGCGCACCCCGTTCACCGCTGCGAAACAGCCTGGAAACGGAGTCTGCTTAACGTCCCGCCCTCATGACGATGCGCTCCAAGAATCACCGTCGGTGGACCTCGTTGCTGGCCGCCGGCGCCCTGACCATCTCGATCGCTGCCTGCGGCAGCGACGACGAGACCACCGAAGCGACCGAGGCGCCTGCCGCGACGGAGGCACCTGCTGCCACCGAAGCGCCCGCCGCCACGGAGGCACCGGCTGCGACCGAAGCCCCGGCCGCGACCGAGGCACCGAGTGGCGATGCACCGAAGCTCGCGGTGGTCTACAGCGCCGAATGGCAGGACGGGTCGTGGGGCGAGTTCGCCTATGACGGCGCCAACCAGCTGCTCGCCGACGGTGCGATCTCGGCCGTGGAGCTGCAGGAGAACGTGCAGCCCGGCGCCGACGCGCAGAACGCGATGCGGGCGCTGGCCGAGGACGGGTTCAACCCGATCATCGCCCACTCGTTCAACTACGGCGACGACGTGAAGCTCGTGGCGTCGGAGTTCCCCGACACGATCTTCGTGTACGCCGGTGGCTTCGGTGACGTGGCGGCCAACGTGGGCGACTACTCGCAGCCGTTCTTCGAAGCGGCGTACCTCGAGGGCATCCTCGCGGCGGGCGCGGTCGACGGTGACGTCGCCGGTGCGGGTGGCTTCGACATCCCGGTGTGCCGCGCCATGAAGAACGCGTTCCTCGCCGGTGCGCAGGAGCTCGACCCCGACACGACGGGATCGTTCGTCGCCGTCGGCGACTGGTACGACGTGCAGCTCGCCAAGGAGGCTGCGCTCGGTCAGGCCGACCAGGGCGCCACGCGCTTCATCGGCTGCGGCCAAGGACCGACCTTCGGCCAGATCGAGGCGGCGAACGAGATCAGCGGCGTGTCGATGGGCTACGTCGGTGACATGTCCGAGCTGGGCGAGTCGGTGCTCGCCTCGTTCACATGGAACCTGGGCGCCGTCTTCCAGCTGATGGTCGACGATGTCGTGGCCGGCAAGACCGAGGCGCAGTACTACGAGGTGCTCCTGAAGGACGGCGGCATGGACATCGTCATCAGCCCCGCATGGGAGAGCAAGATCTCGCCCGAGGCGATGGCCCTGTTCGACGAGAAGCTCGCCGCCATCCAGGACGGCACCTTCGAAGTGCCCTTCGACGCCGAGAGCTGACGCAGGGCATGCAGTTCACAGGGACGCCGGTGGGTCTCGCCCACGGCGCTCGATGAACACGGTCGTCACCGACGCCCGGGTGGACGCGGCTCCGGCCGTGTCC
>JAPLAA010000098.1:4311-49191 GCA_026393475.1 Actinomycetota bacterium
ACGCGGCTCCGGCCGTGTCCGCCCGGGCGTTGACCCGTCGATTCGGTTCCGTCGCCGCGCTCGACGACGTCGACATCGTCATCCGTGCCGGCGAGATCCACGCCCTGCTCGGCGAGAACGGCGCCGGCAAGACGACCCTCGTGCGCATCCTCGCCGGGCTCGAACACCCCACGGCGGGCGAGGTCGAGCTGTGGGGTGCGCCCGTGCAGCAGTTCGCCGCCCGGGCCGCCCGCCGCCACGGTGTGGCCCTCGTGCAGCAGCACTTCACGCTCGTGCCGACCCTGACGGCCGAGCAGAACCTCGTCCTCGCCCGGCCCACCGGCAGGTGGCTGCCGCGACGGAGCGACGCCACGAGCCGGCTCCGGTCGCTCGTCGAACGGTTCGGGCTCGACGTGCGCGGTGGCGTGCCCGCGTCGGAGCTGTCCGTCGGCGAGCAGCAACGCCTCGAGATCCTGCGCGCCCTCGACGCCGATGCGTCGATCCTCCTGCTCGACGAGCCGACCGCGGTGCTCACCGCGGCCGAGGCGGAGTCGCTGCTCGCGGTGTGTCGGCGCCTGGCCGACGAAGGCCGTGCGGTGGTGATCATCACCCACCGTCTCGCCGAGGTGACCGCCGGGTGCGACCGCGTGACGGTGCTGCGCGACGGCAAGGTGGTGCTCGCCGACGCCGCCGTGGCGGAGCAGTCCAAGCACACGCTGGCAGAGGCGATGGTGGGCCGCACGTCGTCGGCCACGATCGGGCTTGCACAGATGGGCGACCACGAGCTCGGCGCCGAACGCATCCAGGTGCAGCACGTCTCGGTCGGCCACCTCCACGACGTCAGCTTCGCCGTGCGCGCCGGTGAGGTGCTCGGCGTCGCCGGCGTCGACGGCAACGGACAGGCCGAGCTCGAGTCGTTGCTCGCCGGTGTCCGCGCCCCCGACGAGGGACGGATCACGCTCGACGGCGAACCGGTGGAGGTGCTGCGTCCGCGCGATCGCATCCGTCGCGGCGTCGCCTACATCCCCTCCGACCGGTACCGGTGGGGCATGGTGCGGCCGATGTCGATCGCCGACAACATCGAACTCGGACGCGGTGGTCGCTGGCGCGCCGGTCGCGCAGCGCGGCACCGCACCGCCGAGCCACGGCTGACCGAGTGGGACGTGCGTTCGGCCGGTGCAGCTGCTCCGGTGCGCAGCCTCTCGGGCGGGAACGCACAGAAGCTGCTGCTCGCCCGCGAGATGTCGCCCGTGCCCGGTGCGGTCATCGCCTGTCATCCGACCCGCGGTCTCGATCCGCTCGCGTCGTCGGTGATCGCCGAGCGGGTGCTCGGTGCCGCTGCGGGTGGGGCGGCCGTCGTCTGGATCGGTGTCGAACTCGAGGAGCTGTTGTCCGTGTCGCACCGCATCGTCGTGCTCGCCGGCGGTCGCATGACCGGCGAGTTCCTGCCCCCGTTCGACCGCAACGCGATCGGCCTCGCGATGGGCGGCGACCGGTGAGCGCCGTCGTCGTCGAACCGTCCGCTGCCGGTTCCGGCAACTCGGGCGGATCCGCCGTCGAGATCGTGGCGGGTGGCTTCGACCGACGCCGTCTGGTCACCACCATCGGCGTGCCCGTCGGTGCCGTGCTGGCCTCGCTGCTCGTCGGCGCGGTGCTCATCGCGATCGAGGGCTCCAACCCCCTCGCCGTCTACGCCGAGGTGTTCCGCGGTGTGTTCGTGGAGAACCGGGGCCTGCGCAACACGGCCATCGGCGCGACGCCGCTCGTGCTCATGGGATGCGGTCTGGCGATCGCGTACCGCTCGTCGCTGTACACGATCGGTGCCGAGGGCCAGTACGTGATCGGTGCCGTCGCCGCAACCGCATGGGCCACCGCCGGCGGCGTCCGCGACCTGCCCTCGCCGCTGCTGATCGTCGGGTGCCTCGTGATCGGCGCCATCGCCGGCAGTGCGTGGAGCTGCATCTCGGCCGCGCTCAACACCCGGTTCGGCACGAACATCGTGATCTCCAGCCTGCTGCTCACCTACGTCGGTCTCGCGATCATGCAGTGGGCGATCCGCGTCGGCATCCGCGACCCCGAGTCGTTCATCCCCGCGAGCCGCATGATCGGCGACGCCGCGCTGCCGATCGTGCCCGGGCTGAACACCCATCTCGGCTTCGTCATCGCACTGGTGGTCGTGCCCGTGCTGACCGTGGTGATGTCGCGGACCCGGTTCGGCTACCGGGTCGACGTGCTGGGCCACAACCCGAACGCGCTGGGCGCCAACGAGGTCCGCGAGTCGCGGGTGATGTTCGGTGTGCTCGGCCTCGTCGGTGCGCTGTCCGGCATCGCCGGCTACATCCAGGTCGCCGGTGTGACGCAGCGGATCAACGCCGAGTTCAGCGTCGGGTACGGCTACACCGCGATCCTGGTGGCGCTGCTGGGGCGGATGAACCTCGTCGGCGTGTTGCTCGCCGGCCTCGGTCTGTCGGGGCTGACGATCGGACTCGACGTCGCCGAGCGCACCTACGACCTGCCCTCGTCGCTCACCGGTCTGTTGCAGGCGCTGATCATCATCTTCGTGGTGCTGGCCGACGCGATCGCCGGCCGCATCGAACTCAGGAGGCCGTGACGTGGACGCCGTCCTGTCGATCGACACCCTCGCAGCCGGCCTCCGACTGGCGCTGCCCGTCGCGCTCGCCGCGCTCGGTGCCCTGCTGTGCGAACGCTCTGGGGTGCTCAACCTCGGCCTCGAAGGGCTCATGCTCTGCGGCGCCCTCGCCGGCTACCTCGTCACCGACTCGACCGGATCGCCGTGGGTGGGGCTGTTCGCCGGCCTGGTGATCGGTGGTCTGTGCGGGGCGCTGCTCGGCGGTGCCGTCGTGTACCTCGCGGCGAACCAAGTGGTGGCTGGGCTCGCGTTCAGCCTCATCGCCGTGAGCGCCACGACGTACGTGTACGAGGGGTCGTACGACATCGGTCAGAGCCCGCCGCGCATCGAGCGCATCTCGATGCCGCCGCTCGTGATCCTCACGCTGGTGGTGCTCGGCATCGTCGTGGTGTTGTTGCGCTCGACCCTGTCGGGCCTCGTGCTCACGGCCACGGGCGAGTCACCGGTGGCCGTCGACGCCCTCGGCTACTCGGTGCAGCGCACGCGGTTGTTCACGACGATCGGTGGCTCCGCGCTCGCCGGCCTCGGCGGCGCGGTGCTGGTGTGCGGCCCGCTGGGGCTGTTCATCCAGAACGTGACCGCCGGGCGCGGCTGGGTGGCGCTGGCGCTCGTGGTGTTCGCCGGTTGGAAACCGGTGCCGTGCGTGATCGGCGCGTTCCTGTTCGGCGTGTGCGACGCGGCGCAGTTGCGTATCCAGGGCACCGACACCGGCGTGCCGTACGAGGTGTTCCTCGCGTTGCCCTACGCAGTGACGCTCGTGGCGATGGTGGTGCGCGGCCGACGCAGCCGCACCCCCGCCACCCTCGGCATCGCGTTCCACCGGTCGACGGCCTGAGGCCCGACGGACCTCAGGCCGTGACGGAACGAACGGAACGAATGGGTGCTCAGAGGCCGCCGGCCACCGTGATGGTCTGGCCGGTGACCCAGCTGCCGCCGTCGCACGCGAGGTAGAGCGCAGCGGCCGCGATGTCGTCGGGGGTGCCGAGCCGCTTCAGCGGGATGCGCGAGTCGGCCATCTTCTCGAGGGCGGGCACGTCCATCGACAGCGCCGTCATCATCACCTCGGTCGGCACGTAGCCGGGGGCGACGCCGTTCACCCGGATCGTGGGTGCGAGCTCGAGCGCCATCGTCATCGTCAACGAGTTCACGCCTGCCTTCGCCGCGCCGTAGTGGCCGCTGCCGGGCACGCCGCGCGTGGCAGCCGGCGAGGTGACGTTGATGATCGTGCCGCCCTCGGTCATGCGCTCGGCGGCGATCATCGAGGCCTTCCACACGGCCGTCAGGTTGAGCCGGATGCAGGCGTCCCAGTCCTCGTCGGAGAGCTCGCGCAGCGGGGTGCGCACGGTCGAGCCACCGGCGTTGTTCACCCACACGTCGAGGCGCCCGAACGTGGTCACGGCGGCGTCCGCCAGCGCCGTGAGCGCGGCCGTGTCGGTGACGTCGGTGGGCACGGCGATGGCCCGCCCGCCGCCGGCGTTGATCTCGTCGGTCACCCGCTGCACACGGTCGACATGACGTGCGGCGATCACGACTGCGGCGCCCGCACCGGCGAACGTCTTCGCGATCCCCTCGCCGATGCCCTGACCGCCTCCGGTGACGACGGCGACCTTCCCCTGCAGATCGAAACTGTGCACGCTCGCTCCTCGTGTTCGGTGGCCGGGTCGCCCCCAATGACGATCGGCCGAGCGCCGGCGACGCTAGGTCAGAACGGTCCGTTCGCCGTGACCGGACCGGCAGCGGTCCGGGGCGTTCACTCCGCCTGCTGTTTCACCCCTCCGAGCACGGTGCCCCACACGTCGATGTCGCGGATGCGCAATGGGTCGACGTCGAGCGGCGACTCGGCCAGCACCGCGAAGTCGGCGTACTTGCCGCACTCGATGCTGCCCATCAGGTGGTCGAGGTGCAGCTGGTACGCGGCGCCCTGGGTGACGGCCCACAGCGCGTCGTACGCGCTGATCTTCTCGTGCTCGCCGAGCACCCGTCCCTTCGGGGTGAGCCGGTTCACGGCACACCAGATGAGGTGGAGCGGACCGAGCGGGGTGACGTTGGCGTCGCTGTGCAGCGAGAACGGCACGCCGACTCGTGTGGCGGTGCCGCACGGTTCGAGACGGTTCGCCCGCTCGGGGCCGACCGTGCGCTCGTAGTGGACGTCGCCCCAGTACCAGAGGTGGTTGGCGAAGATGTTGGCGCACATCCCGAGGTTCTTCATCCGCCGGAACTGCGCCTCGGTGGTGAGCTGCGAGTGCTGGACGGTGTGGCGGTGGTCGAGCCACGCGTACTCGCGGAGCAGCTGATCGACGGTGTCGATCGCCAGGTCGATGGTGGCCGTGCCGTTGCAGTGGATGTGGATGGGGATGCCGGCCCGGTGGAACGGCCGCGCCCAGTCGACGAACTGCTCGGGCACGGTGAGCATCTGGCCGTGATCCGTGCCCGTGATGTAGCCGGGCCAGTTCATCACCGCGGTCCAGCCCTGGATCGAGCCGTCGAGCACGAACTTCACACCGGGGAAGCGGAGCTTGTCGGACTGCTGGGTCGCGCGCAGGGCCGCGAGGTCGCGAGCGGCCGACTCGAAGTCGCCGTCGGAGCCCGGCGACGACCCGAGGTTGTGCACCGTCACTCGCGCGGGAAAGGCGGGGTCGTTGACGATTCGTGTCCACCGCTCGACGAGATGGGGTGCGGCGAGCAACTGGCCGGCCAGGTCGCCGACGGACGTGACCCCGACCTGTCGGGCCATGCGTCCGAAGTTCCAGATCGTGTCCTCGCGGCTGATGACCCGGAACAGTTTCGACACGGCCGCGCCGGCGAGCGCGATCGCCGGCATCTCCTGGAGCTCGCCGTTCGGTTCGCCGTCGGGGCCACGGACCACGCCGGCGGCCGGGGTGTCGCGCGTGATGCCGCTCGTCGTGAGCAGCGCCGTGTTCACCGTGGCCAGATGGGCGCTCGCGTGGAACAGGAAGATCGGCCGCGTGAGCGACACCGCATCGAGGTGGGTGCGGTCGAGCCGTGCACCGTCGAAGTAGACCGGGTCGAACCCGACCGTCACGAGGGGCTCGTCGGGATCGTCCATCTCGGCGTCGAGGCGCCGGAGGTCGTCGATCAACGCGTCGAACGAGCGGAGTCCGGGCAGGATCTGTCCGTCGGGGGCCGTCCGGTCGAACCAGCCCTGGTACGGGACGGCTCCGGTCATGCCTTCGAACGCGTGCGAGTGCACCTCGATCATCCCGGGCACGAGCACATGGTCTCGGAATGTGTCGTCGAGGTCGTACTCGCCCCAGGCCGCCACCTCCTCGAGCGTGCCGACGCCGAGCACCCTCCCGTCGCGCACCGCGACGTGGGTGCCCACCGGATTCGACCGGTTCATCGTGATGATCTGCTTCGCGACGAAGACGGTGATCGAGGTGCTCATGCGTGCTGCTCCGGGAGGACGAGGGTGAGGCCGAGGTCGGACGCCAGTCGAGACATCGTCGCATCCTGGCCCGGGGCCGGGGTGGCCACGAACACGAGCCGACAGACGGGAGCATCCGTGGCCGGTGCGGCTGAGGGATCGGACGGCGCTGCTGACACCGTGACGCGGGCGCCGACCTTGTGGATCACCCGGCGCTCGGGATCGTCGACGAACGCGACGAGACCCTTGGCGCGCACCACCGACGTGGGCAGCGCGGCGAGCAGCCGCTCGGTGGTCGCGCGGTCGATCGGTCGATCGCCCACGAGGGTCCAGGTGCGGTGCACCGCCTCGTGCGCCGTCTCGTGCGCCGATGGGGGCGACGCGGTTGCGAGTGGCATCGCGTCGTGGGGTTCGAACAGCACGTGGCGCTCGACCCGGGCGTGCGTCGTCGACAGCACGACGGTGGTGGGCGCGAGATCCGCCAGCCACGAGCGGAGCTCATCGTGCACATGTTCGTCGACCAGGTCGACCTTGTTGAGCACGATCACGTCGGCGCGCCGCAGTTGCTCGAGCACCTGCCGTCCGACGTACCGGTCGGTGGTGCGCGACCGGATCGTCTCGGCGTCGGCGAGTACGACGACGGCGTCGAGCCGGAAGCCCGGGAGGTGTGCGTATTGCGCCACCGCCGACGGGTCGGCCACCCCGCTCGCCTCGATCACGACGCGGTCGGGTCGCGGACGGCGTGCATCCACGCGCTCCATCGCCTGCGCGAACCCCTCGGCGAGCGAGCAGCAGATGCAGCCGTTCGCCAACTGGATCGTGTCGCCGTCGTGCGACTGCACGAGCTCGGCATCGATGTCGATCGAGCCGAAGTCGTTCACCAGCACGGCGACGCGTTCGCCGTCGGCCGTCGCGAGGAGGTGGTTGAGCAGCGTGGTCTTGCCGGCGCCGAGGTAGCCACCGAGCACCGTCACCGGGGCGCGCGTCATGAGCCCGGGACGTCGACGAGTTCGAGCTCGACGTCGACGGGCGAGCCCTCGGTGAGCCGCTCGGCCGTGCGCACCTGCTTCTTCACCGGGAGCAGGTACGACTTCGCCGTGTTGTCGGGGAAGACGGAGGTGGCCCAGGTGGTGCTGCCCACGGTGACGCGCACTCGCACCGAACCGAAGCCGCGCTGGGTGGACGTCGTGCGGGTGAGCTCCTCGATCTCGTCGGCGTGGTCGAACGGCAGCGTCACGAAGTACCACGGGTTCTCGCCCGGGTACATCCACAGCTCGGCCTGGAACCGGTAGGACACGGCGCCACCGTAGTTGCCGTGCCCCGGCACATCGCCCGGGGCGGCGCGCAATGACGGGGTTGACACATACCGAGTATGTAGACATACTCGGTATGTATGGCAGTCAGAGAAGGACTCCTGGCGCTGCTCCACGAGGGGCCCCGCTACGGCTATCAACTGAAGACCGAGTTCGAGGCGGCGACGGGCGGTGTCTGGCCGCTCAACGTCGGCCAGGTGTACACCACGCTCGATCGGCTCGAACGCGACGGGCTCGTGGAGGTGCGCGGCGTCGAGGGCGAGACCGCCCCGTCGCAGAAGACCTACGCGATCACCGTCGACGGCGTCGCCGCGCTCGGCGAGTGGTGGGAGGCGGTGCCCTCCGACGATCCGCCGCCACGTGACGAGCTGATGCTCAAGGTGCTGATGGCGATCGAACGCGGTGACGACCACGCCCTCCGGGTCATCACCCATCAGCGCACCGTGCTGCTCACCCTGCTGCAGGCCAGGCGCAAGGAGCGCCGGGCTGCAGGCGACGAGAGCCTCGCCGCCCGTCTGGTGACCGATGCGCTCGTCGCCCGGGCCGAGGCCGACCTGCGCTGGCTCGACACCTGCGAGGAACACCTCCAGCGCCGACCCGCGTCGGCGACCTCCGCTCCCACCACCGCCTCCAGCACCTCGACCCGAAAGGCATCACGATGACCACGGACCACACCACCCCGCCGGCCGCGCCGCCGGCCATCGACGGCGCAACCGGCACCGCTGCGGTCGAGTTCTTCGACGTAGTGAAGCGCTTCGGTGCCGGCTCCAACGAGGTGCGCGCGCTCAGCGGCGTGTCGTTGCGCATCGAACCCGGCGAGTTCGTCGCGATCATGGGCCCCAGCGGCTGCGGGAAGAGCACGCTGCTCCACCTGGCCGGAGGCATGGAGGACGCGACCGCCGGCCGCGTGTACGTGGCAGGTCGCGACGTCGCCGACATGAGCATCACCGACCGTGCCGCGCTGCGGCGCCGCGAGGTCGGCTACGTGTTCCAGCGCCTCAACCTGCTCGCCTCGCTGACTGCGCTCGAGAACGTGTCGCTGCCGCTCGAGCTGGAGGGCGTCGCTGCGAAGCAGGCCCGTGCACGAGCTCGCGACGCGCTGGCCGCCGTCGGACTCGACCACCGGGTCGACCGCTACCCCGACGACTTCTCGGGCGGGCAACAGCAACGGATCGCGATCGCCCGGGCGATCGTCGGCGAGCGCAGCGTGTTGCTCGCCGACGAGCCCACCGGTTCGCTCGACACGGTGACGAGCGATGCGGTGATCGAACTGCTCGCCGGCCTGCCGGCACAGTTCGGCACCGCGGTCGTGCTCGTCACCCACGAACCCCGCTTCGCGAGCTGGACCGACCGCGTGGTGTTCCTGCGCGACGGCCGCATCGTCGACGACACCGCACACCCGGTGGGCGCCGGCACCGCGTCGGGAGGCTTTCGGTGACCGACGTGCTCGACCGATCCGACCGCCACGTCGACGACCTCGACGATGGTCCGGTGGCGACGCTCCCCCTGTCGCTGTCCGCGCGGACCGGCCGCTGGCGTACCTCAGCCCGGCTCGCCCGACGAGAGATGCGTCGACGCCCGTGGCGGACAGCCCTGTCGATGTTGCTGATCGCAGTGCCCGTCGCTGCGATGGTGGTCGCCGATGTGGCGTACCGCAGCGATCGCCTCGGACCCGACCTCGACTTCACCTTCGGCGCTGCCGACGCCCGCCTCTACGTCGGCTCCGACATCGCCGACCAACGTGCCGCGATCGAGGCGCAGTTCCCCGACGGAACCGACTGGACGTGGTCGCCCTACGCGTACGTGCCGCTCCGATCGACAGCAAACCCCGACGAACTGGTCGACGCCACCGTCGTCACCCGCGACATGGACGAACCACTGAACGCCGGCACGGTTCGCGACCTGTCGGGCCGGTACCCGGCCACGCCGTCGGAGGCCGTGCTCGATCGCGAACTCGCGGACGACTTCGGTGTCGGTATCGGCGACGAGCTCACGTTCGTGCGACCGGCGCAGACGTTCACCGTCGTCGGCCTCGCTGACATCGGTGGCGACACCGGCTACCCGGCCGTGCTCGCACCCGGGTTCGACCTGACGGTGCTGCGGCCGACAGTGATCAACTACGAGGTGCTCGTGACGCACCCGTCGCTCGCGGCCGAAGCAGCGGCGATCAGCGGCGGCGCGCCGATCCCGCCGGTGGAACCGTTCCCGCAGATCGAGGTGCGATACGACGATCCCCTTCTGGGCGACAACGGCGTGAGTGCCATCGGGTTCGAGCTGCGCGGTGGATATGCGCCCGAGCCCGAGCCCGGCGTGCTGTTCCTCGGCTGGCTCTTCGGCGTGCTGCTCATGGGCGTCCTCGGGCTCGTCGTCGCCGCGGCGTTCGCCGTCAGCGGCCGCCGCCAGCTCGTCACCATCGGTCAGCTGAGCGCCACTGGCGCCGACCCCGTGCTGCTCCGCCGATTCCTCGCCCTGCAGGGCACGTGGACCGGTGTTGCCGGCGCCGCCGTCGGTGTGGCCGGTGGTCTGGGGATCGCGCGTGCCTTCGCCGAGCCGATCCGCAACAACGGTCGCATCGACTGGTCGCCGACCGACTGGCTGATCATCGCGGCGACTGCCGTGGTCGTCGCCACGGTGGCGGCGATCGTGCCGACCCGATCGATGGCGGGCATGTCAGTGCTGTCGGCATTGGGTGGCCGCCGGCCGGTGCGCCCGGTGCCGCGACGGCAGCTGCCGCTGGGCATCGCCCTCGTGACCGGTGGGCTCGTGGTGATCTTCCTTGCCACCGTCTCGGCGAGCAATTCGACCGACACCGGGGGCGACTTCGTGGTGCCCGGCATCGCCGCGGCGTTGGCCGGCATGGCGGTGATCGCGGGCGTGTGCTGCCTGTGCCCACTGCTCGTCGACCAGATCGCACGGGCCGGTGCCGGCCGTCGCGGCGTGCACATGCTCGCCGCGCGCAGCCTCGGTCGGCACCGGGCGCGGGCCGCAGCGCTGCTCGCCGCCATCGTGGCGGTGGGTGCCGTCGGCACAGCGGCCGCAGCGGCGGGCGAACAGGCCATCCGCGACGATCGGGCCATCGAAGCCGACCTCGTGCGCTGGACGCCCGACGTCGTCCTGCTCCGTGCCACCACCGTCGACCAGACCAGCGGCTTCGCGGGACTCGCCGATCCGGAGACGGTGGCACCCGGACTGCGCGACGACGTCGAGTCGATCGTCGGATCGGTGCGCTGGGCCTCGGCGTCCACCGTCGGCACCGACCTCCGGATGAGCGACGTGTACGTGGCCGACGACGCGCTGCTCGAGCTGATGGGCCTCACTCCGACGCAGCGGTCGAACGTCGCCGAGCTCGATTCGTTCGTGCTCGTACCCGACACGACGGCCAACTCCTGGAGTTCCTACAACGCCGGACTCGGGCCGAACATCACCGTGCCCGAACCCGATGAGATCGTGATCCCCGGGCTGGCGTTCAACTACTTCACCACGTTCGTGTCGCCCGCCTACATCGCCTCGGCCGGGCTCGAGCGGCAGGCGCCCGTGCTGTTCGGTCGCTCGGACCACGCCCTCACCAGATCGGAGGCCGATGCGGTGTGGGTACTCGGCGCCTACGACCGGGAGGCGCAGGTGTTCGCCGGCCTGGGCCTGCCCGACGCCTACCTCGAGGTGTACGCGGACTGCCAGTGCGGCAGTGTGGACTGGTCCACATGGGTCCGCCTCGGCACCCTCGGGGGCACGCTGCTGCTGATGACGCTGATCATCACGCTCGGCATGGCGCTGTGGGCGGCCGAGGGTCGCGACGAACGCGACACCCTCGTCGCCATCGGTGCGAGCCCGTCGGTGCTCGCCCGCATCGCCGGCACCAAGGCGTGGGCGCTCGCGTTCGTCGGGATGTTGGCTGCGGTGCCGTTGGGCTTCGGCACGCTCCGATTGGCCGTCGCGGCGGCGCGCCAACCGGCGACGTTCCCATGGGTGTTCGTGGTCGTCGCGATCGTCGGCCTGCCGCTCGTGATCGGCGCGGGCGCCTGGGCGTCGAGCGCGATCGGCCAACGCGCACGTCGTGTGACGGCCTCGAGCGTCGCCGTCGACTGACGGGCGCGACTGGTCGCATGATCCCACGGTCCGTGGCGAGTCGGACGGCTCGTTGACGGCCTCTGAGCAGGGAGATCGGGAACCTCCCCCCGCATCTGGAGGGACACGTGTGAACACTCCGCGCGGCGGTTGGAACTCGCTGCGTGGCGAGCCAACGTGCGGCGCATGTCGACACCGAACCTCATCGCCGACGATGCCGGCCACCGAGTGGGTCGCCTCGTCGCCCCCTCGCCGGCCGACACCACCCGACGTCCGGATCAACGGACCCGTCCCGAGTCCCACGACCACCGGGTCGCCCGGTTCGAACAGTTCGATCACGTCGACCGAACGGCCGGTCGGGCTCGAACGATGCGTCGGCCGGCCGTGCCGACGCCGGCTGCGGTGCTCGCGACGCTCGGCCGACTCTGTCTGCTGACCGCGGCCGTCCTCCCCGCGTTCGCCGCATCGGTCACCGAGCGCGCCGACGTCGCCGCCGTGTCGACGGCAGCGGCAGTGGCGATCGTGATCGGCGCACTTCGGTGGGCGCCCTCGGTCGACGGCGACGGCGCACGTCCGGTGGCAGGTGCAGCGCTGCTCCTGCTCGGCGCCGTGGCGCTCGAACTGTTCGTCCTGGCGTGGGGGCACCCGGGATGGACACCGGCGCTGCTCGGCCCGATCGCGACTGTCGCGATCGTTGCCGGCTACCTCGCCGCGTTCGGGTTCCGGTCGGCCTTCCTGCTCCGTCGGCTCGGGCTGCTGAGCCTCCTGCTGTGGACCCCTGTGGCGATCGCTGCCGAGCGGGTGGTCCGCTCGTCGCTCGATCCGCTGAGCGACCTGATCTACCGCCGCCTCGCGTCCATCGACGTCGTCGGCGTGTCCGATCGGCCGTGGCGAGTGTTCACGGCCATGACCGATCGGGCCCCGTTGATCGCGATCGCTGCGGTGGTGATCGGCACGGCGATGTCACGGCGACGGCTGACGGCCCGAGGTTCGCTGGAGATGGCGGTGGCGGTCGTGCTCGCGATGGTGGTGCACCACGTGACACTGCTCGCCACGCCGATCGAACGGTACGAACGAACACTGTGGTTGGACGTCGTCACCGGCCCCGGCTACGAGCTCGCACTGGGGGCGCTCGCGGCGATCGGCGCTGCAGCGGTTGCGCAGCGGTCGGCCGCCCGGGACGGTCGGGCACAGAACCCGAGCGTCACCGCCGCTCCCGATCGCGACCCCGTGCTGTTCGCCGTGCTGGCCGCCGACGACGCGCCCATGTCGGTCCGGGCAGCGGTGGTCGTCGTGCCGCTCGCGCTGCTCGTCGTCCTGGTGTTCCGGACGGTGGCGTGATGACCGTGCTCGACCCCACTCCGCAGCGCGGTCTTGGAGGTCCCGTCGTCTCGGCGGCGACCGATGCCGTCGTCGACGCGCTGATCGACCTCCCGCTCGCCCCACCCGACGCGACCTACAACCTGCCGCCCGACGACACCGAGATGTGGTCGTACACCGAGGGCCGGGGCGGGCTGTTCCTCGTCTTCTCCGCGTTCAGCAAGATGTGCCTCGGCATCGCGCTCGGCTTCCTGTCGGTGCAGGGTCAGTGGTTGCTGATGCTCCTGCCGTGCGCCGTGATGGTGGTGCTCGGGTCGATCATCTCGTTGGTGTGGGCCACGCAGGTGCGCCCGTTCGACCGTGCCGCGCACGACCGTGCCGTGCGGCGCGGGCCGCGATCGCCGGGTTCGGTCGACGTGTTCATCACCACCTGCGGCGAGGACTCGTTCGTGATCGAGCACACCCTGTGGCGGGCGATGATGCTCGACCACCCCGACGTGCGCGTGTACGTGCTCGACGACAAGGGCAGCGACGAGATCCGGCGCTACGCCGAGATCTGGGGTGCCACCTACTTCCACCGGCCCAACCGTGGCTGGATGAAGAAGGCCGGCAACCTGCACCACGCCTATCAGCGCTCCGACGGCGACTACATCGTCGTGCTCGACGCCGACTTCGCCGTCCGCCCCGACTTCCTGCAACACACGCTGCCGTACTTCGACGACCCGACGATCGGCATCCTGCAGACGCCGCAGTTCTTCCGCGTGTCGCGCACCAACTGGGTCGAGCGCGGCGCCGCCGCGCAGCAGGAGCAGTTCTACCGGATCGGCATGCGCGCCCGCGATCGACGCGGTGGCGCGATCTGCGTCGGCACCAACGCCGTCTACCGCCGGTCGGCGCTCGACGAGCGCGGTGGCATGGCGCTGCTCGAGCACTCCGAGGACCTGTTCACCGGCATGAAGGTGATCGACGCCGGCTACCGGGTGACGTACCTGCCGGTCGTGCTGGCTGCAGGGTCTGCGCCCACCACCACCCAGGCGCTCGCCTCGCAGCAGTACCGATGGGCGCGCGGCAACTTCGCCCTGTCGAGCACGCCCATGTTCAAGCGGCTGCGGCTGTCGCCGATGCAACGGCTGTCGATCTGGGACGGCTGGATCTTCTACATCACCAGTGCGCTCAGCCCGGTGGTGGCGGTGCTGGTGCCGCTGCTCACGCTCGCCGAGGCGCCGGAGGCGATCTCGTTCGCGCCGGCGCTGTGGCTCGTCCCGTCGTTGGTGACCGAGTTCGTCCTGCAGCCGCGCTGGCTGATCCTGAACGACGGTCGTGCCTCGCGACGGGTTGGCCTCATCTCCCAGATCGCCCACCTCGACGCGCTCCGCGATCACCTCACCGACCGCGAGCAGGAGTGGATCCCCACCGGGGGCATCCAGGCGGGCAAGCACCGGCAGGCGACCGACCGCATCCCCGACCTCATCTCGGCGGGCGGCCTGTGCGGATTCCTCGGCACGCTCGCCCTCGTGGGCATGAGGCTCGCCGACGGCTACCCGCTGGTCGACCTGGCGCCGGTGGTCGTGCTCGCCGCGATCGCATTGCCCACCGCACTCGCCGTCACACGCCGCCCCGACCGTCGGCGGGTGGAGCGTCCGATCAGCGTCGAGCGCGACCAGCTCCTCGACACCGTGCGGGCGTTGTCGATCATCCGCGTGGTGTTCTGGCACGCGCTCGGCTTCTGGTGGATCTCGTGGACGTTCGCCGCGATGCCCGCCGTGTTCTACGTGTCGGGCGCGGTGTTCGCGAAGAGCGTGTCGCGCTCGACGCCGTGGCAGGTGGTGCGCGGGCGGCTGCGACGGTTGCTGCCGCCGTACGCGATGTTCGTCGCGATCGGGCTCGGCGCGGTGCTGGTGGCCGATCCGTCCGGGTTCCGGTCGAACCTCGACGACGTCGCCACCTGGATCGTGCCCTACCGCAGCCCTGCACAGCTCCCGTGGGAGGACGGCTGGCTGTCGACACCCCTGTGGTTCCTCCGGGCGCTGATCCTCGTGCTGCTGCTCGTGCCGGTGGCGGCCAAGCTCGCACCACGGGCATCGCGCGGCGTGTGGGCAGCGATGTGGGTCGCGTCGTTGATCGGCGTCGACGTGGCGCTCGCGCAGCAGTCGACCGAGCTGGGAACGGCGATGTGGCGGGGTGTGGGCGACCTCGTCTGCTTCGGCGGCTTCTTCGCCGTCGGTGCTGCTGTGCACCACAAGCGGTGGGAGATCGCCCGCATCGAACGGGTGCAGTTGCTCGTGGCGTGCGTGGCGGTGACGGCGTTCGCGACCTGGGTCGCGCCGCCGGCCGACATGGTGGTGAACAACTCGAACGTGTCGATGGCGTTGGTGGGCATGTGCTGGCTGCTCGTCATCGCGCTGTTCGAGGAGCCATTGCGTCACTTCGGTTCGATCGCGGCGGTGAGCCGGGTGTTGCGCTGGGTGACCGATCGATCGATGACCGTCTACCTGTGGCACACCCTCGCGATCTGCGTCGCCTACGCGCTCGTCGGCCCGCCGTCGGGACTGACGAGCTCGCTGCTCTTCAGCGCGGCGTTCACCGCGCTGCTCGTGGCGCTCGTGACCGCGGTGCACCCGTTCGAGTCGATCGGGTCCCGTCGTCCCCGCACGACCGAGGTGCAGGACGGCCGGCGCTCCCGGCGGCTGCGCGGTGCGGTGCTGTTGGCGCCGTGGCTGGTGGTGCTCGCGGTGACGACCACCCAACCGTCGCTGTTCCCGACCGCGCTCGACGTCCTCGGACCGCCGGCGCCGTCGGCACGTCCCGCCGTCGGCACCGCCACGGAGACCGGAGGGGGCGAAGCGACGACCGCCGATCGAACGCGCCAGGGCGACGCGGGCACGGGTGACGCCAACGCCTGGATGCTCGCTCGGGACGTGCCGACGGCGTTGGTGTACGCCTTCGACGGCGCGTCGGGAACGACCGTGCTCGACGTGCACGGCGAGGCGCCGACACTGTCGGTCGACGAACGGTTCGAGGTGCTGAGCATCACCAAGACGATGATCGCCGCGGTCGCACTGCAGCTGGTCGACGAGGGGGTGCTCACCCTCGACGATCCGCTGCCACCGATCGACGGCATCCCGACCGAGCTGACCGAGGGCGAGACGCTCCGACGGCTGTTGGCCCACGCCAGCGGCCTCGCCGACTACCGGCTCGCGCCCACCTACGACCGCGAGGCCGTGATGTCGCCGCTCGACGCGGTGATCAGTGCGTGGCCGGTGAGCGATCCGACCGACTCGACCGCCGACTACGCGGCGACGAACTACTTCGTCGTCGGTCTGCTGATCGAACAGGTGACCGGCGACCCCTTGGCCACCGTGCTCGACGAGCGGCTGTTCGAGCCGTTCGGCCTCGAGGACACCGAGCTCGTCGACAACACCCGCGACGGCTTCGTCGGGTACGCGAGCGGTGGCGTGGTGTCGACCCTCGACGACCTGGTGCGGTGGTACGACGCGCTGGTGCGCCGCCAGGTGGTGCTGTCGCCCGCCATGACCGAGCAGATGATCTGGGGCGGTCGAGCGTTCGGCCCGAACGGGGGGTTGGGCGCCTGGCGGCTGTGCCCGTGCGCCGAACCGACGGACGCGGACCCGGCGCCCTACACCTACGTGTTCCACGACGGCGGCGACACGCGAGTGCTGTACCTGCCCGCCCGCGACCTCGTCGTGGCCGTGCGCTTCGACGTGCCGTTCTACGGACGCGACCGGATCGCCGACGATCTCGACGGGTTCCTGTTCCCGGCGCTCGACGAGCTCGCCGCGTCCGCCGCGTCTGAAGCGTCCAAAGCCGGGTGAGCCGTCGGTGAGTCCTCGCGGCGATCGTCCGGGACGGCGATTCGACGCCGCCACCGTGGGCTCGTCGGTGGCGATCGGCGTGCTGCTGCTGCTCGGTGCGCTCGGACCGCGAGCCGACCGGGGCCCATCTGCGCGTGTGGTCCCGGTTGCGACCCCGACCCCGACCCCGACGTCGGCGACCTCGACGACGTCGACCACGTCGACCACGTCGACCACGTCGACCACGTCGACCACGTCGACCACGTCGACCACGTCGACCACGTCGACCACGTCGACCACGTCGACCACGTCGACCACGGTGCCCCCGCCCGTGCTCGTGTGGGCCGACGAGTTCGACGGCGCCGCCGGCCAACTCCCCGACGCGACGCGGTGGCGGTTCGAGCTCGGTGGTCACGGATGGGGCAATGCACAGCTCGAGTTCACCGACGACGCCCACGCACGGCTCGACGGTCGCGGTCACCTGGCGATCACGAGCGAGCCGCTGGTCGCCGAGGCGGGGATCGAGTGCTGGTACGGGCCCTGCCGCTTCGTCTCGTCGCGACTCACGACCGACGGCCTGTTCGCCCACCGATACGGCCGCGTCGAGATACGGGCATCGCTGCCACGCGGTGATGCGACCTGGCCGGCGTTCTGGATGCTCGGCGTCGACCGCGCCGCGATGGGTTGGCCCGCGAGCGGCGAGATCGACGTCCTCGAACACGTCGGCCGCGACGGCGACGGGGTGCATGGAGCCGTGCACGGTCCGGGCTACTCCGGTGGTGATGCGATCGTGGGCGGCACCACCGTCGACGACGTGACCGCGTTCCACGTCTACGCCGTCGAGTGGACGGCGGCAGCCATCGAATGGTCGGTCGACGGCCGTCCGTACCACCGCGTCGATCGCGACGACGTCCCGTCGTGGCCCTTCGACCGGCCGTTCCACCTCGTCGTGAACCTGGCCGTCGGCGGGACGCTCGGCGGCGACCCGACCGAGGCCGACCTGCAACCGCACTCGTTCGTGATCGATCACATCCGGGTGTACGACCTCCCCTGACCTCGCCTGACCTCCCCGGTTCGTCCCTGCCGCCGGCTCTCTCAAGGTTCCGTCAGACGGTCGACCTCGCGTGGCCGCAGTGTCAACGTTCCCGCAAGGTCACGGCAGCAGCGCCCACCGTCGCGAACCGTCGACGGGTGGACACCACGATCGGGTGTCGCACACGGACGCGAGGTTCAGGTCATGACAGGCGAGGCGGGCGGAACGACGGGCAGGCGGCGGGTCGCGGCACTGGTCGGCGTGCTCGCGCTCGTCCTCGCAGCATGTGGCGGTGGCGGCGACGAGCCGGCCGCGACCGAGGCGACCGAGGCGACGACGCCGACGACCGGCCCCGAACCCGAACTCGCGACCGCAACGACCACGTGGGACGACGGCTACGACCACGTGGTCGTGCTCACCGAGAACGCCGTCACCGGCGGCACCGGCGACGAGGTGCAGGAGCCCGTGCTCGACGAACCGAGCTCGGCCGACGAGGCCGAACGGATCGACGCCGAGGCGCCTGCGGACGAATCCGCCACCACCGAGCCCCCTGCATCGACCGACCACGACTCGACCGACCACGACCCGACCGACCACGACCCGACCGACCACGCCAGCGCGCCGCACACGACCTCGATGCCGGAGGTCGCCGACCCCTCGGCGCCGATCGCTCCCCGGACGGGCAACACGCTCCCGGTGAGCACGGTCGCCCCTGGCGCCGCTCCGGCGCCGACCACCACAGCACCGGCCGCGGCCTCACCGAGCGAGGTGGCGAGCCTCGCCCCCGTGCCCGGTGCGACGCCGCGGGAGGGCGACGTGCTCGAGGTGGTCGTCGTGCGCGCCGACGGCACCAGCGAGCGCGCGACCGTCCCCTTCGGCTCGCTGAAGACGACCTTGGTGCGCACCCAGGCGGAGTCCGACCTGCTCGCGAAGTTCGCCGATCAGCCCCTCGCCGTCCTCGTCCGCGACGTCGACGGTGTGGCCGGCGCACCCGGTCGCCGGTACGTCATGATCCCCGGCCAGTTGATCGAGGTGGCCGGCCAGGGCGACGCGACCACGACGACCGTCCCGGCCGAGGGGGCGACGGAGCCCGCCGAACCGGCACCGGCCGAGCCGGTCGACGAGACGACCACCACCGAGCCGGAGGGCGACGAGCCCGAGGGCGACGAGTCCGAGACCGCCGGCCCGCCGACGGCGCCGCCGACGGACGAGGAGATCCTCGCCGTGATCATCGAGCTGCCCGGCGTGGTCTCGGCCGAGATCGTGGCCCCTGGCGTCATCGCCGTCGCCACCAGCGGCGATCGCGAGGACCTGCGCCGGGTGCCCGGCGTCGTGTCGGTCGAGGACGACACGTTGTTCGACCTCGCGGACGACCCGGATCAGGGCAAGCAGTGGATGCTGAAGAACACCGGCTCCAGCGCACAGGCCGGCGGATGGTCGGGCACGCCCGGCGCCGACGCCAACGTCGAAGCGGCGTGGACCGTCACCCAGGGAACCGGTGTCGTGGTCGCCGTCATCGACAGCGGCGTCGACATCGACCATCCCGACCTCGCCGCCAACATCTGGGTCAACCCACGCGAGACGTGCGGCAACGGAGCCGACGACGATCGCAACGGCTTCGTCGACGACTGCCGGGGCTGGGACTTCGGCGCCAACGACAGCGACCCGCGTCCGCAGAGTGGCACCGCCAGCGGGCCCCACGGCACACACGTCGCCGGCATCATCGGCGCTGCCCACAACGGCACCGGCGTGGTGGGCGTCGCACCGCAGGCCAAGCTCATGGCACTCAAGGTCGCGACACCAGACGGACAGCTCAGCACGTCGGCGATCTACTCGGCCATCGTGTACGCGGCCGACAACGGGGCGAAGGTGATCAACCTCAGCCTCGGCACCAGCCCGGGCACCCCGCGCAACGGCGTGACGACGATGGAGCAGGCGATCGCCTATGCCGGAACGCGTGGGGTGACGGTGATCGCCGCGTCGGGCAACAACGGCGTCGACATCAGCAACCAGGCCGTGTACCCGGCGAACTTCTCGCTGTCGTACCCGCACGTCGTGACCGTCGGCGCGTCGACCAACAGCGACGCACGGGCGTCGTTCTCGAACTTCGGCACACCGCTCACCCTCGTGGCGCCCGGATTCTTCATGTGGTCGACGATCCCCGGCTCGTGGGGATGGATGTCGGGCACGTCGATGGCGACACCGGCCGTCGCCGGTGCCGTCGCCGACCTGCTCGCGACGGGCCAGGTGACCACGCCGACCGAGGTGCGGGCCCGTCTCGTCCAGCGTGCCGACACCACGAGCGCCGGTCCGCGACTCGACGTCGGATCGCTGGTCGGCGTCGGCCTGCCGCCGACCGTGTCCGTCAGCTACGGCGGGGCCGACCAGCTGGTGGCCGATCGGACCGGACGCCTCGTGGTCGACGTACGGGCGCAGAACCTGCCGCCCGATGTGAGCCGCGCCCGCGTGAGCCTGGCCGCCAACGTGCAGGGTCAGGTCTACGCGATCGCCGGTCTGCCCGCGTCGTTCACGACGACCGGTGGCACGCCGACCTCGCTCGTCACCGACGACAACGGGGCCTTCAGCGCGCTGAGCATCGGCGACACGGCGTCGCTCGCGAGCACCGGTTGGAGCGTCGCCGCCGACCTCGAACTGCCGGCCGGCGAGTACGCGATCGTGACCGAACTCCTCGACGGCAGCGGTGCCGCGGTGGGCGGCGCGAGCGTGGCCTACGTCTCGATCACCGGCGCCCCGGCGAGCGGCGGTGGCGCAGTGACGACCACGGTCGTCGGCGCGAACCCGATCACGACCTCGCCAGCCACCACGACGCCGGCCAGCGGCGGCGGTGGTGGCGGTGGTGGCGGTGGCGGCGCGACGCCCACGACGACACCGGCGCCCGGCACCACCACCCCGACCGGTGGCGGTGGTGGTGGTGGCGGCGGTGGTACCGGCGGGACGAACAGCACGCTGCCCCAGGCGGCGACGACGCTGCCCGTCGGCGGTGGTAGTGGTGGCGGTGGCGGCAGCCCGACGGTGACCACCCAGCCCATGAACCAGACGACCGTGCCCACGGGGGTCACGTCCCCACCGGCGCCCGGCACGACGGTGCCGCAGGCACCCAGCACACCGACGACCGCGCCGGGATCGCCGGCCACGACGGCACCGATCTCGCCGACGACCCCGACCACCACGCCGGCTCCGGCCCCGGACTCGTCCGGACAGTGGCGGGTCGACTCGATGGACCCGCGGGTCGGCCCGGTCGCCGGCGGCACGACCATCGTGCTCAGCGGACGGTTCCCGACCACGGTGCCGATCTACGTGTGGTTCGGCGATGCGATCGTCGAGGCATGGTCGAACGGTTCGAGCATCTCGGTGGTGTCGCCTGCGGTCGCCTCGCCCGGGGTGGTCGACGTGTCGGTGAAGTTCCGCACGACCACGAACCACACGCTCACCCTCACGGCGGCCTACACCTATGCGGCCTCGACCCCGGGCGGTGGCGGCGGCAGTGGTGGCGGCTCGACCGCGACGACCACGCCCGCCACGACACCCGTGACCAACCCGGCCTCGCCGCCGGTCACGACCGCACCGTCGAACCCCGGCTCGGGCGGCGGCACAGGCGGCGGCACCGCGACCACGGCACCGGCAGCGCCGATCACGACGCCGACCACCACACCGGCCGCGACGCCGACCACCACGCCGGCAGCACCCACGCCGACCGCTCCGTCGGCGACCACGGCGCCCGCCCCGGGCACCCCGCCGACGCTCGGCAACCTCAGGCTGACCAGCCGACCGACGTCCGGCGCGCTGTCACGCCTGAGTCCCTCGGCGTGGCCGGCGAGCGGCTGCCGCAGCGCCACCTGTCCGGCGTCCGGCCTCTGACCCGACGCGACCCGACGCGACCCGACCCGACCCGACCCGGCGCGGCGCGGTCAGTCGCCGCCGGGAACGACCAGCCCGGACTCGTAGGCGAGGATGATCGCCGCGGCCCGGTCGCGGGCGCCGAGCTTGGCGAAGATGCTGCCCACGTGGCCCTTCACCGTCCGCTCGCTCACGTAGAGACGGTCGGCGATCTCGAGGTTCGACGCGCCCTTGGAGATCAGCACCAGCACCTCCCGTTCGCGTTCGGACAGCCGCTCGGTCACACCTGCCGTCCGGGCGGTTCGGCTCGCACCGCTGCGGACCGCCTGCAGCACCCGAGGCGTCACCCGCGGATCGAGCCACGACCCGCCACCGGCGACACTGCGGATCGCCAAGATCAGGTCGTCGGCGGGGGTGTCCTTCAACAGGAACCCCGCGGCACCGGCCTGCAACGCGCCCCACAGCACTTCGTCGTCGTCGAAGGTGGTGAGCACCAGCACCGGTGGCCCGCCCTCGGCGTGGAGGCGCGAGGTCGCCTCGATCCCGTCCATCACGGGCATCCGGATGTCCATCAGCACCACGTCGGGCCGATGGTCGCGGCTCGCCACCAGGCCGAGCTCGCCGTTCGCTGCCTCCGACACCACCTCGATGCCGGGCTCGGTCGAGATGATGAAGGCGATGCCGGCCCGCACGAGCTGCTGATCGTCGACCAGCACCACCCGCACCCTGCCCTCGTCGATCGGGCTCACGAGAACCGGCCGCGCCGCAGCGGCAGCGCAGCGTCGATCCGCCACGTCTGGTGCTCGGTGAGGCCGGCATCCACCGATCCTCCGGCGGCGCGAACCCGCTCGCGCATGCCGCGCAACCCGAGGCCCGAGCGTCGGGAGGGACGGTCGGGCGTCTCCGTCGTCGGGTTCTCGGCCGTGATCCGGAGCACGGTGCCCTCGCCATCGGTCGCGACGCGCAACTCGACCGGCGAACCGGGCGAGTGCTGCAGCACGTTGGAGAGCGCCTCCTGCACCACTCGGAACGCGGTGAGCGACGTCGTGCCGTCGGCGGCGACGTCGTCGAGGTCGAGTTCGGCCGACACTCGCATGCCGGCGTCGCGGTACTGGTCGACGAGTGCGGGGATGTCGGACAGCTGCGGCAGTGGCGCGGCATGGGCATGGCCGTCATGGGAGGTGTCGCCGCCGCCGGTCGCGTCCTCGGTGCAACGCAGCAGTCCCACCACCTGGCGGATCGAATCGAGGCTTTCGCGCCCGACGGTTTCGGCTCGCTCGAGCGCCTCGGCAGCCCGGTCCGGATCGTGGTGCAGTGCACGTCGCGCCCCGGTGACGTGCAGCATGGTGACGGTCAACGAGTGGGCCACGACGTCGTGGACCTCCCGCGCGATGCGGGTCCGTTCGTCCGCCGCCGCGTGCTCGGTCTCACGCACCCGGGCAGCGCGGAGTTCCTCGACGAGCTGCTCCTGGCGACGGATCATCAGCCCCGCCAGGAAGGCGACACCGGCGCCCCCCGTGAAGTAGATCGCGCCGGTCTCGTGGGTGGTGCCCTCGAGCAATGCGATCCCCACCGCCAGCCCTGCGGCAGTGATCGCCGGCAGTGCGATCATGAGCGTCGTGCGGGCGCAGCGCGTGAGCCAGACGACGGCGATCATCGCGGGGAACATGCCGCCCGGGTTCCGGTCGACGAGCACGATCCCGGCCGCGCTCGCCATCGAGATCGCGTAGAAGGCCACCGGCGGGATGCGGACCCCGCCGCTCTCGACCGCCCACGGCACGAGACCGGCGAAGGCGAACGCGACCGTGGTCCAGCTGAACGAGGTCTTGTCGCCGAAGATCGCGATCAGCGCAGCACACGTCGCAGCGATCGACATGACGACGGTCGTCGAGAGCCGGTACGCGGACGCCGTGGGGAGGTCTTCCACGACGAGCACCTTACGGTCCTCGCGTGGCCATGTCACCGGACTGCAGTACGGGTCGCGAACGTGCCGTGGGACCGTTCACGACCCTGCTCGCGGCCGATGCCACCGAGCCCCCGCCGGCAGACGATGGGACCCGGATCGGCGGTCGTCGCCGATCCGTTCGATCCAGGAGGTTCCCGTGCTCACACGTCTCGGTCGGTTCACGGTTCGGCGACGGCGGCTCGTGCTGTCGTTCACCGTGCTGTTCATGGTGCTGGCGGCGGTCGTCGGCGCCGGCGCGTTCGGCGTGCTGAAGGACGGGGGATTCGACGATCCGGCGTCGGAGAGCGCCCGCGCGGCAGCGCTGCTCGAGGAGCACTTCGGAGGCGGCGATCCCAACGTCGTGCTCGTCGCGTCGGTGGACGCTGCGGGCTCCGCCCCCGCGGGTGCCATCGGTGTCGACGACCCGTCGGTCGTCGCGGCCGGCGCCGACCTGGCGGCGCGCCTTGACGCGATCGATGGTGTCGAACAGGTGGTCTCGTACTGGTCGCTCGGCAGCCCGCCGTCGTTGCGGAGCACCGACGGTGACACCGCGCTGGTGCTCGCTCGCGTCACGGGCGACGACGAACAGGTGACCGAACGGATCGACCTCGTGAAGGAGGCCGTGACCGGCACCCAGGGGCCGTTCGATGTGCTGCTCGGCGGACGAGAGGCGGTGTTCGCCGACGTCGGTGAGACGATCGAGGGCGACCTGCTCCGGGCCGAGCTCATCGCCGTGCCGCTCACGTTGATCCTGTTGCTGTTCGTGTTCCGCGGGCTCGTCGCCGCCGCCCTGCCGATGCTCGTCGGCGTGATCGCCGTGCTCGGCACGCTGCTCAGCCTGTTCGTCATCGGTTCGATCACGGATGTGTCGCTCTACGCGATCAACCTCACCACTGCACTCGGTCTCGGCCTCGCGATCGACTACAGCTTGTTCATCGTCTCCCGCTTCCGGGAGGAGTTGCAGGCCGGCAGGAACGTCGAAGGTGCCGTGATCCGAACGATGGAGACGGCCGGCAAGACCGTGCTGATCAGCGCGCTGACCGTCGCCGTGTCGCTCGCCGCCCTCCTCGTGTTCCCGCTGTACTTCCTCCGCTCGTTCGCCTACGCCGGCGTGGCGGTCGTCCTGCTGGCGCTCGCCGGCTCGTTGCTGTCGCTGCCGGCCCTGCTCGCCGTCCTCGGTCACCGGGTGAACTCGTTGCGGATCGGCCGTCGACGGGTCGCCCGGGCTGATCGCGAGGGTGCATGGCACCGCATCGCGATGTTCGTCATGCGTCGCCCCGTCCCCATCGCGGCGGCGGCGGTCGCGGTCCTGCTGTTCCTCGGTGCGCCGTTCCTGCGGGTGGCCTTCGGGACGCCCGACGACCGAGTGCTGCCCATGTCGGCGGAGAGCCGGCAGGCGTCGGAGATCCTGAGGTCCGACTTCACCGGCAACTCGGCCGAGAGCTTCGGCGTGGTCGTCGACGGCGTCGGGCCGGAGCGGCTGGCGGATCTCGGAGCGGCCGCGGCGACGATCTCGTCGATGGACGGTGTCGCTCGGGTCGACAGCGCGGCGGGGACCTTCGTCGACGGCGCGCTCGCCGCGACCACCGATGCCGACGCCCGCTTCCTGGCCGCTGACGGCGACACCGTGAGCTGGATGTCGGTGGTGCCGAGTTTCGCCGTCGTGTCGGAACAGGGCGAGCAACTGGTGAAGGACATCCGGTCGCTCGACCTGCCGGTCGAGGTCGCGGTCGAGGGCTCGGCGGCCGAACTGGTCGACACCAAGGCGGCGATCGGAGACGCACTGCCCCTGGCGCTGGCGATCATCGTCGTGGCCACGCTCGTGCTGCTGTTCATGCTCTCGGGCAGCGTGCTCGTGCCGATCAAGGCGTTGGTCCTGAACTTCCTGAGCCTCACCGCCACGTTCGGTGCGATGGTGTGGATCTTCCAGGACGGCAACCTCGCCGGCGTGTTCGACTTCACCGCCACCGGGACGATCGACACCTCGATGCCGATCCTGATGTTCTGCATCGCCTTCGGCCTGTCGATGGACTACGAGGTGTTCCTGTTGGCCCGCATCAAGGAAGAGCACGACCGCACCGGCGACAACGAGGCATCGGTGGCGCTCGGTCTGGAGCGCACGGGCAGCATCGTGACCGCTGCGGCCGCGCTGCTGGCGATCACGTTCTTCGCCTTCGGCACCTCCGGCGTGAGCTTCATCAAGATGTTCGGCATCGGCCTCGGCCTCGCCGTGCTGATGGATGCGACCATCGTGCGTGCCTTCCTCGTGCCGGCGTTCATGCGCCTCGCCGGTGAGGCCAACTGGTGGGCGCCCGCCCCGCTGCGCCGCTTCCACGACCGCTACGGCCTGCGCGAGGGCGACGGCCCGGAGACGGCCGCCGGCGCCGGGCACCAGGAGGACGAGCGGACGCTGGTGGGCGCCGACCGGTGAGGACGTTCGAGCTGGTGCCGAGCGTGTCGGCGCCAGCGCTGCTCACGGTGAGGTGGACGCGCCCGGACGGGCCGATCCACCTCACCGACGCAGCGAGATCTCGGATCGGGTCAGATGACGACGACCTTGGTGCCGATGTCGGCCCACTCCCACACGAAGTCGGCGTCGAGCACGGCCTGGCGCTGGCAGCCGCCCGACAGGCGGGTGCCGAGTTCGGCGTCGGTCTGGTACGGCGAGTCGTCCTCGACGTGCAGCGGGATCGAGTGGAAGCCGATGGCCCCACGCTCGGTCTTCAGCCAGCGCACCATCTTCGGCAGCCAGGCCTTGCCGTTCCACGCGGTGGAGACGTCGGACTTGCTGTACACCTCGTGGGTGCCGGGCAGTTCGTTGCTGTACTTGCTGCCCGAGACGAGCCAGGAGCGGATGATCTCGCCCTCGCTGCCGACCGCCCACACACGCTGGCCGGCCCGGTCGTACACGAGACGGCGTCCGTCGCCGGAGTTCGCCGGCAGCGGCGGGGCGTCGGACCCAGCGGACGCGACCGACGACAGCGGGTACCCGAGCAGGTCGACGGCGCCGGCCGGCGGCGCCGGCGTGCGGGTGACGAAGCTCTCCTCGTCGGGCCAGATGCCGAGCGACAGCGCGGACTCGCGGCCCACGATGCCGTCGACGTAGAGGTTGCGGTCGGTCTGCATCACCTCGACCGCGTCGAAGGTGGCCTGGTCGAACGAGCCGGTGAGGGCGCCGCTGTAGTAGCCCTGGGCGATGAGCGCCTGCTGGAGGCAGGTGACGCCCTGGCCGGTCTCGCCGATGCGCAGCGACAGCGTGTCCATCAGACAGGTGTCGACGCTGGTGAGGTCCTCACCGTCGGCACCCTGCTCGTCGACGGCCGTCGACGCGGCTGCGGTCGCTGCGGCGGGATCGGCGGCCGCAGGGTCGGTGGGCGCCGCGACCGGGGCGGCGACCTCGGCGAACCCCGGGAGGCTGGTGTCGACGGCTGCCTCGGCCGCAGCCGGTGCTGCCGCTGCCGCGGGAGTGACGATGTCGCCCGCGTCGCCGCCCCGGGTGGCGATGAAGCCGCACACGAGCGTCGCGGCGACGCCGACGACGAGCAAGGGGCGCCGGTCGACCTTGTGGGGGCCGTGCCCGTGATGTCCGCCCTGATGCCCGTCGTGATGGGGCTCGTGACCGAATCCGTCCCGACCCGATCCGCTCGAGACCTGCACGGTCCGCGGTGCGCGGTCCGAGGTCGAACCTGAGGTCGAACGTGCCGCCGATCGGGCGGCGGGCGCCGTGCGGGCGCGGGAATCGGCCTGGCTGCGGGCCCGGTCGCGGGGCGGGGCGTGCGGCGTGCGATCCAGCGGTGGGTTCATGTCGTTCCGTGTCCTGATCAGGCGGTGCGAGGCCGTACCGACGGTGGGGGAAACCAGGGCGATCCCAGCGTACTGCCTGACTACGGTCGGATCATGGCCATGCCTCCCGACCCCGCCCACCCCGCGCCGCCGACGATCGTTCCCGACGACAAGAACTGGACCTGGGTGCTCGAGCGGGTCTGCCCCGACTGCGGCTTCGATGCCGCGGTCACACCCGCGTCGGCGGTGCCCGGCCTGGTGCGCGAGCAGGTGGCGGCGTGGCGTTCGCTGCTCGCCCATCCGCACGCCCGGCTGCGCCCGGCCGCCGACCAGTGGTCGGCGCTGGAGTACGGCTGCCACGTGCGCGACGTCTTCCGCCTGTTCGATCGACGCCTCGAGCTCATGCTCACCGAGGACGCGCCCCGCTTCGCGAACTGGGACCAGGACGTCACGGCGGTCGAGGACCGCTACGACCTGCAGGACCCGGCGGTGGTGGCCGACGAGCTCGCGATCGCCGCCGAGGCGATCAGCGCCCGGTTCGAGCAGGTGGGCGACGACCAGTGGGGCCGAACGGGCCTGCGCTCCGACGGTGCCGAGTTCACCGTCGACACCTTCGCCCGCTACTTCATCCACGACCCGCTGCACCACCTCGACGACGTGAGTCGGGGCAACCAGGCCCTGGCCGACGGCTCGCTCGACTGACCCGATCGCCCGGGACGGCCGACTCGATCAGCCGAAGGTGCCGTGGCGGCCCGCGCCGTCGGCGAACCGGCGGGCGCCGGCGACGGTCTCCCCCGACGCGATCGTGGCGAGGCCGAGTCGGGTCTCGAGCTCGAGCGCCTCGGGCAGGGGCATCGACCACTGCTCGTAGCTGGAGGTGCGGTCGCCGCGTAGGCACTGCTGCGGGAACCCGGCCAGTTGCCGGGCCAGTTCGATGGCCGCGTCGAGCGCCTGGCCGGGCGCCACGAGACGGTTCGCCAGCCCCATCCGCAGGGCCTCGTCGCCGCTCACCCCTCGCCCGGTGAGGATGAGGTCGAGTGCGTGGCTGTGGCCGAGCAGGCGGCTCAGTCGCACCGTGCCACCGTCGACCAGCGGCACACCCCACCGTCGGCAGTACACGCCGAAGACGGCGTCCTCGGCGGCCACGCGCAGATCGCACCAGGCCGCCAGCTCCAACCCGCCGGCCACGGCGTGACCCTCGACCGCGGCGATCACCGGCTTCGACAGCAACATGCGCGTCGGCCCCATCGGCCCGTCGAGCGCGACGTCGGCATGCACCCGGTTGCCGGCACCCGTGCTGACCGCTTTCAGATCGGCGCCCGCACAGAACGTGCCGCCGTCGCCGGTGAGCACCGCGACCGACAGGTCGTCGCGTCGGTCGAACTCACGGAACACCTCGGCGAGCAGCGCGGCGGTCGGGCCGTCGACCGCGTTGCGCACCTCGGGCCGCCGGATCGTCACCACCCAGATGCCGTCCGCCACCACCCGGGTGTCCACCGTCTCGCTGCGTGCCGTGTCGTCCATCGGCTCTGTCTAGTCCGATCGGCCGCCGCCGTCCGACGTCACGGCCGACGTTCACAGCCCACGTCACAGCCCCGTCACAGCCCACGTCACAGCAGGCGTTCGAACCAGGCATCGCGTCCGAACTCGCCGTCTTCGTGGTGCGTGATCCGGAACCCGCACCGCTCGTAGAACGCGACCGTGTCGGTCCAGTCGGCGGTGGTCTCCAGCACCAGCCGCTGCACGCCCCACGACCGCGCCACCTCGATCAGTGCGTCGAGCACGAGCCGCCCAACACCGGCGCCGCGCAACGAGGTCGCGACCGACATCCGAACCACCTCGGCGCTGTCGACGCCACGCGGGACGACGGTGCCGGTCCCGACGATCGTGCCCGCGACGTCGACGGCCACGACGGTGCGGCTGCCCGGATGCGCGGCGGCGAGGTCGTCGAGGTCGGGGTTGAGCGACGGGTCGACCGATCCCCAGTGCTCGGCGAGCCCCGCCAACACCAGTGAGCGCACCGCCGCGGCTTCGCCCGACCGCATGTCGCGCACGCCGACCGGGGGCCGGGGGAAGTCCGTGGATGCGGCATCCGCCCGAGGGGTACCGTCGACGTCCATGTCAGCATTGTCAGCCGTCGCCCCTGCCTTCGTCCAGATGGCCCACCGCATCGTGTGGTGCACGGTCGCCACCGTCGATCCCTCCGGCGCACCGCGAACGCGAGTGCTGCACCCGATCTGGGAGTTCGACGGCGACACCCTCACCGGATGGATCGCCACGTCCCCGGCATCGCCCAAGGCCGCCGACCTGGCGCACGAGTCGCGCCTGTCGATCACGTACTGGGCGCCCGATCACGACACCTGCACCGCCGACTGCGACACGGTCTGGGAGCACGGTGCGACCGAACGCGCCGCCGGGTGGCAGCGGTTCGCCGACGGTCCCGCCCCGGTGGGGTACGACCCGTCGATCATCCCCGGGTGGACCGCACCCGACTCGCCGAGCTTCGGGATCCTGCGCCTCGAGCCGGTCCGCCTCCGGGTGATGCCGGGGTCGCTCATGATGGCCGGCGTCGGCGAGTTGCTCACCTGGAAGAAATCCGGCTGACGGGGGGTTGCAGCCCACACCCCCATCCCCCGATGCCTCGCGTGTTGCGAGGAGAGGCACCCCGGGTGCCGTCCCATCGTCGACAACGTCAAGGAGACCGCCGTGCAACTCGAGTTCTGGATCGATCCCGCCTGTCCGTGGTGCTGGGTCACGTCGCGCTGGGCGCTCGACGTCGCACCGCACCGCGACCTCGACATCGTGTGGCGATCGATCAGCCTGAAGTTCAAGAACGACCTGCAGCCCGACTCGCCGTGGTACGAGGGTGCGTCCTACACCCATGGCCTGCTGCGCGTGCTCGAGGCCGTACGTGCGGGCGAGGGCAACGAGCCGCTCGGCCGGTTGTACACGGTGTACGGCGAGCACATCCATCACCAGCAGGACCTCTCGGTCAGCGCCGCCGACCTGCTCGCCGAGGCGGGCCTCGACACGTCGTACGCCGCAGCGTTCGACGACGAGTCGTGGGATGCGGTCATCCGTGCATCGATGGACGACGGCCTCGGCCTCACCGGCAACGACGTGGGCACGCCGCTGCTCGCGTTCACCGACGAGACGGGCAAGCGGGTCGGCTTCTTCGGTCCGGTCATCAGCCGCCGCCTGCCGCTCGACCAGGGCCTGCGGTTGTGGGACGGCGTGAGCGCCGCCGCCACCGTCGACGGGTTCTGGGAGCTCAAGCGCACCCGCACCGTGGGCCCCGACTTCACGCCCCCGGCCTGACCCATCGCCGTCGGTCGACGGCCCTCCGCGAACGACGGCCCTCCGCGAACGACGACCGTCGTCAGTCGACCAGCACGCCGCCGAGCTCGATCAGGGCGTCCACGTCGTGGACGTCGTGGTCGAGCAACGGCACCTCGCACACCGGTGCATCGCCGGCGAGCGCGATCAACGACTCGAGCTCGGCCCGTTCGCCCTCGGCCAGCGCGGTGAGCTCGCGGTGGTAGGCGATCTGCTCGGCGAGTGGACCGGTGATGCCGTCGAGCGTGTCGTCGTCGAGATGGAGCGCGGGCGGCAGCGGATGGACGAGGTTGACCACCACGCCGCCGAGGCGGAAGCCGCCGTCGTGCAGTGCCGTGGCGAGGTAGCTCGCCTCGTCGATCGCCTCGGCACGCGGGCTCGACACCAACACGAACGCGGTGTGGTCGGCGCGCAGCAGCGCCGACATCTCCGCGGCGCGGGTGCGCAGTCCCGCCTCGAGCCCGGAGATGGAACGGAAGAACTCGATCGTGTCCTCCACGATCTTCGGCCCGGCGAGGCGCTTCACCGTCCACAGGAACGCGCTCGACGCGGCGTTGGTGACCTTCGCGAACGAGCGGCTCGGGATGGTGAGCGCGCGGTACACGGGGTTCGACAGGAAGCTCACCAGCCGGTCGGGTGCTTCGAGCACGTCGATCGCGTGTCGTGACGGTGGCGTGTCGATCACGACGAGGTCGTAGTCGCCGCTGTGGTGCAGCTGGTGCAGGCGTTCGATCGCCATGTACTCCTGTGCGCCGGCGAGCGAGCCGGCGATGCTGCGGTACACGCTGTTGTCGAGGATCGTCTGCGCGGCGTCGCCCGCACGGTCGCGGATGAGCTGATCGAACGTCTTCTCGGCATCGAGCATCAACGCCGAGAACGATCCGGGTCCGGTGACCGCGCCGGCCACGAGGTGCGGCTGGTTCGATCCGGCCGCATCGATGCCGAGGGCGTCGGCGAGGCGCTTCGCCGGGTCGATCGTCACGACCACGACCCGACGACCGGCGCGCGCCGCCGCCAGGCCGAGCGCCGCAGCGGTGGTCGTCTTGCCGACACCGCCCGGCCCGCAGGTGACCAGGAGGTCGGCGGAGTCGAGCAGGTGGGCGAGCGGGGAGCCGATGCGTCGGGTGGTCATCTCGGGTGTTCCGGTTCGACGGCGAGCGATTCGGCGAGGACGTCGAGATCGTCGGAGGTGAGGCGGGGCACGGTGAGCTTCGGCAGCAGCAGTCGCGGCAACGGCAACAGGTCGTCGAGCCTCGCGAGCTGCTCGCGCTGCACCTGGAGCCGGGCCCAGCCGTAACGGCTCGACGAGGTGAGCGCCGCCTTGTCGGCCGTCGTGAGGCCGACGCCGCTGCGCTTCGCAGCGGTCGCGGGAGTGAGCTCGAGCTCGGGCCGATCGGGCCAGCATGCGTTCACCACCAACGGCGCGAGCGCGAGTCCCAGCCGTTCGTCGACGTCGCAGGCGAGCTCGATCAGTTCGTTCACCGGTGTCTCTTCGGCGAGGGTGACGAGCAGCGCCTGCGAACGCCCGTGATCGGCGAGCATCTCCGCCACCTCGTCGGCCTGCTGGCGCACGGGCCCGCTGGCGACCACCTCCTGCAGTGCGCTCGCCGATCGGATGAACGGTGCGGCGTGACCCGCCGGCGGAGCGTCGACGACGATCAGGTCGGCGGCCTTCGTTCGCTCGAGCTCCTTGATCTTGCCGAGCACGAGCAGGTGCTCGAGACCGGGCGTGGAGGCCGCGACCATGTCGAGCGATGCCGCCGACGCCGCACGCCGGAGCAGGCCGCCGACGCCCTTCAGCTCGAGGTAGTCGCCGAAGGCCTGATCGGGCGGGATCGTCCGTGCGCGGACGCGGCCACCGCTGGCGCTGAACGTGCGCAGCAGCTGCTCGTCCTTGGTGAGCGGTGTGCCGCCGAGCAGCGGCCCGAGACCGGGCTTGCCGTCGACCGAGGCGAGCAGCACGTCGGCACCGTTGCGTGCGGCCAGCAGCGACAGCGCCGCCGCGACCGTGCTCGACCCGACGCCGCCCTTGCCGGCGACGAACAACACGCGCGCCGCGCCGAGCCAGGTGGGTTCCACGCGGACGAGGGTAATGGCCGGTTCGTGTCGGCGACCGCCAACGCGACCGGACGCTCGTCACGCCACGGAAATGTGGCGGGACGAGCGTCCGGTGCAACGTGCATCGATCCGGCCGGCGCTGGTGTGCGCGGGCCGGGAGATCGGCTCAGATCGGGGCGACCACCGGGGTGGGGTCGACCACGGCACCGAACGTCGAGCGGACGCTCGCGGTCTGGCCCTCGACGACCGCGTCGTACGCGATCTCCGACAGGGTCGCGCCGTTCACCGACACCTGCACGTCGGCCGTGCCGTCCGACGGCACGCCCAGTGCCGTGGCAGCGACGGTGGCCACCAAGGTGGCGGCGACGCCGTCGGCGCTCGAACCGGTCACCGCCGACGGGGCGCGCAGTGCGAGCAACGGATCGGTGGTGGCGGGTGGCGTGTCGAGCGCCTCCCATTCGCCGCCCTCCGGGAAGACCCAGCTGCCGGCGGGCGTGATCACGTAGGCCACGCTCGTGCCGTTCGACCAGATCGTGAGACGGGTGCCGTCACCGATCGTGTCGCCCTCGGCCACGAGCACCTCGGCGCCGGCGACGGCGACCGAGGTGCGGAAGTGGTAGCCGGCGGCGAGCGAGTCGAGCGACGCCTGCAGCATGGCCGCCGCGTCGATCGGCACGGTGTTCGCCGGTGCCACCGTCGTGGGCGCAGCCGCGGGTGCCGGTGCCGTCGTCGAGGCCGCTGCAGGGTCGGCGGCGAGGGTGATCACCGTCGCGTCGCCGATGGCCCCGCTGGTGTCGCTCGTGTCGTCGCTGCTGCAGCCGGCGGCCGCGACGGCCGCGGTGGCCACGAGGGCCACCGCGATCGCCGAGCCGACCGAATGCCGGCGCCGGTGCGTTCGGCGCGGGTCAGTCATCGTCGCCCGAGCCGTCGGCGACGGTGTTGCTCGTGGCATCGTCGTCGCCGCCGTGACGGCCGCCCTTGTCCTCGTCGTGGTCGCCGCCCTTGTCGTCGTCGTGGTCGTCGTCATGGTCGCCGTGACGGCCGCCCTTGTCGTCGTCGTGGTCATCATCGTCGTCGCTCGTCGCGACGGGGACGTTGAGCGTGGGATCCGGCGCGTCCTCGCAGCGGATCTTCTCCTCGACCTTCACCGACACGGTGCCGTCTTCGTTGCGCACCCGGATGCGGACCCGCTCGCCGTCGGCGAAGCGGACCTCGACACCGTTGCCCTCGGCGCGCTGACGCTCGGGCGAGGGCGTGACCTGATCGACGGTGAGCGTGCCGTCCTCAGCGACGGTGAAGGCGATCGATGCGGCCTCGCCGCTGCAGAGGAGACCCTCCCACGTGTGCGGACCGACCGCTTCGGCGCCGGTGAACGCCGTGCGGATCTTCGACAGCGAGATCTGCACCTTGGCGTGGGTCGACCCGTCGTCGTCGGTCTCGACCTCGGCCTTGATCGTCAGCCAGCGGCTCTGACCGTCCTGGCTGAAGCGGATCTTCGCCTTCGCCTCGTGTTCGATCTCGCCGCTGTCATCACCGTCGTCGTCCTGTTCGGACGAACGCTCGACCGTGCCGATCTCCGGCGTCGGGCCGGTGACGGCGCCGACGACGATGTCCGGAGTGCCGCCGGCGTCGACGATCTCGAACGCCACGCTGCCGGGCACGCCCGGGAACACCTCGCCGCTCCAACCGCCGGGGCCGAGGATCTCGGCGAGCGAGCCGGCGCGTGCCTCGACGCGCTGGCCGCCGTTGCCCGACTTCACGACCACCTTGGCGGTGCCGTCCTCGTTCACGAACGCGACCTTGTTGGGGCGGTTGGTGACCGCGGTGTACCCATCGGCCGGGTTGATCGTCACGCTCGACAGCGCACCGCCGGGGCCGGTGGTGATGTCGACCGTGAGTCCACCGACGAACAGGGGGAGCGTGAAGCTCGCCGGCACGGCGACCGGTGCGACCGGCGCGGCCGGATCGGGGCTCGCCGGCGCGGCCGTCCCCGTCGGTGCGACGGGGCCGGTCGTGGTCGGGACCGTCGGATCCGTGGGCGTGGTGCCGGCGGACGCCTGACCCGCGAGGCCGCCCAGGACGCCGAGGAGGGCGCCCGAGAGGGCGACGGCCCCGAGCTTGCCGACCTTGCGTCGGTGCGTTCGGTGCAGTCCCTGCGTTCCGATCGTGGTGGTGGATGTCATCTGTTCTCCCAGTGCTCGACCGCGCCCGCGGCGGCTGACGACCCGTGTGACGGCCGAGTGATGGCCGGGCGTCACGAGGGACACGTCGGTCATCGGAGTCAGGTTTGGCCACGGTGAGAGGTCTTGTGACTACCTTGTGAGTTCGATCACGGACGGTGGCACCGAGGGGCCGAACGCGAGAATCCGTGAAGCCGACGCTGTTCGGAGGGGGCTCGGACGCTGCTCGGACGCTGCTCGGACGCTGCTCGGAGGGGGCTCGGACGGCGATCGAGGGGCGATCGAGCGGGAGAACGTCCTGCTCAGCGGCTGGTTCGGGCGGCCGGGCCCACGGGGCCGGGCCACCTCGCGGCAGCGATCAGGGGAGGGCGCCGACGGATGCCAGCGCGAGGCGCAGCAGCCGGTCGTGTCCCTGGGTCATCTCGCGGCGCACCGACTCGCTCACGGCCTCGGCCGGCGTGTACCACACGAGGTCGAGGGCCTCCTGGGTGGGCTGGCAGTCGCCCGCGACCGGCACGACGTAGGCGAGGCTGACGGCGTGGTGACGTGGGTCGTGGAACCCGCTGACCTCGGGATCGGGGAAGTACTCGGCGACGGTGAACGGCGACGGGCTGGGCGGGATCTGTGGCAGCGCCACCGGACCCAGGTCCTTCTCGAGGTGGCGGAGCAGGGCGTCGCGGATGCGCTCGCCGAACAGCACCCGACCGCTCACGACCAACCGGCTCAACGACCCGTCGGCCGCCTGGCGCAGCAGCAGCCCCACCTTGGTGACGTTGCCGAGATCGTCGACCCGCACGGGCACGGCGTCCACGTACACGAGGGGCACGTTGGCCCGGATGTTCTGCATGGTCTCGTTGTCGAGCCAGCCGGTCTTGATGTCGAGTTGATCGCTCACGTGGTTCCTGTGAAGTAGCCGTTCACGTCGATGATGACATGCGTGGTCTGGTTCACGAAGGTATTCAGCGCACCACCGGTCGACAGACGCACCATGCCCGCGTTCGCACGGGGGTCGACGGCGGGGTAGTTGAGGTTGGAGATGACCGGTTGCCCTCGGTCGGCGGGGAACACGGTGAGATACCCGGCGCCCGCCGCGCCATCGGAGGTGAGGTTCATCGACACGGCGCTCGCCCCGACCGGCACGCTGCCGCCGGCGAGCTGCACCACGCGGCTGGTGAGCGTGGTGTGGATGCCCGCGCCCGACCGGCTGTCGTAGGCGCGGCCGGGCGTGAGCGGGACGAAGAGTCCGCCGCTGCCGGCCGGGGTGGTGGGACCGGTGATCCAGCCCATCAGGTCGACCACGAGATGGGTGCTGTTGCTGGTGAGCACGCTGATCGAGCCGTCGGCGCCCACCGGCACGATGCTGAGCGTGCCCGACGCGAGCCCGGCCACGTAGTTGCCGTTGGAGGTGGTGAGCCCGGTGGCGCCCGTGGCCTGCGCCCGCAGGAATCCGCTGCCGACCGCCTGGTCGGCCACGACGTTCACCACCGCAGCGGCGGCGCCGGCCGGGATGCCCACCACGCGCACGCTCTCGCCGGCGACCGGACGGTGCGGCACCCATTCGGGCGGCACCGGGCCGCCCGACTCGGGACGGGTGTCGAGCACACGGACCGGGTCGACCGCCACGAACCGCCCCTCGGCGACCGTGGCGGTGGCGGCCGGCGTGAAGGTGCCCAACAGGTCGACGACGACGTTGCCGCCGGCGAAGAGGTAGAGCGTGACCGAGTTGCGCGAGCCGACCGGAACGATCGCGAAGTTCGGTTGGACCTGACCGGGCGAGGCCACGTTCAGCGTGGACGACGTGCCGAGGCTGCCCTGGAGTGTGGGGAGCACCTGCACGTAGCCGGCCGCCGAGGTGTCGGTCGAGACCACGTTCAGGGCGACCGCCGACGCGCCGCTCACGGGCAGTGCGAGGTCGATGACGGTGAACCGGGGATGGGGTCCGACGGGCGCGGCGGGCGTCGCCGACGCGGCGCGCGTGTCGAGGATCCGGATCGGCGTGGCGAGTGCCTGGAACTGGGCCGGCCGGGCGTCGATCGACGGAGCCGGTGGCGGTGGCAGGTCGAGCCGGCCCGCGCCGAAGGTGTTGTCGGGGCCGGGCGTGCCGAGGTCGGCGACGAGGTGCTTCACGAGCGCGGCCAGATGGGGGCCGCTGGCGGCGAGCCCTCGCCCGAGCAGGAGGGCGGCGAACCCGGCGGCGGTGGGCGATGCGGCGCTGGTGCCGTTGAAGCACGTGACCGAGGGGCCGTAGCGCACCGGGTTGTAGATGCTGCTCTTCACACAGCTCGGCGCCGTGACGTCGGGCTTGGTGCGGCCGTCGTTGGTGGGGCCCTGCGACGAGTAGTTCCCGATCGTGGCGCCCGCCGGCGGATCGATCGCGCCGACCGATACCAGCGACGGATTCGACGAGTCGACGACCGGCTTGGCAGCGCTGTACGGGGCCTGGCTGTACTCGAGGTCGCCGCTGAACAGTGCGACCTCCACCACGTCGGCCGACGGGTCGCCGCCGAGCGCCACCCGGCGGATCCGCAACGTGACCGGCCCTGCGCCGTACACGTCGGCTGCCTCGAGCGGTGGCGCGCCCGCCACCTGCGACGCGTCGACGATGCGGGTGCCGAACGGGTTGGTCATCTCGATGCGGTAGTCGGTGACCTGGCTCGCCGGCTTGTTCCAGTCGGACCAGCGGATGCCGTCGAAGCCGACGTTGACACCGGTGATCGTCATCGTGGTGTCGACTCCGGGGCCGGGCAGGAAGTCGACGTATCCCTGTGCGTCGACGCCCTCGGTGTAGCGGCCGTACGAGCCGGCGGCGTCGTTGCCCGCAGAGTTGAACCAGGTGAGGCCCTTGGTGGCGGCGTAGTCGACCACGGCGCCGAGCGGGCCGGTGCCGTCGCCCGGTCCGTCGTACGCGGCGCCGAGCGACCGGGTCATGATCGTGACGCCGTTGGCGGCGAACCAGTCGACCGCAGCGCGGAGATCGCTCGCCGTGCCGACGGTGGCGAGCCACAGCTCGGCGTCGGGTGCCATGTCCTTCACGACCTCGGCGACGGCCACTCCGTGCTCCTCGCCCGACGCTCCCGACCCGGCGCAGAAGCCGGAGTTCGAGCTGTCGAGGCAGAAGCGTCGGCCGCTCGGGGGCAGCGGGCCGTGCTCGTCGGGGTTCCACAGCGTGAGATCGAAGAAGTCGACGATGCCGATGCGCACACCGGCGCCGCGGATGCCCGCGTCGTGCCATGCCTTGGCATCGGTGACGGCGATGTTCTCGCCGGTGACCGGCCCGAGCTCGAGCCGAGGATCGTCGGTCGACGACTCGATCGTGCCGGTGACGGGGCGGTTGGCGATGAGTGGTCGGCGCAGCCCGTCGGCGTCGTCGACCGCGGCGAGTTCGTCGACCCGCGACGCAGCGATCGACACCTGCACGACCTCGCCCGGCACGGAGCCGGTGACCACGCCGCCGAGCGCCTTGGCGGCCGCCCGGGCGCCGGCCACGTCGTCGGTGAGCAGCTCGACGACCACCCGGTCGCCGGGGGCCGCGTCGGCCAACTCGTCGAGCAGCGCCGGGTCGGTGATCTCGCCGCTGCCGGTCGGTGCGTCGGCCGGGGGTGGGGTCGCCGCCGCCGTGCCCGGCGCGACGAGGACGGTCGCCAACGCGATCGCGACACAGGTGTGAGCAAGCGATGCGGCACCAGGGATGATGCGGCGACGCCTCATCGCCGGCGCCGCCGCTTGCCCGGCGTCGGTGACGTCTTCGGCTCGGTGCGCGGCAGAGGCGGCACGGCCACATCGGCGTCGGCGAGCGAGAGGGCGATGCCGTCGGTGTCGATGTCGAGCGGATCGCTGTTGGAGGCGATCACGATCGGGGCCTCCTCGCGCGGCTTGCGACCGTTGACGATCTGGTCGATGCCGAGCATGCCGGCCGCGAGCGCGGCACCCGCCACGCCGTGGCGACGCTTGGCGTGGGCGATGCGCGTGGCCATGTCGCCGCCGGCGTCGAACGGCTCCGGCCCACGGCCGTCGGTGACCTCGAGATCGTCCGGGTCGAGTTCGAGCTCGAGATCGTCGAGTTCGAGATCGTCGAGGTCCAGCGCCGGGTCCGCGTCGGCGGCGGGGCGTCCGGGCGCGTCGTCGTGATCGGGAGCTCCGCCCATGGCCGCCAACCTACTCGGGAACCGTTCGTTCCTGCGCTCGGGGGTCGCAGTTGGCTCGGTGCTCGATCGCTGCCGGGTCGCTGCCCCGGGGGGTATCGCGCGATCGCACAAGCGGTGTCATTACTGTTTCCGGTGTGGTAGATGGGGATGCGATCCATCGGGCGGCCGCCGCCCTGCGTACGGCTCTCGTGGGCCGTCCCCTCTCGCGCTTCGACTCGCCTGTGCTCGAAGGGCCCGTGCCCGCCGTCGGCCGCATCGTCGAGCGGGTCGAGAGCCATGGCCGCAACCTCGAGATCGTCTGGGACGACGGCCTCATCCTCCACACGAACTTGAGGCTCAGCGGGACGTGGCACCTGTACCGCCACGGCGAGCGCTGGCGTCGCCCGGGCACGCAGATGCGCGCGGAGATCCAGACCGTCGACTGGATCGCGGTGTGCTTCAACGCTCCGATCGTCGAGACCTACCGCGAGTTCGACCGCTATCGGCATCCCGGCTTCGGACCGCACGGTCCTGATCTCAGCCGTCCCGATGCCGATCTCGACGAGAGCATCAACCGCCTGTACCACTACCACGACCAGTTGGCGCCGGTCAGCGAGGCGTTGCTCGACCAGCACGTCGCCAACGGCATCGGCAACGTGTACCGGTGCGAGGTGCTGTGGGCGTGCGGCGTGCACCCGTTCGCTCCGGTGTCGGCGCTCGATGCCGACGACTGCTCGCACCTCGTCACGACGGCCGCCGCGCTGCTCCGTTCGAAACTGCGCCACAGCCCGCGTGTCACGGCATCGATCGCCCAGCCCGGCTCGTTCGTTCGCGGTGACCTCGCGGTGTACGGCCGCAACGGCCAACGCTGCGCACGCTGCGGCGACACGGTGCAGGTGTGTCAACTCGCCGAGCACGAGCGGCTGCTGTACTGGTGCCCCGGGTGCCAGGTGCACCGCTCGCTCGACTCGATGCCGCCCCTCGACGAGGACGCGATGCGCGAGATGGATCCGCACCCCGCTGCGGCGAAGTTCCTGAGCAATCTGCCCTGGCGCCGCAGCCACCCGCTCGCCGGCTGAGCGAGCCCGCTGAGCGAGCGAAGCGAGCGAGGCCCACATCGACTCGCTGAGCGAGCGAAGCGAGCGAGGCCCACATCGACTCGCTGAGCGAGCGAAGCGAGCGAGGCCCACATCGACTCGCTGAGCCCGCGAGGCCCACAGGCCTCCAGCGAGCGAGGCCAACATCGACCGGCTGAGCGAGCGCCTTCACCTGAGCCTCGACCCGGGGTCGAGGGTCGCGGGATCGTCAGCCCTTGCGGGCCTTGGCCGCTTTGGTGTTGTCCTTCGGGCGGCGCAGCTCCTTGCGCTTCACGAACCGCAGGCCGCTCCAGGTGTCGTCGATCGCGCAGACCTTGTTGTCGACCCAACCGGTCGGCAGGATCACGGCACGCAACACGTCCTCGGTGATGTCGGTCTCGACGCCGGAGGTGCGCTTCGGCCATGCGATCCAGACGGCGCCGTCGGGCGACAGGGGAGCGGTGAGCTTCGGCCAGTCGGCGGCGAGCACCACGCGCTGGGTGCAGAAGGCGATCACGATGTCGAGCGGCGGCATCAGCGACTGCTGCCAGACCGCATCGCCCAGATCGCCGTCGGCCGTGAGCAGCTCGGCGAAGTGGTCGGGGGCACGGCGGACGGTGAACACCTTGTCGCCGGTGATGCCGAGTTTCTTCGGCAGCGGGGTGTTCGAGTAGCCCGCGCTCACGACGGGGTCCCCGTTCGGAGGCTCGAGTTGCACATGACCTTGTCGACGTCGATCTCCACCACGACACGATCGTCGCGCACCTTCGGCTGTCGGTAGCGCACCGCATAGGCGGCGACCGCCGCAGCGACGTCGTCGGCGTCGTCGCTCACCCGGGTGGCGCCCTCGAAGGTGAGCCACCGACCGCCGTCCACCTGGCAGACCGCGGCCCGCCGACCGGCGCCGGCATGGGCGGCCTTGGCCGCGCCGGCGAAGGTGATCACCCGCACGACACCGCGCTCGTCGTCGTAGGTGAACCCGACGGGCACCACGTGCGGGCTGCCGTCGGCGCGGAGCGTGGTGAGCGTGGCGAGATGTCGCTCGGCGAGGAACTCGCGCACCGCGGCGCTCAGGGACTGCTGCATCCGCCCATCATGCCGGGGCCCCACCCCGAACCGACCGCGATGAGAGATGAGTGCCGGTAGCGGCCCGATGTCTCATCGCCGTCGTTGCCACCCCGACGCGATGAGAGATGAGGGCGTGAGCGCCACTCATCTCTCATCGCGGGGAGTGGGTCGGGCGGGCTGGTCAGGTGGTGGCGATGGCCTGGAGGATGTCGGCGTTGGCGGCCCGACGGGCGGGGAACCAGGCGGCCAGCACGGCCACCACGATCGAGGCGAACACGAAGATCGCGATGCTCGGGATCGAGACGCTGAACGAGTTGAGACCCTGGTCCTCCAACGCCTTCACGACCACCCAGCCGAGCGTGAGGCCGAGCACCGTGCCCATCAACGCCCCGAGGAGGGCCGTGATCACGGCCTCCCAGCGGATGCTGCTGCGCACCTGCGGGCGGGTCATGCCGATCGCCCGCACGAGACCGAGCTCACGGCGCCGCTCGTAGACCGCGAGCAGCAGGGTGATCACGATGCCGAGCACGGCGATGAACACCGACATGAGCAGCAGGGCGTAGATGAAGTTGAGGAACCCGTCCACCTGCGACGACTGGTCGTCGATGAACTCCTCCCGTGTCTGCACCTTGCTGGTGGGGTAGCGGTCGGTCACCGTGCGGATCGCCGCCTCGGCCGCCTCGATCGACACGCCGTCGGCCGACTGCACGAGCACCTGGACGTCGAACAGGTCGGTGGTCTGTCCGTCGAACAGGGCGCGGTCGACGATCAGGTTGCCGAAGTCCTCGGAGTCGAAGATGCCGGCGACCGTGAGGTCGCGGGTCTCCTGGTTCTGGAAGATCACGCGCACCGTGTCGCCGACGACGAGCCCGTCGCGATCGGCCTTGTCGGTCGACATCAGGATGCCGTTGCCGTCGAGGTCGGCCCAGCCGCCGTCGGTGAACGGCAGGTCGAACAGGGTGGCGGCGCGCTCGGGGTCGACCGTGAGGACGGACTTGCCGACCGGCTGTCCCTCCTCGAGCAGTTGGACGAGGTTGACCCCGATGCCCACGGCACCGGCCACCTCGGGCAGCTCGTTGAGCTCGTCGGTGAGGGTGGTGGGCAGGCCGCCGAAGCCCTGCGAGTCGCTCGTGCTGACGGCGAAGTCGCCGCTGAACTGCGCGCCGATCGATTCGCGGATCGAGGTCTTCACCGACGATCCCAGCGTCGACACGCCGATGAGCAGTGCCAGGCCGATCGCCAGCGCGCCGGCCGTCAGCGCGGTGCGCTTCGGGCTGGTCGCCGCGTTGCGTCCGGCGATCTCGCCCGACACGCCGCGCATCGCGGTGAGCGGCTTCGTGACGATCCTCGAGACCGGTGCGGCGAGGAGCGGGCCGAGCACGACGAGCGAACCGAACAGACCGGCGACGCCGGGGCCGAGCCAGATGGCGTTGCCGCCGACGCCGAGCCCGATGCAGACGACGGCGACGGCCAGCAGGAGTGCACCGGTGATCATGCGGCCGCGGCTGAGCGCCGAGCGGTCGACCGCCACGTCCCGCATCGCCGCCAGGGGCGGCACGCGCCCCGACCGGATGGCCGGTGCGATGGCGCAGATCAGCGTGACGACGACGCCGACGATGACGCTGACGACGAGCACCCACGGCTTGATCGTGAGGGACGTGTCCGACGGGCCGAAGCCGGTCGCGGTGAGCAGCTTGATGATGGCCGTCGCCAGACCGACGCCGCCGACGAACCCGAGCAGGCCGCCGACGAGGCCGACGACGATCGCCTCGACGAACAGCACCCGCGTCACCTGGCCGCGGCTCGCACCGATGGCCCGCAGCAGCGCGTTCTCGCGCTGACGCTGGGCGGCGCTGATGCTGAACACGTTGTAGATGATGAAGCTGCCGACGAACAGCGAGATGACCGCGAAGATCGTGAGGAAGATCGTGAAGAACTGCAGACCCTCCTGGACGGCGGTCTGGTTCTCCTCGGTGATCTCGGTGCCGGTGAGCGCCTCGATGTCCTGTCCCACGTACTGCTGCTCGATGAGGTCGGCGAGCTCGACGTCGGTGATCGATCCGTCGCCGACCACGGCGATCGAATCGACCAGACCGGGCTGACCGATCACGAACTCCTGCGCGGTGGGCAGGTCGAACAGGGCCCACGTGGCGCCGCCCGAGGTGTCCGCGCCGGCGAAGGTGGCGATGCCCGACACGGTGAACTCGCGGACGCCGACCTGGCCGGTCACCTGCAGCGTGTCGCCGACCTCGATCTTGCCCTCCTTCGACGAGCGCCGGTCGATGACGACCTGCGTGGCGTCGGCCGGACCCGTGCCCTCGGCGAGGGCCCATGGCGAGCTCGGCGAGTCGATCCAGACGCCGCCGAACTTCGGTGGGCCGTCCTGGCCGACGACGGTGCCGTCGGCCGTGGCGAGGCGGGCGAAGCCCTGGATGTCGCCCTCGGCCTCGGCGACGCCCGGCAGGGCGCGCACCTCGGCGATGAGCGTGTCGGGGATGCGGTCGCGGCTCTCGGCGCCGAAGTCGCCCTCGATCACGTTCGACGAGCGGACGAACGCATCGGTGTTCTCGTAGGCGTTGGCGAAGAGCCGGTCGAAGCTGCCGCGGATGGTGTCGCTGAAGACGAACACGCCGCTGAGGAAGGCACAGCCGGCGATGACCGCCAGCGAGGTGAGCAGCAACCGACCCTTGCGGGCGAGCGCGCTCTTCAGAGAGATGCGGAACACGGCGTCACTCCCCGAAGTTCTTCATGCGGTCGAGCACGCGCTCGGCCGTGGGCTGGTGCATCTCGTCGACGATCTTGCCGTCGGCGAGGAACACCACGCGATCGGCGTAGCTGGCGGCGACCGGGTCGTGGGTGACCATCACGATGGTCTGGCCGAGCTCGCGCACCGCGAGCCGCATGAACTCGAGGATCTCGGCGCCGGTGCGGCTGTCGAGGTTGCCGGTCGGCTCGTCGGCGAAGATGATCGTCGGTCGGCTGGCGAGCGCACGGGCGACGGCCACGCGCTGCTGCTGCCCACCGGACAGTTCGCTCGGCCGGTGCTTCAGACGGTCGCGCAGACCGACGGTGTCGATCACCCGGTCGATCCACTGCTGGTCGCCCTTCGAGCCGCCGAGCAGCAGCGGCAGGGTGATGTTCTCGATCGCGGTGAGCGTCGGCACCAGGTTGTAGGCCTGGAAGATGAAGCCCACCTCGGTGCGGCGCAGCTCGGTGAGCTGCTTGTCGTTCAACGTCGCGAGGTAGGTGTTGCCGACGTACACGCCGCCGCTGGTGAGCGAGTCGAGACCGGCGAGGCAGTGCATCAGCGTGCTCTTGCCCGAGCCCGACGGGCCCATGATCGCCGTGAACCGGCCGGCCTCGAACGCGACGGTGACGCCGTCGAGGGCGCGCACCTCGCTGTCGTCCTTGCCGTAGATCTTCACTGCGTCGACCGAGCCGGCGGCGGCGGTCATCGTGGCGGTCGCCGATCCGGGCTGCGCGGGCACTCCGGGCACGGACGAGGGGAGGGGGGCGTCGAAACTCATGTCACAGTTGTACCCCGCTGTGCTGCAGCTCACGTCCCCACTTCGGCGGATTGGTGTCACCCTCCAGGTGGAGCGCAGATGGAGCGCAGGTGGAGCACATCGGGAGCGCCGATGGAACGCTGTCGCCCCGCGGGCGGTCAGGCGCCGTCGCCGGGAGTGACGAGGCCCGACTCGTAGGCGACGACCACCACCTGCACGCGATCGCGGAGGTCGAGCTTCGCGAGGATGCGGCCCACGTGTGTCTTCACCGTCGCCTCGCCGAGATACAGCGCTTCGGCGATCTCCGCGTTCGACATGCCCTTGGCGACGAGCCGCATCACGTCGAGCTCGCGCTCGGTGAGGTCGTCGAAGCCGGCGAGCGTGGCCGA
>JAPLAA010000090.1 GCA_026393475.1 Actinomycetota bacterium
GACCCGCGGCGGACGGGTCGTGCTGGGGATCCGGGCTGCTCATGACGGCCCGACGGTACCGTGTGGCCCGATGCGATTCCGGGCAAGCGACGTTGCACGAGACACGGGTGGACGCCTCGTCGGGCCCGACGTGGCGATCGAGGGGGTGTCGTTCGATTCGCGCTCGGTCGTGCCGGGGCAGTTGTTCGTGCCCCTCGTCGACCAACGCGACGGCCACGACTTCATCGAGTCGGCCGTCGGCCGCGGCGCCCCCGCCTACCTCACGTCGAAGCCCATCTGGCCCGGCATGCCGGGCACCGCGATCGAGGTGCCCGACACGCTGCAGGCGCTCATGCGGCTCGCCGCGGCTCGCCGCGATCGTTCGACCGCGACGGTGGTCGGCATCACCGGCTCGGTCGGCAAGACCAGCACGAAGGACCTCGCGTGGGCGGCGCTCGCGCCGAGCCGGCGCACCTGGGCGAACGAGCGCAGCTTCAACAACGACCAGGGGCTGCCCACCACGATCCTCAACGCTCCCGACGACACCGAGGTGATGGTGCTCGAGATGGGCATGCGCGGCTTCGGCGAGATCACGCGCCTGGCCGACATCGCCCGGCCCTCGATCGGCATCGTCACCAGGGTCGCCGAGGCGCACAGCGAACGGGTCGGTGGCATCGAGGGCGTCGCTCGCGCCAAGAGCGAGCTCGTGCTGGCGCTGCCGCCCGACGGGGTCGCAATCCTGAACGCCGACGACCCGCGGGTCGCGGCGATGGCACGTCGGTCGTCCGCTGCGGTGCTGCTCTACGGCGAGACGCAGGGATCGCACGTGCGGGTCCGCTCGGTGGTGCTCGACCATCTCGCACGAGCGTCGTTCGCCGCCGACACGCCATGGGGTGAGGTGTACGTTCGGCTCGGCGTGAGCGGCCGGCACATGGTGAGCAACGCCGCCGCCGCGATCGCGTGCGTCGGTGCCGTCGGCGGCGATCTCGACGCCGCGGTCGAGGCCTTGGGTCAGGTGCGGCTCACGGCCATGCGGATGGACGTGGTGCGACTCCGCTCGGGCGCGACGGTGATCGACGACTCGTACAACGCGAACCCCACCTCGATGCGAGCCGCGATCGACGCGCTTGCCGCGGTGCCGGCCACCCGCCGGTTGGCCGTGCTCGGGCTGATGGCCGAGATCTCCGATCCCGAACGCGAGCACCGGGGTATCCACGCCTATGCGGCCGAGCGTGGGGTGGAGGTGCTGGCCGTCGCGACCGACCTCTACGGGGTGACGCCGCTGCCCGACGCGGCAGCCGCGGTGACGGCGGTGGGGGAATTGGGCGAGGGCGACGCCGTGCTCGTCAAGGGCAGTCGCGTGGCCGGGCTCGAACGGGTGGCCGCCGCGCTCATCGACAGCTGACGGCGCGCACGAAGTCGTCGCGATCGGCCCGATACGGCTCCGACTCGCGCGGCCAGTGCACCACCACGTCGGTCGCGCCGGCCTCGTCGTAACGGCCCAGCATGTCGCGGAACGCCTCGACGCTGTCGAAGCACGGGTCGAGCTGCGGGCCGGTGAGCACGATCCGTTCGATCGAGCCGGGGTCGCGGCCGAGCTCATGGCACGCGTCCTCCAGACGCTTCACCTGGTCCGCGACGATGCGGGACCCGGCGACGGGATCGACGTGTTCGGCCCCACTGAGGTCGCCGTAGGTGACCCACGAGGCGCCGTGAGCGGCAGCGACGCGCATGCCGCGCGGGCCGGCGGCCGCGACGGCGAACGGCACCCGCGGCTGCTGCACGCAGCCGGGGTGGTTGCGGGCCTCGGTGGCCGAGTAGTGCATCCCGTCGATGCTGACGGCGGGTTCGCGAAGCAATACGTCGAGCTGGTCGACGAACTCGACGAACCGCTCGGTGCGCTCCCGGCGTGTCCAGGGCGGTGTGCCGAGGATCGACGCGTCGTAGCCGACGCTCCCGGCGCCGAGGCCCATCGTGAGCCGACCGCCGGCCAGGTCGTCGAGGCTCATGATCTCCTTGGCGAACGGCACGGGATGTCGGTAGTTCGGCGAGGCGACCAGCACGCCGAGCCGGATCGAGGTGGTGACGAGCGCTGCCGCCGCGAGGGTGGGCACGGCGCCGAACCACGGGCCGTCGCGCAGATCGCGCCACGACAGGTGGTCGTAGGTCCAGGCGTGGTCGAAGCCGAGCGCTTCGCTGCATCGCCACTGCTCGGCGGCGACCGCCCAGCGGTGCTCGGGGAGGATCACGACACCCACCTTGACCGCGCTCGACCGATCCATCGACCGAGTGTGGAGCGCGAACCGCCGACGCGCCACACCCAGGGTCCACATCTCGACGGGATCTTGACGTTCCGGCACCCGTCGAACTCCGAGCCGGCCGAGATCCGAACCCGGCGCGTTCGGAACGACTGCTCGGTCTTCCGCCCCGGATGGTTGATCCCGGGTCCTGGGACCGGACGATCACCACCGTGGTGGACCGCGGAGCAGAGCATGGCGCGGGGTGCCTGCCGTCGGACGCGTCCGCGCTGCTCGACGCGCTCGCCGACGTGGTCATGGCGATCGATGCCGAGGCGCGCCTGGTCTACGTCAACCAGGCCGCGGAGATGTACGGCTGGGACCGCGACGCGTGGATCGGCCGCAGTGCGTTCGAATTGATCCATCCCGACGACCTCGCGATCGCGGCATCGGCCCAGGAGACGATGCAGTCCAAGACCGTCGGCACGCCGATCGAGATCCGCATCATCGACCCCCGGGGCACCTGGCGCCTGTTCGAGGTGGTGGGCAGCAACCATCTCGACGACCTCGGCGTGATGGTGCTGGCCTGCCGCGACATCGGCGAACGCCGCCGCTGGGAGGTCGCCGCTGGCGACATCCCACGCTTCCAGGTGGTCGTCCAGCACTCGACCGCGATCACGATGCTGGTCGACGCGGACGGCCGGGTGCACTCCGCATCGGCGGCCCTGACCCGGCTGACGGGGCTCGATCCGGAACGGGTCGTCGGCGGCCGGCTCTCGCGGCTCGCCGCTCCTGGCCACGAAGCGTTGCTCGACCGCGTGCTCCAGCGGCGACCGGGGCAGCCGACGACCTCGTCGGTCGAGGTGCCGGTCGGGCTCGTCGCCGGCGGTGCACGCCCGTTCCGCTTCGAGGTCGTCGATCTGCGTGACGACCCCGTCGTGCAGGGGTACGTCGTCACCGCCTACGACGTCAGCGAGCTGCACACGGCACGCGACGCGCTGCAACAGCTCGCGACACACGACGCGCTGACGGGCCTGCCCAACCGGATCGCGCTGACGAACGCGATCAGTGACGCGCTCGTGCGACGGGGCGACACCGACCAGGTCGGCCTGCTGTTCGTCGATCTCGACCGCTTCAAGCCGGTGAACGACCTGTTCGGCCACGACGCCGGCGACGAGTTGCTGATCGCCGTCGCCGCCCGGCTCCGCAGCCTGGTGCGGTTGAGCGACACCGTCGGACGCATCGGCGGCGACGAATTCGTCGTGCTCGCGCCGGGCCTGGTGTCGCGTTCGGCCATCGAGGAGCTCGGCCGCCGTGCGGAGCAGGCCGTCGCCGAACCGTTCGTGCTGCGCAGCGGCGTGGCCTCGATCTCGGCCTCGGTCGGCGTGTCGTACTCGGACGCCACCTCGACGGTGGGGTCGCTGCTCGCCGAGGCGGATCAGGCGATGTACCAGATCAAGGCGGCCCGGCGCAGCGGTGCGGTCCCGCGAGTGCGTCGTTGGACCGAGCGCCGCGAACTCGCCGGCATGCTCCGCGGGGCCATCGAGCGCGGTGAGATGGTGGCCCATCTGCAGCCGGTGGTGAGCGTCGCCGACGGCACGCTCCGCGGTTTCGAGGCCCTCGTGCGATGGCACCATCCGAGTGGACGGGTGCTCGGTCCGGCCGACTTCCTCGACGTCGCGTTCGAGGCCGGCGTCGGCACACAGATCGACCGTTCGATCGCCGATCAGGCGTGCGGACTGCTCGCCCGGCTGCAGCCGCTGCTGCCGGATGCCTGGGTGAGCGTGAACATGAGCGCCCACGACCTGGTCGACCCGGACATCGTCGGCGTGGTCAGCGACACCCTCACCCGTCACGGGCTCACGCCCGATCGGCTGTTGGTCGAGGTGACCGAACAGGCCACGCTCGAGCTGCCCGGCCTGCGGGAGCAGGCGTCACCGCAGGTGACGCTGCGCGAGCTCGCACACCTCGGCGTGCGCATCGCGCTCGACGACTTCGGTACGGGCTATTCGTCGTTGACGCACCTCCGCAAGCTCAAGGTGCACACGATCAAGATCGACCGGTCGTTCGTGAACGGCATCGTCACCGACACCACCGACCTCAACCTCGTGTCGGCCATCGTCAGCCTGGCGCACAGCCTCGGGCTGCACGCGGTGGCCGAGGGCGTCGAGTACCGAGAGCAACTGCTGATGCTGCGCGAGCTGGGCTGTGACAGCGCCCAGGGCTACCTGATGTCGCCGGCGATCGCGCCGGACGAGCTCGAGGCGTGGGTGGCGGGCTATCTGACCCGCGTCCCGGCCGCACGACCCGGCTGACCGGACCTCGGGCCCGGACCTCGGGCCCGTACGCCCGGACGCCCGGACGCGGTTCACTCGCCGGCGGCGATGCCCTGCTCGTCGAGCAACGACGCGTGTCGGGGCGTCGGGTTGGCCGCGTCCGTACGCTCGTCGATCGCGCGGATGTTGCACCAGTACGAGAGCCACAGCGCCCATCCGGCACCGGCGAGGAGCACCCACCGAGCCCCGACGGCGTCGATGACCGGACCGAACACGAGGTTGCCGAGGGGCACGGTGCCGCCGAAGGCCATGAACCACAGGCTCATCACGCGACCTCGCTCGTGGTCGGCGAGGCGGCTCTGCATCACGGTCATCATCGACGTCGTGGTGCCGAAGTAGGCGAAGCCGAGGAAGAAGCCGGAGATGAACGCGCCGATCGGTTCGCTCGCGATCGCGAATGCCGCGAGGCAGACGGCGAACGCGGCGAATCCCAGCCGGATGAGCCGACGCTTGTCCCAGCCGACGAACACGGTGCCGATCGCCAGACCGCCGAGGCACGCACCGAGCCCCCAGGTGGCGTACAGCCACTTGTAGGTGGACGTCTTGCCGGCGATGCCGAAGTTGAGCTCGGCGACCGCGGCGAACAGGCCGACGTAGGGGAGTGACAGGAACGAGAACGTGGTGAGCGAGATCAACAACCGGGAGGCGACCGGCTGCTGCTTCGCCAGTCGGACGCCGGCGGTGAACTGGCGCCAGCCCTTCTCGTGGTGCACCTTCGGCGGGGCGCCGAGACGGAGCGAGAGCAGGGCGAAGACGACGAAGAAGTAGGTGGCTGCGTTGAACAGGAAGAACTGCGACGTGGTGACGCCGAACGGCGACAGCACGGCGACGATGATCGGGCCGATCACCCGGCTGCCGTTGATCATCGTCGAGTTGAGCGAGATCGACCCGGAGAGATCGGCCTTGCTGACGAGGGTGGGCAGCATCGCCGACCACGCGGGGGCGTTCAGCGCGTTGCCGATGCCGACACCCAGCGCGACCACGAACATCGACCAGATCGGCGCGTCGGTCGCTGCCAGGGGGAACAACGCGATGGAGAACAGCATCTGGACGATCTGCATCGCGATCAGCCAGCGGCGGCGGTCGAAGCGGTCGGCGATCACGCCCGCGGGGATGGACAGCACCAGCAGCGGGCCGAGCTGGGCGAAGACCAGCAGGCCGACGATCGAGGCCTTGCCGGTGCGCTCGTAGACGTACGCCGGCAGCACCACGTTCTGCATCCAGGTGCCGATGTTGCTGGCGAACGAGGCGATCCACATCCGGCGGAAGTCCGGGTACGCCAACGCAGCTCGGGCGCTGCCCGGCCGGAAGCCGTGTTCGATCGTCGTTGTTGCCGTCATGCGTACTCTTGACCCGTCGGTCAAGAGTACGTCGCGAGATCCCCTGCGCACGGATCACGCTCTGTCATTCTTGGCACATGCCAGCCCATCAGGCACCCGAGACCACCCATCAGGCACACCAGGCGCGCGAGGTGCGCCCGTCGTCCGCGGCCGACCGCTGCGTGCGCTTCGGCGTGTTCCCCGAGTGCCCCCTGTGCGGCGGGCCACTGCACCCGGAGCACGCCCACTTCAAGTGCGGCGGCTGCGGCTGGCGCGACAGCTGCTGCGACTGACCTCCGGACCCGGACGCCGGTCGCTCGCGGCCGGTGCTAGCCGAGGATCAGGTCGGCGTACACCGGCAGCATCTGCTTCGGGCCGCTCACCAGGAACGTGGTGATGCAGGTCTCACGCCACTTGTCGAGTTCGCCGCGGATCTTGTCGGGCGGGCCCACGAGCGCCACGTCCTCGACCATCGACAGCGGGATCGCCGCGGCGGCCTCGGCCTTCTTGCCGGCCAGGTAGAGGTCCTGCACCTTCACTGCGACGTCCTCGTAACCCATGCGGACGAAGACCTCGAAGTGGAAGTTGGCGCCACGCGCGCCCATGCCACCTGCGTACAGCGCGAGGAACGGGCGGATGAAGTCGGCGCACTTCTCGACGTCGTCGCCCGCGATGATCTGCACGCCCGACGCCACGTCGAAGCGAGCGGCCTTGCCGGGGTCGCCCGCCTTGGCGAAGCCCTCGTCGAGGCAGCGCTGGTAGAAGTCGTTCTCCTTCGGGCTGAAGAACAGCGGTAGCCAGCCGTCGCAGATCTCCGCCGCGAGCGCCACGTTCTTCGGGCCCTCGGCACCGAGATAGATCGGGATCTCGGTGCGGAACGGGTGGATCGTGCTCTTCAACGGCTTGCCGAGGCCCTTGCCGTCGGCCCCCGTGTACGGCATGTCGTAGAACTCACCGTGGGCGTTGATCGGCTCCTCGCGGCGGATGATTCGGCGCACGATGTCGACGTACTCGCGGGTGCGGGCGAGCGGCTTGCCGTACGCCTGGCCGTACCAGCCCTCGACGACCTGCGGGCCCGAGACGCCGAGGCCGAGGATGACGCGGCCGCCGGACAGGTGATCGAGCGTCATCGCCGCCATCGCTGTGGCCGCGGGCGTGCGGGCGCTCATCTGGATGATGCCGGTGCCCAGCTGCACCTGCTCGGTCTGCGCTCCCCACCACGCGAGCGGCGTGAGTGCATCGCTGCCGTACGCCTCGGCGGTCCACACCGAGCTGTACCCGAGGCGCTCGGCCTCCTGGATCGCGTCGAGCGCACCGGCCGGCGGGCCGCTGCCCCAGTAACCGGTGTTGTATCCGAGCTTGAGTTCCTTGGCCATGTGTCGAACGGTACGACCACGCCGGTGCGGCCGTCGATTCGAAGTACCGTGCGCGCCATGTCGACGCCCACCGTGGAGATCCGAACCGTCACCACCGCAGACCTCGACGCGACGTCGATCTCGCTCGCCCGAGCGTTCCACGACGACCCCGTGAAGCTGTTCCTCGCCGGTGGCAGTTCGTTGCCCGAGGCGCGCGTGGCGCCGTTCTTCCACACGTTCCAGCGGATCCAGATGCCGCACGGTCACGTGTACACGACCGCCGATCGCGGGGCGGCCGCGATCTGGTCGCCGCCGGGGCACTGGAAGATCCCGTTCCGCACGGTGGTGCGGCACAGCCCGACGTTCCTGAAGCTGTACCGCTGGCGATTCCTGCCGAACCTCAAGGTGCTCGACGCCATGGAGCAGGCACACCCGGAGGCGCCGCACTACTACCTCGAGATCATCGGCACCGATCCGCAGCACCAGGGCAAGGGGTACGGCACCGCGTTGATCGCGCCGATGGTCGACCGCGCCGACAGCGAGGGCGTCGGCATGTACCTCGAGAGCTCGAAGGAGTCGAACGTGCCGTACTACGCGCGCTTCGGCTTCGAGGTCACCCGCACGCTCGACCATGGACGCCCCGGCCGCGGCGGGCCGCGCATGTGGCTGATGTGGCGCGACCCGCGCTGACGTAGAGTCCGCCCGTGCGCCATCGGGGGATGGCCTGACCTGGGGGGTCTGACGATCATGGGTGATGTCGACGTGTCGGTGCAGGGGACCTGCGATCCGCGGTTCGAGGCGATGCGGGGGATCCTGCAGGCGAACATCGATTCGGGTGCCGATCTGGGCGCCTCGGTCGCCGTCGTGATCGACGGCCGGAACGTCGTCGACATGTGGGGCGGCTGGGCCGACCACGACAAGACGGTCGCGTGGCAGGCCGACACGATCGTGAACGTGTGGTCGACCACCAAGACGATGATGGCCGTCAGCGCGCTCGTGCTGATGGAGCGCGGCGAGCTCGACCCGTACCAGAAGGTGGCCCACTACTGGCCGGAGTTCGCCCAGAACGGCAAGCAGGACATCGAGGTGCGCCACCTGCTGTCGCACACCTCGGGCGTGTCCGGCTGGGCGCAGCCGGTGCAGGTGTCCGACATCTACGACTGGGAGAAGTCGACGTCGATGCTCGCCGCCCAGGCACCGTGGTGGGAGCCCGGCACGGCATCGGGCTACCACGCGCTGAACCAGGGCCACCTCGTCGGCGAGGTCATCCGCCGGATCACGGGTCTCAAGCTCGGCGAGTTCTTCGCGGCCGAGATCGCCGGCCCGCTCGGCGCCGACTTCCACATCGGACTGTCACCGGACGAGTTCCATCGTGTGTCGCCGGTGGTGCCGCCGCCGCCGCTGCCGATCGACCTCGCGACGCTCGACTTCGACAGCCCGATGGCGAAGACCTTCACCGGCCCCGCGCCCGACGCCAGCGAGTGCTGGACGAGCGAATGGCGTCAGGCCGACATCGGTGCGGCCAACGGCCACGGCAACGCCCGGTCGGTCGCCCGCGTGCAGTCGATCATCACCAACGGCGGCGAGGTCGACGGCGTGCGGCTGCTGTCGCCCGCCACGATCGACCGCATCTTCGACGTGCAGAGCGACAACGTCGACATGGTGCTCGGCGTGCCCGAGCGGTTCGGTCTCGGCTACGGCCTGCCGTGCGAGGGCATGCCGTTCCCGCTCGACGCGAAGATCTGCTTCTGGGGCGGCTGGGGTGGCTCGATGATCATCAACGACATCGAGCACGGCATGACCGTCGCCTACATGATGAACCGCATGGATGCCGGCCTGGTCGGCGACATGCGCGGCTTCGAACTGCTCGCCGCCGCGTTCGCCGCCGTCAGCTGAGCGTTGGCGCGAGCGGCGCCGGTCGAGTCAGCTGGGGCCGAACGCGATCGGCATGTGCGCCGGTCCGAAGATGCCCACACCGTCGGGCTTCCACGTGATCTCGCCGTCGATGCGCAGGTTCGGCATCCGCTGCGCGAGCAGGGGGAGCGCCTCCTGCAGCTCGGCGCGGGCGAGCGAGGCACCCAGGCAGTAGTGGATGCCCGACCCGAACGTCAGCTGCGGCTGCTCGGAGGCCGGCTTGGTGATGTCGAACGTGTCGGGGTCGGGGAAGACGTCGCCCTGGCGGTTCGCGTCGGCGATGCCGATCGACATGAACGTGCCCGGCGGGAACACCACGTCGCGGTACTCGATGTCGCAGCTGGCGAACCGGGCGGTGCCACGCACGGCCCCGAAATAGCGCATCGACTCCTCGACCGCCCGTCCGGCGAGCTCGGGCCGTTCCGCCAGCAATGCCCACTGTTCGGGGTGCTGGGCGAACATCGCCACGGCGCAGCCCAACTGGTTGCGGGTCGTGTCGGTGCCGGCGACGATCACGGCGTTCACCATCATCACGAGTTCGTCGTTGGTGAGCTTGTCGCCGGCCTCCTCGGCGGCGATCAGATCGGTGAGGAGGTCGTCGGCCGGCTTCGAGCGGCGCTCGGCGATCAGCTCGCGGGTGTACGCGTCCATCTCGTCCTGAGCGTTCATCACGAGGTCGATCTTGTCGGCCAGGTCGGCCGAGAAGACCTCGAGGATGTCGGTCGCGAGTCGGCTGAACAGCTGCCAGTCGCTCTTGGGTGCGCCGAGCAGCTCGCAGATGATCGGGATCGGGTACGGCTCGGTGATGTCGGCGACGAAGTCGGCGCGGCCCGTCGCGGCGACCGGGTCGATCAGGCTGTTCATCACGTCGCGCATGAACGGGCGCAGACGGTCCGCGGCGCGGGGATTGAACGCCGGGGCCACCAGTCGGCGGAGGCGCACGTGCTCGTCGCCCTCGGTCGACAGGATGCTGCCGCGCTGGCGGGCGAGGAAGTCGGCACGGGTGATGCCCATCAGCTCGGGGATGCGGGCCGACGCGGAGTGCCAGCGCTTGTCGCGCAGGATCCCGACCGCGTCCTCGTAGCGCAGCACCCCGTAGCCGATCAGGTTGCGGACCAACCAGGTGTCCTGGGGCAACGCCGCGCGCATCGCCATGCGCTGCTCGAAGGTGCCCTCGTCGAACCCGATCTCGGGGAGGTCCAGTTCAGCTGCCGGTGTCGCCATGCGCGCACCGTAACGCGATGCGATCAGGCCAGTGCGACGGAGGGGTCGACGAACGGCGTGCCGAGGAAGTCGGCGACCGGCGCATTGGTGACGTGACCGGCGAAGGTGTTGAGGCCGAGCGCGAGCGCCGCTTCGCGCGCACACGCACCACGAACCCCGAACTGGGCGAGTTCGATCTGGTACGGCAGCGTCGCGTTCGTGAGCGCGTAGGTGCTCGTGTGCGGCACGGCACCCGGCATGTTGCCGACGGCGTAGTGCAGCACGCCGTGCAGGAAGTACACGGGATCGTTGTGCGTCGTCTCGTGGATCGTCTCGATGCAGCCCCCCTGGTCGATGGCGACGTCGACGATGACCGCACCCGGCTTCATGGTGCGCACCATGTCCTCGGTGACCACGACCGGCGCCCGGCCACCGGCCACGAGCACGGCGCCGATCACCAGGTCGGCGTCGGCGATGTTGCGCTCGAGCGCACCGCGGTTCGACGCCAGGGTGACGATGCGGCCCTTGTTGATCTGGTCGACCCAGCGGAGGCGGTCGAGGTTCTTGTCGAAGAGCACGACCTCGGCCTCCATGCCCGCCGCGATCCATGCCGAGTTCCAGCCGACGTTGCCGGCGCCGAGCACGACGACCTTCGCCGGTTGCACGCCGGGTGCGCCGCCCATCAGCACGCCGCGTCCGCCGTTGTGGCGCTCGAGGTAGTGGGCGCCCATCTGTGGTGCGAGGCGGCCGGCGACCTCGCTCATCGGGGCGAGGAGGGGGAGCGCGCCGTTCGGCAGCTGCACGGTCTCGTACGCGACCGAGGTGCACTTCGACGCGACAAGGGCGGCGGCCACCTCGGGGTACGCCGCGAGGTGGAGGTAGGTGAACAGGGTGAGGTCCTCACGGAGGAAGCCGAACTCCTCTGCCTTGGGCTCCTTCACCTTCACGACCATCTGCTGGGCCCAGGCGTCGGCCGCGGTGGGGACGATGTCGGCGCCGGCGGCGCGGTAGTCGTCGTCGGTGAAGCTGGCGCCCTCGCCTGCCCCGGTCTCGACGAACACCGAGATGCCGAGACGTTCGAACTCGCGCACGCCGTCGGGGGTCATCGCGACCCGGTGCTCCGCGGTCTTGATCTCCTTGGGGACGCCGACGGTGCTGATCGCCGGCTGGGCAGGTGCGTTGGTCATGGCGACATCATCTGCTCGAAGAAACCGTTGATCAACGCACTGTTCCGGTCCAAGATGGACGAATGGCCGACGAAACACTGGCGATCGACACCATCGACCGACGAATCGTCGACGAACTGCAACGCAACGCCCGGATCAGCTGGCGCGAACTGGGGGAGCGGGTGCACCTGGCCCCGAGCTCGGTGGCCGACCGCGTGCGTCGCCTCGAAGAGCGCGGCCTCATCCGCAGCTACGCGGCCCAGGTCGATCCCGCCGCGTTCGGGCGGACGGTGCGGGCGGTGATCGACGTCGGGCTGCCACCGGGCGACGACCCGGCGCCGTTCGAGGCCCTGCTCGCCGGTCGGGAGGAGGTGGCCTTCGCCGCCTACGTCACCGGCCCCAGCGACTACACGATCGTGGTCGACTGCGCCGGCGCCGCCGGCCTCGACACCTTCATCCGCTGGCTGAAGGCCGACGCCGGCGTGGCCCGCACCGAGAGCCGCTTCGTCCTGCGCCCCCTGATCGGCTGAGCGAGCGGTGTTGTCCGGGTGCTCACTCGGGGTTCAGTGAGCACCCCAGGTGCCTGGCGAGCGGAGCGAGCGGTGTTGTCCGGGTGCTCACTCGGGGTTCAGTGAGCACCCCAGGTGAACGTCTGTTTCACGAGGTCGAGGTAGATGAAGGTCTCGGTGCTCACGACGCCCTCGACGCGGCGGATGCGGTTGGTGAGGTCGAGCAGGTCGGCGTCGTCGCTCACCACCACCTCGCACATCAGGTCGAACGACCCGGCCGTCACCACCAGGTAGTCGATGTCGGTCATCTGCTGGAGCGCCTTGGCGATCCCGTCCGAGGGGCCTTCCGTGCGCACGCCGATCATCGCCATCCGCCGGTACCCGATCGACAACGGGTTCGTGACCGCCACGACCTGCATGATCCCGGCGTCGAGCAGCCGCTGCACCCGCTGGCGCACGGCGGCCTCCGACAGCCCGACCGCAGCTGCGAGGCGCGTGTACGGCGCTCGACCGTCGGCCTGGAGGCGTTCGATGATCGCTCGATCGACGTCGTCGAGCACATTGGGGGCGCGGTTCATCGCTGCGAATACTGTCGGTCGACCTCACCTCGTGCAAGGGAATCCGTCGCGAAACGCGCCGTTCATGATCGATTCCCTTGCGCGTTGCTTCCGATCCGTGCCAGCGTTGCGCCCGCATGGGTCGACCCGCTGAGTCAAGACATGGTCAACAGCGTGGTAGAACGTGCGCGAACGGCCTGCTCCTGCAGCCGACGCCACCGCGTGCGGTGGCGCCCACATCGACGGTGAACTCGGGGGAGTTGGGATCGTGACTGCAACCAAATCGGTCGTGAACACGGCGTTCGGTGTGCGCGGCAGCGTCGAGCTGACCGACGTCACCAAGCGATTCGGCACGATGGTCGCGGTCGACAAGCTCAACCTCACGGTCGAGCCCGGCGAGTTCCTGTCGCTGCTCGGACCCAGCGGTTGTGGCAAGACCACCACGCTGCGCATGCTCGCCGGATTCGAGCAACCCGACGAGGGCTTCATCCGGATCAGCGGCGAATACGTGCAGGGCGTGCCGCCGTACAAGCGCGACGTCAACACCGTGTTCCAGGCGTACGCCCTGTTCCCGCACATGACCGTCGCCGAGAACGTGGCCTACGGGCTGCGCCAGAAGGGCGTCAACAAGTCCGAGATCTCGGCCCGGGTCGCCGAGGCGCTCGCGATGGTGAAGATGAGCAAGCTCGCCGAGCGCAAGCCCAAGCAGATGTCGGGTGGCCAGCAGCAGCGCGTCGCGGTGGCCCGAGCGCTCGTCAACCGCCCGAGCGTGCTGCTCCTCGACGAGCCGCTCGGCGCCCTCGATCGCAAGCTGCGCGAGGAGATGCAGATCGAGCTCAAGCTCCTCCAGAGTCAGCTCGGCATCACCTTCATCTTCGTCACCCACGACCAGGAGGAGGCCATGGGCATGAGCGATCGCATCGCGATCATGCTCGACGGCCACATCGAGCAACTCGCCGACCCCGAGACCGTGTACGAGCGGCCGGCGTCGGCGTTCGTCGCGGGCTTCATCGGTCGCAACAACTTCTGGCGGGGCACCTCCAACGGCGCCGGCGTCCGCGCCAGCGACGGCACCGTCTTCGTCAGCTCCACGCCCGAAGAGCGCGTCGCCGCCGGCGATGCGGCGCTCGCTGCCGTGCGGCCGGAGTGCATCCAGTTGTCGTCGGAGAACCCCGGTGGCGAGGCGAATCGGGTCTCCGGGGCCGTGGCGAGTGTGTCGCACTACGGCGACACCTTGCAGTTCGTCGTGCGCACCGAAGAGCGCGACATCATCGCGCTGCTCCCTCGCCAGACGGCACCGAAGCTCTCGCTGGGCGAGGTCGTCTGGTGCCACTGGAGTGCAGCCGACGTCTATCAGTTCTCGGCCGACCAGGCGGATCTCGTGATCGTCGAGCCGGCCGCAGAGACCAGCAGCTGAACAACTGCTCCCCACGTGAAGGAGAATCCATGACCAACCGCCCCGAACCACTCAGGATCCTGGCTCCCACCAGCTTCCGCCAGGCGCTCTCGCGCCGCTCGTTCCTGCAGCTCGGTGGTGCCGCCGCCGGCGTCGCCTTCCTCGCCGCATGCGGCAGCTCCGAGAGCGATGACAGCTCTGGCAGCGAGTCGACGACGGCGGGAACGTCCGGGGCCACGAGCGGGTCGACCGCCGGCGGAGCCAGCGTGCTGGGGAACTACAGCAACGTCATCAATCAGTCGTCGGGCACCCTGTCGATGTACACCTGGGGCGACTACAACGACCCCGAGATCGTGGGCGCGCTGGCCGAGGCCGCGCTCGGCGTGTCCATGAAGGTCGACTACTACGGCAGCAACCAGGACCTCATCACCAAGCTGTCGGCCGCCAACGGCTCGAGCGGCTTCGACATCGTGGTCCCCACCGGTCCGTACGTGCCGATGATGATCGAGCTCGGACTCCTGCAGAAGTTCGACAAGACGCTGCTCCCCAACATCGTCAACGTCGACCCGCTGTATCTCGGTCAGGCGTGGGACCCGGCCAACGAGTACAGCGTGTGCAAGGACTGGGGATCCACCGGGTACATGTGGAACAAGGCGGTGCTCGGACGCGACATCACCTCGTGGGCCGACTTCATCGCCACGACCCAGAACGAAGCGAGCGGCCAGACCTCGGTGCTCGACTCGCCGAACAACGTCACCGGCATGTACTTCTGGGCCAACGGCATCGACTGGACGACGGAGAAGACCGAGGATCTCGATGCCTGCGAGAAGTTCCTGGTCGACGAATTCGCCCAGAACATCAAGGCGTTCGACAGCTATCCCTCCACGAAGATCGCCGAGGGTGCCTACACGTCGTCGATGATCTGGAACGGTGACGCCCGCCAGGCGTTCGTGCGCATCGAAGAGGCTGGTGGCGACCCCACCGAGTGGGCATGGGCGCTCGGCAGTCCCACCACTGAGTTGTGGATGGACAACTACGCGATCGCGACCGGCTCCCCGAACCCGGAAGCCGCGCATGCGTGGATCAACTGGGTGCTGACGCCCGAGATCTCGATCAAGGATCTCAACTACCACGGCTACCACAGCGGCATGAAGGACATCGACAAGCTCCTCGCCGAGCTCGTGCCCGATCTCGTCAACGGCAACATGATCTTCTTCGCCGATGACGAGGTTGCGACGATGCGCACCGGCGCCGTGAACACGGCCGAGGACCGCATCGTCGACATCATGAACAAGGTCAAGGCCAAGGCCGGAGGCTGACCTTCGTGACTGCAGCGGTGTCGTCGTCGAAGCGCCGGTCGCGCCTCCCGAAGTTCGGGCTCGCGCTTCCGTCGTTCGTCTGGTACACGATGTTCTTCGTCGTACCGATCGCGATCGTGGTCGTGTACTCGTTCGCGGCGAAGGACTCGACCAAGCTGATCCCGGTCGATCTGTCCGACCCGTCGCTGCAGAACTATCGAGATGTGCTCGATCCGGATGGCGTGTTCTTCACCACGTTCAAGGCCACCATCCGGATCGCGCTCATCGCGACCACCCTCTGCGTGCTCATCGGTTTCCCCGTCGCCTACTTCGTGGCGTTCAAGGTGCGTGAGAAGTGGCGGGCGACCTTGCTCGCGCTGATCGTCGTGCCGAGCTTCACGAGCTTCCTCATCCGAACGGTCGCCTGGCGGATCCCGCTGGCTCCGAACGGCACGTTGTCGGGATGGCTGCAGGACTGGGGGATCACCGACGGCCCGCTCCAGATCCTCGAGACCCAGACAGCGGTGCAGCTCGCCATCGTCTACAACTACTTGGGATTCATGATCCTGCCGTTGTTCGTGGCGCTCGATCGCATCGACGCCGGGATGCGCGAGGCGAGCAAGGACCTCGGGGCCGGACGACTGGCGACGTTCTTCGGTGTCACCTTGCCGCTGTCGGCACCAGGCATCGCTGCCGGAGCGCTGCTCACCTACATCCCGATGTGCGGCGACTACGTCACGGCGACGGTGCTCGGCGGGGCCAAGGGAAACATGATCGGCGCGATGGTCGCATCGCAGTTCACCAGCGCCAGGAACTGGCCGCTCGGCTCTGCGATGGCTGTGCTGATGATCATCGCCGTGCTCCTCACGCTGCTCGTCGGAGTGATCGTCGTCTGGCTCGTGCCCCGCGTCGTCCGCATGGTCTCCCCCCATCTCGCTCCGGTCCGCGCGCGGATCTATCAGCGTGGCTTGTCCGCGAAGGCCACGAAGTCGACCGGTCGGCGGCGTCCCGAAGTGTTGAAGGTCGTGCTCGCCGTGTGGGCGATACTCGTCCTGCTGTTCATGTTCATCCCGATCGGGCTCGTGATCCTCCACTCGTTCAACTCGGGTGGGTCGTTCTCGATCTGGGCCGGCGGCGTGAGCACCGAATGGTGGGGTGCGCTGTTCCGCGCCGAGGACACGATCGCGATGTTGGTTCGATTCGCGGTGATCGGCGTCGCCGGCGTGGTGATCCCGAAGGTGATCCATCGGGCGACCGGTCGGCCCAGCGCTCGCGCGCAGCGATGGATCGGCCTGGCCGCGTTCGTGACGGCCTTCGTGGTCAACGGCATCATCACCGACTGGTATCGAACGATCTTCCGTGACGTGAACATCGGCGACGCGATGCGGAACTCGTTCACCGCAGCGTTCGGGGCGACCGTCATCGCCGTGATCATCGGTTCGCTGAGTGGCGTCGCGCTGGCACGACGTCCTGGGAAATGGACCGTCGTGTTCATGGCGCTGGTGTTCCTGATCCTGGTGACGCCGGAGATCATGGACGCGATCTCGCTCGCGACGTGGATGGAACAGCTCGGCGGTCCCTTCAAGAACAACATCGGCCCCATCAACTTCGGTCTGATCCGGCTGTGGGTCGGCCAGTCGTTGTACGCCTCGGCGGTGGTCACACTCATCGTGCGTGCCCGTCTGGCGGGTCTCGACGAGTCCCTCGAGGAGGCCGCCGGAGATCTCGGCGCCACGCCGGCAACTGCATTCCGGCAGGTCACCTTGCCCCTCATCGCACCTGCCGTGATCGCCGGTGCTCTGTTGTCGTTCACGTTGTGCCTCGACAACACCGTCATCTCGACGCTCATCAGCGCTGGTGGCGTGTCGACGTTCCCTGTGGCGCTCCTCAGTGCGACCCGGAGCACCATCAAGCCCTTCTGGGGTGTGGGGTCGGTCGTGCTGTTCATGGTCACGATGGCTGCGCTCGGTTTCGTCGCTGCGGTGCTGCGCCGATCGGGCGACTCGTCGTCGCAGATCGCCGCCACGATGACCGGCAGCTGATCCGGCCATGCACGTCGTCGTGGTGGGTTCCGGCATGGCCGGGCTCACGTGTGCCCTGGCGTTGCAGGCCGGTGGGGCCGACGTCACGGTGCTCGAGGGTGGACAGCGGCTCGGCGGCCGGGCGCGCACCGTTCGCTCGGCGTTCCAGCACGGCCGGTACGTCGAGAGCGGCGCGGAGTGGATCGACACCGACCACCACCGCATGCGCGGCCTGCTCGACCGGTACGGCCTCACGCTGCAGGGTGTGGGCCAGGAGTGGACGACGATCCGCCGGATGCTGTTCCGCGACGGCCGGATGCACGCCGTCGACGAGATCCGGTCGCTCGACCCGTCGGTCGACGAGCAGCTCGGCCGTCTGGAGGACGCCTTCGAGCGGATCGCCGACGGCATCGACGATCCGGCTCGTCCCGATCTGCACCCCGACGCCGCCCACCACGACGAGAGGTCGGTCGCCGACGTCGCCGCCGAGGTCGACCTCGGCGAGCTCGCCTCGTTGTTCGCTCGCCGCAACAGCCAGGGCGAGTTCGCTGCCGAGCAGCGGGAGGTCTCGTCGCTGTTCGTCGCCCAGCAGCGCGCCCAGATGCGGGTGCACGGAATCGAGGGAACGGTGCGGGCGCATCGGCTCGAGGGCGGCCTCGACGGGCTCGTCCAGCGCCTCGCCGCCGACCTCGTCCCCGGCACGGTCCGTCTCGGCGAGACGGTCCGGCGGGTCCAGTGGGACGACGACGGCGTGCAGGTCCACACCGATCTCGGCGTGCACGTCGGCGCTCACGTCGTGCTCGCCTGCTCGCTCGTGCCGTTGCGGTCGGTGCAGTTCACACCCGAGCTCCCGGTCCCGCTGGCGCGCGCGATCCGCGAGCTCGGATACGGCACGGTCACCAAGACCGCGCTGCAGTTCGAGTCCCGGCGATGGCCCGAGGGGTACGCCACCACGTCGCTGCCGGCGCAGCGGGTGTACGAGCCGACCGTCGATCAGCGCGACGAGGAGAGTGACTCGGGCGTGCTGATGGCCTACGCGGGCGGTGACGGCGGGCGGAAGCTCGCGGTGCTCGACGAGCCCGCGCGCATCGCCGCGGTCGCCGACGACCTGCGTGCGATGTACGACCTGACGGAGGCGCCGATCGGGGCGTTCTCGCGGGCCTGGTCGAACGAACCCCGCTACGGCGGGAGCTATGCGGCCTACGGCCCCGGCCAGGTGACCGCCCACTGGGACGTGCTGCGGCGTCCGTGTGGACCGATCCGCCTGGCGGGGGAGGCGGTCGCGACCTGGACCGGCTATCTCGAGGGTGCGGTGGAGAGCGGCGAACGAGCGGCGGGGGAGATCCTCGGCACGGTGTGACTCGCGTCTTGTCAAGATCAAATACTTGACTGAGTCCAGAATCGAGCACATGATGGCCGCATGCGACATGCGGCCGACACCTTCGGCGCCCTCCTGCGGGAACACGGCGTGCAGGTCACGGCCCAACGGGTCGCCCTGATGCGCGCTGTGGCCGAACACCCCCACGCGACCGCCGACGTGCTCGCCGACCAGGTGCGTGCGGTCATCGGCACCGTCTCGCGCCAGGCCGTCTACGACTCCCTCGGCGTCCTCGTCGAGCGTGGGCTGGTGCGGCGTATCCAGCCCGCCGGTTCCGCCGCCCGCTTCGAGGGGCGCGTGGGCGACAACCACCACCACCTCATCTGCCGCGACTGTGGCGCGACGGTCGACGTCGACTGCGCCGTCGGCGCGACGCCCTGCCTCAGCGCGAACGACGACCACGGCTACGAGATCGACGAGGCCGAGGTCGTCTACTGGGGTCGATGCCCCGCCTGCCGCACCACCTCCTGATACCCCTGATATCCCTGACACCCCTGACACCCCACCATCCCCGAACAGCAGAAGGAACCGCCATGAGTGACGACACCGCCCTCGAGGTCAACGACAGCGTGCAGCGCTGCCCCGTGATGTCCGGACCCAACGCCGCGCACACCGCCATGGGCTCCACCGCCAACCAGCACTGGTGGCCCGAACAGGTCAACCTGCGCATCCTCGACCAGCACTCCGTGCGGTCGAACCCGATGGGTCCCCACTTCGACTACGCGGAGGCGTTCGCCGGTCTCGACGTCGACGCGCTCACCGCCGACGTCGATGCCCTGATGACCGACTCCCAGCCGTGGTGGCCCGCCGACTACGGCCACTACGGCCCGTTCTTCATCCGCATGGCCTGGCACGCGGCCGGCACGTATCGCATCCACGACGGGCGCGGTGGCGCCGGCTCGGGCGCCCAGCGGTTCGCCCCGCTGAACAGCTGGCCCGACAACGCCAACCTCGACAAGGCCCGTCGCCTCCTGTGGCCGATCAAGCAGAAGTACGGCCGCGCGATCTCGTGGGCCGACCTGCTGATCTTCACCGGCAACCGTGCGCTCGAGACGATGGGCTTCACCACGTTCGGCTTCGGCGCCGGCCGCGAGGACATCTGGGCCGCCGAGGAGGACATCTACTGGGGTCCGGAGAACGAGTGGCTCGGCGACGAGCGCTACACGGGCGACCGTGAGCTCGCGAACCCGCTGGGCGCCGTGCAGATGGGCCTCATCTACGTGAACCCGGAAGGCCCGAACGGGGTGCCCGATCCGATGGCCTCCGCACGCGACATCCGCGAGACGTTCGCCCGCATGGCCATGGACGACGAGGAGACCGTCGCCCTCGTGGCCGGCGGCCACACCTGCGGCAAGACCCACGGTGCGGCCAGCGCGAACGACCACGTCGGTGCCGAACCCGAAGGTGCCCCGATCGAGGAGCAGGGGCTCGGCTGGAAGAACAGCTTCGGTACCGGCATCGGTGTCGACACGATCACCAGCGGCCTCGAAGGCGCGTGGACCACGAACCCGATCGTGTGGGACGACAACTACTTCGAGAACCTGTTGGGCTACGACTGGGTGCAGACGCGCAGCCCGGCCGGCGCGATCCAGTGGATCCCCGCCGATCCGGCGGCGCAGGGCACGGTGCCCGACGCCCACGACCCGTCCCGGCGTCATGCGCCGATCATGTCGACCGCCGACATGGCGTTGAAGGTCGACCCCGTCTACGCCGAGATCTCCCGTCGGTTCTTCGAGCACCCCGACCAGTTCGCCGACGCGTTCGCCCGCGCCTGGTTCAAGCTCACCCACCGCGACATGGGTCCGATCGCCCGCTACCTCGGGCCGCTCGTGCCCGACGAGACGCTCATCTGGCAGGACCCCGTCCCGCCCGTCACGCATCCGCTCGTCGACGACGCCGACATCGCTGCGCTGAAGGCGACGATCCTCGGTTCCGGCCTCACCGGTGCCCAGCTCGTCTCGACGGCGTGGGCCTCGGCGTCCACCTTCCGCACCACCGACAAGCGCGGCGGCGCCAACGGCGCCCGCATCCGACTGTCACCGCAGGCGGAGTGGGACGTGAACGTCACGTCCGGCGTCGCTCGCGTCGTGTCCGTCCTCGACGGGATCCGCCAGGAGTTCGACGCGGCGCAGACCGACGGCACGAAGGTGTCCCTCGCAGACCTGATCGTCCTCGGCGGCGGCGTGGCGGTCGAGCAGGCCGCCCGCCTCGCCGGTCACGACGTGACGGTGCCGTTCACTCCCGGCCGCACCGACGCGACCCAGGAGCAGACCGATGTCGACTCGTTCGCGGTGTTCGAGCCGACGGCCGACGGCTTCCGCAACCACCTGCAGAAGGGGCGTTCGCTGCCGGCGGAGCACCTGCTCGTCGAGCAGGCGTTCATGCTCACGCTGTCGGCGCCCGAGATGGCGGCGTTGGTCGGTGGTCTGCGCGTCCTCGACGCCAACGTCGGCCAGTCGACGCACGGCGTGCTCACCGACCGACCCGGCGTGCTGACGAACGACTTCTTCGTGAACCTGCTCGACATGGCGACGGAGTGGTCGCCGTCGAGCGCCGAGGACGCGTTCGTCGGCCGCGACCGGGCGACGGGCGAGACCAGGTGGACCGCGACGAGCGTCGACCTCGTCTTCGGCTCGAACTCGCAGCTGCGGGCGATCGCCGAGGTGTACGGCAGCGCCGACGCGAAGCAGCAGTTCGTCGGTGACTTCGTCGCCGCCTGGGCGAAGGTCATGGAGCTCGATCGCTTCGATCTCGATCGCGGCTAGCCGTCCGGAGGCGCAGGTGAGCCGCCGGGAACCGACGGGTAGCGTCGGCGTCGTGGAGGCGCAGCAGCGAGCAACCGGTCCGTGCGAGGTGAGCTGGTTCTCGGCGCTCTGCGACGACGACACCACCCAGCTCGGCGTCGCCGAAGCGGCCCTGCCGAGCTCGTGGGAGCACTGCCGCGAGATCGTGCTGGCCGCCGAGGCGGGCGGATTCGACAACGTGCTGCTGCCGTCGGGCTACACCCTCGGCATCGATGGCGTCGCGTTCGCCGGTGGCATGGCTGCGCTCACCGAACGGATCCGCCTGCTCGTCGCCGTCCGCTGCGGCGAGCTGTGGGTGCCGCAGCTCGCCCGCCAGTTGGCGACCCTCGACCAGATGCTCGGGGGTCGCCTGAGCATCAACATCATCTCGTCCGACCTGCCCGGTGAACAGCTCGACAGCGGTCCCCGATACCGGCGCACGCTCGAGACGATGGAGACGTTGCGTCGCCTCCTCGACGGCGAGGCCGTCGACGTCGACGGCGAGTTCGTGAGGTTGCAGCTCGACCCGCCGCGCGTACGGCCGGTGGGTGGGCGCAGCCCGCTGCTGTACTTCGGTGGCCTGTCCGACGACGCCCGTGACGTCGCGGCTCGCGCTGCCGACGTGTACCTGATGTGGCCCGACACCGTCGACGGTGTGGCGGCGCTGATCGACGACATGCGTCGCCGCGCCGCCCACCACGGTCGCTCGCTCCGCTTCGGCTACCGCGTGCACGTGGTGGTCCGCGAGACCGAGGACGAGGCGCGTGCGGCCGCAGCGCATCTCGTCGCCGGCCTCGACGACGACGAGGGCGCCCGCATCCGTGCCCGGTCGCTCGACAGCGGGTCCGTCGGCGTCCGGCGTCAGGCCGAGCTGCGCGAGGCCGCGGCGCTCGACGGGTTCGTCGAGCCGAACCTGTGGACCGGCATCGGTCGGGCCCGCAGCGGTTGCGGCGCCGCGATCGTCGGCGACCCCGAGCAGGTGCTCGCGAAGCTCCAGACCTACCGTGAGCTGGGCATCGAGGCGTTCATCCTGTCGGGGTACCCACATGCGGCCGAGTGCCGCCGGTTCGCCGAGCTGGTCCTGCCGCACCTGGATCACGCACCTCTGACGGGACCGACGCACTAGCCTGGCCGGGCAATGCCTCCAAGTACTCACGCACAGGGTCGGACACGCCGTGGCGGACACGACGATCCGCCCCGCATCGCACTGGCTCCCGACGGCTCGCCCACGTGGATGGCCGATGCGATCGTCGCCGGCGGCGGCCACGTGGTGCCGCTCGACCAGGCCGAGGCGCTCGTGTGGGGTGCACCTCACGAGCCGCTGCTGCTCGAACGGATCATCGAGGACCACCCGCAACTCCAGTGGATCCAGCTGCCCTTCGCCGGCATCGAGAACTACGTCCATCTGGTCGACGACGAGCGCGAGTGGACATGTGGCAAGGGTGTCTACGCCAAGCCGGTCGCCGAGATGGCGCTGGCGCTCGCCCTCGCCGGCATGCGCGGGCTCGGCACATACGCACGGGCGCAGACGTGGGGGAGCGAGCAGGGCACCAACCTGTTCCACGCCAACGTCACCATCCTCGGCGGCGGAGGCATCACCGAGTCGCTGATCCAGTTGCTCGCCCCGTTCGACTGCCGGATCACGGTGGTGCGCAATCGGGTGCAGGAGATGGACGGGGTCGACGAGGTGGTCGAGGCCGACCGCTACATCGACGCACTCGTCGGCGCCGATCTCGTGGTCGTGGCGCTCGCGCTCACCCCCGACACCGAAGGCATGTTGTCGCGCAACGAGTTCGAGTTGATGGAACCGCACGCCTGGATCGTCAACGTCGCCCGAGGCCGCCACATCGTCACCGACGATCTCGTCTGGGCGCTCACCGAGGGCGAGATCGGCGGCGCAGCGCTCGACGTCACCGACCCCGAGCCGCTGCCCGAGGGGCACCCGTTGTGGAGCCTCCCGAACTGCATCATCACGCCACATGCGGGCTCCACCTGGAGCATGTCGATGCCGCTGCTGTCCGAGCGCATCGCAGCCAACGTCAAGCGCTTCCGCCAGGGTGACGAGCTGCTCGGCGGCGTGTTCCCCGATCTCCAGTACTGATCGACCGGCGCAGATGGACCGCGAGCTCGATGCTGCGACGATCGTCGGGCTCCTCGCCGACGACGACCGTCGACGGGTCGCCGCTGCGTTGGAGCTGGGGTCGACCACGCTCGACGACGTGGTGGCCGCGACCGGGCTCGACCCGGCCCGTGCGGCGAAGGCGGCCGGACGGCTCGCGGAAGCCGGTCTCGTGATCCAGGACCAGGGGTCGTTGTACGTCCTGGGTGCTGCCTTCCAACGTGCGGCGCGGACGGCGCTCCGGCGCCCACCGTCTGACGAGCACGCCGATCAGCCGGCCGAGCGCCGCAAGGTGCTCGACACGTTCGTGGCCGACGGGCGCCTCACGTCGATCCCCGTGCAGCAGGCCAAGCGGCTCGTGATCCTCGACTGGCTCGCACAGGACTTCGAGCCCGGCGTGCAGTACTCCGAGGCGATGGTCAACCTGGTCCTCGGCAAGCGGCATCCCGACACCGCGATGTTGCGCCGGTACCTGGTCGACCACGACCTGATGACGCGTGAGGCGGGACAGTACTGGCGGTCGGGTGGGAGCACGTGAACGATCGGCGGCACACCACCCACTACACGACGCTCGCCGTGCATCCCAAGGCGACGGCCGACGAGATCCGTGCGGCGTACCGCCGGGCCGCACGCGACGCGCACCCCGACCGCCACGGCGACGCGTCGTCGGAGCGGATGGCCGCCGTCAACGAGGCGTGGAGCGTCCTGGGCGACCCGGCACGACGCCTGCGCTACGACCAGGAGCTCGCACTCACCGACCGCGAGACGATCGGGTCGGCCGTGTCGGGGCCGATGATCGATCGTCGGATGCCGGCCCAGGTGCTCGTGCCCACCGGCGACCTCTCACGGTTCCCGTGGAAGTTCTTCGCCGTGATGGGGGTGCTGGCGATCACCGTGGTGCTCATCGGTTCGTTGCTCGGTGACGACCCGAAGCCGGTGCAGCCCGACAACTTCCTGATCCAGGGCGACTGTGTGACCATCGACGCGGCGCGGCTCGAACTGGCCGAGGTGGCGTGCACCTCGGTCCACGACGCGAAGGTGCAGTCGGTGCTGAACTTCGGCGACCTCTGCCCGACCGGCACCGAGGAGTACCGCGACCCGCAGGGCCGTGGCATCGCCTGCGTCCTGCGCGTCCCCGTCTGACCCCGTCCGACCCCTTCTGACGCAGACGACCGATGGCGGCCCCTCGGGTGACTACGGTCTGGCCATGAGCGACATGCCGCCGCCCCCGCCGCCCCAACCGTTCTCGCCCCAGCCGGCGAACCAACCTGCGCCGGCGCCCTCGCCGTACGCAGTGCCGGCGCCGGCCCCCTCGCCGTTCACGGTGCCCGGTCCGACGACACCTGGCGCACCGCCCCCGCCGCCCGGATTCGGCGGCACGGCAGGCGGGCCGCCGTTCGCCGGTGGCTTCCCTGCGGCCCCTCGGCGCAGCGGCAAGGCGATCGCCGCGCTCGTGCTCGGCATCTCGGGTCTCCTGCTCTGCTTCATCGCCGTCCCGGCGATCCTGGCGATCGTCTTCGGCGTGCTGGCGATGAAGGAGATCAAGCGATCGGCTGGCACGGTTTCGGGTCGGGGCATGGCGATCGCCGGCCTCGTGCTCGGCATCGTCGGCATCATCTCGGCCGTGGTGTTCTGGATCGCCATCGGATTCGGTCTGGCCAACTCCAAGAACGTGTTCGACCTCGAGGTCGGGGATTGCATCGAGCTGCCCGACAGCGACGCCGAGGAGGTCGTTCGTGTGCAGACCTTCGACTGCGACGAGCCGCACGGCGCCCAGGTGTTCGCGGTCGGTGAGCTGCCCGGAGGCGACGAGCCGTACCCGGGTGTCGACGAGGTCCAGGCGATGATCGAGACGCAGTGTCGACCGGCCTTCGCCGAGTACGTGGGCATCGACTTCGACCGGAGCGAGCTGTCGGCCACGACGATCTATCCGCAGGCGAGCGACTGGGACGAGACCCAGCAGTTCGTGTGCATCGCCTTCGACCCCGACGGCGACCTCACGGGGTCGATCGCCGGATCGGCCCGCTGATGGCCGGTGTCGACCAGGCGGTGCTCCAGGCCCAGCTCGAACGGTGGGGCGACGAGCACTACCACGAAGGCGTCACCATCGCCGACCTGCGTCCGATGCCCGGTCACGCCGGCCTCTCGTTCGGGTTCACCGTGTCCGACGCGACCGGGGTGCTCGATCGGTTGGTGATGCGGATGCCGCCGAAGGGGGTGCGCCGCGCCGGGAACACCGACGTGCTTCGTCAGGTGCCGCTGCTGCAGGCGCTCGCGGCTTCTGGTGTACCCGTGGCCGAGGTGGTGTGGTGGGACGCCGACGAGCAGTGGTTCGAGGTGCCCTACTTCATGGTCCGGTTCCTGTCCGGGGAGACCTATGCCGTGCGCGAGCCGGCGCCCGTGTTCGACGGCGTCGGGTGCGCCGACGTGCTGCGCTCGGCGGTCGAGGCGCTCGCGCTGGTGCACCGCGTCCCGTACCTCGAGGTGCTGCCCGACTGGGAGGCGCCGAAGCAGCTCGACGTGGAGATCGACTTCTGGCAGCCGATCCTGCAGAAGGCCGCCGAGCCGGACTGGATCACGATGGGGGAGCGCACCCGAGAGCTGCTCCTGCAGCGGCTGCCGGCCTCGCCCGACGTCGGCATCTTCCACGGTGACTTCCAGACGAACAACGTGTTGTTCGACGGCACGTCGGTGGTCGCACTGCTCGACTGGGAGATCAGCGGCATCGGCGCGCAGCTGCTCGATCTCGGATGGCTGCTGTTCATGAACGACGCGGCGAGCTGGTTCGACGCGGCCGGTCTCGAGCGGGTGCCGCCGTTCGAGGATCTCGTCGCCTGGTACGCCGCGGCCGTCGGCCGATCGGTGACGCTCGACGACGTCGCGTTCTACCGCGCGTTGTCGGGCTACCGGTTCGGGGTCATCAGCGGGCTCAACGTGATGCTGCACCGCACCGGCAAGCGCCACGATCCCGAATGGGAGCGCATCGCGTTGTCGGTGCCCTCGATGTTCGGCCGGGCGTGCGAGCTGCTCGCCTGACGCGGTGTCGACGTTGGTGCGGCCCGCGGGTCCGCGGTAGCCTGCCACTCCTGATCGGGGTCCGCCCCGCTCGGGCGTGTAGCTCAGTTGGTTAGAGCACTGCCTTCACACGGCAGGAGTCGGGGGTTCGAGTCCCTTCACGCCCACCACGTTCGCCGCGGCGCTCCGATGCCCGGCTCGGGAACGTGTCGCCCGATAGCGTCGCCGCATGGCGGCCGACGGGCACCCGCACCACCAGCAGAACGGGCATTCGCACGAGACGCATGGTGGTCACGGGCATTCGCATCAGCACGTCCGGGTCCGCCCGGGTGCTGCGGTCGGTCCCGACGGTGCACGCCTGGTCCATCGGCTCTGGTCCACCTTCGCCCTCGTCGCCACCTTCGCGATCGCGCAGGTCGTCGTCGGCCTCGCCGCAGGTTCGCTCGCCCTGCTCTCCGACTCGGGGCACATGGTCACCGATGCCGTCGGGCTCGGCATGGCTGCGGTGGCCATCTCGCTGGCCCGGCGGAGCGCCACCACGTCGCGGCGGACGTTCGGGCTGTACCGGCTCGAGATCCTCGCGGCGCTCGGCAACGCGGTCCTGCTCGTCGGCGTGGCCGGGTGGGTGGTGGTCGAGGCGATCACCCGTCTCGACGACCCGCCGGAGGTGATGTCCTGGCCGGTGCTCGTCATGGGAGCGGTCGGTCTGGCGGTCAACGTCGTCTCGATGTGGCTGCTGCGCGCCGACGCCGCGGACAACATGAACATGCGCGGCGCCTATCTCGAGGTGGTGGCCGACGCGATCGGTTCGGTCGGTGTGCTGCTGGCCGCGCTGGTGATGGGTCTCACGGAGTGGTACTGGGTCGATCCGGTCGTCGGGGCCGCGATCGGGTTGTTCATCGCGCCCCGCGCCGTTCGGCTCGGCATCGACGCCGTCCGGGTCCTCGCCCAGATGACGCCCGGCCGGATCGACCTCGACGAGGTCCGCGGCGCGCTGATCGCGATCGACGGCGTGCTCGACGTGCACGACCTGCACGCATGGACGCTCACGAGCGACATGGAGGTGCTGACCGCGCACCTGTCGGTGCGGTCGGTGGCCGATGCCCAGCCGGTGTTGCGCGCCGCGCAGACGATGTTGGTCGAACGTTTCCGGCTCGAACATGCGACGTTGCAGACCGAGGTCGGTCCGGGGCACGGCTGCGAGCACCTCACCTGGTGATCTCCTCCTCGTTCCGAGCCCCGTTCCAACGGAACGTGAGAATGGTTCATCGATAGCCACCGTGCGTGGCGCCTCACCGCCCCAGGTGGGGGGTTTCCCGAACAATCGTTCCGGGAATCGAGAGGACATACCCCCCAGATAGGGGGTATTCCGCGAGATGCTCGTGGTGGTGGCGTCATTACCGGGCGTGGCAATCCGGGGTCGGTACGGTCCGGTGCACCTGGTCGTCGAGGCGCTCCCACCTCGAGCCAGCACCAACGGAACCATGGCCTTCGCAACACCTTCGAACATCTCACCGACACCCCCTGCTGCTGCCCGTGCCGCCGGCGCTCCCGGCGCGGCTCGCGGCGAGGCGATCCTCGCCGAGCAGAGCCGCCTGCTCGTCCATCCGGCGTCCGCCCGGGTCGTGCTCGAGATCCTCCAGAGCTCGACCGACGTCGGCGGCGATCTCACCCGCACCATCCTCACCGACCCGGCACTCGCCGCCGCGGTGCTGCGGGCCGCCAACTCGGCCCACCTCGGGTACTCGCGCCGGATCGGCGGCGTCCGGCAGGCGAGCGTCATGCTCGGCACCTCGCTCGTCAACTCCCTCGCGGCGAGCCGGGTTGCCGACCTCGTGTTCGACACCGACGCCCCCGACTACCCCGACTGGCTCTGGCTGCACTCGATCACCACCGCGTGCGCTGCCGCCGTACTGGCCCGGCGGTCGGGCGAGTCGGCCGACGACGCCTACACCGCCGGCCTGTTGCACGAGGTCGGGTGGCTCCTCGCGGTGTCGGCCGAGAGTTCGACTCCCGACCAGGATCACGCTGCCAGCGGCGGTCGCCTGCTCTCGAAGTGGAACCTGCCCGACCGGATCGTCGCCGCCACCACGTTCCACCACACGCGACCGGCAGCGCTCACGGGCACGCTCGACCGCGTCGTCGTCGCCGCACATGCGTTCGCGACATCGCTCGGCGCCTCGTCGCCCGAGCGCAGCCTCACCACCATCGAGGCACTGCAACTGGTCGGCCTGGCCGATGCACGGCCGTCGGTCATCAACGGCGAGATCGAAGCGGAGTTGGCCTCGGTCACGAGCGACCTCACCGGGCAGCGATGAGCGTCCTCGACTCGCTCAACAAGATGCAGGCCGATGCGGTCGAGCAACTGCGCGCCGGCGACCACAACCAGTTCCTCGTCGGCTTCCTCACCACCTCGGTGAAACTCGAGCTCTCGAACCTCGTCGCCGCCGATCTCGACCTCGCGGGCTTCGCCCAGGCGGTCGTCGACGTGCTCACTCAACACGCGCCGATCGAGGGCTGCCTGATCGGCATCGATCCGGCAGGGCTGCCGCGCATCGGTGCTGCGGTCGGACTCGATGTCGAACTCGCGCTGAAGCACGACACCCTGCTGGGCCAGCCCAACACCGCCTTGTTCTCGGTCGACGGCGTCGCGAGCGGCACCCTCCACGCCCAAGAGGTGCCGGCTGCACTGCGCGCCGCCGGTTTCCTCGACGAGGCGGCCGGTCAGATCGCGACCGGGCTCGCACGGGTCGTCGAGAGCGAGCAGCTCCGCCGGCGGGCAGCTGCGGCCAAGGCCCTGCGTGTGGTCGCCGCGCTCGACGAACACTGGAACGTGGCCGAGCTGCAGGAGCTGACCGCGGCCTTCGCCAGCCTGCCGGGCGTCACCGGGGCCACCTTGTCGGCCACCGCAGCCCGGTTGGCCGGCACGCTGCAGACCGAGTCCGGTCGCCCCGGTGCGCACCAGATCGAGCGGCGATTCGTCGTCGACGAGCAGCTGTCGCTCGTGCTCGACATCGGCTACATCGAGCACCCTGCCGCCGAGCAACTGCAGCGTCTCGACGAGCTCGTCCTGGCGCTGGCCACGGGCCTCGAGCGGATCGAGCAGAACATCCGTCTCGCCGCAGAGGCCGACACCGATCAGCTCACGGGCGTCGGCAACCGCCGGCGCGCGAGCAAGGCGCTCACCCAGGCCCGCCAGATGTCAGATGCGACGGGCGAGCCGATGTCGGTCCTGCTCTGCGACCTCGATCACTTCAAGCAGGTGAACGATCGGCACGGCCACGATGTGGGCGACGCCGTGCTCGCCGCGTTCGCTGGCCTGCTGCGCACCTCGGTTCGCGGGCACGACACCGTCATCCGATGGGGCGGCGAGGAGTTCCTGGTCATCTGCCCGTCGTGCGACACCAAGGGAGCGACGTCGTTGGCCGAGCGTCTGATCGCCGCATGTGCGGGGGCGTGCGCACCCGCGCTGCCACCCGATCACGTGCAGACGACCTCGATCGGTATCGCCGAGTATCCGCTCACGGCGCGCACGCCCGAGGCGCTCGTCAGCGCGGCCGACGACGCGCTGTACCGGGCCAAGCGCGAGGGGCGCAACCAGTTCCGCACCGCCGGCTGAGGTCGACCCGCCGTCGGGCACACCGGGGGATGATCCCACCCCTGGTGAGGAGGGGTGGAGTACCGTTTCCGAACGATGCCACGACTCTGTGAACGCCCGGGGTGTTCGTCGCCTGCCGAGGTGGCGTACGGCTTCGACGCGGAGTCGCTCGTCGTGTGGCTCGATGCCTACGACGCATCGCAGGGAGCGCGGTCGGGCGGGCTCTGCCGGCGGCACGCCGACGCGATGGTGGTGCCCCTCGGGTGGATGCTCGACGACCGTCGCGAGCCGGTGCCGCGCCTGTTCACCGCGGCCCGGATGCACGATCTCACCGACGAGCTCGTTCGCCCTCGCCAGCGTCGTGGTCGTGCCGATCGCAGCGACCGAACACTCGAATTGCTGCGCACCGCTGCCATGCAGCTGAGCCTCGAGGACATGGGTGCCGGCGGTTCGCCCGATGGCGAGATCCGCGAGGCCGGCCCGCCGCCGATCGCGCTGGTGACCGATCCCACCGTGGCGATGCTGCGCCCGATCATCGACACCGAACCCGACATCGAACCCGACATCGAGCCCGACATCGAGCCCGACATCGAGTCGGTCATGGAGATCGAGGCTGACATCGAGGTCGAGCCGGCCCCGGAGCCTGAGGTCGAGATCGAGGCCGAGGTCGAGGTCGAGATCGAGGCCGAGGTCGAGGATCCGGCGGTCGAGGATTCGGCAGCCGAGGAGCAGGGCGCCCAGGTGCTGCCGTGGCAGCCGCGGTTCGACCAGCAGGACGACCTGTCCGGGTTGTTGCAGGCCCGTGGCCGCCTGTTGTCGCGCGCGTTCCGCGGCATCACCGCCGACGGCGCCTGAGCCCCGAGCCGGTTCCGGGCCGGGAGACGCGATCGAGCGGCCGGCGCGGCGATACTGCGGGGGTGGATGTCGCTGCCCAGATGGATGCGCCCTGTGCGCCCGACCGGCTGTTCTCGCTGATCGACGAACTCACCGACTACCCCGCGTGGATGCCGCTGGCGCACCGGGTGGCATCGGTCGTGCCCGAGGCCGACGGGCGACCAGCATGGGAGGTCGAACTCCGTGCTCGCCTCGGTCCGTTCGCCCGGTCGAAGCGGTTGCGGATGGTGCGCACCGTCCACGACGCCGATGCCGCGCACGTGCGATTCGAGCGGGTCGAACACGACGGGCGGAGCCACTCGCCGTGGGTGCTCGACGCGACGGTGGTCGGGGGAGACGTGAGCGGCGATGGCCCCGCCGCTGGCAGCCGGCTGGAGATGCGGCTCCACTACGGCGGCGCACTGTGGACCGGCGGCGTGATGGAGAAGGTGTTGGCGGAGCAGATCGTCGCCGGCCGTGAGCGGCTGCTCGAACTGGTCGCCGACTGATCAGCGGTCGGCCCAGGCCGACCAGCGGCCGTCGCGGCGTCGTTCGAGCTCGAGTGCCATCTCGAAGCAGTCGCTCAGGGCCGCCGAGTTGAGGGTCGTGTCGATGGGCCCGCGGGCGACCACCTCACCCTCGCGCAGCATCAGTACGTGCGTCATCCCCTCGGGCACCTCGTCGAGGTGGTGGGTCACGAGCACGAGCGGCGCAGCGTCGGCATCGGTGGTGAGTTCGGCGAGCGCAGCGACGAGCTGCTCGCGGCCGCCGAGGTCGAGCCGGGCGCTCGGCTCGTCGAGCAGCAGCAGGCCCGGGTCGGTCATCAACGCTCGGGCGAGGAGGACACGCTGTTGCTCGCCGGACGACAGCGTGCCGAGCGAACGATCGGCGAAGCGTGCGACCCGCATCCGATCGAGACAGGTGACGGCCCTCGCTCGATCGGCGTCGTCGTAACGGTGCCACCACGGTTCGAGCGCGGCGAACTTGGCGGTCATCACGACGTCGACGCAGGTGAGCTCGGGTCGGATCTGGGCGGCGATCGCGGCGGACGAGTAGCCGATGCGGCGGCGCAGCACGCGCACGTCGGTGCGCCCGAGCCGCTCGCCGAGCACGGTGACGTCGCCCGACGACGGGTGCTCGTACATGGCCGCGATCCGCACCAGGGTGGTCTTGCCCGAACCGTTCGCGCCGAGGACGAGCCAGCGCTCGTCGGCCTCCACACGCCAGTCCATCGGGGCGAGGATCACCCGTTCGTCGCGGACGAACGAGATGCCTCGGAAGTCGAGCACCGGGCCCGTGCGCGGTTCGGAGGTCGAGGGGACAGAGGAGCGGCCGGTCACGAGGCCAGACGCTAGGGCGTGATCGTCTGGAGTTCGTCAAGAAGTCGCCCCGGCCGGGGGGTGACCGCGGTACATCAGGGCCGGGAGGTAGCGTTCCGTGCACATGCGTGCACTCTGGGCGATCCTGGCGGGGATGGCGCTGCTGGTTCCGGCAGTGCCATCGACGTCCGTACGAGCCGACGAATCCGACGACGCCGCCCAGCAGGCCGCCGAGGAGATCGCCGACGCTCGTGAGCGCGCCAACGCCGCGGCCGACGCGTTGTTCCAGGCCGAGAGCGATCTCGACCAGCTCGAGCTCTCCCAGCAGGCGCTCGAGAGCGACATCGCCGTGCTCCAGTCGCAGATCGACGCGCTGCGGGCGACCGTCGAGAAGGTGGCGATCAACCGCTTCACGCGCAGCGGCACCGACTCGCTCCCGCTGCTCACCGGGTTCCGTTCCGCCGGTGAACAGGCGCAGGTGGCCGTGCTGATCGACGTGGTCAACGAGACGTCGGCCGAGGACTTCGACGAGTTCGACGCCCTCAATGCCGAGCTCGAGGACAAGCGGGCCGAGCTCGACCAGGCCGAGGTCGATGCCGAGGCGGCACGCGACGAGCTCGACCGGCGCCGCGAGGACGCGCTGGCCGAGATCGAACGGCTCAAGGAGGTCGAGGCCCAGCGGCTCGAGGACGAGGCGGTGCGCACGGCCCTCGCCGCGGAGGAAGCCGAGCGTCGTCGCCAGGAGGACGCCGCAGCCGACGCGCTGCGAGCCCAGGCCGCCGCCCAGGACTCCGTCGGCTCGCAGAGTCAGCTCGGGGCCAACGTGCCGGTCGACTCCACCCAGATCGACGGTGACGACATCGACTCGTCCGGGGCCACCAACAAGTCCACCGGTGGCACCGGCGGCGGCCTCACGGGCAACACCGGTGCGGGCGCTCGACCGGGCGGCGCGGCGGGCGACCTCGCTGGTCCGGGCTGGGTCTGCCCCGTCCAGGGCCCCGTCGGCTTCGGTGACACGTGGGGCGCGCCACGCAGCGGAGGCCGTTCGCACCAGGGCGTCGACATGATCGCCAACCGCGGCGTGCCATTGGTGGCGGTGGTCGACGGGTTCGCCCAGTCGAAGGTGAACACCCTCGGCGGCAACACCGTCCAGCTCGCCGGCGCCGACGGCAACAAGTACTACTACGCGCACCTCGACAGCTGGGCCACGCTCGGCCAGGTCACGGCGGGCACCGTCATCGGCTATGTCGGAGACACCGGCAACGCCAAGTTCTCGACTCCGCACCTGCACTTCGAGATCCACCCCGGCGGTGGGGCAGCGGTGAACCCGTACGCCACCGTGCGCAACCACTGCTGACCCGCCGGCTCGATTCGGGACGGCGCGCACACATCGGCAAGGCTCGTCGACCATGACAGCGCAGCTCGCCGATCAACTCGCGTGCGCGGTCGACGCGACCTCGGTGGTCGATCTGGTCCGTCTCTCCGGCGGTGCGTCGCGTGAGACGTGGCGCTTCGTCGCCGACGGGCGCCCGTTGATCCTGCAGCGCCAACGCAGCGGCGACGGCCGCGACATGGGCGTCGAGGCCTCCGTGCTGCGGGCCGCAGGTGCCGCCGGGATGCCGGTCGCCCAGGTGATCGCCGCGGGCACGGGTGACGACTCGCCGCTCGGCGCGTCGTTCATGGTGATGACCGCGGTCGAGGGCGAGACGATCGCCCGCAAGATCCTCCGCGACGACGAATACGCGGAGGCCCGGGCGATGTTGCCGGCTCAGCTCGGCGCGGCGCTCGCCCAGTTGCACGCGATCCCCGTCGACACCGCCCCCGGCCTCGTCGAGCAGGACCAGATCGAGTACTACCGCACCGTCATGGACACGCTCGGACAGCCGCATCCGACGTTCGAGCTCGTGTTCCGCTGGCTCGAGCAGCACCGGCCGGTGTCGCCGCGACAGGCGATCGTGCACGGCGACTTCCGGCTCGGCAACGTGATCGTCGGTACCGACGGTCTCCGTGCCGTGCTCGACTGGGAGCTGGCGCACCTCGGCGATCCGATGGAGGACCTCGGGTGGCTGTGCGTGAAGGCGTGGCGGTTCGGTTCGGCGAAGCCGGTCGCCGGCGTCGGCGAGTACCAGGAGTTGTTCGACGCCTACGAGGCAGCGGGCGGCGGCAGGGTCGACCCCGACGAGGCGTTGTGGTGGGAGGTGCTCGGCACGTTGAAGTGGGGGATCATGTGCATCCTCCAGTGCAACGCGCACATGTCGGGCTTCTCCCGCAGCCACGAGCTCGCCGCCATCGGCCGACGCGTGTGCGAGAACGAACACGATCTGTTCCTGGCCCTGGAGGGACGCTGGTGATCCCGCACGACATGCCCACGAGCCGAGAGCTCGTCGAATCGGTGCGCGAGTGGCTCGAGCGCGACGTGCTCACCGGCACCACGGGACGGCTCCAGTTCCACGCCCGCGTCGCGATCAATGTGCTCGCGATGGTCGAACGCGAACTCGAGACCGGTGTCGTCCAGGCGGCGACGCACCAGGCGAGGCTCGATCAGCTCGGGTGCGCCGACGAGGCCGAGCTCGCGGCGCGCATCCGCAGCGGCGAGCTCGACGACCGTGCGGCCGAGGTGCGCGAGCTGGTGTGGGCCAGCGTGCGCGACAAGCTCAGCGTGGCGAACCCGAAGTACCTCGCGGGGTCCTGATCTCGACCGGCTGGCCGGCCGCGAGCTGACCGCACGCGGCATCGATGTCGGTGCCCCGGTTGCGGCGCACGGTGGCGTTCACGCCCCGCGACTCGAGCAGGTCGCGGAACTGCTGCACCCGCTTGGGGCTGCTGCCGATCGTCGGCCATCCCGGCGTGGGGTTGAGCGGGATGAGGTTCACGTGGGCGGCGAGCCGGAACCGCTTGCAGAGCGCGGCCAGTTCGAACGCATCGCTGTCGCGGTCGTTGACGCCCTCGATGAGCGCCCATTCGAAACTGATCCGTCGCCCCTTCACCGCCAGGTAGTCGGCGCAGGCGTTCATCAGCTGCTCGAGCGGGTAGCGCTTGTTCATCGGCACGAGGGTGTTGCGCAGCTCGTCGTTCGCGGCGTGCAGCGACACCGCGAGGTTCACCGGCAGCGGGCGGGCGGCGAGGCTGCGGATGCCGGGCACGATGCCGATCGTGCTCACCGTGAGGTGCCGGGCCGACAGCCCGATGTCGCCGTGGATCCGCTCGATCGCGCCCCACACGGCGGTCTCGTTGGCGAGCGGTTCGCCCATGCCCATGAACACGACGTTGGCGAGCCTGCGGCCCATGTCCTTCGCCTCGCGGGCGGCGCGGGCCACCTGCTCGACGATCTCGCCGACGGTGAGGTGGCGCTTGAAGCCGGCCTGCCCGGTGGCGCAGAAGCCGCAGTCCATCGCGCAGCCGGCCTGGCTGCTGACACAGACCGTGACGCGGTCGGGGTAGAGCATCAGCACGGTCTCGATGCGGTTGCCGTCGTCGAGCTGCCACAGGTACTTCACCGTGTCGCCACCGTCGCTCATGCGGCGGATCTCCTGGTGCAGGGCGAGCGGCAGTTCCTCGTCGAGGCGGGCGCGCAGCGCCTTCGGCAGCGACGTGAGCTCGTCGGGGGTGGCGAGTTGCGTGTAGAGGCCCTGCCACACCTGGTCGAGCCGGTACCGGGGTTCGCCGGCGAGCTGCTCGGCCAGCTGCTCCCGGTCGACGTCGTAGCGCGTGCTCATGGTCGCGGGTCCTGCAGCAGTCCGAGGTCGGTGGCCAGCGTCTCGTACTGGGCGATGCGCTCGCCGATCACCGACAGGCTCGCGGCCCAGAACGCCTCGTCGGTGACGTCGAGGCCGAACGCAGTGCCGAGCTCCTCGGCCGAGTCCATGCCGGCCCGCGACAGCAGGTCGTCGTAGCCGGCCTGGAACCGCTCGGGGTCGTCCTGGTAGCGGGCGAACAGCCCGAGCCCGAACAGCAGCCCGTACGTGTACGGCCAGTTGTAGAAGTGCGAGCTGTAGTAGTGCGGCTTGAGGATCCACATGTACGGGTGGGCGGTCGACTGGTCGAGTCCGTCGCCGTAGGCGTCGGCCTGCGCCTCGCGCATCATCTCGTGCAGCTCGCCGGCGCCGAGGGTGCGGCGCTGGCGGCGGGCGAACAGTTCGGTCTCGAACAGCACCCGTGAGCGGATGTCGACGACCACCTGGGCCGACGTCTGCAGGTCGACGTCGAGCAGCGCGAGCCGATCGGCGCCCTGCAGGTGCTTCAGGCCGGCTTCGACCACGAGGGTCTCGCAGAAGATGCTCGCCGTCTCGGCCAGCGCCATCGGGAGTCGCCGCTGCAGCGGTGTGCGATGCGTGAGCTGGGTGTTGTGATAGGCGTGGCCGAGCTCGTGGGCGGTGATCTGGGCCGAGTCGACCGTGCCGCTCCAGTTGAGCAGCACCAGTGAGCGGTCCTCCACGAACGACATGCAGAACGCCCCGCCCACCTTGCCGTCGCGAGGGGCCGCGTCGATCCAGCGTTCGGCGACGGCTCGATCGACGAGCGACGCGAGCGGGCCGCTGTAGTCGGCGAAGGCGTCGCGCACGAGGCGGAGGCCTTCCTGCCAGGAGATGCCGCCCGGGGCGACGGGCAGCGGTGCGAACAGGTCGCGCCAGGGGAGGGGACCGTCGTGGCCGAGGAGGCGGGCCTTGGTGCGCATCCAGCCACGGATGGTCGGCAGCGATGAGGTGATCGCCGCGTTCATCGCGTCGTACGTGGGGCGCGACACGCTGTTCGCGTAGAGCGATGCGTCGAGCGGCGACGGCCACCCGCGGCGTCGGTTGACGGTGTTGGCCTCGCCCTTGATCGCGTTCATCGCCGCGGCACACACCGGGGCGACGGTGGGCCACGCGATGAGCTCGGCCTCGTACGCCGCCTGTCGGACGGCGGGATCGCCGTGCGATGCGAGGCCGCGCACGGCGTTGATCGGCATCGTGACGGGGCCGTCGGGGAGCGCCACCTCGGCGGTGAGCTGCGAGGTGATCTCGCGCTGCAGGCGCGACCACGCCGAGGAGCCGGTGGTGGCGAGTTCGGCGTAGAGATGCTCCTCGGATTCGCTCATCTGCCGTTCGGCGCGCACGGCGAGCCGGCGCAGCGGTCCGACGTGATCGCCGATCGTCGGGTGCAGTACCGCCAGCTCGTCGGCGCCGAGGGATGCGACCCAGTCGGCCAGGCGGGCGAGCAGCGGCGTGACCTTGGCGTCGCGTGTCTCGATCTCGGAGAGCAGCGCCTGGGCCTGCTCGTGGCGGGTGTCGGTGGCGACCGTGGCGTAGGTGTAGGCGCGCAGTTCGCCGACCTGGCGTGCGGTCGCGTTGTAGGCCTCGATGACCGCTGCGGTGGCGTCGGCGTCCGCCGCCGTGGGCGAGCGCGGTTCGACGGCGCGGACACCGTGGTCGTCGAACAGGGCGACGAGGCGGTCGACGTCGCTCGCCATCCGCTCCATCGCGTCGGTGAACGAGCGTGCCGTGAACGAGTCGTGGACGTCGGCGGCGCTCCAGCGGGGAAGCTCGTCGGACGCGTCCGCTGCACCAGGGGCGTCGGTGAGGTCGGTCATGGGTGCTCCTGGTCGGTGGGGGCCGTCGGTTCGGCGCCGGTCGGTGGGGCGTCGACGGCAGCGGGGACGTGGCCCGTGTAGGCGCGGTCGACGCGGTGGACGTGGAAGCCGAGCGACTCGTACAGCCGCACGGCCGAGGTGTTGTCGAGGTCGACGAACAGCATCCCGGTGGTGACACCGCGGGACACGATGTGGTCGAGCCCTGCGACGGTGAGCGCCCGACCCAATCCGGCGCCGTGGAAGTCGGGGTGCACCGCGATCACGTAGATCTCGCCCTGCACGGGATCGACGTCGTGGTGGATCTTGGTCCAGCAGAACGCCGCCAGCCGCCCGTCGCGCTCGTGCAGCAGGAAGCCCGCCGGGTCGAACCAGTCTTCGCTTTCGCGCAACTCGAGGGCCGCGATGTCCCAGATGCCCTGTTCTGGGTGCCACGCGAACGCGGCGTTGTTCACCTCGAGCCAGGCCCGTTCGTCCCTGCCCACCTCGAACGGTCGGGTGTGGACGGACGGACGGCCATCGGACCGCCCGACGAGCGGGAGTTCGACCAGCATCTGCAGCAGCGCGCGACCCGGTGCGAGCCCGGCCGACGCGGCGAGCGCATCGGCGTCGTCGCCCGCATCGAACAGCCACCAGCGGACGTCGCCACCGCCGGCGCGGGCGATCTCGTCGCTCGCCGCGGCGAGCACGCCGTGCACGAGCGCGTACCGGCCGGGGCGGTCGTCGTCAGCGCGGTCGCGGTCGACGACCACCTCGAGCGTCCAGGCCGCGCTGCGGCCGATGAGGCAGATCGCGAGGAGCTCGTCCGGCGAGGCAGGGATCCCGGTGTCGGTGCGGCAGGTGACCGCGGCGTGCCACGTGGGGCCGCCGTGGACGAGCTCGAGCCAGGCCTGGTCGGACACCGGGCGGTGCCCGGTGCGGTGCTGCTCGCGGCCCACCAGGTCGATCACCGCGGCGCGTTCGGCCGCGTCGAGCGCGTGGTGCACGTCGAACCGCAGCATTCGGACGAGGCTACCCGCCGATGCTCGGGCGGGAGCCCCGTCGGCCCGTAGCCTCCACGGCGTGGCACAGCCGAGAACACCCAAGGGTCGGGCGCGAGTCGTCGCCGAGCGCCTCGCCATCGAGTATCCCGAGGCCCTCTGCGAGCTCGACCACACGAACGCGTTCGAACTGCTGGCGGCGACGATCCTGTCGGCGCAGTGCACCGACGCCCGGGTCAACATGGTCACGCCGACGCTGTTCGCCAGGTACCCCGACCCCGAGACGTTGGCCGGCGCCGATCCGTCCGAGCTGGAGGAGATCGTCCGGTCGACGGGCTTCTACCAGACCAGGGCGAAGAACCGGATCGGGATGGCCCAGGCGTTGCTCGACCGCTACCAAGGCGAGGTGCCCACCGAGCTCGACGATCTGGTCACCCTGCCGGGCGTCGGCCGCAAGACCGGCAACCTGGTGCGAGCGGTCGTGTTCGACCTCTCCGGTCTGCCCGTCGACACCCACGTCGGGCGGGTGAGTCGGCGGCTCGGCCTCACCCAGCAGGACGATCCCGTGAAGGTCGAACACGAGCTCGGGTCGTTCCTCGCCCCCGATGCGTGGGGGCCGTTCGGTCTGCGCACCATCCTCCACGGCCGACGGGTGTGCGACGCGAAGAAGCCGCGCTGTGCCGACTGTGTGCTCGAGGACGTGTGCCCGTCATCGTCGCTGCCGCGGCGACGCGGTGCTGCGAACACGACGAAAGCTTGAGTCGAGCCGCTCCCGGCTTGACGAAGCCTTGAAGATCGCGGTCACCGAGGGTGGTCGCTCGGGACGCTCCGTGCTGGTCCGGCCGCGGCTTGCGTTCTCATCGATCCCGTCGTACAATGCCTTCACCAACCAGGTTCCCGCCACCTGGATTGTGGGCGAAGTCGGAATCCGCCGTCTGACTTCGCACAGCGACGGCCCCTTCGGGGGCCGTCGCTTCGTTTTCACCCTGTGCGCGAAACGCGCGCCTCGCGCGAACGCCATCCGGGCCACGGCGACCGCTCGGGGTGGTGTTCTCTGCCTCGGTCGAACCGGGGCGTCACCCGATCACTTGAGGGCGCGGACGGCCCGCTCGAGCGCACGGCTCGCACTGCGGAGCGCGCGCTCGGCTTCGTACATGGCCGACACCGCGTCGTCGTGGTTCCCGCCGAGCAGCGGCGTGACGAGCCCGGCCACGCGCTCGCGATAGCGGTCGACGTGATCGGCGGCGACCGACAGTTCGGCGGCGGTGCTCCCGGTGGATGCGCTCATGGCGTCGAGTCTGGCACGACGGTGCGCGCAAAGGCACCGGGTGCGACGACCCCTGATCGGTAGCGTTGGCTCCCGTGACCCGAGTGCCAGTTCGTGACGACCTCCGCGCCCTCGAGGGGTACCACTCGCCGCAGGTCGACGTCCGCGTCCGGCTCAACACCAACGAGGCGCCCGGCGAACCGCCGGCGGCATGGCGCGATGCCTTCGCTGCCGAACTCTCCCGGGTGGCGTGGCACCGCTATCCCGATCGGGCCGCCACCGAACTGCGCGCCGAGATCGCGGCGATGCACGGCGTCGGCACCGATCAGGTCTTCGTGGCCAACGGCTCGAACGAGGTGCTGCAGACGGTGCTGCTCACCTTCGCCGGCCCCGGCCGCACCGTCGCCACCTTCGAGCCCACGTACCAACTGCACGCACACATCGCCCGGCTCACCGGCGCCACCGTGTCCGAGACCGACCGGGCCGCCGACTTCACGCTCGATCTCGAGGCGGCACTCGCCGCGATCGCTCGCGACCGCCCCACGGTCACGTTCCTGTGCTCGCCGAACAACCCGACCGGGCTGGTCGAGCCGGCCGAGCACGTGCGAGCGGTGCTGGCAGCGGTGGCGATGCTGCCCGAGCCCGGGCTGCTCGTGGTCGACGAGGCCTACGGCCAGTTCGCCGACTGGAGCGCGCTCGACCTCCTCGACGAGGAGGTGCCGCTCGTCGTCACCCGCACGTTCTCCAAGACGTGGTCGATGGCGGGCACCCGGCTCGGCTACCTCGTCGGCCCCCGCTGGCTCGTGGCCGAACTCGACAAGGTGGTGCTGCCGTACCACCTCGACTCGGCCAAGCAGATCGCCGGTCGGCTCGCACTGCGCTACGTGGGTGAGATGAACGAGCGGGTCGAGCAGATCGTCGCCGAGCGCGAGCGCATCCAGCGTGCCTTCGACACCCTGCCCGTCGACCACTTCCCGAGCGGGGCCAACTTCGTGCTGTTCCGGCCCCGCACCATGTCGGGCCGCCAGGTGTGGCAGGGCCTGCTCGACCGCAGCGTCCTCATCCGCGACTGCAGCAGCTGGCCTCGGCTCGACGACTGCCTCCGCGTCACCATCGGCACGCCCGAGGAGAACGACGCGTTCCTCACCGCCCTCCAGGAGGTCCTGTCATGAACGCACGCGCCGCCAGCCGCACCCGGGTGACCAAGGAGACCTCGATCGAGCTGCACCTCGATCTCGACGGCACCGGTGAGGCGCACGCGTCGACCGGCATCCCGTTCTACGACCACATGCTCGAGCAGGTCGGCAAGCACGGCGGGTTCGACCTGAACATCCAGGCCATCGGCGACCTGCACATCGACACGCACCACACCGTCGAGGACGTGGCGATCGCGCTCGGCGAGGCCTTCCGCGAGGCGGTCGGCGACAAGGTCGGTGTGCGTCGCTTCGCGAGCGGCCGCTATCCGCTCGACGAAGCGCTCGTCGACGTGGCGCTCGACCTGTCGGGTCGCCCGTTCGTCGTGTGGGAGGTGGAGATGCCCGAGTGCCTGCCGCTCGGCAACCCGCCGTTCGACCCGCAGCTCGCCGAACACGCCGTGTCGTCGTTCGCCACTGCGGCCGGCATCACGCTCCACGTGTCACTCGTGCGCGGCCGCAACGTGCATCACATCATCGAGGCCACGTTCAAGGGGCTCGGCCGTTGCCTGCGCGACGCGGTTCGGGTCGAGGGCAGTTCGCTGCCGAGCACCAAGGGCGTGCTGTGAGTTCGGGCGCTGGCGCGCCTCGGCTCGCCGTCCTCGACTACGGCATCGGCAACCTGCGCTCGGCGCAGAAGGCGCTCGAGCACTGCGGTGCCGACGCGGTGCTCACGGCCGATCACGAGGTGATCGCCGCAGCCGACGCCGTCGTGCTGCCCGGTGTGGGCGCCTTCGGTGCGTGCATGGACGCGCTGCGCGCCGCCGGCCTGGAGCAGGAGGTGCACCGCGCCGTGGCGTCGGGGCGACCGTTCCTCGGCATCTGTGTCGGGATGCAGATGCTGTTCGACGGCAGCGAGGAGGACCCGCACGCGCGGGGCCTCGGGGTCATCGGTGGCACGGTCCGCTGGTTGAGCGCCGAGCTGCCGCGGCCGCAGATGCAGTGGAACCAGCTCACCGTGTCGCCCCAGCACGCCGACGACCCGATGTTCGCCGGGCTCGGCGAGTCGCCGTGGGTGTACTTCGTGCACTCGCTGCACGGCGTGCCGACCGATCCGGAGGCGGTGGCCGCGACGTGCGAGTACGGCGGCACCGTCAACGCGGCGTTCCGACGCGACAACGTGTTCGCCACCCAGTTCCACCCGGAGAAGTCGGGCGAGTCGGGGCTCGCGCTGCTCACCAACTTCGTCCGTCTCGCTCAGTCGGTGCGGGCATGACCGCCGAGCTGTACCCGGCCATCGACCTGCGCGGCGGTCGCGTCGTGCGGTTGCTGCAGGGCGACTACGACCAGGAGACCCAGTACGGCGACGATCCCGTCGCCGTGGCGACCTCCTTCGCCGACCAGGGCGCCACGTGGATCCACGTGGTCGACCTCGACGCGGCACGTTCCGGCTCGCCCGAGAACCGTCACGTGGTGGCCGCCATCGCCCGCGCCGTCCACGGTCGTGCGCAGGTGCAGACCGGCGGCGGCGTGCGTGCCGTCGCCGACGCCGAGGTGCTCGCCGACGCAGGCGTCGCCCGGGTGGTCATGGGCTCGGCCGCCGTGCGCGACCCGCAGCTCGTGGCCGACGCGTCCGCGATCGTCGCCGTGGCGGTCGGACTCGACCACCGCGCCGGAGAGCTCGCGGTGCACGGCTGGACCGAGGGGAGCGGCGTGCAGTTGTTCGACGCACTCGGCTGGTTCCCCACGGCTGCGGCGTTCGTCATCACCGACATCGGCCGTGACGGCATGCTCCAGGGCCCCGACGTCGAGGGCCTCAGCGCCGCGGCGCGTGCGACCCGCATCCCGGTGATCGCGAGCGGCGGCGTGGCCACGCTCGCCGATGTGGTCGAACTCGGCCGGGTGCCCGGCATCGCCGGGGTCATCACGGGCAAGGCGTTGTACGAAGGTCGGTTCACGGTCGCCGATGGTGTGTCGGCGTTGCGCAGTCTCGGTTCGGACCTCGATTCGGATGGGGGTGTGCGATGAGGGTGTCGCGTGTGATCCCGTGTCTCGACGTCACCGACGGCCGGGTCGTCAAGGGCGTCAACTTCGTCGATCTCCGCGATGCGGGCGACCCGGTGGAGATGGCGGAGTTCTACGACCGTGAGGGCGCGGACGAGCTCGTCTTCCTCGACATCACCGCGTCGAGCGACGGCCGTCGGACGATGATCGACGTCGTGTCGCGCACCGCCGAGGAGGTGTTCATCCCGTTCACCGTCGGGGGTGGCATCCGGTCGGTCGACGACGCCAGGTCGATGCTGCGCGCCGGTGCCGACAAGGTGAGCGTCAACACCGCAGCGGTGCAGCGGCCCGAGCTCATCCGCGAGATCGCCGCCGAGTTCGGTGCGCAGTGCGTCGTGTGCGCGATCGACGCCAAGCGCCGTGCCGACGGCTCGGGGTTCGAGGTCTACCTGCACGGCGGCCGCACACCGACGGGCATCGACGCGATCGCCTGGGCGGTGCAGGCCACGACGCTCGGTGCCGGCGAGATCCTGCTCACCTCGATGGACCGTGACGGCACCCGCGAAGGGTTCGACCTGCAGCTCACCCGTGCGGTCACCGACGCCGTCGGTGTGCCGGTGATCGCGAGCGGGGGCGTCGGCACGCTCGACCATCTCGCCGAGGGCGTGCTGCAGGGCGGCGTCACCGGGGTGCTCGCCGCCAGCATCTTCCACTTCGGCGAGCACCGCATCGCCGACGCGAAGGCGGCGATGACGGCTGCCGGTGTCACCGTGCGGCCGGTGCCCGCGTCGCATCGATGACCGGCGTCGTCGTGCCGTGGCTGTTGCGCGAGCCGTTCACCGTCGTCGACGGTGGGCTGTCGACCTCGCTCGAGGAGCTCGGGCACCATCCTGACGGCGCCC
>JAPLAA010000111.1 GCA_026393475.1 Actinomycetota bacterium
CCAGGACGCCTACCGCGGCCCCGTGTGGGAGGAGGTGATCATCCACCTGCCCGTGTCGGTGCACCCCGTGTGCCTGTCGGCGACGGTGAGCAACGCGCAGGAACTCACCGACTGGATCAGCACCGTCCGAGGCCCCACCACGGCGATCGTCGAGGAGCGCCGACCCGTCCGCCTGGAGAACCTGTACTTCGTCGGCGACAAGACCCACGACCGCACCCACCTGTTGCCCGTCCTCGTCAACGGACGTTCCAACAACGACGCGATGCGCCTCGACAGCGAGGCGATGCGGGCCCCTCGCGGCGGCCGCAACCGCAAGGAGACCCAGGGTCGGCGCAAGCTGTACACGCCGTCGCGGCTCGACGTGGTCGACATGCTCGAGCGCCAGCGGATGCTGCCGGCCATCTACTTCATCTTCAGCCGCAACCAGTGCGACGAGGCCGCCCGGTCGGTGCTCGCCGCCGGGGCACGGCTGACGACGGGGGAGGAGCGCGACCGCATCCGCGAGATCGTCGACGCCCGGCTCGGCACGATGGACGCGGCCGACCTCGCCGTGCTCGGTTACAGCCAGTTCCTCGCCCAGCTGGAGGCCGGTGTCGCCGCCCACCACGCCGGCATGGTGCCGCCGTTCAAGGAGGTGGTCGAAGCCTGCTTCGTCGAGGGGCTGGTGAAGGTGGTGTTCGCCACGGAGACCCTCGCGGTCGGTATCAACATGCCGGCCAAGTGCGTGGTGATCGAGAAGCTCACCAAGTTCACCGGCGACCATCACGCGTTCCTGACCCCGGGGGAGTACACCCAGCTCACCGGTCGCGCCGGTCGCCGCGGCATCGACGACCTCGGCAACGCCGTCGTGCTGTGGAGCCCGTTCGTGCCCTTCGACCAGGTGGCAGCGTTGGCCGGCAGCCGGTCGTTCCACCTCAACTCGGCGTTCCGACCCACGTACAACATGGCCACCAACCTCGTGCGCACGTACTCGAGCGAGCGAGCACACCACCTGCTCAATCTGTCGTTCGCCCAGTACCAGGCCGACCGCGACGTGGTGAAGATCGAGTCGCGCCTCGAACGACGCCAACAGCACCTGCGCGACCTCAGCGACGCGGCGCGCAGCCCGTACGGCGACCTCGACGAGTACCGCCGGCTGCTCAAGCGCGGCAGCGAGAGCCGTGAACGTCGAGACGACCGCCAGGTCACCATCGGGCGCGACAACCCGATCGAACTCGCACTGCTCAAGCTCAAGCCGGGCGACATCGTCTACGTCGAGAAGGGCCGCTACGCCGGCCGCGTGGCCGTGCTCGCCACCGCGCATCGCAAGGGTGGGATGCGTCTCAGCGGCCTCACCACCCGGCGCGACCCGATCCAGCTGAGCGAACTCGACTTCGACGAGCCGCCGCGGGCGATCGGCAAGATCCAGCTGCCGAACGACTTCGCGCCGAACCGCCAGGACTACCAGCGCGAGGTCGCCCAACGGCTCATGAAGGCCGAGGTGCAGCCGTACCGTCGCAAGGGGCGTGGCGGTGGCACCGCACCGTGGGACGGCGACGGGCCCGACATCAGCGACGGTCACCCGGTGGAGGACGACCCGGATCTCGCCGACCGGCTGAAGGCCGCGGCGCAGGCCGATCGGGTGGCCCGCGAGGTCGACGAACTCCAGCAGCGCATGCGCGGCCGCAGCCAATCGATCTCGCGCGACTTCGACCGGGTGCTGCGCATCCTCGAGAACTGGGGCTACGTCGACGGCTGGTCGCTCACCGACGCCGGCGAGATCCTGTCGCGCACGTTCCACGAGTGCGACCTGCTCATCGTCGAGTGCCTCCGCCGCGGGCTGTTCGACGGCCTCGGGCCGGCAGAGCTCGCCGCGCTCATCTCCGTGTTCGTCTACGAGCACCGCAGCCCCGACCCTGCGCCCCGGCCATGGTTCCCCAGCCCCACGGCCAAGCAGCGATGGATGAGCATCATCACGATCAGCCTCGAGCTGCAGGACATCGAGGAGGACGCGGGCCTGTCGTTGCACCGGGCGCCCGACCCCACGTTCATCGCCGTGGCGTTCGCCTGGGCCGCCGGCGAGGGCTTCGCCGAGGTCGTCGAACAGGAGGAGCTCACCGGCGGCGACTTCGTGCGCACCACCAAACAGCTCATCGACGTGCTCCGCCAGCTCGCGCTCGTCTCGCCGGTGCGCGAGACCCGTCGCAGCGCCGAGCGGGCTGCTGAAGCGCTGTTCCGTGGCGTGGTCGCGGCGTCGAGCGCGATCGAG